>UQGL01000026.1 GCA_900540595.1 uncultured Oscillospiraceae bacterium
TAAATGTGCAGGGATTCATCGGCTTGCCGTTAGGCTGACGGAACAGGTAGTCATCTTCAGATACGGTTTCGTTCGCGGTTTGCTGCCTATCCCACTCGCATTCTTTCCGCCACGCCTTGAGTAGCTGGCACATTTCTTTGCTCAAATACACCATGCGATCACCGCTGCTGGTCTTGGGGTCCTTAGTGATTGATTCTTGGTGGCTTAACTTTACCACACCTCGCTGTATATGAATGGTACGCTTTTTCCAGTTAATGTCACTCCATTTCAGCCCACAGGCTTCACCCCTGCGCAGTCCGGTTGCCAGCACCTGCTTGAAATAGGTTTCGTACTTCATACTCTGACCTTCAAACGCTGTAATCAGTTTCTTTACGGTTTCCTCGTCAGCTACCGGGCGCTCTTTCTTTTGTCCTTTCGGTTTGTAACATCTCCATGCGGGATTGTGAGTAAGGTATCCCTCGTCCACAGCCGCCGACAGGATGCCGCACAGCGTGTTGTGTAAGCCTTCGACTGACTTCTCGGATAGATTTCCTCTGCCGTCCAAACGCGGGCTGTGCCGCATTTCTTCGTAAAAATCTCGGATGACTTCCTTGCGCAAATCCGTCAGTTTATAGTTGCCCAGTGCTGGCAAGATTCTGCGAATATCCTGTTCGTCGCGTCGGAATGTGGAGTCAGCCAGCTTCTTCGGTCCAACATCAGCTACCCAGTGTTCAATGTACTTTGCCAGCGTAATGCTTCGGTTAATAGGCTCTGGGGTGTGTTGAACCTCGCGTTCAAACAGAATCGCCTGCTCCCTTACCCATTTCTCAGCTTGCTTTGGCGTATACTCCTTGGGTGGCTTGACCGTTTTCTGCACGGATTTCAGCCTGTTTCCCTCGTAATCGTACCCACGGGATACCACAATCAAATAGCTGTTACTGCCGCGTTTTCTGATAGATGCCATCGTTTTCAACGCTCCTTTGTATGTTTTATTGACCTGCGGTACTACAAAGCATACCGACAACTGCGACAGAAAGCTATCACCACATCCAACAATCTTTTGCTCTAAAATCCACCTATTACTGACAAAGACGGCACCGCCATCTCTGACGGTGCCGCCTGTTATTTAACCTGCTTTCTTAGGTTTTCTATTCCTCTTTTTCATAAATGCAACATAGCACGGATTTTGGTTGTTCAGCAAATCTTGCATCAGGTTTGCCGCCTGACGCTTCGCCACGTCCTGCGGGTGGCAGTAGGTGCGTTCCAAGAATGCCGTATCCGCATGACCCAGCAGGGATGCCGCCACCTGTTTGCTGGTGCCTTCCTGCAGCAGATATGTTGCGTAGAAATGCCGCAGGGTATGCAGGTGATAATCTTCCGATAGCCCACACTTTTTATATAGCTTGCGCAGATGCCGTGTAAAAGAATCCGGGTGCGGCACATGACCATCGGGGTCTGTAAAAATCGGCTGCTCTCTATCCGGAACGCCGCTATGCAGCACCTGCTGCTGTCGCAGCGACATCAGAAGTTCCCATAGCCCCAGCGGAATGGTACAATCCGTTTCCGATGGCTCTTGGTGTCGCTCTCTACGATTTTCCCGGATGCGCAGCTACGGGAACGGCGGACGGTCAGTTCACAAGCACCGGTTATGTCCCGCCATTGCAGGGCGCACAGTTCCCCACGCCGCAGCTCGGTTGCGATGGCCAGCGTATAGTACGCCCGATACAGAATCGGTTCGTTCTGAATTCATATGGGTAGCGACCAGCACTTGGAAACGCTTGCCCCAGACCTTGCGGGCCAGTGCCACGCCGATCTCATGGCATTGCTCCGGGGTGACTTCCCCATCGCGGAAGCTTTGGTAGGCATGGAGCGCCACCACGCCGTCTGTTTTACCAAAGCGTTCCTGTACAGCCCGCATATCTTTCCACGCATGGTCTGCCCTGCAATGGATGCCGGTGACAAGCTGGGCGCTCTCGTTCAGCTTGGTCTTGGCATCGTTCTCTGCGTAGTGCAGCGTCTGGGCAAGAGCATCGTATTCGGTTTTGTCCGGGTTGGCCGCATAGTCAAGGACGCGCTGCAAGCTGTCCTTAATCGTCCAGATCTTAGTGACTGCCAATGAGCAAATCCCTCAAGCGGTCAGCACAAGTGCCGATTTCGGCACATGTTGCTGGTGTACAGCCTTCTGCGATTTCATCCAATTTATCCAACACATCAAATACCTCCTTGGGCGGGTGTCCACCCGGTTCATATCCCAGCGCCCGCTGGCGTAAATACTCTGAGAGTGGCAAGCCACACTTCCGAGCCAACATCGTCACCTTTTTCTTCTCGGTGACGGTCACCCGGACGTTGATTCCAACAGTCCGATTTCTCATGCGCTCGCAGCCTCACAGGGGTTCGGGGCTGGCCCCGTAGGCTTTTCGGCGGGTTGCCCTGTGGCAACACTTCGCCCATGCTTGCTTCCCTCAAGCGACCTTAATGACGATGCTGACGATGATGACGATGTTTGTGGGATACCCCAGTGGAACAACTCCGATATATCAATATCATCGTCATCACCGTCATCATCGTCATGGAAGAATTCAAACAAGCGTTTTTGTTCAGTGCGGGTGTACTTGTATTCGATACCACGAGGGCTGAACACATCGCGGGCATAATGCGCCATCTTCCGGGTGAACTGGTTAGGCTTTACATCAGAAATGTTCGCTGCAACAAGCAATTCCGTAGCTGTGCCCTGCCATTTTCCAACCGAGTCAATGTAGTCTGCAACTTTCCAAAGGTAGTCAGGAATAGCTTTCAACGCCTGCTGTTCTGCGGTTTCTTCCTCATCCAACGTCCAGACGCAGTTTTCTTCGCGGATATGCAGCATTTTCTCGTCCATGTCGCGTCCAATTACACGAATCGTCGCGGTTTTACTCATGCGCTGACGATGCATAAGCCATGTCGTATCTGCTACGCCCATGATGCCTGTAGAACCGGAAATTTGGTCGTAGGGGTCTGACGATGATTGCTTACGCAAATGATGCACCAGCAGGATGCAGATGCCGTACTTATCGGCAAGTTCCTTTAATGCACCAATATCCTTGTAATCATTGGCATACATACTACCATTCCGGTCGCTTTTTCGTACCTTTTGCAAAGTATCAATGACGATGAGGCTACTATCGGGGTAAGTATGGATGAAACTAACGATCTGTTCCTCCAATCCCTGCCCAATTCCGTGACTTTCCGTCTGCAGAATGAGCCGTTCCGGGTCTTCTTCTGCATCGACAAGCTGGTAAAGGCGCTCTTGCAGACGCCCAAGTGTATCTTCCAACGAGAAATACAGCACGGTTCTCGGTTCTGTTTCACGCCCCCACACAGATTTCCCCTGCGAAATCTGCAAGCAGAGCCAAAGTGTCAGCCAGCTTTTGCCCGCCTTGCTGGGACCGGCAAAAATTGCCAGTCCCGCCGGGAGCAGACCGGGGATAATCCATTTTACGGACGGTATCGGCGTTGCAAGCAGCGCGCCGGCGGTAATGGTTTTCGGTAATCTTGCGGTAGTCATTCACATCATCCTTTCTTGTTTGGTATACATCTATTATCTCATACTATCGTCTTTTTGTGTGTAGTAAGTTTTACTCTCCAGTATTAAGTTGTACGGCTCACGCCGCCCCACAGCCCCACAAACGCGCCAAACGGCGGTTTTGCGGGTGATGTCGCGTAACGTGTGCGACGCGGAGTATCTGCCTCACACGGGGCTTGTTTGGGCGAGATTTGGGAGTGAATCAGATTTGATTCACTTTTTCGATTTTGTACTCAAATAGTGAATCAGTTCTGATTCACTTCGGCGGTCCTCGTGCGTATTTCGCACAATCTCTCAGACTTGAATACACTTTCCGGAGAGAAAAGAGCCCGGAGGACCTTACCGATTTGGTAAGGTCCTCCGGGCTCTTTCTACATTTTCTCTGTTTTATCCGCGCGTAAGGGTACATTTTCCCCGCAAATCTTGATGTAAATTCAATAAAAATCAAATAATACGCATAATAGCGTTAATCACACGGTTATGTAAATAATAAAAGAAACCGTATACATCAAAATAAATGCTGAAGAAAAATGTCTAATTTGCCGCTCGCCCCCAGACATGGGAACATAACAGGCAAGCCGCTGGCGACGACCGTACACTGACTCTGCAAGGGTCTTACTTCTTACAACCCAAGCGCGGTCACCCCATCTGAAGCTGTGGGGCATCTGGAGTATCATTATGTTCTCTCCCCGCCGTGGGTTCTGGTCTGCCTTGACCTTGCTGTGCGCCCCACCGAGAGAGTAAAGTACCTGTTATGCTGTGTATTCGGTTGTAAAGGTGCTAGTGTAGAATAAATCTACGATTTTAATATACGCTTTTCGTTAGCAGTCTGTCAATAGCAAGTGCTAATTGCTTACACAGCATTCACAATTCAAGGCGATAGTCCGCCGATGGCGGTTTGCATTAGCAGGGCTTTCACAACATTCGAAGCATTCCTCAAACGGCAATTATCTTTTCTTGATTACCACATAAGTTCAAGTTTTAAGATTACATTTTCTTAGCATAAGAGAGCCTAGAGTTGGCACTGTCACAGGTCAGCCATTGGCCTTGCCACGGCTCGTTCTGCTTGGCGGTTTCAAACCAGTTTACAGCGCTCGTTGCTTCCTCATCCGCGTCGGTGCGCACGGTCACGGCCCAGTAATAGCGGGTGCGCGGGGCAGTTTCCAGATGGGCTTTTGTACCGAGTGAACCCAAATCGGCAAAGCCGGAATCGTACAAAATCTCGGTTAACTGCGTATCGGCGGCAATGATAAGCCGCGCGGCGGTCTGCTTTGTACCGTGGGCGTCCTCGACCTGCCAGGAAAAGCTCAGCTGCGGCAAAGTATATCCCAGCGGATTGACCAGATGGTTCAGCTTGCAGTGGGTGATTTTCATAGATGAACCTCGTTTACAGTGTTTTCAATGCGAAATAAAGGCCCCAATCCTGATCGTTTGCATAGGGGTCTGCGCCGCGGGCAGACGCGCCGTTGACCGTGATGGGGTACACATAGGCACAATGGGCGCGGCCGTCGGCATCCAGCAGGCTCAGCACCGCGCGTAGGGAATCCTCACCCCTTTGCTGCGATGCGACATCCCCCGTCATGCGCCCCCAGTCCCGCAGGGCCAGCCCAGTCAACGCGCTCCAATAATGCGGAAACGTGTCACCGTAGAGCTTGCGCTTGCCGAACCAGTAGCCGTCCCAGTGACGAATCGCAACCTCCCGCAGATGGTAGCTCGGCTGAATGCCGTTGAACAGCTCCAGCACGTCCAGCTGTTTTCGGGCGGACACAAGGTAGCTCTGCACCCCGGTCAGTTTGTAAGCCTGCAATAAAATATCTGCCGCGGGCGCGACAATGCTCTGCTCATAATTGACCTCCAGCGCCGGGTAATCGGTTCCGTTCGCCGCCAGATAATCCGCGTGATGCAGGAACTCTGCCATCAGTGCATCCACCTGTATGGTCAGGCCATTGCTCCGCAGTAAGGGAATCAACTCCGCCACAGGCATTTGAATCGGATAAAATCGGCTGCCACCCTCGGCGTAGTAGAATCGCAAAATTTTACAGGCCGTCTCAAGATATTCTTTCTTCTGCCACAAGTTGAAAAATTCAATGTACAATCGCGCATACCACGGCGCGTTGTACAGCCGCTTATAGCTGTTGTCACGGTGGTAGTCGTTGTATACTTCCCCTGTGTCCGGGTTTACAAGCTCACGCCGGACAAAATCGGCATAACGGTGCAGGGCTTTTTCCAGCGTCGAATCCGGCCATTTTTGCAGATAAGCAGCCAACGCAAGCCCCATGCCGACGCGCTCTCGACCGGCATTGTAATCATAGCGTGGATCGTAAAATTGGCATTCTTCCTCATTGTCATAAATCAGGAACGCCCCATCCAGCCCGCTGCTGGGACGGCAGGATTGCTGCTTTTCCGCGATGAAGCGGCATCTTCTTTCAGCCAGTTCCGGCAGTGGCGGCAGAGCTTTCAGTTCGCAGAAAGTTTCCACCCCGTCCAGCACCACGGCGCAGCGCATCTCACCGGGGGCATCGGCGCGGATTTTTGCCGTCAGCGTGCTGCCGCTGCGGGTAAAGGGCAGCGGTGCGCCGTTCAGCGTGAGCGCCGCGTGTTCAAACGCAAAGTTGGCATCGACGGTCACAGTGGTTTCTTCCCCTGTGAACAGCAGATATTTTTCCGCCCGGACGTCAATAAAGTGTGCGCAGTATTGTTTTGCCGTGTTTAAGAACGACGCCCGCCCTGCGTGGGGGAACAGCGTCCACGCCAGCGTGTAACGCTCCCCGGGGGCCAGCACGAATGGGGCCGGGTGCAGCAGAAAATCCCCACGGTCATTGCTGATGCGGGACAGGTCGCGCTCCACGCTGTAGCCGCCCAAAGCTCCCTCGGTCAGCACCAATCCCAGATGCGGGGCCGCACCACCCATGCGCAATGCCATGACATAGCTGACAGCACCGCCGCACCAGATGTGGGTATGGCATTTGTGGTGCATACATTCCCGGGCGGTGGTGTAGTCATCGTTGAACGTCGCATAGATGGCAATGTCGGTCAGCGTGGTAAAGACTTCCCGGTTTGTTTCGTTGATAAAGGTATACCGTTCCCGCAGGATGTCGCCCTCCCGCACCTGTTCGGTTTCCACCCGCAAGGGGGCTGCACAGCGGACTGTCCCCCATTCGATGTAGCCCTCGACCCAGTTCATGCGTGCAGGATCATTCTGTAAGACAAACTCTTCCATATCGGAGCCATTCCTTTCACAGCAGCTTTCCTGCTTCATTATGCACTTTTCTTACGAAAAATACCAGTAGTTTTTCGCTTGCTGCTGTGCAGAAATGCTCATTTTTATAATTTTGCTGTCAAGCTCTGCTCGATCAGAGTTAGCACGCGGGCGGCGGCGCGGCGAACCTCGGCGGGGGTGATACTGCCATCGGTCAAGCCGGTCAGCACGGCGTCACGGTCGGCATCGGCGCCGGGCATCATCATATCGACCTGTGCGTGCAGGGCGGCAGCGGGGTCGTACTGCGTTCCCCAGTCGGTCATGACAAGGCCCTTGTAGCCCCACTCACAGCGCAGAATATCGGTGACAAGGTCACGGCGACAGCCGGTGTAGCTGCCGTTGAGCTTATTGTAGCTCGTCATCAGCGCTAAGGGTGCGCTCTCTTTGACGGCGATTTCAAAGCCGCGCAGGTAGATTTCCCGCAGGGCGCGCTCGCTGACGTTCTCGCTGACGGCAACGCGGTTATCCTCCTGGTTGTTGCAGCAGAAGTGCTTGATCGTCGCGCCGACACCGGCCTTGGACTGCATACCGCGCACATAGGCGGCAGCCATTTTGCCCGTGATGAGAGGATCTTCAGAATAATACTCGTAGTTGCGTCCGCACAGCGGGTTGCGGTGGATGTTCATAGCCGGAGCCAGCAGCAGTGTGATACCGAACTCGACCAGTTCTTCCGCCACAGCTGTGCCGACTTCCTCCAGCAGGGCGGTATCCCAGCTCTGCGCCAGCAGCATTTCTACGGGCCACGCGGTGGCGTAGCGGTAGACGTGCTGTCCCTCGCCGCCGCACATCCGCTTGGCAAGCTGCTTCATCAGCCCCCAGTTGTAACGCTCAAGCATCTTGGCGGGCTTGATGCCGCCGTCGGCGGTGATGATAATTTCCTCCACAATGTTGACACCGGCAGGACCGTCGCTGAACACAATGTTGGGCACACCCTGCTCCTGCAGCGTGATGGCGGTCTTGCCGCCCGCGCCTGTAATTTGATGCGGACCGGGAGTCTGGTTCTGTAAATCGCCGCCGCGCAGCAGTTCAACCTGCTGTTCGGTGGTCAGACTGTCCAGCACCTCCCGCACGCGGGGGCTTTCGACGGCCTGCGGCTCGGTGTAGTCGGCGGTTTTGCAGGCAAAAGCGGCAGGGTCGATGGTAAGCTGCACGGCATTTTCAGGCAGCGGCGGCAGGGCTTGCGCCGGGGCTTCGATTTCCTGTAAGGCGTCCGGGGTCTTGCAGCAGGTGCGGCACTGCTTAACTGTGACCGTTTCAGCCAGTGTCAGTGCGGCGGCGGTCACGGTATCGCGGCTGTTTTTGCCGATGTACAGCCGATATTCCCCCTGCGGCAGCTCCCAGCAGGCATTTTCTTCATGATAAACCGCATTGTCGGCAAGGTCGATCGTCAGCGTGGTTTCGCAGCTTTCGCCCGCGGTCAGCACAGGCGTTTTGGCAAAGGCGGTCAGGCTCTGCGCCACGCTGCCGGGAATGTGCAGATACCCCTGCACGACCTCACGTCCCGGCACCTTGCCTGTGTTTGTAACCTGCACACGGGCAGTCAGGATTTTGCCGTCCAGTGTCACCTCGGTCACGTTCTGCGCAAAGGTCGTGTAGCTTAACCCAAAGCCAAACGGAAAACGCGGCGCAACGCCGAAGCTGTCAAAATAGCGGTAGCCGACATAGCGTCCTTCGGTGTAATACTCATTTTCCAACTCGCCGTTCAGGCTGCTGTAATTTTCGCCGTCGGGGATCTGGGCGTAGTTCATCGGCCAGCTGTCTGCCAGACGTCCGCTGAAGTTTACCTTGCCGCTCAGTACATCAGCCAGCGCGTTGCCGCCCTCGCTGCCGCCCTGCACCATAAACACAATAGCAATGGGCAGATCGGCAACGGGCGTCAAGTCTACAAGACCGCCCACATTGATGACGAGCGTAACGTGCGCATAGTGCGCTGCCAGAAAATGCAGGTTGTCCACTTCAATGTCTGTCAGGCAAAAATCACCCTGATCGGGTTTGCGGTCAGCGCACTCGCCCGCCTGACGCATCAACACATAGACAGCCGTATCGGTGGCGCTTGCGGTCACATCGGCTTCGTTGACCAGCCGCCCGGACGGGTAGCGGTACTTGTAGCTGTGTGCCACGGGAATCTGCGCAACGGGGTTCTTGATAGGGGCGATTTTTTCCTCAACCATCACGCGATATTCCTCGTATGTTTGGGCGTACTCGCGGTCATAGTCGTCCAACCACGCCTTGCTGGTGATGGTGTACCCGGCGTTTTCCAGACCTTGCTCCACGCCGATTTTATAGCGCGGGTTGCACTCGCCGCTGCCCTCACCACCCACAACGGTACGGCGTGCGCCCATGCCGTACAGGGCGATTTTCTTAGTCTGCAGCGGCAGGGTGTTATCGGGGTTTTGCAGCAGAACAAAGCTCTCGGCGGCGGCGCGGCGGGCAAGGGAAGCATTGCGGATTTCGCGTTCGGACATTTCGGGGGTGGTAGCTCCGTAGTAATTCATAGTTCAGTTCTCCTTATTCAAAATCGCTCAATTTCCAGCTATCGCGCCAGTAGATCTTCGGCTTGCCTTCCTCAAATGTGATGGGCAGCCAGACGTAATTGGCGCGGGAAGTATTAGCGCTGGTCAGCATCGGGCTTTGCATCATGGTTTGCATTTCTTCGGACGTTGCCTTGTAGTGTTCGGGGTCAAAGCGTTGTGCGGTGCAGCGCTCCACCAGATCTGCCAGTTTGGCATCCACGGGGTAGTCCGGCACCCAGCGGTCAGCCAGCGCAATGTAGAGGTCGCGCTTACCGGGAACTTTGAACGCCTGCGAGATTTGGCTGTTGAAGGACGCATGGCTCGCGTCATCTGCGTGCGGGTCACCGATGCTCACAAACGGCCTGTCGGGCGCATCGGACACGGCGCTGTCGCTCTTGTTCGGCACATACCCGGTCATGCCGGAGGTCAGCATATACCACTTGCCGCTATGCTCAAACACAGCCGGCGCTTCGCGGCTGAACGGCGCGTGCAGACCCTCGTACTGCCAGCAGATTTTTTCTTCCGCCTCCAAGAAGTCCCGCGTCAGGCGCATCGTCAGCTGACCGTTGTGGTTTGCGTCCATATAGAGATATGCCGTATCGCCGCAAACGGCAATGTCAAAGTCACCGACCTCGCAGCCAAACGGGCGGTAGTGGGCTTTGACAATTTCATAGGGACCTAAGAATTTGTCGGCCTGCAAGACCGTAAAGCAGGCATTGTCACCGCAGTGCTTGATCCAACAGACATACTTGCCCGTGTACGCGCATTTGACAATGTGCGGGCGGTCAGCGCGAGACGTGGGATACAGCGGCGCGTCCTTGTCGGTCAGGTCGGGCTGGATGAACAAGCCCAAATCTTCCCAGTTACACAAGTCGGTGGAACGGTAGGCGCGCATTCCCCATGTCCAGACCGGGCATTTGCCGTCGGTGTGATCCTTGTTTTCGCCATACCAGTAGTAGACGCCGTCCTCGTAATACAGCGCGCCGCCGTGGGCTTGGATGCGGCGACCGTTGGTGTCGCGCCAGACCTTGCCGGGGTAGATGGCGTCGCGGGGCGGTTCCGGCACGACCTCAGCCCCGTCGGGGGTCAGCGGCGTGTCGGACATTTCCGGCTCGGCACTGTACAGTTCGAGCGCACACAGGGCTGCGTCCAGCGCGTCGGCGGCTTCGCCGGGGATAGCTCCGCCCGAAAATTGGATAATTTTACGAACGGAGAAGCCCAGCGTTGCGGGCTGTTTTTCTGCCATCGTGCGCATACCGGGCAGGAATTTGTCAAACACTGCGCGGCTTTCTTCATAGGTAAAAATCTCTTTCAACGAGCTATCCAGTGAAAGTGCAACCTTCTTCATGGTTCATCCCTCTTTCTTGATTTTATTCAATGCGGCGTTCAGCTGTTGGATCATGGCGGGCGGCACAGCCTTACCCGCCTGCTTCAGCAGGGATTGCAGTGGCATTTTTGCCATCTGCCGCTGCACAGCTTCGGGCATTTGGACATTTTTCGCAACGTCGCCGTAGCTGGCGGCAGCGCGTTCCATTATCTTTGCCAGCAGTGCGGCGGTCTGCGGATTTTTCTGCAAATCGCTCATCGTGTCCATAATGGAGTAATAGCCTTCTTTCATAAGCTCTTCCGGCTTATCGAACCAGTTTTCGACTTGCCCCTCGGCGCGGTAGGTCGGGTCGGGTTTGTCTGCCTTCGTAATCGTCATACAGTCGGTGCAGCCGCCCGCCACGGCCTTGATTTCGTGCGTGCCGGAGATGGGCACGATAAACTTAAAAATCTTGTCGCCGTCCTGCGCGGCAAACTCCTTGCCGTCCACAAACAGCGTGACGCGGGGCTGGTTGGAGTAGACCTTGATTTCGGTCTCACTCTCCGTGCGGTGGGCGTAGCGGCGTCCGCAGAGATGCACAAACGGGTCGCTGCTCAAATATGCCTTATAAATAAAGTAGGCGTCCTTCTTCGTCTTGCGGTCGAAGGTCACAAGACCCTTCTGGTTTTGACCGGGCTTGCCGCCTTCACCGCGTCCGTCCGCGCCGAAGTCGAACCCATTCCAGACGTGCATCGCCCAGATGTAGGGGCGCTCCGACCACATTTTGAGCATATGCTCGTGGTAGACGGCTTGGTAGCTTTCCGACCAGTCGCCGCGCTCCGGGCGGGCGCTCTGGTAGGCGGGGTTTGCGTCCGCGCCGAACTCCGACAGACCGATGACGCGGTCGGAGTGGTTTTTGTGGAACGTGTCAAAAAATTCATCGTTCTGCTGCAATTCACCCAAGTACCAGCCGTAGTAGAGATTATAACTGCAAATATCGGGCAGCTGCACAAACGGGTCGTTTGGGTCCAACATAAAGGCGTGCGCCATTGTGGTGGGGCGGGTGGCGTCCAGGCGATGGCAGAGGTCGTTGAGGGCGTGGTGGGTGGCGACCATATCGTCATTCACGCCGGTGGTGACGGTAATCTCATTGGATAAGCCCCAGCAGATAATGGACGGATGGTTGTAATTTTGTGTTACAAGCTCTTCCATTTGGCTCAGCGTGTTGGCAGTGGCTTCGGGCATATGCTCGGTGATGTAGGGGATCTCTGCCCACGCGACAAGACCGTATTTGTCGCATAGATCGTAGAAGTACTGCGCGTGCTGGTAGTGGGCAAGGCGCACGGTGTTGGCGCCCATATCCCGCAGGAGTTGTATATCTTCCTCATGCTCAGCGGCGGTCAGCGCATTGCCGAGTCCTGCGCGGTCCTGATGCCGCGCCGCGCCCACAAGGCGGACATTTCTGCCGTTGAGCCAGAAGCCTGTATCGGGTTTGAAATCAATTTTTCGGCAGCCGAAGTGTACCGCCACCGCGTCACCGCCGGGCAGAGAAGCGGCGATGCTGTACAGATACGGGTCCGCCACGCCGTCCCACAGGTGGACGTTTTCAATGTGGAACACGGTCACAGCCTTGCCGCTCTGCACGGGGGCGGTCTGCTCCCCGACACCCTCGATGGCAAACAGCACCTCGGTGCCGTCGGGCGTATTCTCACAGGCGGCTTCCACCGTGACGGCAGCACTGTGCAGGTCGTCAGACACCTCCGGCGTCACGCGCAGGGCGGGCGCACCGTGGTTATCCAGCGCAAAGTGACTGTGCGGTACAATAAGGATATGTACATCGCGGTAGATGCCGCCGTAGAAGGTAAAGTCCGCTTTCTGCGGGTAGACCGTGCGGTTGGCGCTGTTGTCCACGGTCACAGTCAGCGTGTTCTGCGCAGCCAGTGCGGGGGTCAGGTTGACGCGGAAGGTGGAATAGCCGCCCGCGTGGTGAGCCAGTTCTTTTCCGTTCAAGGAAACCACTGCCGTCATGGCGGCACCCTCAAATTCCAGCCAGACCTCCTCATCGTCGGCGTGTGCGGGGGCGGCGAATTCCTTGGTATAGGTGCAGGTCCCGCGGAAGTAATCGTTGCCGCCGTCGGTGCCGTCGGCGGCGTTCCATGTGTGGGGCAGGGTCACAGCCACCGGTGCCGCACCGGGTTTTGTGAACTGCCAGTCGGTATTAAAAGTACATTTCGTGCGCATGGGTGTTTCTCCTTTGTATGGTTTCTGCTTTCGTTGCTTATAGTTTCTCACAAGCCGCAAAATCACGTTAGAAACAAATTTGCTTTTTACGTTAAGAATTAGCACGATTCGCAAAGCAAAACGAATTATTATCCTGCTTTGCCAATTTCTTGCTAACTCTACCTGCTTGCCCCCTGCTATACTGGCATCAGTGAGAAACCTCTACAAAATGTGAAGGAGAAAAATCATGGCAAGAAACAAAGTAAAAGACCCCAACAAATTGGGCTTTGGTCGCCTGATGGCGTTCAAGAGTTCGGACATCGTGGCGGCATGGATCAACCTGATCATGCTGAACTACCTCTCTATCTATGCGTCCGACACGCTGGGCGTTAATCTGCTGACCGTCAGTACGCTGCTGCTGGCCAGCAAAGCGGTGGATGCGGTCACCGATATGGTTGCGGGCGTCATTGTGGACAACACCCACACCAAGCTCGGCAAAGGTCGCCCGTATGAGTTGTCCATTATCGGCATGACCATTTGCACGATTTTGCTGTTTGCGGGCAACCCCGCATGGAGCAATGTTGTCAAGTGCGCATGGATCTTCTGTATGTACACGCTGACCTTCAGCATTTTTGCAACTCTGCGCAACGCCGCCATGAACCCTTACACCATCCGCACTTTCTCCAACAATCCCGTGCTGCTGAAGAAAGTTTCCAGCTATGGCGGCATTATCACGATGGCCGGTTCCATCGTGATGAGTACCCTTTTCCCGATCCTGATGGCCAAGATGGCCACAAGCGCCGCAGGCTGGACCCGCATGGTCGCCATCATCATGATTCCCGCCACCATCATCGGCTTGGGACGCTTTATCTTCTGCAAGGAGGATCCCGCCGTTGACGCCGAGAGCAAGCAGGAACCCATCCGCCTGAAAGAGCTGGGCGAGCTGCTGCGCCGCAACAAGTACGTCTGGCTGTACGGTCTTATTATGCTGTGCTACAACATTATCACCAATCTGGCTGTTGGCGCGTACTATTTCAAGTGGATCGTCGGCAACATCGGTATGCAGGGTCTGCTCAGTGTTGTGAGCTTTGTGCTTGTACCCGTCATGCTGGTCTTCCCCGTTATCATGAAGAAGATGGGGTCTATGGGCAAGATGATTTTCACCTTCAGCATCATCGGTGTCGCGGGCTATGTCATCGCGTTCTTCTCCGGCTCTTGGCTGCCCGGCGTATTCGGCGGCTATGTGCTGGGTCAGATTGCCACCCTGCCCATTGCCTACTACGGCGTTCTGTTCATTATGAACATCTGCACTTATAATGAGATGCTGGGTATGCCCCGCATGGATGGCTCCTCTGCCATCCCGGGCAACTTTGCCTCCAAGCTGGGCGGCGCGCTGGGCGCATGGATCACCGGTGTATTGCTGAGTCTCGCGGGCTACATCTCCGCCGAGGGCGTCACTGAGCAGCCCGCCGGCGCCCTGATGATGATCCGCATTGACTTTGCCATCGTGCCCGCCATTCTGGTTCTGATCATCGGTCTGTGCTGCCTCGCTTTCTCCAAGCTGGAAAAGCAAGCTGCCGAGTTTGAGGCTGAGAAAAAAGCCAAAGAAACGCCTGTGACGAAAGACGCATAAAGCATTTCTCCCATAAAAAATACCGAAACCGCCGGTAAAGGCGATTTCGGTATTTTTTATTTTGTATTTTCCGCGCGGTATTCTGCCGGTGTTTGCCCTGTAAATTTTTTAAATTCCCGCGCAAAATAGCTGCCGCTGCAAAAATGCAGACGATCGGCGATTTGGGTCGCACTTTCATTCGTAGTATACAGCAGTACCTTGGCACGTTCAATGCGTGCGATTTTGCTGTAATCATTGATGGAACAGTGCGTTTCTTCTTTAAATTTGCGGGAGAGATAATATTCCGTATACCCAGTAATCCGCGCCAGTTGGGCAATGCCGACTTCTTCTTCTGTGTGCAGTTCCAGATAATCCATGCACTGCTGGATCCTTGGCGAAACGGACGGGTTGCAGCGCACCTTATGCACACGATGTACGAAGTCGTCATACATTGTGTGGTTGGTCTGGGCAACCTCCGGCAGTGTCTTGCAGTCCATAATCTGTTGGATGTAGCTATCTCCCACCGTGTAGGCAGCATCCGGTGTCAACCCTCCGGAAATCGCCGCGCGCACACAGAGCGTCGTCAGCGTAATACCCGACACCTTCGCCTGCTGCAGGCTGTCGCGCACCTTAACCGGTACACCATCGCTGACACGGGCAGACTGTTCCAATACTTTTTCATAGTCAAGGTTGCCCTCCCGCACCATATGCATAAGCGCCTGTTCCATCATCCATGTGCGGTGGCGGTCGTTTTTGTGCCGCGGCTGCGATGTGCCGGCAGCTGTATGCCGCGGCAAGCTCACCATGGCAACCTCACTGAGCGGGCGGCTTTGCCCGGTAACGCAGCAGCCAAACATGACGATGTCATCGGTGAATTTATTGGCTCCTACAACGGGAAGTGATTCCAGCAGCTCGCTCAGCCTCATCCTGAACGCCACAGTTGGATCTGTGCCGTCAGCATCCTGCGCACGGCGGTGGTTCAAAAGCTCCTGCAATTCATTTTCCATATCATGCAGGTCGATATCCACACCCATAACAGGTCCCAAAACAAAATAGCGTGTCGGCATATCATTTTCTCTCAGACAGACCGCACCCCACAAAAGTCCCACATTGCCGCCAATCTGTACCATATCCACGCCGGGTTCCTTCATCATGATCCGCATCTGTTCCAGCCAACCGCCACCCGCCAGCAACTTGTGCAGCATTCGTATGCGGTCGTCTGCCAAATTGCCGCGCGGCGTCAGGCTGCGGTCGTACTCCTGTAGATCCACAGGATATTTGCACCGAAGCATCTTCATAAACCATTCCAGGCGTTCAGCAATTTCCATGTGTGTCCCTTCCTTTGGGAATAGTGTAGCATAAATTTGCGACCAAGGCAATGGATTTGCTTTTGAGATTGCCTCTCACAGATGGAAAGTCCTCCGGATCATTGCGACCGCCACGGCCTTGATTTCGTGCGTACCGGAGATGGGCACCGTAAACTTGAAAATCTTATCGCCATCCTGCGCGGCAAACTCTTTGCCGTCCACAAACAGCGTGGCGCGGTGGACGTAGCGTCGTCCTATCGCCCATTGTCTGTAAATCAGGTTGCCTTGGCTATATCAGACATCCCACCCGAAAGAGAACAATTATATTGCTTGCAGAATCAAAATCTTGCTTTTTCACGCAAACTGCGCAATTTTATTATCTTTTAAGCAATATTGTGGTTTTCTTGCCGAGTCTGTTTTCAGTATAATATAGCCAGAAAACGCCGCAGCGGGAGGCTCCCCGACAAAAATGTATTTTCGATATTTCTTCGCCATCCACTGCCGTGCAGAAGTATCCCAACACCCCAAGATTGTCCATCCTGCTGCGGAAAGTCAAAACACAGAAAGAAGGAAAATGTATGCCAAGCAACACCTCTACCCATGGCGGACTGTTGGCGAATGCTTTTCAAAAGCCGTTTTGGAACTCACGCATTACCTCTGCAAATGTGACAAAGAAAGAACTCATACTGGGGTATGTAGCAGGGCCCTTCGGTGCCATGCTGCTGCAGTCCATCGTAAACAGCTACTTTAACCAGTATCTGACAGACGTTTTGGGCTTTACGGTTTCACGCGGCGCGTGGATCGCCAGCTTTATGATCATCTTCCCGCTGTTCAGCAAAATTCTGGATGCCGTTACCAATGTCGTAATGGCGAAATTGCTGGATAAAACCACCTGCCGCCAAGGTAAGCTGCGCCCGTGGTTCCTGTTATCCCTGCCCATTATCATCATCAGCCTGTTGATGATGTTCTGCATCCCGTTCCGTGATGTAAAGGCGCAGGCTGTCTGGATTATTATCTCCTACAACCTTTTCTACTCTGTCGGCTATACCATGTGGTATATGGCCTATGAGCTGAGCGCCGCCCTTTCTACCCGCAATTTCCAGCAGCGCAAAAGCAATTCTATGGCTGGGCAAATCACCAAGAATATGGGTACCGGCATAATCTCCATTCTGTTCCCCACGATTTTGGCAGCCGTCTGCCGTTTGACCGGCGGCAACAGCCGCGAGGGCTATCTGCTGTGCATGGTCATTATGTGCTGTGTTGCCGTTCCGCTGACCTTTGTACAGTATTTCTACACCCGCGAGCGCATCACCGAGGAACGCCGTAACCAGTACGGCGTGACCGGTCAGGCAGAAGCGGTAAAGGTCAAGGAAGCCACCTTTATGCAGCAGTTCCGTGCCTGCATTAAGGACAAGTATTGGATCATGCTGATCATCATGATCCTTCTGTATCAAATCACGAATGCTATGAAGGGCGTTTCGCAGGTCTACTACGCAGGCTGGGTCGTAAACGGAAACGCCTACGGCGAGTTTGCTTCCATTCAGGCCAAGTTCACCATGATTGCCATGGCTCCTATGGGACCCGCCCTGCTGGTTCTGCTGCCTTTGTTTAGGAAGTTCGGTCGCGAGAAGGTTATTATTGTCGGCTCCCTTATGACAATTCTCGGCTGTACGACCGCTTTTATCGGCGCAGGCAACACCGGCATGGTGTATGGCGGTACCGCACTGGGCAGTCTGGGCATGATGACCTTTTTGTATTCTATGATGACCTTTATCGGTGACAGCATCGACCATGTGGAGTATTCACAGGGGATCCGCGTCGAGGGCTTTACCGCCGCACTGGTCGGCTTTGCCGAGATGTTCTCCAAGGGTATCGGGCAGGCGCTGTTCAATCTGGGGCTTGTGGTTTCCAAGTACACAACGCCCGAGCAGATCGGCAGCTTTGTAAATAAGAAAGGCAAGGAGATTGCTCTTTACGCCGACCAGCCCGCCGCAGCTACCCAGTGGATCAACATTTCTTATCAAGGCGCCATGATTGCACAGGGCGTGCTGTTCTTTGTGCTGTTCGCCTTCTTCTTCAAGATCGAGCGCGATATGCCCACCGTACAGCACGCACTGGAAGAGAAGAAGAAAGCCGAATGTGAGGCGCTGGGCATTGAGTACATCCCCCAGAGCGTCATGGAGCAGAAGGAACGCGCCAAGCAGAAGGAAGAAGCCGAAGCTGTCCGCATTGCCGAGCTGAAAGAGCGTTGCACCAAGCACGGCTTGAATTTCGACGCCGAAAACCAAAAGGTTCTGGACAAGCGTGCCAGGAAAGCCGCCCGCAAGGCTGCACGCAAAGGCAAAAAGTAACGCTTGATGAAACAAAATGTCGCCGTTATAATAAAAGCAAACCTTAGGCAATACCGCACAATTCCCGCCTAACGGCTTAAGCACCGCTTCGGCGGCTGCGACACTTAGAATTATGCGGTCTTGCCCTTACAAAGGATGCGAGCTTTATGACGGATTCAGAAAATCTTTTAAAGGCATTTCACAGCTTTGCCAATCTGTTTGAACCGATTTGGTTCTGGAAAATGGATAGTGCGTTCCATGTGCTGCAAAGCGATTGCCCCCACGAGTCCCTTTTCCGCAGTTTGCTGCTGCGGGAGGGACGCCGTGAGGCGATCGAAGCGCATATTGCCACCACCGATCGCCCGGTTTGCTTTACGGTACCCTCTATGCTTTCCTGGATCATCGGCTTTGCACCGGAGGGCGGGAAAATCCACAACATCTATCTGGTCGGACCGTTTTTTCTGGATTATAAAGACCCGGAGAGCAGTGCCGACCGCATGGCACAGACAGACCTGACGCAGGAGGCGCAGGCGGCTTTGCAGGCCGCCCTGCCGACCCTGCCGGTGCTGAGCAGTGAAACGCTGGTGCAGTATGCGGTTATCCTGCATTACTGCATCCGGCAGGAACGATTGGCGCCGTCGGAGGTAGTACACTATGTAGCCCGTCCCAAGACGCGGAAGCACTCCAAGAGCGTGGAAACCAATCAATTTGAAAAAAGCAGTGGCCGATGGTCGATGGAGCAGGATCTGCTGAACCGCATCCGCCGCGGCGATCTGTCTGCCGGCGAGGTGCTGACAAACGCCGGACCGGGGCAGTCCGTACAGGCCTTTGGCAATGTACAAAACCTGTACGCCATGCGGCTGAATCTGCATCAGCTTTTAACGTTGGTATCCCGCGCAGCCGTGGATGGCGGTTTGCCGCAGCGCACAGCCTTCTCGCTGTGTTCCGACTACCGCTGTCGCTTAGAAACGAGCCGCACCGCCAAAGAGCTCACGCAGATCGGCAATGAGATGGTGCGTGATTATGCGGCCCGCGTCCATAATATGAAGCGCTATGTCAGGTGCTCCCCCGCGATACGCCTTTGCTGCGAGTATATCGATACCCATCCTGCCGACAAGCTGACGCTGGAGGGGCTGGCGGCAAAGGCCGGGTACTCCCCGTCCCATCTGTCCCGCAAGTTCTACCGCGAAATGGGCTGTTCCATCATCACCTACATTCAAAACTCCAAGCTGGAACGCGCCTGCTACCTGTTGGCCAACACGATCAGAAGCGTGGATGATATCAGTGCCGAACTTGGCTTTAACGCAAGAAGCTATTTTACCACCGTATTCAAAAATCACATCGGTATGTCCCCTACCGAATACCGTCGGGAGAACAGCACGGTGTGAAATCAGGAGGCTGCTATGCCTAAAATTCATAAGGTTGTCACCACCGTTTGGTACAACAAAAAAAATATGCACGACCTGCGGATGGTTTTTCCCGATGCGCAGTTCTGCTATGTAGACTTTTTTGACAAGGAAAAACTGACCGCCGAGGTAAAGGACGCCGAGGTTGCCATTCTGTTGGGGGATGTGGAGCCCTGCCTGTTGGGCGAGAATTCCTTGCAATGGATCCACTGCGACCACGCCGGGCTGAACGGAAGCGCCCGCCCCGAGGTATTTGCCCGCGGGATTCCCGTCACCGGGGCTGCCGGGCGCAGCGCCCCCGTGCTGGCCGAGCATTGCATCTACTTTATGCTGCAAGGCTGCTACCATACCAAGGAGCTGCTTCATGCGCAGGAAAATTGCCAATGGGGTGTGGATGGCATGAACCGCTGGCGCGGTCTGTATGGGCGCACCGTAGGCATTGTCGGCATGGGCAACAACGGCAGAATGTTGGCCGACCGGCTGCACGCCTTCGGTATGAAAATTCTTGCCTACGACAAGTTCCCCATCAAGGGCTATGAGTATCTGAAAGCAAAATACTGTGCCGACAAGGGCGACACCTTACAGCCGCTGCTGGAGCACAGCGATTTTGTTGTGCTGACCTTGTCGCTGACCGATGAGACCTACCATATGATCAACCGCGATACGCTGGCGCAGATGAAGGACGGCGCATTTCTTGTCAATATGGCGCGCGGCGGGATCGTCTGCGCCGAGGATCTGATCGACGCACTGCGCAGCGGGAAGTTAAGCGGCGCTGGGTTGGATGTATTTGAGGAGCAGCCCCTTTCCCCAGAAAGCCCCCTGTGGAAGATGGAAAACATCTATATCACGCCCCACACTACCCCGCAGGTTCCCGACCGTGCCGCACGCAGCATCGAAATCATTCGGGAGAATGCCCGCCGCTTTGAGAACGGGGAGCCGCTTCTGAATCTGATGAAGCCCGCAGATGCCATGAACGGCGAAAAAGCGTCCGGCGGCTGGACCCGTGTGCTGAACAGCAAGGTTCCCAAGGAGCAGATCCAGATGGAAATGCTGGAGAAGTTTCTGGGCAAGCGGGACTGGACCACCCCCGAAGAATGGATGTGAATGTATGGAAGAAAAGCATTGGTGGCAGGGATACCCGTGGCGTATGCTGCAGACAAACCTGCGTGAAATCGATATGGCAGACATTGACGCGGATGCTTATGCCGAGCAACTGAAAGAATACGGTGCAACCGTTGTCACGCTGAATGCGGCGGGCATCATCGCCAGCTATCAGACACAGCTGGACTGCCAGATGCAAAGCCCTTACCTGACCGGCAGCAGTCTGCATGAAATCATAGATGCCTGCCATAAGCGCGGCATCCGCGTTATTGCACGAACGGATTTTTCCAAATTGCGTGAGGGCGTGTTTGCCAGGCATCCCGATTGGGCCTACCGCGACAAAAACGGGGAGGTCGTCAACTACAACGGCAATATCCAGACCTGCCCCAACGGTGCTTACCAGAAAGAAAAATCGCTGGAAATACTGCGGGAGGTTCTGACGACCCACCCCTTTGACGGCGTTTTCTGCAATATGAGTGGCTTTCTTGTGGTGGATTACAGCGGCGTGTACCACGGTCCCTGCCACTGTGAAAACTGCAAACGGCTGTTTAAAGAGCAGTACGGCTTGGATATTCCCGACCGCGATGACCCCCGCAGCCCGGATTACCGCAAATATGCCGCTTTCAAGTCTGCCTGCACCAAGGCACAGCGGGAACGTCTGGTTCAAACCGTGCGCAGCATCAGCCCGGAATTGGCAATCAACAATGTGGATTACATCCGCACCGAGTCTGCCACCGAGATCGGCGTACCGCAGTGGCAGTACAGTGCCTCCTGCAATGCACGGCGCACGGCAGGCCCGCTGCGGCTGCGCCCGGCTGACAACGCCAGCGTGGATTTTATGGGATTCCGCTATCGGGATTCCTCGGTCAGTGCCGGGCAATTGGCGCTGCGCCAGTGGCAGAACCTTGCCAATGCAGGCAGCGTGAGCCTGTATATTATGGGGCATTTGGACAACCACAAGGATCGAACGGCACTGAACGCATCCAAGGCTGCCTTTGCCTTCCACAGGGAACACGAGGCGCTTTACCGTGGTCTGCAAAGTGCTGCCAAGGTGCTGCTGGTGACAAAACCCATCATGGCGCGCAGCGACCCCGAAGTGTACGGCTGGGTGCGTGCCCTGACCGAGAGCCACATTCCCTTTGACGAGGTAAAGCTGGCAGAACTGACGCCGGAGCTGCTGCGCCGCTGGGATGTGGTCATCTTAGGCGACGTAAAGCAGTGCAGCCCACAGCAGACGACCATGCTGGATGCATACGCCGCGCAGGGCGGCATTGTGCTGGCAAGCGGCAGCGCCCCGGCGCTGCAATGCCTTGGCGTGGAGCGTGTACAGGCAAAGCTCACCGACTGTATGTCCACCGTATTTGAGCTTGGCGCAGCCGAGTCCGCCCTATTTCCCCGCAGTGCCAATGCCCATTATGTTGTTCCCGGTGCCTGTGTTTCCGAGATTCAATTTACGCCCGACACAAAAACTATGCTGCGCATGATTTCGGAGCATCCTTTCGGTCCGCCGGAGCTATGCTATTACACCGCCGTTACCGATGTTCCCGGTTTGGGCGTCACCCCCTACGGCAAGGGCAAGGGTATCTATATTCCTTGGTCGGTCGGCAGCTTCTACTACAATGAGGGCTATGACAATACCCTGCATTTTATGCAGGATGTCCTGCATGAATTCTGTGCCTTGCCGGAGCTGACCCCCGGTTTGCATCCCAGCGTAGAGCTGACACTGAGCAAAAAGGCAGATATGCTGGCGGTTCAGCTTGTCAATGGCAGCGGCGTTTTTGCCAACAGCTATTTTGAGCCTGTACCGATGCGGGATATAACCCTGCGTCTACCCGGATTGGCGGGAAAAACCGCCTTCGCACACAATGGCGGCAGCGTTTCCTGCGCGGATTCCGGCGACGATTTGGTTCTGACACTGGACAAGCTGAATGCTTATGAAATCATTACGGTACAATAAAGGAGCACTTTATATGAAAATCGGATTTATCGGTTTAGGTATTATGGGCAAGCCGATGGCTAAAAATCTGCTGAAGGCAGGCTATACGGATCTGATGGTAAACAACCACAGCCAGGCCGCTGTGCAGGAGCTGCAGGCAGCCGGCGCCACGGGTGCGACCCAGCAGGAAATCGGTGCGCAATGCGATGTTGTTATCACTATGCTGCCCAACTCCCCGCAGGTCAAGGAAGTTATGCTGGGGGACAACGGCGTAGCCGCACATATGAAACCGGGCGCGGTTTTTATCGACTGCTCCTCCATCAACCCGGTCGCATCCAAGGAAATTTACGCCGAGCTGCAGAACAAGGGTGTCGAAATGCTGGATGCCCCCGTTTCCGGCGGTGAGCCCAAAGCCATTGACGGCACCTTGAGTTTTATGGTCGGCGGCAAGCAGGAAATTTTTGACACCTATAAGCCAATTCTGGATGCTATGGGTTCCTCGGCTGTGCGCTGCGGCGATGTCGGCGCCGGCAACACCACCAAACTGGCAAACCAGATCATCGTTGCCTGCAACATTCAGGCGTTGGCGGAGGCGCTGACCCTTGCGCAAAAGGCCGGAGTCGAGCCGGATCTGGTATTTCAGGCCATCAAGGGCGGGCTGGCAGGCTCCACCGTCATGAACGCCAAAGCCCCCATGATGATCGCGGGCAACGATAAGCCCGGCTTCAAAATTGATTTGCACATCAAGGATCTGAACAATGTTCTGGACTGCGCTCATTCCGTAGGTGCGCCCGTTCCCATGACCGCCGAGGTACAGGAAATTCTGCAATGGCTGCACAACCACGAGGGCGGGCAAAAGGATCACAGCGCCATTGCCCAGTATTATGAGTATCTGACCGGGATTCAGATCGGTCGCTGATGCCTGCTGTAAAGCCTGCCGCGAAAACGGCAGGCTTTTGACGATGTAAGGAGAACCCTATATGAATCCAAATCTTCACGAAGATGCGCTGCATATCGTCACCTCCGCCATAGATGCCGTCAAGCCGGATGCCGCGGTGCGCCGCGCCCTGCAATGTGTGACCTTTCCCGGACGTGTGTTTTTGGTTGCGGTCGGCAAGGCCGGGTGGCAAATGGCACACGCCGCCCTGCAATGTCTGCCCACGCCGCCGGCGCAGGGAATTGTTGTGACAAAGTACGGTCATGTATCGACCGATCTACCGGGGATTTGCTGCTTGGAGGCCGGGCATCCCGTGCCGGATGAAAACTCCTTTGCGGCAACGCAGGCTGTGCTGGATATGACTGCCGACCTTTCCCCTGCCGATACCGTGCTGTTTTTGCTTTCCGGCGGCGGCAGCGCACTGTTTGAAAAGCCTCTGGTTCCCGGTGCAGAATTGCAAGCTATCACCCGCCAGCTGCTTGCCTGCGGCGCGGACATTGTGGAAATGAACACGATTCGCAAGCGGCTTTCGGCGGTAAAGGGCGGTCGCTTTGCCGCCCACTGCGCCCCTGCCAAGGTGCAGACCATTGTGCTGTCTGACATTTTAGGTGACCCGCCGGATATGATTGCGTCCGGACCTACGGCTCCCGATTTGTCTTGCTGCGATGAAGCGTTGAAAATTGCGGAAAAATACGATTTACAGCTAAGTCACGCCGCCCGCACCTGTCTTGGCACCGAAACACCAAGGCATCTGGACAACGTGGAAATGCAAATCATCGGCAGTGTACGGGAACTCTGCGCTGCCGCAGCCGCGCAGTGCCGCGCCCTTGGCTATGAACCGCTGTATCTGACCGACCGCCTGAACTGCGAAGCGCGGGAGGCCGGGCATTTTTTGGCTGCGATCGCCCGCAGCCACGCCGATGACGGAAAAAAGCTGGCATTCATCGCGGGCGGTGAGACCGTTGTGCGCCTGACGGGCAGCGGTCTCGGCGGTCGCAATCAGGAAATCGCCCTTGCCGCGGCAGAAAACCTCAGCGGTCTGTCAAATGCCGCTGTGATAAGCGTCGGCAGCGACGGCACAGATGGCCCCACCGATGCAGCGGGCGGCTATGCGGACGGCGGCACACAAGCCGCGCTGGCGTCGGCGGGGTGGAATATCGCGGATGCTCTGCGCCAAAATGACGCCTACCATGCTCTGCAAACCGTAAACGGTCTTGTTCATACCGGTCCGACCGGAACCAATGTAAATGATGTAGCGATTGCTCTGGTTGGTGAATAGCAAAACAGCGCCTGCCTTTTCTTGACCACCATTTGACCACTACTGTGCAGTTGCCTTGTAAAATGCTGAAAGAGCCTGTTGTGACAACCAACAACAGGCTTTTTCTTATTTCTAGCGCAACTGTGCAGAGTCAACAAAATTAACGCTTCATCGTCAGTCTATACCACCCTGTCGCAGTTCTCCGACCCGGAAGGCCAGAGGTTCGAATCCTCCCGGTCGCACCAGAAAACATCATTGCAATGTGTTTTTTTGCAATGAGGTTTTTCTTTTTTGGCTTTTTAAAATAACTTTAGCAACATATCATCAGTGGCGTCTGTGTACTGCCCCTGCTTAATTTTCTTGTTTCGCAGCTGATTTACAGCGTTTCTTGCAAGACAGACTTCCTCACTGGTGAAAACTGCTTTTTTACCCACTAGGAGAGAATCTACTTTGAGTATCAAATATCCAGTTTCACGCCAACCTGTGTTCATGGCTCTCTGCAGATAATAGTGATCGCCCAGTGCTTTCAGTAAGATACTTTTGTTTGCGCGTGTCAGCTTGATTTTTCTCGTCATAATCCAATCGCCTTTCCAAGTTTTTCTTGCGCTTTGCGCTTGTTCTTGTCGAATGCATGGGCGTAAATATCGGATGTTTTTCGGTTCAAATACTTTATCGAAATACTTCGCCATGTTGTAGGTGAACTGGTTCGGTTTGGCATTTTCAATACCTGCTGCCGCAAGCAATTCAGATGCCGTTCCCTGCCAGTTTCCCACACTTTCGATGTACTCAGCCGCTTTCCACAAGTAGTCCGGCACAGCCTTGATTTCTCGTTCCTCTGCGGTTTCTTCATCTTCCAAAGTCCAGACGCAATTTTCCTCCCTCAAATGCAGCGTTCTATCGTCCATATCGCGTCCGGTAAGCAAAATGTCAGCAGTTTGGCTCATTCGCTTACGCTGCATGACCCAGCTTGTATCTGCCACACCCATAAGCCCTGTGGAGCCTGAAATCTGGTCAAACGGATCAGCCGCACTCTGCTTACGCAAGTGGTGAATCAGCAAAATGCAGATGCCATACTTGTCAGCAAGCTTTTTCAATGCACCGGCCTCCTTATAGTCGTTCGCATACATTCCACCGTTTCCATCGCTCACACGCACTTTTTGAAGTATATCGATGACAATCAAGCCAACATCGCAGTATGTATGAATCAAAGATTCTACCTGTTCCTCTAAGCCCTGCCCAATACTCGGACATTCCGTTTGGAGAATCAGACGCTCTGGGGCATCTCCGCCGTCGATAAGCTGGAAAATGCGGTTTTGCAAACGATTAAATGTATCTTCCAGCGAAAAATAAATCACGGTGCGTGGCTCTATTTCTCGATCCCAGACAGGATTGCCCTGTGCGATCTGCAAACACAGCCACAAGGTCAACCAGCTTTTGCCCGCCTTGCTTGGGCCAGCAAACAGTGCAAGACCGGCTGGGAGCAGGCCGGGGATAATCCACTTTACGGGTGGAAGCGGCGTGGAGAGCAGTTCTTCTGCGGAGATTGCCTTTGGAAGTTTGGTAAAAGTCATTTGCATCATCCTTTCTTGTTTGGTATAGGTCTATTATCTCATACTATCGTCGTTTTGTGTGTAGTAAGTTTTACTCTCTAGTGTTAAGTTGTACGGCTCACGCCGCCCCACAGCCCCACAAACGCGCCAAGCGGCGGGCTTGCGGAGTTCATCGCGTCCGTGTGCGATGCGGAGCATCCGCCCCACACGGGGCTTGTTTGGGCGAGATGTGGGAGTGAATCAGATTTGATTCACTTTTTCGATTTTGTACTCAAATAGTGAATCAGTTCTGATTCACTTCGGCGGTCCGCGTGCGTATTTCACACAATCTCTCAGAATTGGTCTAATCATAAGTTCACTTCTTTTCCGTGCTGTATCGTTATTCTGTGTACCCCATTTGAATACACTTTCCGGAGAGAAAAAAGAGCCCGGAGAACCTTACCGATTTGGTAAGGCCCTCCGGGCTCTTTATATATTATCTCTGTTCTATCCGGGTGTAAGGGTACACTTTCCCCGCAAATCTTGATGTAAATTCAATAAAAATCAAATAATGCGCATAATAGCGTTAATCGCACGGTTATGTAAATAATAAAAGAAACCGTGTACATCAAAATAAATGCTGAAGAAAAATGTCTGATTTGCCGCTCGCCCCCAGACTTGGGAACATAACAGGCAAGCCGCTGGCAACGACCGTACACTGACTTTGCAAGGGTCTTACTTCTTACAACCCAAGCGCGGTCACCCCATCTGAAGCTGTGGGGCATCTGGAGTATCATTATGTTCTCTCCCTGCCGTGGGTTAGGGTCTGCCAAGACCTTGCTGTGCGCCCCACCGAGAGAGTAAAGTACCTGTTATGCTGTGTATTCAGTTGTAAAGGTGCTGGTACGGAGTAAATTTTGGCAACGCAGATGCCGTGCCGCACACCGAGCCGCAGCGAGGCGCTTCGGAGCGCAACCGACGCTTGCGGCGGCTCTTGGCGCGGAGATCCGCCGGAGCGGTGCTTAAAGCCGTTAGGCGGGAATTGTGCGGTGTTGCCCTAATATCATTGCAGATAATACAGCGGGAACATCATCGGCAGCACAAGGATGGACATCATGCAGAGCAGCGCCGCCAAGGGTGTGCCGCATTTTAAGTAGTCCTTCAGCTTATACCCGCCCGGCTCGATGATCATGATCTGGCAGGGCGCGGCCATCGGGGTCATAATGGAAATGCAGCTGGCGGTGATAACACCCACCACGGCAGCACGCGGGTCAAGCCCCATCTTAAGGCAGGCAGATGTGACGAGAGGAATAAAAATCGTCAGCGTGGCAAGGTTCGACATGACCTGCGTCAGCACAAACGGCACAAGGAAGAATACAGCCATAATCAAGTAAGTATTCGTCGTACCGCCCAGGATTTTGATCATCCAATCCGCCACAACATCGCCGGCGCCTGTCTTCTGGATGGCATCGGACAGCGCCAGCACGCCCGCAAACAGGAAGATCGTCGGCTGGTGGATGGATGCCAGCGCCTCCTTCTCGCTCAGCACGCCCGTCAGCACCAGCAGCACTGCGCCAAGGCAGGCGGTCAGGTACATTTTGATGCCGATGATATTTTCCAGCAGCATCAGGGCAATCGTTGCCAGAATGATGATCATAGCCAGCTTTTGCTTGGCGGGGCTGATTTTTTCGCTGCCGGTCTGCCCCGATGCGCCATCCGAGAACTTCCCGTTCGGAATATCAGGCATGAGCTTGTAGCCGACAAAGGTCATGTACAAAATCGCTGTTGCCAGCATTGGAATGCGCGCCACGGTAAAATCCCAGACGTGCAGCGGGTTGGGCGCACCGGCTTTCATCATAACATCGTTCCACGCCATATTGCTGGCGCCCTGCCCCATAAAGGTCATCTGGGTGGCAATGTTGGCGCACGCCATCGCCGGGTACAGCAGCTTACTGCGGCTGGTGCCGATGTCGTTGGCAATGCCCACCAGCAGCGGGATCATAATAGCTGCCGTTGCCGTAGCGCTGGTGATGGCACCCAAAAATGCCGCCGCTACGCAGGACAGAAAAATCAGGATCCGTTGGTTGTCCTTGTAGCGCACGACAAGGCTCTGCGCCTTGTCAATGAGGACGGTTTTCGTCAGCCCTGCGCCAATCACAAACATCGCCACAAACATAACGACGTTCGTGTTGATAAACCCGCCGAACGCCTCGGCAGGAGTCATTACGCCTGTTAAAATCAGCGCCAGAATGATGCCGGATGAGATAACGGCAAACGGGATTTTGCCGCTGACAAACGCAAGGATCGTCGCCAGCAGAATGAGCAGAGTAATCTCCAATAGGGTCATAGAATTCCTCCCGGAAACACAAAGGGACGCCCCGCACGAATGCGAAGTGTCCCTTTGTGCGTTTATGGCTGTATAGAGAAATAGTGAATGGCTTATTTGATGAAGCTGACGTGCTTGCAGATTTCCTCGATGGCAGCGTCCTTCTTTTTGTTGAAGTCAACCTTGTTCTTCTCGAACAGGTTGTCTCCGTTGGCGTCGATGGAAACGATCAGCGGACCAAACTCCTTGACCTTGCAGCACCAGAGCGTTTCGGGCATACCCAGCTCGTCCCAGTGATGCTCGGCAATGCGCTGTACCTCGGTTGCGGCGACAACGGCGCAGCCGGCGGGGAACACGCAGTGGATGGCGCCGAACTCCTTGCAGGCGCGCTCGGTGTTGGGACCCATACCGCCCTTGCCCACGATGACGCGGACACCGGTGTGCTGGGTGAACTCATACTCGAACTTCTCCATGCGCATCGAGGTGGTGGGACCGACAGAAACCATCTCGTAGGCATCGTCCTGACCCTGAATGGGGCGGACAATGGGACCTGCGTGGAAGATGGCCTTGTTGCGGATGTCGTAGGGCAGCTCACGACCGCCCTCGACCAGGCGGCGGTGCGCCACGTCACGGCAGGTCATAAGATCGCCGTCGAGATACACGATGTCACCAATTTTGATGTCAGCCAGATCCTCGGCGCTGACAGGCGTGACCAAAACCTTTTTACCGTCTCTGATTTCTACCATTACAGTTGCACCCCCGAATGAGTCGTTACAGTTGCGTTCAAGTCTTTGTCAAATACCACATGACCGCGGCGGTGGCTCCAGCAGCCAACGTTGACGGCGACGCCGATGGTGGACGGATGGCGAGCGGTGTTCTCGATATGCACGCCCATGACGGAGTTCTTACCACTCATGCCCTGGGGTCCCAGACCGATGGAGTTGATGCCGTCCTCCAGCAGCTTCTCCATCTCGGCAGCGCGCGGGTTGGGGTTGTGGCTGCCCAAGGGGCGCATCAGCGCCTTCTTGGAGAGCAGCGCGGCGGTTTCCACGCTGGTAGCCACGCCGACACCGACGAGCAGCGGGGGGCAGGCGTTCAGACCGTAGCTGGTCATCTGATCCAGGACGAACTTGGTCACGCCCTCGTAGCCCATGCCCGGCATCAGCACCATCGCCTTGCCCGGCAGCGTGCAGCCGCCGCCTGCCATGTAGGTGTAGATTTCGCAGTGGTCGTCATCGGGTACGATGTCCCAGAAAACGGTGGGCGTACCCTTGCCGACATTGCGCTTGGTGTTCACTTCGTCGAAGGTTTCCACGCTGTTGTGGCGCAGGGGTGCGGCGAAGGTAGCGCGGACGACGGCCTCCTTCAGCAGAGCCTCCAGCTCACCCATCAGCGGGAAGTTGACGCCGCACTTTACCCAGAACTGCAGCACACCGGTGTCCTGGCAGCAGGGGCGGTTCAGGTCAACAGCCAGCTTCTGGTTGCGCGCCATCGTGTCATAGATGGCGGTTGCCAGCGGGGTGGTCTCCTGCTTACGCAGCTCCTGCAGCTTAGCCTCGACATCGTCGGGCAGCTTCTTGCCGACATAGGCGACGAATTTCGCCATCTTGTCGGTCATGAGTTCAACACTTTGTTCTTTGGTCATGATTGGATGCCTCCTATGTAAATTTCAAATGTTTGTTTATGAGATCATGCGGGGAAGAACGGATACGCTACCGGCAGGATCACCATGCAGATGATAAAGCTGACGAGGATCAGCGGCAGACCTGCCTTGACGTAGTCGATAAATTTGTAGCCGCCGATGCCGACAACCATTGTATTGGCGGGCATGCCGATCGGCGTTGCGTAGGCACAGCTGCCTGCAATGACCGTGGCAATGACCACCGCGCGGGGGTCTGCGCCCAAGCCCTGCGCCAGCGACACCGCGATGGGAACCATCAGCGCCGTGGTGGCAGTGTTGGACATAAAGTTGGTCATTGTGCAGGTGATGACAAAGATGACGACCAGCAGGATCAGCGGGTGGACTTCGTTGCCCATAGCGCCGATCAGCGTATCAGCAATCAGGCTGCCCGCGCCGGTATGCTCCAGCGCCGTTGCCAGTGCCAGCGAACCGCCAAAAAGGAATACGGTCTTGAGGTCGATGGACTTCAGTGCCTCTTTTTCGCTGATGACACCGGTCAGGATCAGAATGATTGCGCCAACCGATGCGGACACCTGCAGCTTGATGCCGATCTGCTTTTCAAACACCATCGCAAGAATGGCGATGACCAGCACAGCCAGCGACATATACTGCTTCCACTTGGGAACGTCGGAGTAATCCTTGACAGCGAACTGGTCATCCTCCAGCGATGCCGCGCCGCTGTTTTTGGGCAACAGCTTGTAGCCGAACAAGGCGAAGTAGAGGATGCCCGCCAGCATCATAGGACCGCCGACGATCAGGTACTCAAAGAAGCTCGTTTCGATGCCCAGCTCGTTCAGGGCGCTGACGCCCATCAAGTTGCCCGGCGCACCGATGATGGAGATGTTGCCGCCCAGTGCCGCCGCAAAAACCAGCGGCATCAGCAGGTGGCTGCGGCTGTAACCACTCTCGGCCGCAATGCCGACTACCACAGGAATGAGTACGGCCGCGCTGCCCGTGTTGGACAGGAACCCGGACATAAGACCGGTGATGACCATGATGGCGATGATGAGCTGACGCTCCGATTTGGCGAACTTGGTGACCAGACCACCGATTTTGTTGGCCATGCCGGTTTCAAACAACGCCTGCCCAACCACAAACATTGCCACGCAGAGGATGACATTAGAATCGACGTACCCGGCGAACGCCTGTTTGGGTTCAAGGACGCCGGTCACGCACAGACCCACGGAAACGATCGTGGCTGTCAGGCCCAGAGGAATCTTTTCCAGCACGAACATAATGATCGCAAATGCCAGAAAGCAGAGGGTGATAACTGTGGGATTCACTGGATGTTGCCTCCTTTTTGCTTTGATATTTAATATTGTATCCAAACTACAGGGGAATCTATCACCCGGACGGGCCCCTGTCCGGGTTTTCACGGGGCGGCCGTTCCGGCTGCCCCGATGGATACGGCGGTTTGCGGCAGCAAGGAGAGGAGGTCTGCCGCAAACCAATCTGTGAAACGCCGTGAGTGATAATTGATAATTGATAATGTATCCAAATGACAATCAGAGAATACACCCAATGACCGAAAATGTCAATAGGGTGTTTTGAAGTTTGTCGAAACTGCAAATTTTGCCGTTATAGTTTTGTGCAGGATGAACAACGCGGGCGGTTTTTGCACCCTTGTAAGGGCGAACATCCGGCTTTCCTTACGCCGTCAATCACTCCGCCCTCAAATGCGTCAGCACGTTTTCCAAGCTGCGCATGATGTGGGATTCCATCAGATTGCCCGCCAGCACCTCATCGCGGGCTTTCAGCGCGTCCAGAATCTTGTAATGCTCGTTCATACTGATTTCAGCGTAGTGCTCCTGCGTGACCTTGTGACCTATGGACAGACCGTTCCACAGACTCGACAGCAGTTCTTTCATGGCGTCGTTGTCGGCTGCAGTCCAGATCGCCATGTGGAACGCCTGGTTCTGCGCGCTGTAGCCCGCGCTGTCATTCTGCGCCAGCGCGGACGCTGCCTGTATGTAGGCCAGCTTGACGGGGCCAATGTCTGCCTTTTTGCGGCATACCAATACCACAGCGGCGCGTTCCAGCGCAGCGCGGGTCTCGTAGTGGTCGCGCAAGCGCTTCTCGTTCATGCCCAGCACGATGGCTCCGCGGTTGGGGCGCAGCTCGATCAGCCCCTCCCGCGCCAGCATCTGGAATGCCTCGCGGATCGGCGTAGACGACACGCCCAGCTGGGCGGCGGTGTCCTTCAGGGTCAATTCTTCGCCCTCGGCAAACTGGTGGCTTAAAATAGCTTCCCGCAGTGCCGCCGCCACACGGTCGCGGGCGGGCAGCATCTGGATGGGATTTAATGGTGCAAGGCTCATACGACAAGCTCCTTTGCGGTCTGTTCGGTCAGATCATCATAGTAACGGCGGATGTGCGGCGCGGTATCCTTCCCCACCGTGAACGCCTCGGCAATGGCGCGGTTGCGCTCGATCAGTGCGGCGGGTTCAGCTGCCCCCAGCGCCTGCGCGGCGTCCAACAACCCTTGCCGCTGGGTGAAAAAGCGCTGATACAGCGTTGGATTGTCCAGCGCCTCGGCGGCTGCCAAATGGAACTCCGCATCGCACGCCGGGTCGGGCAGCCCCTTTTCCCGCAGGGCGGTGTCTGCCAGCGCGAACAACTCGCACTCCATAGCAGCCAGCACGGCAAAGCTCTGCCGCAGACGCGCGGCGGTCACCCCCACCACCCGCACATGGCGGTTGGGCAGGCGCTCCAGCAGCCCCTCGTTTTGCAGCTGCTGCATCGCCTCACGCACCGGTAATCGGCTGATACCCAGCTGCGCAGCAATATCCTCCTGCCGCAGCTCGGCACCATCCGGCAGCTCACCAGCGTATATTTCCCGCCGCAGCGCCGCGGCAGCTTGGTCCTTTAAGGAAACAAGAGAAACACTTTTCATCAAGCGCCTCCATATTTGTTGTTTATTAATATTGTATACAAAATCATCCGTTGCGTCAAGTGGCGAGGATCGTATTCTATGTTTCTGCTTTTATGCCCCTCCATGCCTGACCACCATTTGACCACTACTGTGCAGTGGTGCTACAACATATCGGAAAAGCCTATTGTGACAACCAACAATGGGCTTTTTCTTGTTTTGGAGGCCACTGTGCAAAACCAACATAATTTACGTCCCAACGCAAGCCTATACCGCCCTGTCGTAGTTCTCCGACGCGAGGTGCCGGAGCTTCGAATCCCTTCGGGAACACTTAAAAAGTGCATTGCAATGTACTTTTGCAATGCGCTTTTGGGTTTGATGTTATTTTGGTTTCAGAATCACTTCCCGCTTTCGGGGAAGATGATTTTGTTGACGAAGAAGAAAATCACCATAGACACGCCGCCGTTCAGAACCGTCGTGCCGATGTTATAAATAAAGTCCGGCACCAGCAGCCCGGCTACGGCGACCCATACGCAGTTGATGGAGTTGACAATGCAGGTGATAACGCAGAATGCCAACACATACCACGCGATCTGCTTGCCCAGATTGCCCTTGCTGCGGAACACGAAATTGCGCTGGATCGGGAAGTTGATGCACTCGCCAATGACCATGGCGATCATATACGCGCAGAAGTACGGCAGCCCGCCGTGGGCGGCATCGTAGCCGAGGATGTTCCACTTGAAGGTTTCGCCAAACAGGGTCACATCCACGCCTGGCCAGCCGAAATCCACCACCGGCAGACTGCTGAACGCAGCGGGCAGAAATTGCAGCAGCAGATACTTGAACACGGTAATCAGATTCGACACGATGACGAACAGACCGCCCTCGCGCACCCACTTGGCCGCGGCGGGGTGTTTAGCCGCAAAATTATTCCAAAACTGCATAATGCAACCTCCATCAAGCGCCGCGCAGACGCTTTTCCATCTGCGCATTCAGCACCACATTCTTAATCGCTTCATAAATCACCCGCACAAGACCCAGGATCCAGAAGCCCTGCAATTCCATGACAATGCCGTCCACCATGCCCATGCTGATGGCACCGTTCGTCATCTTTGCCAGGGCGCGAAGGGGCATATTATACTGGAACAAGATGTTCAGGTCCGGCTTGCCGCGTTTATAGCTGACATCCAGCAGGATCGTCAGCACAAGCCAGACAAGCCAGCCCAGCGGGCTGCGTGCGTGGTTCAGTTCGCCCAAGGTCAGATTGCGGTCAATTTTGGTTTTGCCATTCGGGATGGGATGTCCCAACAGCTTTTCAAAGTCTGCATCGGAAACGTGCAGCACATCGCCCTTATAATAGCAATCCAGGTCCACATCCTCATACGGATGCACGGTAGCCGTTCCATGCACGGAGATTTTCTCGCACAGCCGGATATCCTCCACGCTTGCGCCGACAAGCAGCTCGTACTCGCCGCCCTCGATTTCCCAGCGGTTAGCCTTGACATTCCAGAAACGGAACGCCTTATCGTCCAGCGTAATGGTGATGCGCTGTTTCTCACCAGGGGCAAGCGTTACGCGGGCAAAGCCTTTCAGTTCCTTTGCAGGGCGGAAAAGCTCACTGTTCTTTTTAGCAACATACAGCTGCACGATTTCCGTACCTGCCACACTGCCGGTGTTCGTTACGGTAAGGCTGACCCCCTGTTCATCGGCGGCCATATCGCTGTACGCAAACGTTGTGTAGCTCATACCATAGCCAAACGGGAAGCGCACAGCTTTTTCCGCCGTAGTAAAGTAGCGGTAGCCGATGTACAGCCCCTCGCGGTACTCCACAGTCTTGCGGCGGGTGGCAAAGTCGGCGGCGCTGGGTACGTCGGCGTAGGCCAACGGCCATGTTTCTGCCAGCTTGCCGCAGGGATTGACCTTGCCGGTCAGTGCATCCGCAACGGCGCCCGCCCCCGCCTGACCGCCTAAGGCGGCGTACAACAGGGCTTGGCAGTTGTCCAGCCACGGCGTTTCGACTACGCTGCCGCTGTACAATACCACGACAATTTTCGGGTTGACGGCCGCCACAGCCTGCAGCAGATCCACCTGATTTTGCGCAAGGCGCAGATTGCTGCGGTCAAGACCCTCACTCTCGGCGATTTCATCCAGACCCATGCACAAAATAACTGTATCCGCCTGTGTCGCCAGTTCGCAGGCAGATTTCTGCAAAGCAGCATCCGGCTTACCGTGGCGGTCAAAGCCCTGCTGATACCCGATGACGTTCAACTCGGAGTCGATCAGCTTATCCAGCAGCACATCCACCTGTGTCGAGTTCACCATGCTGGAGCCTGCGCCCTGATAGCGCGGATTCTTGGCAAAGTCGCCGATGACAGCCACCTTGCTGCCCGCCGCCAACGGCAGTAAAGAGCCCTCGTTTTTCAGCAGCACAAGGCTTTCCTCGGCGGCGCGGCGGGCAAGCGCATGATGGGCTGCCGCATCAAACTCACGCGGGGCAGCGTCCAACGCAGCCTTGGTATCAAACACCAGCGGCCGCAACTCTGACAGGCGGGCATCGATGTCAGATTCAGCGATTTTCCCGCTTTCCACCGCCGCCAGCAGTTCGCGCACGCTGTCCCCACCGGGCGCGGGCATTTCCAGCGTGGAGCCGTTTTTCACACCCAGCGCGTGGTCGTTGCTTCCGCCCCAGTCGGTGATGACCGCGCCATCAAAGCCCCACTCACCGCGCAAAATCTCCATGAGCAGGTGCTTATTCTCGTTGGCATACGTACCGTTCACAAGATTGTAGGACGACATAATGCTGCGGGGATGTCCCTCTTTGACGGCAATTTCAAACCCGGTCAGGTAGATTTCCCGCAGGGTGCGCTCGTCCACGATGGAATCCGAAGCCATACGCCGCGTTTCCTGACTGTTGACGGCAAAGTGCTTCGGGCAGGCAGCTACGCCCTTGGACTGGATGCCGCGAATATATCCCGCCGCAAGCTTGCCCGCGAGATACGGGTCCTCGGAGAAATACTCAAAGCTGCGCCCGCACAGCGGGTTGCGCTTCATGTTAAGCCCCGGTCCCAACACCACCGACACTTCCTGCGCAGCGGCTTCCTCGCCCAAGGCTGCGCCGATTTCCTCGCCCAGCGCGGCATCCCAGCTGTTAGCGATGGCGGATGCTGTGGGGAAGCAGGTGGCGGGAACACTGGGGTTCAGCCCCAAGTGGTCGCTCTCCCCCGCCTGCTTGCGCAAGCCGTGGGGGCCGTCCGACAGCCAGATCTGCGGGATGCCGTGTTCGGGCATACCCCGCGTTTTGAAGGTTTCCGCACCGGAAAGCAGCGCGCATTTTTCTTCCAAGGTCAATTTTTTCAGCAAAAGTTCTGTATTTTGCATATGGTTTTCCCTTCTCATAAGAAAAGCCGCATCCAACGCCTGCAAGCAGACATCAGACGCGGCTTTCATTCAGCAAGTACCGTTAGGGCAATACCGCATAATTCTAAGTGCCGATACGGCGAGCGAGGTGCGGCAGA
>UQGL01000027.1 GCA_900540595.1 uncultured Oscillospiraceae bacterium
AAACGATGTTCTTCGTCCGGTTCGCCCGCAGCGTGTCCAGAACGGAATCCAGCTGCGTATAGCGCAGGACCACAAAGATCACATCGTACATTGCATCCGGTGCAAGTTCAGTCACCACCGGAATGCGGCTGATTGATACGCGGGGCGAAAACTTATCCTTGATCCGCAGGCCGTTCTGCTTGATCTCCGCAGCCCAGTTTCCCCGCGCAAGCAAGGTGACGTCCTTTCCGGCACGCAGCAGATTTCTTGCCAGATTACACCCCAGAACGCCTGCACCGTATACCAGAATTTTCATTGATTGCCTCCAAATCTGATCTTCACGATCTGCATTTTCATCCCGTTATCCCCGACCTTTGCAAGAAAACGAAAAAATCCGCTGACGGACGGGTCTTTCAAATCGTTGTAGCCCAGCATATAGCCCTTGCTAGATACTTGCAAACGGCTGTCCCATGGAGAAAGTTTCCTTTCCGCATCGGAAACCGCGAAATACGCGCCCACATCCTTGATTTTCGCCGTCCTGAGCCACGTTTTGGCGATCATTTTCACCGCCGTCCGGTTTGCTGCGTCAAACACCAGCACGCCGCCGGGGAAGGCATCCGCCATTTTTTGCACCAATCCCTTAACTTGCTCGGTCAAAAAGTAATAGAACACCCCAGAGGCAAAGAACACCGCCCCGCCGGTGGCATCGATTCTGTCAAACCATGCCGCATCGTTCAGATTGCAGGGGATATTTTCCTCCCGCTCCCCGGCAGGCAGCAGCTGCTGCCGCAAGGCGATAACATCGGGGAAGTCTAGGTTATAAATTTTGCAGCTGCCGTTGTCGCAGGCTCTGCCGGTGTTATCCAGCCCGCAGCCCAGATTGACCACTGCCGCCTTAGGGTGCGTTTTCAGATACTCCCGCACCTCCCAAGCAAGGTCGCACTGCCGCATGGCGACCTCCAGCGCACCGAAACGCTGCATCAGACTGCGGGAATTTTTCTCTGCTTCTGAAAAGTCGTAGTCGATCTGGTCGATCAGCCGCACCGCTGTTTCATCCCTGTAAAGGTTCGGGTACAGTTCCGAACACAGCTTTCGGGAATACAGCGGGAGGATCAACGTCTCCTGCACGGTGTTTTTCTCAATTTTGTATTTCATGGGTTCCTCCCTAGTGAATAAAAACCATCATAATTGCGGCCAGCACCGCCGCTATGACCGCCATGCCTACCGTGCCAAAAAGCCATTTTTTCTGCTTGTCTTTTGCAGTAATGTAGGGCTTCAGATCCTCTGTTCCGGGAATCGTCCATGCGTTCGTGTGCCCCACCCAGTAGCCATCGATCAAAAAGCGGTCAATGAGATTCATAACGGACAAGATGACAAGCAGCTGCCAGAAGCTCGCCGCAAAGTCGTGCGCACCGTTTATCCCATAGACGCAAACCAGCACATAGCCAATATAGCCGGGAAGGCAAACGGCTTTGAAAAGTAGAGAATTGCGCTTGATTTTCTCGTGTGTTGTAAGTCCCAGCTTCACGCACCGCTGCTGCACCGCCGGGCTATAAAGATGCACCATCCCAACCGCCCCCTTGCGGATGCCCACGGCGCAAACAAGAACCAGCAGAACCCCCAGCCCAAAGCCTTCCCAAATCGTTTGTAAAACCATCCCTGTTCTCCTCATTCTGCTTTCCGGCAGACGAACCATGCCATGCTCTTCACTGTTCCAAGTGTTACGGCTGCGTACCGTTTTTCCAATCGTTTCTTCAAACTGACGGTCGTTTCGTAGGGCGGCGTGAAGAACCCCGTCTTTTCATAAACGTGCCGGACGAACCAGCCCGTCCGTTTCTGCTCGCCCTTTACATAGAAGCAGCCGCAAAAGATGCCTCCGGGTTTTAAGACCCGAAACACTTCCCGATAAGCAGCCTCCTTGTCCGGGAATGCGTGAAAGCCGTTCAGCGACAAAACAATGTCAAATGCAACGTCCGTAAAGGGCAGCGCACCCACATCGCCCTGCTGAAAGGTTACGTTGTTCAGATTCAGTCGGTTTGCCTTTTCCTGTGCCCGCCCCATCATATCCGCCGAGTAATCGAGGCAGGTAATTTCCGCTTCGGGCAGCGTCTTGTAAAGCGGCATGGTCAGAATGCCAGTTCCCACCGGCACTTCCAGCAGATTGCCGGAGAAATGTTCCCGGATGCCGGACAGCGCCTTTTCCAGATAGGCATCGTTTTCTGCCTTGTTCATATCCCACACCAGGCGGCACACTGATTTCCCGCTCAGGGTAGAGCAGGTAATCATGCCGTCATAAAAATTGTTCCCGCCTGTCAGATGATACGCGCTGCCAATAGCTTGTTTCCGATCCATGCTTTTTCCTCCAATACCTTCGGTCTTTCGTAGGAAGCGGTCATTGGGACTTGTATTTTCGCCCATAAGTTAGATATGGCTAACTTATGGGCTTTGGAAAAGCCGCATCTCTGCGGCCTTCTTCAATTTTATTATACTGCTCTTTCGTCTGTTTTGCAATGGTATAGGATATATTGTTTTGCGCTTGGATACAAAATAGAAAGCTTTGTATAATAAGGGCATTTTGAAATTGCAGGCAGTACTCACTCCATCGGGAAATATGCCGCCGCTGTAAACGCCCCCTCGGACAGGCTGTGTTCAAACCGGCCGCCGTGTAAGCGGAGCATCTGGGCGCAGTTCTGCAAGCCCAGACCTGTGCCGGGTTTGGCATCCGGGCGCACGGTGTTGCTGACGATGAGTGCCAGCTCTTTATCCCGCGCAAGCAGTGTGATTTTTACAAGCTGAGTGTGGTCGCCATACAATGGCAAACGCTGATGACCACTCCCGTCGGCGTTCGCATTTTGTCTTTTGTTTCCCGGAGGTATTTCCAGATGAAAAAATCCAACTGTTTTTGCTATCGCATCCTGCCCATTGCCCTGTGCGCCGCCATGCTGGGCGGCTGCGGTGCCTCTGCTGCATCCTCTTCGGCCATGGAGAGTGGCGTTTTCACGGACAGCGCGCCGCTCAAGGTCATGGTCAGTTTTTACCAGATGTACGATTCCTCGATGCCGGATTCGATTACGGAAATGCTGTCCGGCCCGATGAAGCTTGTGATGAGCCTGATGGGCGGCAGCGGCAAGCCGAAGGCCGGCTGCGAAATCAAGACCCAATACTGCACGGCCATCCCCATCGGCACTGCGCTGGCGCAGAGCTTTGACCCTGCATTTGTGAAGCAGTGCGGCGACATTGTCGGCGAGGAGATGGAGCGCTTCGGCGTGCATCTGTGGCTTGCCCCAGCGCTGAACATCCACCATTCGATCCGTTGCGGGCGCAATTTTGAGTATTACTCCGAGGATCCGCTGGTGTCCGGCAAGATGGCAGCGGCCATGACGCGCGGTGTACAGGCACACAAGGGCTGCGGCACAACCATCAAGCATCATGCCGCCAACAATAAAGAGTACAACCGCACCCGCAACAACAGCATCGTTTCCGAGCGTGCCATGCGTGAATTCTACTTAAAGGGCTTCGGCATCTGCGTGCGGTAGTCCCAGCCCAAGGCCGTTATGACGTCCTACAATCTGCTCAACGGCACCCACACGGCGGAAAATCGCGGTCTGATCATGGACATTCTCCGTGCCGAGTTCGGCTATGAGGTCATCGTCATGACCGACTGGGTCACGCCGATGACCGGAGACGCACGCTCTGCCAACCGCGACTCGCAGGCACAGTATGTGGCTGCGGCAGGCGGTGATTTGTTTATGCCCGGCAACGAGGGTGATTATGACAATCTGCTGCAGGATATCGACAGCGGCGCAGTAACGCTGGAGCAGGTAAAAATCAATGCCTCCCGCGTGGTCAGAACGGTCCGGGCGCTGACACAAGAATAAAACAAAAAAATCTCTGCCAGACTTGATGTTTGCCTGGCAGAGGTTTTTTGGATAAGCATTTACTTTTCGCGGTACTCCATCGGGGTTTGGCCTGTGACTTCCTGAAAAATCCGGCTGAAATAGTTGCGTGTGCTAAAAGAAAGTGCAGCGGCAATGTCCTGCACGGTCTGGTTGGTGCTTTTCAGCAAAACTTTGGCGCGCTCAATCTTGGCAAATTTTATGTAATCTGTCACGCTCAAGCCCGTTTCCTCCTTGAATTTGTGGGTCATATAATATTCCGTATAGCCCACCAGCGCTGCAATATCTGCAGCGCGTATTTTTTTATCGAGATTCATCTCAATATAGTCCACGCACTTTTGCACCTGCTGGCTGAGATGCGGGTTGGTGCGGCATTTATGCACGCGCCGGACAAAGTCGTCATACATCATAAGGCCGAGCGGTTCAAGATCATCCAATGTTTTTGCATTTTCAGCGGATTGGATATAGCTGTCCCCCAGCGCGTAGGCTTCCTCCGGCGAAAGCCCGCCCTCGATGGCGGCACGGCATACCAGCGAGGTAAACACAATAATGCTTGTTTTGCTCTGACGCAGGGCATCATCGCTGCGCACCGGCACACCCGCACTGATTCCCATGCTGGCGGAAAGTGCCTGCTTATAGTTCAAGTCGCCGGTGCGCACCATCTGCAGAAGTCCCTGCTCTGCCATCCAGACCTTGTGGCGGTCATGGGCAGGCTGCTGCACTGTATTGCGTACCTGTGCCAAAGACTCGCTGTTAATGTCGCCGATCGTAAGGTGGTTGCCGGTCAGACAATAGTGCATCATCAGGGCGTAGCGGTGCAAAACCGTGCATTGCAGCACGGGGACGGTTTTCAACGCCTCGTACAGCTGCATGGTCCATGCCACGCTCGTTTCCAGACGGTTATAGTATTGCAGCCCCTGCTCGATCCCGCGCAGCGAAACATCCTGATAAAACACCGGCCCGATGACCCAGGCGCGTTTCAGCGCACTGCCATCCTTTTCAAAGGCCGCCGCCCATGTCATGCCAATGGCCGTGCCGAGCGTAACCGGCGTTGTGTGCCGGCTGCCGTAGTCCAGCATTTTTTTCTTACAGCCGAATAAGTCAAATGCGCCGGAGAGGAACCCCGCCTCCGGGCAGTTGCTCTGCAGCAGGCTGCCATCGGCATTATAGCACCATGTATAAATGTTGCCGCCGCACTGGATCAGTTCAGAAAACAGCTCCATATTTTGAAAAACATCCATCGCATCACCCTCTTTTTATACCAGTATACCACAAAAAAGTGGCTGCCGTGCAGACAGCCACTGCTATTTTTATGCGTTGGCGTATCCGCCCAGTACCGCAAGGCTGGGCTTCGGGGTGCGTTCCATCGTTTCGCGGTTCACAGCAATCAGGCCAAAGTTCATGGCATAGCCCTTCTGCCACTCAAAGTTATCCATCAAGCTCCAGTGGAAGTAGCCCTTGACGGGGATGCCGTCGGCGATGCAGTTTTGCACACCAGTCAATGCGGCCTCGATAAACGCCACGCGGCGGGTATCATCGGCGGTAGCAATGCCGTTTTCGGTCACGATCAGATCACCGTGGAAATCCTGCGCCACCTTGCGGATGACATTTTCCAGTGCCTGCGGATAAAACTCGTAGTCCATCTGGGTCAGCTCGGCCCCCTGCGGGGCGGGCAGCTGCCCCTGCGCACCGTACAGCGTGCGGGTGTAGTTCTGCACGCCGAGGAAGTCATCCTCTTTAATATAAGGAAGATAGTGGGTGAACTCTTCCTCCCATGCGGCGGCGGCAAAGCTTTCACCGCCCGGCTGGGCCTGCAGGTCATGCAGCGAGAGGGTCAGACCGACCTTGACCTCGGGGCAGATCGCCTTGATGGCCTCCCGCGCGGCGGCATGGGCGCGCAAAACCAGCAGATCACCCTCCGGTGTGCGCTCGCTGACGAAAATTTTCGGCTGCGGCGTACCGAACACGGCGGCGTTTTCAGCGGCAGCGTATTTCATGTTCTCCATCATCTTCTGGAAGTTCATGCCGACCTGCACGCTGCCCTCGGCGGATTTGCCCGCGTTGGCGGCAGCCTTGGCGGCCTGCTCTGCCATCAGGCGGAACCGCTTGGAGATTGCCGCCAGCTGCAGACCCATATTCGCCTCATTGATGGTGCAGACGTAGTGCAGCTCACTGCCCAGCTGCTCCATCACATAGCTGACATAGCGCTTGAAGTATTCGACCGTGCTTTCAGCCTCCCAGCCGCCCTTGGCAATCAGCCATTTGGGGCTGGTGAAGTGCAGCAGCGTAACAACGGGTTCCACACCGTGCGCCTTGCAACAGGCAATGACCTTACGGTAATGCTCGATTTCAGCAGGATCAAACTGGCCCTCCTCCGGCTCGATGCGCGCCCACTCAATGGAAAAGCGATAGGCGTTCAGCCCGGCGTCTGCCAACAGCTTGATGTCCTCTTCATACCTGTTATAATGGTCGCAGGCAATGCCGCTCGGCTCGGTAAAGCTGGTGTGGGGCAGTTGCTCCTGCGCCCAGTAGTCGGAATGGATGTTGTTGCCCTCGACCTGATGGGCGGCAGTGGCCGCGCCGACAAAGAAGCCTTTTTCAAATTTCTGCATGATTTTCTCCTTACCTGTATTGTCTAAAGCAAATCAAGAAACTTCTGTACTTGTATCATAACATAACAAGCGCAAGCCACGAGGGCATTATTTAGTAAAGCAGGACAGTATTTCGTGTTATTTGAAATAATGCATGAATTTTTGTTCCTCATCTGCTGATTTTTATCCCCTGCTGCCGTTTTGCTTTTGGTATAGTGGTGTCAGTGAGAAAAGCTACTGCGGAATTATTCTAGGAGGAAAACAAAATGTTCAAAAAGAAACCCACAGCTTCAGAAGTTGACGGCGTACAATATCGCCGCGCTAAGCTTTGGCAAATCATCTGCTATGCCTGCAACGGCCTTGTCGGTATGAGCGTCTATTCCCTCATCGGCATGGCGAGTTATTCCGCCAGCATCGGCTACGGCATCACGACCGCTGCCGTCGGCATTATCCTGACCTGCTCCCGTATTCTGGACGGCATCACCGATCCCCTGCTCGCCTTTGTGTATGACCGTGTCAACACCAAGTTCGGCAAGCTACGCATTTTGCTGGTTGCGGGCTATCTGATTGAGGCGCTCGCCCTGTACGGAATGTTCACCGGCTTCTCGTCCAAGGGGCTGGGGCTGCCGGTATTCACCCTGCTGTACATTGTCTACATCATCGGCTACACCATCACCAACATGACTGCGCAGACCATCCCCGCCATCATGACGAATGATCCGCGCCAGCGCCCGACCATCGGCGTCTGGACGACCGCCTTCAACTATCTGGTGCCGATGATCATGTCTATGGTTTTCAATGTCGTGCTGCTGCCCAAATGCGGCGGCACCTACAACCAGGCATTCCTGTCCGCTGCCTGCAATATGACGCTGCTTGCCGCGGGTATCGGCACCGTTTTGGTCTGCCTGGGCGTTTCTGCCTACGATAAGCCGGAAACCTTTGTCGGCACCAAAAAGTCCGAACCGCTGAAAATGTCCGATATTGTCGAGGTTCTCAAGCACAACAGACCCCTGCAGTGCTTCATTGCCTCCAACGCTTCTGACAAGCTGGCACAGCAGGTCGGCAGCCAGGCCATCATCGGCACACTTCTCAGCGGCATTATCATCGGCAACATGGGTCTTGCCACGATTCTGTCTGTTATCAGCATGATCCCGTCCATCTTCTTTGCCGCGTTCGGTGCCAAGTATGTCGGCAAGCACGGCAGCAAAAAGGGCATTGTCAACTTTACCTGCATCAGCATGGTCATCACCGCTGTTCTGGTCGTGTTCTTCATTGTCATTGACCCCAAGCAGATCGGCGTCATGGGCAGCCCGGCCATGATCATCTATGTGCTGCTGAGCCTTCTGCAGAACGGCTCCAACATGTGCATCACCACCTCTAACACCTCGTACATGGCGGATGCCATTGACTTTGAGCTGGACCGCAGCGGGCGTTATATTCCCGCCGTTGTCTCCGGCACCTACAGCCTGGTCGATAAGCTCATCACCTCTTTTGCTGCTGTGATTGCTACCGGCGCTGTTGCGCTGCTGGGCTACACCACCACGATGCCCCAGCCCACGGATCCTTCCACCCCGGCCATCTTCTGGATGACCATGGTGCTCAAGTTCGGTCTGCCTATCATCGGCTGGGTCATCACCTTGATTGCCATGCGCAGCTGCCCGCTGACCAAGGAAGAAATGGTCAACGTCCAAAAACGCATTGCCGAGAAAAAGGCTGCCGCGCAGTCTGAGTTCTATAAAGAACAGCTTCAGTAAGCCCATTATCCAAAGCCGAAAGGGTTTGCAGCCCTTTCGGCTCTTTGAAGTTAAAACCACACATAAGGAGTCATTCTATGAGCAAAGCAATTCTGTTGAACACCGGTTGGACTTTTACCAAGGAAGGTCATGACGAGCCGGTCACCCTGCCCCACACCTGGAACGCTGTAGACGGTCAGGACGGCGGCAACGACTACTACCGCGGCACCTGCACCTATACCCGCACGCTGGAAAAGCCGGAGCTGTCCGACGGCGGCCGCGCGGTTTTGCAGTTTGACGGCGTGGCTATGACTGCGGTTGTCAGTCTGAACGGTGAGCAAGTGGCCGAACACAAGGGCGGCTACTCCACCTTCCGTGTGGACATCACCGATGCCCTGCACGATGGCGCAAATGAGTTGATGGTTTCCGTTGACAACAGCGACAATGATACCGTCTACCCGCAGAAGGCCGACTTCACCTTCTACGGCGGCATTTACCGCGATGTAACGCTGCATGTTGTGCCCGCTGCACACTTTGCCCTTGCTGAAAACGGCGCGGTGCCTGTCAGGGTCACGCCTGTTGTAACGGATCTTACCGAGCGCCGCTGCGAGGTGACTGTTGAGGCGTTCGCTGTCGGCGCACAGAGCGTCAACTTCACGCTGGATGGCCAGCAGACGAGCGTTGCCGTCAAGGACGGCACCGCCAGAGCCGTGTTCACGCTGGAGCATGCCCGCCTGTGGGACGGCGTGGACGACCCATATCTCTACACCGTTACCGCACGGCTGGACAACGGCGAGACCGAGACTGCCCGCTTCGGCTGCCGCAAGTTTGAAATCGACCCGCAGAAGGGCTTTATTTTGAACGGGCGCCCCTATCCCCTGCGCGGCGTCTCCCGCCATCAGGATCGCAAGGGTGCGGGTGTGGCCATCACCAAAGAGATGATGGAGGAGGATATGGCGCTGATCCTTGAAATGGGCGCCAACACCATCCGCCTTGCCCACTACCAGCACGCGCAGGCGTTCTACGACCTGTGCGATGAAAAGGGTCTTGTCATCTGGGCGGAAATTCCCTACATCACGATGCACATGCACAATGGCCGCGCCAACACGCTGACCCAGATGGAAGAACTCATCGTGCAGAACTACAACCACCCCTGCATTGCCGTTTGGGGGCTTTCCAACGAAATTACCGCCGCGTCTGCTGTCAATGAGGAGCTGCTGGAAAACCACCGCGCCCTCAACGATTTGGCACACAAACTCGACCCGACCCGCCCGACCACGATGGCGAATGTCTTTATGCTGGAGATTACCAGCCCGATTCTGGAAATTCCCGATGTGAACAGCTACAACCTGTATTTTGGCTGGTACTTGGGCGAACTGGACCAGAACGACGACTTTTTTGACACCTACCACGCCAAATACCCCGACCGCTGCATCGGTTTTTCGGAGTACGGCGCAGACGCCAACCCCGCCTACCAGAGCGCCCACCCCGAAAAGGGCGACTATACCGAAACCTACCAGTGCGTCTACCACGAGCATATGGCAAAAATGATTGCTGACCGCCCGTGGCTATGGGCGACCCATGTCTGGAATATGTTCGACTTTGCCGCCGATGGCCGCGACGAGGGCGGCAAAAACGGCGAGAACCAGAAGGGGCTTGTCACCTTTGACCGCCAGATCAAGAAGGACGCCTTCTACCTGTACAAAGCCTACTGGAGCAAGCAGCCCTTTGTACATACCTGCGGCAGCCGCTATGTGGACCGCACCGAGGATGTGACCGAGGTCAGAGTATACTCCAACCTGCCGGAGGTTTCGCTGTACAAGGACGGGCACCTTGTCGAAACGAAAAAAGGCGACAAAGTGTTTGTTTTCAATGTGCCCATCACCGGCAAGCACAGCATTGAGGCCCGCGCGGGGGCGTATTCCAGCGTGATTCTGGTCAACAAGGTTGCCGAGCCGAACCCCGCTTACGCGATGTCCAACCGTCAGGTCGTGAACAACTGGTTTGACGGCGAGCCGGACGAAACCTGCTGGAGCGTCAAGGACAATATGGCCGCAGCCATGGCGGACGCCAAGGTAGGACCTGTTTTGAAAGCCATTACCGACAAGGCGGCTGCTGCCCGCGGTGATGTAGCTGCCGCCGTAAAAGATAATCCGGCGCTGGTTGCCATGATGGAGCGCGCCATGCAGCGCATGACCGTGGAGGGAATGCTCAAGCAGGCAGGCGCGGACGCCGAGAGCATACGCCAGCTGAACCGTGTTTTGCAGGGTATCAAAAAGGAGGTATAATACGATGAAAACCTACTGCAACCCTTTGGATCTGGGCTACCGCTACCAGCATATGAAGGAGGGTGAGCGCATTGCGGGTTTCCGCGAGGGTGCTGACCCGACACTGGTGTACTTCAAGGGTAAATACTACCTGTTCGTTTCGATGTCGGCGGGGTTCTGGTATTCGGACGATCTGCTGCACTGGGATTTCCACGCCGACCCTGATTTGCTGATTTACGACTACGCACCCGATGTGCGTCAGGTCGGCGAGTATCTCTATTTTTCTGCCAGCCGCAAGGGGCGTAACTGCCCGATCCTGCGCACGGCTGACCCGCTGACCGAGCCGTTTACCGAGGTCAGCGCGCCGTTCGACTTCTGGGATCCGGATATGTTCTGTGACGATGATGGGCGCGTGTTTTTTTACTGGGGCTGCTCCAATATGTCGCCCATCTGGGGCGTGGAGCTTGACCCCGAAGCCATGACGCCCATCGGAGAAAAGAAAGAACTGATCTTCGGTCGTGAAAACGAACTGGGCTATGAGCGCCCCGGCAACAACGGCATTGTGGATAAAGAGAGCAGTGTGCTGTACAAATCCATGAAGCCGTTCTATAACGAAGCAACCGGCAAGCTGGAGCTGCCGCCCCAGATGGCGCAGGTGCCGGGGCTGAACGCCGAGGTTCTGACCGCCATGTTTAACGCTGTCGACAAGCCCTATATCGAGGGTGCGTTTATGACAAAGCACAACGGTACGTATTATCTGCAATACGCCTGCCCCGGCACCCAGTACAACACCTACGCAGATGGTGTGTACACCTCCAAGTCCCCGCTGGGACCGTTCACGCTGCAGGCATCCAATCCGTTTTCCTCCAAGCCGGGTGGGTTTATGACGGGTGCCGGCCACGGCAGCACGATTGCCGACAAATACGGCAACTACTGGCACGCATCCACGATGCGCATTTCGGTCAACCACGACTTTGAGCGCCGCGTGGGGCTGTTCCCTGCCGGGTTTGACGCGGATGGCGTGCTGTACTGCAACCAGAATTTTGCCGACTACCCGCACGAAATCCCCGCCGGTCCGTTTGACACCGCCAGCCAGCAGCCCAAGTGGATGCTGCTCAGCTACCGCAAGGCCGTGACGGCATCCTCCACCGCCGAGGGCAGTGACACGGCCTACGCCGTGGATGAGGACTGCCGCCGCTGGTGGAGCGCGGGCAGTGACCAGCCCGGCGAGTGGCTCTGTGTGGATTTGGGCAGGGACTGCGATGTGCGGGCGGTACAGGTCAATCTGGCGGACGAGGCGCTGGCGGTGGACTTCCCTGCTGACAGCTACGGCGATGACCGCAAGACCCGCCACATCGAAACCCGCCCGCAGATTTCGCATTATACCGTGGAAACCAGCTTGGACGGCAAGGTGTGGACCCTGCGCGAGGATGTTGCCCGCGAATGCTCCAACGGCTATTATGAATACGCGGACGGCATCCGTGCGCGGTATGTCCGCGTGACGGGCGGCGCACTCCCCTACGGGCAGACCTTGCGCGTCAGCGGGCTGCGGGTGTTCGGCAACGGTGAGGGCGACCGCCCTGCCCAAGCCGACACCAAAGCCGTGCGCGTGGATGCGCTGGACGGAAAAATCAGCTGGCAGCACCTTGAAAACGCGCAGGGCTGCAATGTGCGCTACGGCATTGCACCGGATAAACTGTACCAGAGCTGGCTTGTCTATGATGCCGATGAGGTCACGCTTTCCACCCTGATGGCAGGGCAGGACTATTATGTCTGTGTGGACAGCTTCAACGAAAACGGCATCACAACGGGAAAAATCATCAAGATGGAGGGCTGAACCATGCCCACAAAAGCAGTCCAGCAGTTTATGCTGGGAACCGTTTTAAGCAACGAAAACGAGGCGCGCCAGACGCTGGCCGCCATGAAAGCCGCAGGCTACGATGGCATTGAGCTGTGCGGGTTTATGATCCATCCCATCGGCTTTATGGTGCGGCTGCTGACCAAAGCGGCCGGTATGCCTGTAGGCAAGGGCGGCAATCTTGACTGGCACAAGCTGGTCAAAGACGCCGATCTGCAGGTCGTCAGCCTGCACACGGATTTAGGCAGTCTGGAGCGCGACGCCAAGGCCGTGGCCGACGAAGCCAAGAGCTTTGGCACGAAGTATGTTGTCATCACGGGTATGTATCGCTTTGACTACGGCGATGAAGCCACGATGCACGACCTTGCCGCACGGCTGAACAAGGCGGGCGCGGCGCTGAAGGCCGAGGGCGTGGAGCTGCTCTACCACAACCACAACTGCGAGCTGCGCCATGTGAACGCCGAAAAGCGTGCCTACGACATTTTGCTGGAGGAAACCGACCCGCAGTACGTCAATTTTGAGTTTGACAGCTACTGGTTTACCGAGGGCGGCGCGAATGCCCTTGCTTGGATGCAGCGTCTGGGAACCCGCATGAAGCTGTGGCACATCAATGACCGCGGCACCCGCCTTACCGGCAGCGCCGTAACGCCGATTTTGAAAACCGACAGCATGGAGCTGGGTACCGGCAATATGGATCTCGACAGCCTGATGGCACAGGCGCTTTCTGTCGGCGTAGATGCCGTGATTTTGGAAAGCCACCGCAACTGGGTGGATAACTCCCCCATAAAGAGTTTGCAGGTCAGCGCCGAATATCTCAAACAGCATAGCTAAACCGCAATCCCCTGCCCGAAAGGACAGGGGATTTGCTTTTCCTGCGTTGAAATTTGGGTTTTTGTATGATATACTTAGGGCAGAAAATTGGAATTTGTGAAGGAAACGTATGAAATACTTATATTTGCATGGATTGGGGCAAAATGCCGACAGTTGGAACAAGGTGACAAGCGCAACAGAAGTGTCGGAAAATAGCGCATGCTTGGATTTAGCAGAAATGGTCAAAGGAAAAGTAGCAACATATTCCGCTCTCTACTCTGCTTTTTCAGAAATGTGTAACGCGGAAAATGAAGATATCATATTATGTGGTCTCTCTTTGGGCAGTGTATTGGCACTAAACTATGCGATAGACTATCCCCAAAAAGTAAAGGCACTGGTTTTGATTGCAGCGCAGTATAAGATGCCTGCGAGATTATTAAAGCTGCAAAATGCGCTGTTTCATTTTATGCCGCAGTCAATGTTTCAACAAACTGGATTTGGAAAACTCGATTTTATAAGTTTGTGTAGTACCATGGCAGAACTTGATTTTAGCGATTCGTTGAACCAAATCTCCTGCCCTGCATTGGTCGTTTGTGGAGAAAAAGACAAAGCTAACAAAAAAGCGTCAATCGAACTTACAGATATTCTGAAGTGTTCCCAATTCAAGGAAATTCCGGAAACAGGTCATGAAGTAAATTTGGAGTCCCCAGAAAAATTAGCATCCTTATTGCGGGAGTTTTATAAAAGTATCTGACAACTTCCAGTCTATCAAAAACAGCGCCTGCCCTGCCGTAAGTTTTACGGCAGGGCAGGCGCTTTCTTCTTATACTGTGTGCTTTCCGGGGGCAAGGGTCAGCTTACGCCCATCGGGCAGGGTGACATCGGCGGTCAGGTTGGCGGGGATCTCAAACTCATAGGTCACCGCGTCGCCGTCATACCGCCAGCCGCTTACGATGCGCCCGGCCGGGGAATCGTAGGCAGCTTTCGCCCAGCCCAGCGATTTATCGGGTGTCGGGGCTATCGTCAGTGTGCCGCCCGCGTAATAGATGCCGCACACACCGCCGAACAACCAGCCGCAGATGGCACCGTAGCTGTAATGGTTCAGGGATTCGTGCGGCTTGCCGTTTTCGTCAATGCCAGTCCATGTTTCCCAAACAGTCGTGGCGCCCTTGCCGACCTCATACAGCCAGCCGGGGGCATCTGGCTGCAAAAGCAGCTTGTAGGCAGTGTCCGCATAGCCGTATTTTGCCAGCACATCGCACAAAAACGGCGTGGACAAAAAGCCTGTGTTCAGGTGGTAGCCGTTCTCGATGACCATTTGGTTCAGCGTTGCGGCGGCGGCCTTGCTTTCGTCCTCACCCAGCAGGGCAAAGGCAATGGCGCGGACATACTCGCACTGGCGGTCAGAGTGGATCACACCATTCTCGGTAAACGCCGCGCGGTAGGCTTTTACAGCGTTGGCGGCGGTGCCGCGGTAGTTGGCGGCATCATCCGTCTTGCCCAGTGCATCAGCTACTTCCGCCAGCAAGCGCCCGGAGTATGCCAGATACGCCGTACCCACGCTCTTGCGCGGGTTCATCATTGCCTGCATGGGGGTGATGCCCGGCTCGCACCATTCGCCGTAGTCCATGCCGTTCAGCACGGTGTACTTGGCGTAATCGCCGCCCTGCTGCTCATCGGTCGTCTGCTGCGCACGTCCCAGCAAAAAGCCGTACCAACGCTGCATCATCGCGTAGTTGTCCGCCAGAATTTTGCGGTCACCCGTGCGCTTGTACATGGCATACGGCACCAGAATCGCCGCATCGCCCCACCCTGCCGACATACACAGCATCGGGGTCATATAGCCGGGGCGGGCGTTCGGCGGGGCAATATTCGCCATACGCCCATCGGGGTACTGGTTCAGGCGGCATTCCGCCAGCCATTTTTCCGCCACGGAGTAGCAGTCCATCAGGGTCAGGCCGGTTTCAATAAACACGCCCATATCACCGGTCCAGCCTGCGCGTTCGCGGGTCGGGCAGTCGGTGGGAATGTCGCAGAAGTTGCCCTTCTGGCTCCAGATGCTGTTCTTGACAAGCTGATTGACAGCATCATTTCCGCAGGTAAATGTACCTGTCACCGCCATGTCGGAGTAGACGGCGTGGGCAGTAAACACGGCATCGGTCAAATCGGCATCTGTTTCGACCTTGGCATAGCGGAAGCCCATGATCGTAAAGTGGGGCTTACAGTGGTTTTTCCCCTCTTTACAAACAAGCTCCAGCATCTGGGCGGTGCCGCCCTCCTTGTGGCGGTTGCGGTCCTGAAAGTTTTCTTGGGTAAAGTTTCCGTTTTCGTCCAGCGCTTCGCCGCAGGTCAGCTTGACCTTCTGTCCGGTGTGGGCGGTCAGCGCCATCTCCACATAACCGGCGATATTTTGCCCAAAGTCCAGCACAGTCTCCCCGTTGGGCGTTTGCAGCAGCTTGCCGGGGAATGCTTCTTGTTCCAGAATCGGCACGGTATTCATACCGGTGATGAGCAGATCATCGCGGTAGGTGCGCACACCGTGCCAGCCGGTCAGCGTTTCGAGGCGTGCATCGTAGACCTCGCCCTGCTGCATATCGTTCTGGCGGATAGGCCCGCACTGCGTTGCCTGCATCGTGTCATCGGAAACGCAGACCGGTTTGCCGTCCACCTCCAGTTGAAACAGCACACCCAGCGTATCACCGAACAAGTCGCGGTCACCGTCCACGCCGCCCGTGCTGCGGTGCCAGCCATCACCGAGAGCAATCAAAAGCTCGTTCTCGCCCTCGTGCAGCAGCGCGGTCACATCGTAGGTCTGCGCACCAAGATGCTTGTTCCCGGTAAAGCTGCCGGGAGCCAGCACCATATCACCAACGCGCACGCCGTTCAGCCATGCCACATACAGTCCCTTGGCCGTGATGTACAACCGTGCATCGCTCTTGGGCGCGGTGAAAACCTTGCGCAGGTAGGATGCCGGGCAGTGGGGCTTGTACGGCTCGGCTGCGCCCTTGTCTGCGGCTTCTTTTTCCGCCTGCTTGCGCTCCCAGTTGGGGCGGGCAAAGGCGTTGATGGCATCATCCCCGGGGATGTCGATTTTTTCCGTTTCGGGGTCTACCCATTCACCCTGCCAGTCGCTTTGCGCCAAGCCCGTTTCAAAGTGCGCCTCACTCCACGCGCCGGGGGTGTCGTTTTCGTCCCACAGGCGAACGTGCCAGCACCCACGCACGCGGGAACCGCCCACAGTCGGGGCATCGGCGTGCACGGCGGCGCTCTGCACCTTGCCGCTGTGCCAAACAGTCTCGCCGTTCGCGGTCAGTTCAATTTCATAGGCAGTCTGGCGCACGCCGTCAACGCACTGCCAAGACAAGAACAGCGGCCCGGCGTCAATACCGACAGGCGCTGTCAGATGGTTAGTTTTAAGGCTTATTGCTCGCATCATCAAGGGACTCCTTTATATTGTATTACCTACTATTATAAAGAAATCGTGCGAAGATGCGAACACAAAAATTTCAGAACAGGGATAATTATTCACAAATCAGCACCTTATAGCAATTTTCATAATATAGTAATCACCGTATCTGGTGTATGTTAGGTTATGAGCCATGATGATACCAATCAATCGTCTGTTTTCACTTAGATTGTAATCCAGTGCAACGGCATCGGACCCGGCTACATCGGTAAGCAGCCGGGGTAAACCGACATAGACAGCCATAGTTTGCCAATGTCGCACGCCTTCAGAAATGGCTTCTCTGATGTCCTTCACCTTATAAAAAAGTCCGTTTTGGCCTGAAAACCAAAACGGACTTTTTCTTTATTTTAGTGTATGTTTACAACTCAACAGCGCCGGATAGCATTAGCGCTGCGTCAGACACGGGTCACAAGGGTCTGGCAATTACCCTGCACGGTGTAGCTGCCACTGTTGGCGGGCAGGAAGTAGCTGTCGCCTTTCTTGACGGAAACCATCTCACCGCCGCAGGTAAGTGTCCCCTCCCCTTCGGTGATGAGCAGCGAGACAAAGCTCTTTTCGTCTACCGCATCCGCAAAGGCGCCCTTCCTGGCATCCACGGTGAAATACTCACACTGGGCCAGATGGCTGCCAAAGTCATGTTTGACGGGCGGGGTGCGCAGGGTCACATCCAGTGCCTTTGCCACATGCAATGCACGGGGCTTGCCGTCCGCACCGACACGGCCGTAGTCGTAGACGCGGTAGGTCACATTGGAATTCTGCTGCACCTCGGCAATGACGATGCCCTTGCAGATGGCGTGCAGCGTGCCGGACGGGATAAAGAAGCAGTCCCCCTTATGCACCGGCACAGCATTCAGCACCTCCGTCAGGGTGTTGTTTTTAATGCGCTCCTCAAATTCCGCTTTGGAAATCTCGTGGTCGAAGCCGTAGTAAAGATATGCGCCCGGCTCACAGTCCAGCACATACCACATCTCGGTTTTGCCGTACTGGTGTTCATTTTTCAGTGCGTAATCGTTGGACGGATGCACCTGAATGGAGAGATTGTTCTTGGCATCAATGAACTTCGTCAGGATCGGGAACTGCTCAAATTTGTCGCAGTCGGTGCCAAGGCAGCCGGGGTGGGCGGCAAGATACTCCGCCAGCGTGGTACCGTCCGGCAGGTAACTCGGGCCGTCCGGGTGGCAGGAAAGCACCCACGCCTCCGCCAGCGGATCAAGGTCGCTCTTGATTCCGAAATCCGTGCGCAGGCGGCTGCCGCCCCACAGATAATCCTTGCAGCTGGGAGTCAACTTGATTATTGCCATATTCTTCACACTTTCATCATAGCCGCTGCGGCCTCGGCCAGTGCGGCATTCACAGCATCAGCGGCGGCCTCGCTCTCGCCCACAGCGGACAGGTAGACTTTGATCTTCGGCTCGGTGCCGGAGGGGCGGACCATCAGCTTGTGGCCGCCCGCAAGGTGGTATTCCAGCACATTGGCGCGGGGCAGCCCGGTGCCGTCGGTATCGTAATCCACTGCGCTATCCACCTTGTAGCCGGCGATCTCGGCCGGCGTGTTGGCGCGCAGGTTCTTCATCAGGTTCTGCATCGTGTGCATACCGGATTCACCCTCAAAGGCAAAGCTGCACAGGGCGTTGCGGAAGTAGCCAAATTCCTTGTACAATGCCTCGATAGCATCCAGCAGCGTTTTACCCTGCTGGGCATACCAGGCGGCTGCCTCGCAGACGAGCAAAGTTGCGTTGACGGCGTCCTTGTCGCGGACATGCGCGCCGGACAGGTAGCCATAGCTCTCCTCAAAGCCGAAGATATAGCGGTCAGCGCGGCCCTCGGCCTCCAGCTTGCCGATCTGCTCACCGATGAATTTGAAGCCGGTCAAAGTGCGGCGCAGCTCGACGCCGTACTTTTTTGCAACCGGCGTTGCCATATCGGTGGAAACGATCGTCGTTACCGCCACGGGGTCAGCAGGCATCGTACCCTGTGCAAGGCGGGTACGGCAGATGTAGTCGAGCAGGATAATACCCATCTCGTTACCGGTGATGAGCCGGTAGCCGCCCTTGCCGTCGGGCACGGCGGTGCCGCAGCGGTCACAGTCCGGGTCGGTGCCCAGCAGCAGATCGGGGTGGACCTTGTCGCACAACTCCAAGCCCTTCTGCATAGCCTCGCGGATCTCGGGATTCGGGTAAGGGCAGGTCGGGAAGTCACCATCGGGCTTTTCCTGCTCGGGCACAACAGTCACATGGGTGACGCCGAGCTTTTGGAGCAGCTTGTTGACACACTCAAGGCCGGTGCCGTTCAGCGGGGTGTAGACGAGCTTGAGCGCGTCAATGCCCGCGCCGTCACCGACACGCTGGTCATAGACAGCCTGCACAAAATCGTCCAGACACTTGTCATCAATCATGACTATGCTGCCATCAGCCAGCGCCTTGTCATAATCGACCAGCCTGACGCCGTCAAAGCAGTCGATCTTCTCAATCGCTGCAAGGATTTTTTCGGCAGCTTCCAGCGTGATCTGGCAGCCGTCCGCACCGTAGACCTTGTAGCCGTTGTACTTGGCGGGGTTATGGCTGGCTGTCACGCAGACACCCGCGCCGCAGCCGAGATACCGCACCGCCCACGAAAGCGCCGGGGTCGGCTCAAGGCGGGGGTACATATAGGCTGTGATGCCGTTGGCGGCCAGCACACGGGCCGTCTCGCGGGCAAACAGCTCACCGTTATGGCGGCTGTCGTGGGCGATGGCAACCTTTTTGGGCAGATCGGTTGCGTTCAGATAGTCCGCCAGACCCTGCGTTGCCTTGCGGATGGTATAGAGATTCATGCGGTTGGTGCCTGCACCAATGACACCGCGCAGACCACCGGTACCGAATTCCAGATCACGATAAAAACGATCGGTGATGGCCTCGTCATTCCCGGCCACGCTGACAAGCTCCGCTTTAATAGCATCGTCCAAATCCGGCTGGGCCAGCCAGCGGTCATACAGTTCCTTCGCGTTGCTCATGCTTTTCTCCTTTACATGACACATTACAGGGCGGCCACTATACGGCTGTCGCTGTGTATTCTTATTATGGATTACTTTTCCACTTTTTGCAAGTACCAAATCTTCGCCGGGACCTCACCGAAATCTCCGGGCAGTGCCAATCCCAGCGTACAGCCGAGTAAAACAGGCTGCACAATAAATATACACCCTTCTCGCCCCCGCCCGCAACACCCCCGTTGGTAAAAACAGCATGGGACACATCGCCCACGCTCGCAGACGCGCGGCGCAATCAGAAAGCCGGACACAGCAGCCACAAGGCTACCGTGTCCGGCTATTTCTGCGTTATCTGTTCCTATCCGGCAGAGCTGTCAGCATGGCAGCAGCATTCCTGCAAGGATCCCTTTATTGGGCTGCCCTGTGCTCTTTCCAGAATGCAGCAGCCTCATCCAGCCAGCCCTCACAGGCAAGGCCTCTGTCCAACCCCACGCCATGGTCAACGCCGGGTCAGATAAGCGCAAACGGCGCACGCTGACTGCCCGGTGCGGGGTAGAATTTCAGTTCATAACGGTTCGGACCCAGAATGTCCCGCAGTGCTTCAAAACCGGTCGTGTTCATAGGCTGCCCCTTACTTTTTCACCATCTTTTTTATGCCCTGCAGCGGGTGGCCGTTGGCCAAGGCAAGCATTCCCTCCGCCAGATTGGCCGGGAACATACCACAGCTGGACAGAACCGCCGCACGCAGCGGGGCATCCGCGCCGGACATGACCATCATTTTAAATGTCGGGTCGCTGTAGTCTGCCTTGCCGCCGAAGCTCTTGGCAATCGTAGCCTCGGTACCCTTGAACATCTGCATCATAACGGCGGAAATATCCTTGAGCTCCATGGTGGAATGCTCCATCGTGAATGCCTTTGAGCGCGCTGTCGTGAAGCTGCGCAAAATTTGACTGCTTGATGTTGCAGGGAGCCCGGCGTCATGGTATACTCATGGCGTAAGGCTCCCTTTCAACATTCTGTGCGCGAAAAGGAGAATTTATCTATGAATGGGAAACGCACACACCGTTTCCCCTGTTATCATAAACCATACCAAATCAATCCCCAAAAATCACACAGGAGGTAAACTGCCTTGATCTACAAAAAGCAATACGGTCACCCGTTTGATACCGAGAGCGTAGTGGGTACTTTCTTACCCGCGATGGAAACGATTCCGCATCTAACCAAGGAACCGGATGGTTTTTCCTATGCCATGGATCCGCAGGACATCCTGTATGGTCTGGGCGAGAATATTCGCGGCATTAACAAGCGCGGTTGGGTGTACGAAAGCAAATGCTCCGATGACCCCAACCATACCGAGAGCAAATCCTCGCTGTACGGTGCTTATAATTTTATGATCGTGTCCGGCAAAGACACCTTCGGCTTTTTTATCGACTACCCCGGTAAGGTCACTTTTGACTGCGGCTACACAGACCTTGACACCCTGCGAGTCACAGTGGCCGAGGAAAATTACGATCTCTACATCATAGAGGGCGAAAGCCTGACCGACATTGTGCACCAGTTCCGCCATCTGGTGGGGCGCAGCTACATTCCGCCCAAATGGGCCTTCGGCAACACCCAAAGCCGCTGGAGTTACATGAACGAGGACGAGGTTCGCGAGGTCGTGGCCAATTACCGCTCCAGCAATATGCCGCTGGATGCCGTGGTGCTGGACATTGATTACATGGAGCGCTACAAGGACTTTACGGTGGACGAGGAGCGCTTCCCGCATTTTGCAGACTTTACCGCCGAGATGAAAGCCCGGGGCATCCGCCTTGTGCCCATCATTGATGCGGGTGTCAAGATCGAGGACGGGTATGATGTGTACGAGGAAGGTCTGAAAAACGGCTACTTCTGCACGAATCAGGATGGCACCCCCTTTATCGCCGGTGTGTGGCCGGGGCGGGTACACTTCCCCGATATGCTCAACCCGGATGCCCGTGCCTGGTTTGGCGAAAAATACAAGTTCCTGCTGGATCAGGGGATCGAGGGCTTCTGGAATGACATGAACGAGCCTGCCATCTTCTACTCTGAGGAAACACTGAAAAAGACTTTTGCCAAAATTGAGGAGTACAGCAGGCAAAACCTTGACATTTCCAGCTTTTTTGCCTTTACCGGCATGGTGGCAGGGCTTTCCAACAACGAAAATGACTATAAGCTGTTCTACCACAACACCAGACAGGGCCGTATGCGGCACGACAAGGTACACAATGTTTTTGGCTACAACATGACCCGCGCTGCAGGCGAGGCTTTTGAGCGGCTTGAGCCGGACAAGCGCATCCTGATGTACTCCCGTTCTGCCTGCATCGGTATGCACCGGTATGGCGGCATCTGGACCGGCGACAACCATTCCTGGTGGAGCCACATTCTGCTTGCCCTGCACATGATGCCTTCCCTGAATATGTGCGGTTTCCTGTACGAGGGTCCCGACATTGGCGGCTTTGGCAGCAACACCACCGAGGATCTGGTGCTGCGCTGGTACGGTCTGGGTATCTTCTCTCCCCTGCTGCGCAACCACTCTGCCAACGGCACCCGCAGGCAGGAACCCTACCGGTTTAAGAATAAGGCTGCCTTTGCCGGCATTTTACAGCTGCGCTACCTGCTGCTGCCTTACATTTACAGCGAGTACATGAAAGCCGCCCTGCACGACGGCATGTACTGTATGCCGCTGGCTTTTGCTTTCCCTGACGATGACTTTGCCCGCCGGGTGGAGGATGAGGTGATGATTGGCGAAAGCCTGCTGATTGCGCCGGTATATGAGCAAAACGCCCGCGGCCGCTATGTCTACCTACCGGAGGAGATGCTGCAGGTACGGGTAAAGTGCAGCGAAGGCAACCGCATCGAAACCGGCGTACTGCCCGCAGGCCACCACTACATTCCGGTGGAGTTGGAGGAAGTGGTGTTCTTTGTGCGCAAGGGGCACATTCTTCCCATCGCCAAGGGCGGAAAGAGCATCCGGAATGTGGCTGATGTGGATTTTGCAGACCTGCGTCTGCTTGCCTACGCCCCCCATGGTGCCTCTTACGAGTACTATACCGATGACGGCGAGACAAAAGATTACAACAAGCCGGAGCATTTTGTGCATATTACGCTGGATGCAGAAGGAAACGCAAAGTACGATGGTGCTAAAGTCAAAGCAGAAAGATAAGTCCGCAGGTATCTCCGTCAGCAACGGTGATTGCAGCAGCTCTATATAAGGCAACACCGCCTTTTTCGACAATCGAAGAGATGTCCAACCGTTTTCGCGCGGCTGGACATTTTTTTCGCCTGGCTCTTGCCATAAGCCCGCCGCTCTTACGGCATCTGCCCAAAATCGCGGCGGTAAGCGGCCGGTGTTTGCCCTATGCACTTTTTGAAATGAGCGATAAAGTTGCTGGCATCCCGAAAGCCGCAGTCCTCGGCGATTTGCTCTATGCTCTGCCGGGTGGAGCGCAGCAATACTTTTGCATGGTTGATGCGGTAAACCGTCAGATAGCTGTACGGTGTCGTCCCCATGACACGCCGGAAGGTGCGGATAAAATAATATTTGGACAAAGGCAGTGCGCGCAGCATATCATCGACGGTAATCGGCTCCGCATAGTGCGCACGGATGTACTCCACCGCCGCAGCCACGGTGGCATTGTGCGCGCCATCGTTTGTATCGGCATAAACAGCGGAGGCCGCCAGCAGGTTGAACAGCCCATGGATCTGCGCAGAAAGCTCCATACTGTCTGCCACAGTCCCGCTGCTTTCCTGTGCCAGAATTCCCTCAAGCAGCTGTGTAAAGCCTTGTGTATTCTGCACCGCAATGGCCGTTATCCTGGCCGGGTACAGTACCGACAGCATGGCACTGGCCGCCACACCCTGAAAATGTACCCAGTAGAAATTCCACGGCGCGAGCTGTGTATTATATTTATGGTAACTGCGGCAATCAATGACCGCACAGCTTCCCGGCGTCAGGGTAAGCTCCGCGTCCTGTGTGATAAGGCGGCCACTGCCGCTTACTGTGTACAGCAACAGATGACTTTCGTGCCGCCGGCGTTCCACTAAGTAGCTTTCCATCGCATAGAAATGCCCCGCCTCTGTGATGCAGAACGGCATCGACAGCGCTGCTGCATTGGGGGTCAGCGTATGCCAGACGGATTCCGGCGCAAAATTTTCTTCCTGCTTTGGCATGGTATTTTGCCTTCCTTTCTTCAGCGGCCGCGCAATTCACACCAGCTAAAGCGATGCTGCATTCTCTGCGGTGCGTTCCTTCGATGCACCACCCCTGTTCGGTATTGCCTTTAGTAAAGCACACTACGCAGAAAAAAGCAATAATTTTGTATTATCAGACAACTTTCCGGGATGCAATCACCAGAATTGCAAAGTATAATAAAGGCAAACAGAAAAAACCACATCCGGAGGTTCACTATGAAAAAGGTGCTTGTGCGTCAGGAAAAAGTCACGATTCCCACCTACCCGATCTCTGCCTATGACAAGAACCCTATGTTTTTGGAAAAGCGTGTCTATCAGGGTTCCAGCGGGCGGGTCTATCCGCACCCCGTATGCGAGGGCGTTTCCGATACCAAAATTGATCGGGAATATGATGCCATCTATTTGGAAAACGATTATCTGCTTGTGATGATCCTGCCTGAGTTGGGCGGGCGCATCCAGCGTATGTATGACAAAACCAACGGTTATGACGCAGTTTATTACAACGAGGTCATCAAGCCCGCACTGGTAGGGCTGGCAGGACCGTGGATTTCCGGCGGCATTGAGTTCAACTGGCCGCAGCACCATCGTCCCTCAACCTATGACCCCACTGATTGGAAAATCGAAAACGGTGCGGACGGTTCTGTGACGGTCTGGGTCGGTGAGACCGAAAAGATGTTCCACACCAAGGGCATGGCCGGATTTACGCTCTACCCTGACCGCGCCTATCTGGAGATTCACGGGCAGGTGTATAATCCCACGGACCGTCCGCAGACCTTTTTGTGGTGGGCGAACCCTGCTGTGCCGGTCAACGATGCCACACAGTCGATTTTCCCGCCCGATGTACACGCTGTGATGGACCACGGCAAGCGTGCTGTTTCCAAATTCCCGATTGCGGACGGCGTATACTACAAGTATGACTACGCCCCCGGCACCGATATTTCCCGCTACAAAAATATCCCTGTGCCGACCTCCTATATGGCATATCACTCGGACTATAATTTTATCGGCAATTACGACTACGACCGCAAGGCGGGGCTTTTGCATATCGCGGATCACCATGTTTCCCCCGGCAAAAAGCAGTGGACTTGGGGCTGCGGTGACTTCGGCAAGGCGTGGGATCGCAATCTGACCGATGAAAACGGACCCTACATCGAGCTGATGACCGGTATGTTTACCGATAACCAGCCGGATTTCACTTTCCTCAAGCCGTATGAGGAAAAATCCTTCACGCAGTATTTCATGCCCTACAAGCAGGCCGGTGCGCTGAAAAACGCCGGCACACAGGTTGCCTTCGGCATGCAGGAGGGCGAGGGCGAGCTGTGCGTCACGCTGTACGCCCCCGCGCCGCTTGCCGATGCGGAGCTGCAGATTTTGTGCGGTGATACGGTCGTTTTCACGCAGAATATTACGCTGGACACAGCACAGGCGTGTACCGTAACGGCCGCCGTGCCCGACACGAAGCACTACACCGTGCGGGTCTTACGCAGCGGCAAGACGCTGCTGGACTACACCCCGTGCTATAAGCAGGAGCCGGTACCCGCCCCTGCCGAGGAAATTCCCGCGCCGGAAAAGCTGGAAACGACCGAACGGCTATTCCTCGCCGCCACCCATCTGGAGCAGTACCGCCACGCCACCCGCGATGCGGGCGACTATTACCGCGAAGGACTGCGCCGCGATGCCACCGACCTGCGCCTGAATAACGGCTACGGCAAGTACCTGTACAACAAGGGGCTCTTTGCCGAGAGCGAGGGGTATTTCCGCGCTGCCATCAAGACTGCCACATGGAAAAACCCCAACCCCTACGACTGCGAACCGTACTATAACCTTGGTCTTGCATTGCTGCGTCAGGGTAAGCAGGAGGCCGCATTTGATGCGTTCTATAAGGCTACATGGGACGGCAGTATGCAGGGGCGCGCGTTTTATCAGCTTGCCTGCCTGAGTTCTCTACGCGGCGAGTATAGCGAGGCACTTTCCTTTGCGGAGCGCGCGCTCGTGTTCGGGCTGCATAACCTGAAGGCCCGCACCCTAAAAACCGCACTGCTGCGCTTGCGCGGGCAAACCGAGCAGGCCCTGCAGTTTGCCCGCGAAACGCAAAAAATCGACCCGCTGGATCACGGCTGCTGCTATGAGATGACCCTGCTGGGAGCCGAGAGAGAATCGGAGCTGACCCGCCTACTGCGCGGCGATGCCCACAATTACATCGAACTGGCGCTCACTTACAGCGCCGCCGGCTTGTATGAGGATGCTGTGCATATTCTGCAGACGGCACCAAAGCCCGGCGAGCCGCTGCAGCACTATTACCTGTATCTCTTTACCGGCGATGAACAGGAACTGACGCTGGCCGAAAGCGCACCGAGCCTGTACTGTTTCCCCAACCGTCTGGAAGATATCACCGCACTGGAGTATGCGGTTTCCCACGGCGGGCAGTATGCGGCCTATTATCTTGGCTGTTTGCTTCTGGATCGCTCCCGCTGGCAGGAGGCACAGGCCCTGTGGGAACGCTGTGCGGAAAATATCTCCCTGCCCACCGTATGGCGCAATCTTGCTCTGATCTACTACAATAAGCTGCACGATGCACCTCGCGCCCGCAAAGCCATGCAGACAGCCTTTGCCATGGACAAAACCGACGCCCGCGTCTTTTTTGAGCTGGATCAGCTGGACAAGACAACCAACGCACCGTATGCCGAGCGCCTTGTGCGTATGCAGGAAAACGCCGCCCTTTTGCCGCAGCGCGATGACCTGTACACCGAGTACATTACCCTGCTGAACCTTGACGGACAGTACCAAAAAGCCTACGATTGCATTATGGGGCATACCTTCCACCCGTGGGAGGGCGGCGAGGGCAAAATCCCCGCACAGTATCGTTTGGCACTGATGGGCCTTGCCCGCGCTGCAGATGATGACACGGCCCTTGCGCTGCTGCAGCAGGCGCTCACCTACCCGCACAATCTCGGCGAGGGCAAGCTGATCGGCAATCTGGATAATGATCTGCATGAAATGATTGGTGAACTGTATGCCAAACGCGGAGACGCTGCCCGCGCGGAGGAAGCCTTCCGCCTGGCAGCGCGCGGCAATTTTGATCTTACCGGTGCCATATACTATAACGACCAGCCGCCGCAGATGATGTACTATGCGGCCAAGGCGCTGGCAGCCCTTGGTGAAACCGATGAAGCCAAAAAACGCTTTGCCGCCTTTATCGACTATGCCGAAGCGCACCGCGATGATGTGATGGAGATCGAATATTTTGCAGTATCGCTGCCTGATTTCCTGATTTTCGAGGGTGACCTCAACAAGAACAACCGCGTTCACTGCTGCCTGATGGAAGCCCTGGGCGCACTGGGTCTTGGCGATAACGAACGCGCCCGGCAGGCTGCTCTGCGCTGCCTTGCCGAAAACGGCTGCCAGAGTGAACTGAACCGTATTGTGAAGGGTATCTTATGAACTACACATTTGCACCGTCCGCCCCCGCACCCCTGCTGCGCAGGCACCTGCATCTTGGCGGCAGCAACCCCAAGGGGGAGCAAATTACCGTGACGAGCCGCTATCTTGAGCGCAACGCCCGCCCTTGGCTGCCGGTCATGGGGGAATACCATTTTGTGCGCGACAACCGGGAAAACTGGTACCGCGAGCTTTGCAAGATGAAGGCCGGCGGCGTTGATCTGGTCGCCACTTACCTGTTCTGGATCTACCATGAGGAGGAGGAAGGAAAGCCGGATTTTTCCGGCGACCGCGACATCCGCGCCTTTGTGCTGGACGCAAAGCGCGCCGGGCTGGAGGTCGTTTTGCGGCTGGGCCCGTGGGCACACGGCGAATGCCGCAACGGCGGCTTCCCTGATTGGCTGCTGCAAAAGCCTTTTCCGCTGCGGCAGTCCAACCCCGAATATATGGCGCTGGTACGCCATTGGTACAGCTGCATCTACCGCGAGGTCGAGGGGCTTTTCTTCCCGGATGGCGGACCGATCGTGGCCGTGCAGCTGGAAAATGAATTGACGGATGACGCGCAGCATCTGCTGGATCTGAAGCAGCTTGCGCAGAGGATCGGCTTTACCGTCCCGCTTTATACCGTGACTGGGTGGAACAGCCGCTACGGCGCCAAGATCCCGGTAGACGATGTGCTGCCGGTGTTCGGTGCCTATGTGGACGCGCCTTGGGCAGAAACCACGCAGGCGCTGCCGCCCTCCCCGCATTTTGTGTTTGACGCTGCCCGCAATGATGCCGCTATCGGCATGGATCAGATCGCTGCAGCCCCGCAGGACGGCTGGCTTTTGCCCTATGACCGCTACCCCTTTGCCACCTGTGAGCTCGGCTGCGGTTTGCAGCCCACCCACCACCGCCGCGTCATCGTTTCCCCGCAGGATGCCTATGCGCTTTCACTGGTAAAGCTGGGCAGCGGCAACAACCTTGTAGGCTACTATATGTACCACGGCGGCATCAATAAGATCGGGCGGCATTCGACCCTGAACGAGAGCCGTGCCTCCGGCTATCCCAACGACTGCCCGATCCTCTCTTATTTTGAGCACACCGCCATCTCCCCCTACGGAGAGACCGGGGATACCTACCGCCTGCTGAACCTGCTGCACCTCTTTGTCAGGGATTTCGGCAGTCTGCTGGCACCACTGCCCTATGTGCCGTCCCCCGAAAAGCCAACCCCAGACAACACTGCCGCGCTGCGCTATGCCATGCGCAGTGACGGCACGCGCGGTTTCGTCTTTGTAAACCAGTACCAGCGGCTGCGCACCATGCAGACAGTGAAGAATGTTGTGTTTGACACGGGGGTCGTGTGTTTCCCGCCGTTGACCGTACCGGGCGGGGCATCCTTTATCCTGCCGTTCGGGCTGGAGCTGTGCGGCGAAACCCTTACCTACGCCACCGCGCAGCTGATCTGCCGGGACGAAAACACCATCTTTTTTGCAGCGCTTGACAGCATAGAACCCTGCTACTGCTTTGGCTCTACAGCCTACCGTCCCGCTGCTCTGCCGGACACCCATCGGTTTGGTGATTTGTGCGTAGTAACACTACCGTTTGCGCAAGCACTGTATCTGCGCAAGCTGAACGGTCAGGTCGTGCTGGGGGATGGCTGTGATGTCTACACTGCCGATAACCAGATACACGCCGTACAGCCGGGCAATTTTGCATACTCCGTCTGGAACGGAACGCAGTTTGTGCAGCATAGCGTACAAAAAACCTTCTCCCCCGCCGTTCTGCAGGCGGAACCGCTGGACACGCTGCCGTTTTTGCCGCCGTATCGGCAGGAGCTGCAGCTTGGCACATCCCGCAATATCACCTGTAAACGCCTTACGGTCACCACACCCGAAGGCTTTGTCGAGATCCCCGATGTCTGCGATACCGCGCAAATCTATGCCGATGGTGTGTTGGTTGCCGATGAATACTACTGCGGTGTGCCGTGGCGCATACCGGCAAGGCTGCTGTACGGCCGGGATTGCTATCTTTTCCTTTCGGAATGGAAGGATGACATCTACTGTGAATTTTGAGGTGCTGTATGAAAATACTGGATCTGTGCGGAACATGGCGCTGCCGCACCGATGAAGCTGCATGCTTTACTGCCCCTGACGGGCGCTGGGAGGGCAGCCCCTTTGTGCTGCCCGGCTCTGCCTGCGAAAACGGCATCGGCACGCCGCTGCACTATACCGGCGAAACCGCCCCCGACACCCTGCGCGCACCCCGCCAGCGGTACGCATACCTTGCCCCGCTTTGGCTGCAGCGCGAGGTGGATATCGCTGCTGACTTTGCCGGGCAGGCCGTCACACTGTTTCTGGAGCGCGTCAACATGGCCAGCCGCCTGTGGGTCGATGATTTGGAAATCGGGCGGCAGATTGTGGAGTTATCTGCCCCACACATCTACGACCTGACAGGAAAACTCACCCCCGGCCGACATACCCTGACCCTGCGCCTCGACAACCGTGACCTGCTCAGCTTAGGCGATATGGCCAGCGGTTACAGCCCCGACACGCAGGACTACTGGATCGGTGTGGTGGGGCGTATCGAGCTGCAAATCTGCCCCCCATGCCATGTGGCGGATGTGCAGGTGTACCCTGCCGCCGACAGTGTGCGCGTTCGCGTTGTAACGGCCTGCAATGTCCATTCACCGGAGCGGCAGGACAGCGGCACACTGCGTTTTCAAATTGCGGACGCCGATGGAGGTATCGTGGCCGAACAGCAAAATTCTGTAAGGTTGTTCACCTCCAAGCAGGTAAACTATTTCACCCTGCCTCTGCCCAGCGCACACCATTGGAACGAGTTTACTCCCACGCAGTACACGCTTGTCACAGAATTCCGGTGCGGTGATGATGTTGACTGTACCGAAACAAAATTCGGTATGCGGTGCATTGCTGTACAGGATAAGAAATTTTATCTGGATGGGCGGCAGATTTCTTTGCGCGGCACCATCGACTGTGCGCAGTTTCCGTTGACCGGCTACCCAGCCATGGACAAGGGCGCATGGCTGCAGCGGCTGGGCACAGCCAAGGAATATGGGTTAAACCATGTTCGGTTCCATGCGTGGTGCCCGCCGGAGGCCGCCTTTGCCGCCGCCGATGAACTGGGGCTCTACCTCAGCGTTGAGATGCCGCTTTGGCTCAACCGCGACGTACATGTGCCGGAGGTCGGTGACGACCCTGCTCACCGCAGCTATTTCCTGCAGGAGGCGCTGAACATTTCCCGCACCTACGGCAACCATCCGTCCTTTTTGTTTTTCTCCAACGGCAATGAAAACTTGGGCGATTTCTCCCTGCTGGAGGAGATCACGACCGCCGTCAAAGCCATTGACCCGCGCCGGCTGTACACCCTCACCTCCAATTTTGACCACCCGCTTCTCCCCTGTGAGGATTATCTCTGTGCGTTCCGGGCTGCCGGTCACCCGGTGCGTATCCAGCACTGTCAGGATCGCGCTGCGGAAAATACTGCACTGGACTACGCCGATGCCGTAGCCGACACACCCGTCCCTGTTATTTCTTTTGAGGTCGGTCAGTACTGCGTCTACCCCGACACGGATTGCATTGCGGACTATTCCGGCGCCATGCGGCCCATCAATTTTGAGGCAGTGCGCAAGCTGGCACAGCAAAGCGGTGTCCATGAAAGGCGGCAGGCTTACATCGATGCCTCCGGGAATCTGGCCGCCAAGCTGTATAAAGAGGATATTGAGGCAGCCCTGCGCACTCAGGATTTCGGCGGATTCGAGCTGCTCTCCCTGACCGACTACACCGGGCAAAAAACAGCGACCGTAGGACTTTTGGATGTGTTTGGACGCAGCAAGGGGATTTTGACAGCCGACGAATTTCGGCGTTTTGCGGGGCCTGTGGTGCCGCTGTTCAAGGCGAAACGCATCTTTACCACAACGGAGTTTCTTGATGCCGCGCTGTCGCTCTATGATTTCGGTCCAGAACCCACGCAGGATCTCTGCTATGATGTCACCATCCGCGAGGGTGACGAGGTGTTTTGCCATATAAAGACACGAAAGCCGATGCTGCACATCCCACTCTCCGGCCTCGACCATTCGGCGCAGCTCGATGTAACAGTGGCGGTAGGCACCTACAGCAACAGCTGGCGCATCTTTGTTTTTGCGGATACCCCGGATACTGCCTTGCCGACTGTTCACACACCAGCCGAATTGGAAAAAATTTGCGAAACCGGAGGCCGCGCCCTTGTGCCGCGTGAGTTGTTTCCCGAACAGATTCCCTGCAACTTTATTCCGGTGTTCTGGTCGCCGGTATTTTTCCCCAGCAAGGCGTCCTGCGGCGTGATGATCAACGCCGCACACCCTGCACTGCAGGGATTTCCCACCAAAGCCTATGCCGACTACCAATGGAAGGAACTTCTGGAGAATGCGGTTGCGTTTTGTATCCCCAAAAACGACAAGGCTGTGCAGCCCATTCTTGAAAATGTCCCGAATTTTTACGACAACACCCCCACCACACCGCTGGCCGTAGTGCATAAAGGCAAGGCTACGCTGCTGTATTGCGGCTTTGACCTGACCCCGGACACCCCTGCGGTACGCCAACTGAAAAATAGCCTTGGTTGTTTTCTTTCTGGTAAAGCATAATTTCAGAAGCAAAGCACATGGGTCCCCCATTACGAATATGGGGAAACGGATGTACAGATTACACGGTAATGGCGGCGTTTTATTCACAGGCTTACAACCAGGAGGATACGCTCTATCTTCTGCCCGGTGAGGATCGCCGCTATATAAACGAAAAAATCCGCCGAGGATGCCTTCCCAAAACGGGAAGGCTCCCCCGGCGGTATTCGTTTACAGGCTATATCGCGGTCTGTGGGTCGTTCTTATATACGGCAAACTTCTGTCCGCATCAAAGGTATTTCCGCAGGGTCGGCACAAGAACGCTCATATTGATCGGCTTTGCGATATGGTCGTTCATCCCGGCGTCCAGCGCCACCTGTTTATCTTCGGAAAAGGCATTTGCCGTCATAGCGACAATGGGGATATTCGCTTTTGGGGGATCGTCCATCCGCCGTATCTTTTTTGCCGCATCGTAGCCGTTCATCACGGGCATCTGGACGTCCATAAGAATCAACTGATAGGTTCCGTCCGCAGCTTTTTCCAGCATATCCACGCATTCCACACCGTCTTTCGCGCGGTCTACCGTACAGCCTTCTTCCTGCAATAGCTCGGTGGCGATCTCCGCGTTGAGGTCGTTGTCCTCGGTCAGCAGGATCCTAGTACCGCACAGGCACTTTTGGTCCGAAGGGTTTGTTTCTCGTTTCGCCTGTGTTTCCTCCTCGGACGCAATGCGGCAGGGAATGGTCACGGTAAACGTGGAGCCGACACCGATCTTGCTCTCCACCTCCACGGTGCCGCCCATCAGCCCGACCAGCTTTTTCACGATGCCCATCCCGATGCCGCTGCCTTCCACCTTGCTGACGGTGGACGTGCGTTCCCGTTCAAACGGTTCAAAGATATGCTTCTGGAACTCCTGCGACATGCCGATGCCGTTGTCGGCAACCGTGATAACCGTATCGCACCAGCCCTCTTTTTCGCCGGGCTTCTGCGTAACGCCACAGCGGATCGTACCGCCGGCTCCCGTGTATTTGACAGCGTTGCTGACAAGGTTTGTACAGACTTCGGTCAGGTGCGGAACATCCGCATAAATATATGGATACTGCAGCTGTGTTGTCACCGTAAGCGTCTGGCCCTTGCTGTCTGCCTGATTCCGGAACATGGCAATGCAATTCCGGAAATCCTTCTCGATATCCGAAACAGAATACTCCATTTCCGTCTTATCGTTCTCGATCCGGGCAAGATCCAGAACATTGTTCAGCAGCATCAGCAGGTTCTGTCCGCACACCTGAATGTTCTCCATGTATTTTTTCAGCTTTTCCGGGTCGTCCGAATGCCGGGAGGCAAGGTCTGCGTAACCGATAATGGCGTTCATGGGCGTGCGGATGTCATGCGACATATTGAACAGGAAGGTGGATTTGGCCCGGTTTGCGCTCTCGGCATTTTCCGCAGCGATCTGCAATTTTGCATTCAGCTCCTGCGTATCGTTCGCGGCTTTTCTTGCGGCAGCTTCGGCTTTGCGTGCCTTCCGGAGCAGCTTCAGGATTGCGAGCAGAATGACTGCAACAAAAATGCTGCTGACCAGCAGGACCATGAAGAAGTTATCCCTTATAAACTCGCCAAGGGTAACCTTCCGCGCGGCGCTTTTGTACATTGCCAGCGCGCCGGTAAGCATATTGGCCGGCATGGCCTTGATCGTTTTGTTCAGTATGGACAGCAGATGGCGGTTTCCGCTATTGACCGCAAAGCAGGATCTGGCAGGGTTTGGAAGCGGAACGCTGTAAAAGTCGTATTTCTTGCTGTAGTTTTCCTGGCTGCTGACCCCTGTGACAAAGCAGTCCGCCTGTCCGTCCTTGACCAGCCTTGCCGCATCCTCCTGTGTAGCGCAGTCCACGATCTCCCACTGCGGATAATAAACCGCAAGGTACCTTGTCAGGGAGAGCTTGTTTGGGGGAACGGCAACGCGGTTCGCTTGGTTTTCGTTAAAGTGCTGTTTGTTCGTGACCGCCATCAGGTTGGAGGTCCACGTTGTGTTGGTACAGGCAACGCGATACTCTTCCGCCAGATTGGGACTCTGGTCGAAATGGAAAACCATGTCGATCTCGCCTGATTTCAGCGCACCCAGTTCCGCTTCTTTGCTGTCATACCCGACCATCTGGAATTCCAGTTCCTGATTTCCCAGACAATCCTTGGCAAACTGAATATAGTCCGTGATGGTTCCGGTGATTTCCCCGGTGGACGGGTTATAGGTGCTGACACCGCTGTCGCTCGCCAGAAAGCCCATCCTGATCACACCGTGCTCTTTGAGCCACGCCTTTTCCTCTCCCGTAAGGATCGGGGTATAATCCATCGAGAAATACCTTTTATAGAGATCCGCCGTATAAAAAGGATCGGCGTCCTCCAACGCGCGCATCGCATTGTCCAGTTCTTCCTTGATATCCGCACGGTCTTTGTTGATTGCATAGTAGATGTCGGAGCTTCCCACGCGGGTTATGGTCGAGATGCCAAGCTCCGTCCAGAAGGATTCTTCCATCGAAACAAAGCAGTCGATCTCATGGTTTGCCAGCTTTTGCTTCACATCCTCATTGTTGGAGATGTTGACGTGCTGCGTTTTCAGGTCGTATTTTTCTTCCCATTCGGTCAGCATAACCTCCGGCTCGGTTCCCATCAGAACGCCGATCTTTTTGCCGTTCAGAGTTTTGTAATCGGAAGCGGAGATATCTGCGCGCGAAAGATCGGCGTAGAGGTAATCTTTTTCTTCCCCCATCGGCTCGTCCGAAAACAGCATCTCCTCGGTGCGGTCCTCCGTATAGGAAATATCGCCCATAATGTCGATTTCGCCGTTTTTGAGTTTTTCAAAGCAGTCTGACCAGTCGCAGGTCACATACTCGAGCTGCCAGCCTGTATAGCCGGATAAGGTCTGCAGCAATTCGTAGCCGTAGCCCTTTCGTATGCCCTTCTCGTTGACATAGTTGAAGGTGTCCTCAAACGAGCCAACACGGACGACCTTTGCAGGGACGGTTTCTGCGGCAGCCTTCACAGGAAACAGAGCCGGCAGCAACAGCAGCAGGCACAGCATCGCACAGATGCTTCTCCATATCGGGGTCTGCATGGCTTTGCGCGTTCCGGAGTTTTTCATTCTTTCCCATCTTTCTCCGCCCCAGGCGGCTGCATTTTGATTTCATTTCCGTACCGCCGATCTTAGGAAGGTCATGGCAGCATCCATCCCGTCAGGCTGTCAACAATTTTTTGAACAGTATATACCAATGAGTGTAATATGTATTATAACATTGTCGCAGAATCGTTTCAAGATTTTTTCGTTATGTAGATATAAGGCAGCCGGTACAGCGGCAAGCAGGTCGTGCAGGTCTGCGCCCGGACGCCCTGCACCGATTACGACAAAGAAAACAGCATCGAGAAAGCCGCCGTCACGCCGTAAGGCAACCGATTTATCACCGTTCCTTGTTTTGCCCGGCGTATGACTGAAGGTATCCCAGATGGACAGTCCCCTGCCATCCTCCTGCACTGCGCCCTCGACCTGATAGGCTGCGGTTGCCGCGCCCCAGACGAAATTTTCCGGAAATGACATCGTGTATTCCTCCGTTCTTTCTGTCGTTTGCTTTTTTCGCATAAACACCAAAAAAGGTGCAGCGCAAGCGCACTGCACCTCCGTAAGTGTAATTTTAGCGCTCTTGCTGTTGGTGTAGTCCTGCGTATCCTCGGTAATCTTGGTCATGATGTCGGCATCACAGGTCAGAGAGTACATGACATCCTTGATCGTGGGGATGCGCCGAAATCGTTTACTGTATGGCGGAATATCTGATAAAGGAAATGGCAAAGAAGCAGGGTGTAACGGAAGAACTGAAAGCAACGGATATGATGAGATGGATAGGATTGATGAATAACATTCGAGCCTGTGCCGATGAGATTGTATTGAATGATATTGTGTATTCCTAACGGATACCAACCGAAGAAGAACTGCTGTCAAACCGATGGCAGTTTTTCTTTTTCGGCAAGTATTCAAGAAGTCATTAAGTCGTGAGTATAATCGAAGTGGTAGAAAAGTTA
>UQGL01000028.1 GCA_900540595.1 uncultured Oscillospiraceae bacterium
CAGCCGCCGGAGCGGTGCTTAAGCCGTCAGGCGGGAATTGTGCGGTGTTGCCCTATGGTATTGCCAGGGGCACCGCTTATTTTGGGCGGTGCCCTCTTTTGTGTTGCGAAAGGGTACATTTTGTTGTATAATAAGACGATATAGTAGGTCGTGTACGCCCTTTTGCGGGGTAAACGCGGCGGTGCGGGTGCCGTGCGGGGCGGATGCCATATCCGCCTGCATCGCTGACGCAGGCTGCACGGGTGCATATAAAATGCGCCCCTACGATAAATTTGCTGTTTAAAATGAGGTGTCACTCTATGTCCGAGATCCCTGTCACGGTGCCGTTTGTCTCTTTCCGCCCGATGGAGCGGGAGCTGGATGCCGAGCTGCGCGGGGCGTTTGCCCGCGTGCTGGACAACAGCTGGTACATCGGCGGCCGCGAGGATGCCGCCTTTGAAAAAGCATTTGCCGCCTACTGCGGCGTCAGGCACTGCATCGGCTGCGGCAACGGACTGGACGCGCTGGTGCTGATCCTCAAGGCGATGGGCATTGGCCCGGGCGATGAGGTCATCGCCCCCTCCAACACCTTTATTGCGACGGTGCTGGCCATCAGCTACGCCGGGGCGACCCCTGTGCTGGTCGAGCCCACGCTTGCAAGCTATAACATCGACCCCGCCCGCATTGAGGCCGCCGTCACGCCGCGCACAAAGGCCATCATGGCGGTGCATCTCTACGGCCAGTGCGCCCCGATGGAGGAGATCAACGCTATTGCAAAGACCCATGGCCTCAAGGTCATTGAGGATGCGGCACAGGCCCACGGCGCAGTTTATAAAGGCCGCCGGGCGGGCAGCCTCGGCGATGCCGCCGGGTTCAGCTTCTACCCGGGCAAGAATCTGGGGGCGCTGGGCGATGCGGGCTGCGTGACAACGAATGACGATGCGCTGGCCGAGAAGATCCGCGCCTTGGGCAACTACGGCAGCGACTACAAATACCACCATATTTATAAGGGACAGAACTCCCGCCTGGACGAGCTGCAGGCCGCTTTTCTGGCGGCCAAGCTGCCGCATCTCGATGCCATGAACGCCGAGCGCCGCCGCATCGCCGCGCGCTACCTCGCCGGGATAGACAACCCCGCCGTAGCGCTGCCCACCGTGCAGCCCGGCTGTGAGCATGTCTGGCATATCTTTGCCGTGCGCTGCAAGACCCGCGATGCGCTGGAAAAGCATCTGGCAGATCGAGGCATCGGCACGAACAAGCACTACCCGACACCGATCCATCTGCAGGGGGCCTACCGGGAGCTGGGCCTTGCGCAGGGCGCACTGCCGCTGGCAGAGGAGATCTCCGCCACCGAGCTGAGCCTGCCGATGTATTACGGCATGACCGAGGCGCAGGTGCAGGCAGTCATTGACGCCGTGAACGAGTATGAGGGGTAAACCATGCCGAAGGTCGGAATCATCATCTCCAATTACAACGGCTGGCAGGACACGCTGGTCTGTCTGGAAAGCCTGCAGCGGCAGACCTTTACCGATTTTGAGATCATCCTGATCGACGACGCCTCGCCCAATGATTCGGTGGCGCAGCTGCAGGACAAACTGCCGCCGAACACGGTGTTTCTGCCCCAGCAGCAGAATGTCGGCTTTGCGGCGGCCAACAACATCGGAATCCGCCGCGCGCTGGCCGATGGCTGTGATTTTGCGCTGCTGCTCAACAATGACACGGCCGCACGGCCGGATTTTCTCGAAAAGCTGCTGGCCGAAACCCCGTCCGGGGCGGTCAGCTGCCCGAAGATGCTGTTTATGGACCCGCCGGACGAGATCTGGTTTGCGGGCGGCGCGCTGGACCCCAAGACCGGCAGGGTGAAGCATTTGGGCGGCCATGAAAAGGACGGCCCGCGCTTTGCGGAGAAAAAGCAGGTCAGCTTTATCACCTTTTGCTGTGTGCTGTTGCCGCGCGCGGTCATTGAACAGGTCGGCTATCTCGATGAAACGCTGTTTATGTACTGCGAGGATGTCGATTACTGCCTGCGGCTGACCCGCGCGGGCGTGCCGCTGTGGTTTTTGCCCGATGCCGTCATCCACCACAAGGCCGGCGGCAGTGCCGGCGGTATGCTGTCGGTGTATTACATCACGCGCAACACACTGTATTTGACCTGCAAGGGCAGAAGCACCGCCTATGCAAGGCTGAAAACGATCCTGCCGCTCCTCACCGGCGCGGCCCGCTACGCGCTGACAAAGGCGCTCGGTCGCAAAAAGGGACGCAGCTACGGCGCGTTCAGAGGCGCCGTGGATTTCTGGAATGGGAAGATGGGGCGGATGGAAGGATAAGCGGCGGCAAGCCTGACGGGGCGTCGCTGCCTTTAGTACATTTGTGAAGCCGAAAGGAGGCCCACTGTGCCGCAACTCACCATCGTCATCCTGCAATACCGCCCGGACGCCGGGGCGCTGCGGCGCACACTGGCGGCACTGGCCATGCAGGACACCCGCGATTTCGCCGTGGTGCTGGGGGATGACGGTTCACCGCAGGATTATTTTGCCGAGAGCCGCGCATATCTTGCAGCCCACGGCATCACCGATGTGCAGACCGTCAAGCTGATGCCGAACGGCGGCACTGTGAAAAACATGCAGAACGCCCTGCGTGCAGTCACCACCCGGTGGGTGCTGACCCTTTCGCCGGGAGATTTCCTCTATGACAGTGAAACGCTGCGCTGGTGGCTCGGCCGCCTGCAGGCAGATGCGCCGCGTGTGGCCTTCGGCCGGCAGGCCTACTTTGCGCCGGGCAGCGACCCGCACCCGGTCCCGGGCGAGACCCCCTTTGACCGCACCCCCTACGACCCGGCGCACTACGATACAAGGACCGTCCGCCGCAATCTGCTGCTCTACGATGACGGCATCAGCGGCGCGGGCCTTGTGTATGAGCGGGCGCTGCTGCAGACCGCGATGGATACTATGGCCGGGCGCGTCCGTCTGGCAGAGGATTTTTCGCTGCGGATGTTCGCCGTGCAGGGGATACAGATCACCCGCTATGACCGCCTGACCGTCTGGTATGAGTACGGCGGCGGTGTTTCGACCGATGCCCGCGCCCGTGAGCGGATGCTGGGCGAATGGCGCGCCATGCTTGCGCTGCTGCGGGAAAAATTCCCCCGCGACCTCACGGTGCGGCTGGCCTATGAATACTACTTCAACGACCGCAGGAAATCCCGGCTGGTCCGGGGGCTGGTCGGGCGGCTCATCGTGCCGCAGAGCGCCCCCTTCAAAAAAGCGCAGCGTGCATGGACCCCGCCCACAAACGGCGACATAACCATCCTGCGCGCCATCTGCGCATTTGCGGAAAAGTGAGAAAGGCGTCCACTATGATTATCCAGACGATCCATATGAAAAGCATCACGGCGGAAGGACAGGGAACGCTCTCAGTCTTTGAGGGCAGCCGCGATGTGCCGTTTGACATCAAGCGCATCTACTATATCCACGGCGCGCCGCAGGGCACCCAGCGCGGCGGCCATGCCCACAAGGCACTGCGGCAGGTGCTGTGGTGCCCCTACGGCAGCATCCTGATCCGGTTGGACGATGGTCACGAAAAGAGTGAGGTCCTGCTCAATGACCCCGCCAAGGGGCTGATCGTCGAGCATAATATGTGGCGGGAAATGATCTGGCAGCAGGAAAACTCTGTGCTTTGTGTTGCCGCAGACTCCTACTACGAGGCAGAGGATTATATCCGGGATTATGATGAGTTTATCCGGTGGGTGGAAGAAGAATGATGCAGCTTCGTTGTTTACAGCCGCAGGATGCCCCCCTCATGCTGGAATGGATGCATGATCCGGACGCGGTGCGGTATATGCGTGCTGATTTTTCAGGTATGACGCTTGCGGATTGTGAGCGCTTTATTGCTGCGGCACAGCAGGATACCCCCAGTCTCCACCGCGCGGTGGCAGATGAGGCGGGTATTTATCAGGGAACGGTAAGCCTGAAAAACTGCGATGCAGACCGTGGGGAGGCTGAGTTTGCCATTGCGGTGCGGCGCTGTGCCATGGGCCATGGTGTGGCCGCATGGGGAATGCAGGCAATTTTGCGGCTCGGCTTTTCGCAGCTGGGGCTGCGCCGTATCTACTGGTGCGTTGCTCCGCAGAATGTGCGGGCCTGCCGTTTTTATGCAAAGCAGGGATATACCCCCCTCAAGCCGGATCCGGACGAAAACGGTCTGCTCTGGTTTGAGGTGTTGAACGGATAAGGAGTTTGTCATGCAGCAGCCAAAGGTCAGTGTACTGATCTCGTTTTACAATTTGGCACCGTATGTGGATCAGACAATGGAAAGCGTCCTTGCCCAGAAAACGGATTTCCCGGTCGAGATCCTCTGCGCGGACGATGGCTCCGAGGACGGGACCGTAGAGCTCCTGCGCGGTTGGGAAAAAAGATACCCCGACCGTGTGCGGGTATTCGTTATGGAGCGCATACCGGGCAAAAAATATGAGGGCAATGAGCGCATCCAGCGGATGAACGCGATCCGTGGGCGGCTTTTCTATGAGGCAAAGGGGCAGTATGTCTGCTATCTGGACGGTGATGACTTTTATACCGATGACCGCAAGCTGCAGAAGCAGGCGGATATTCTGGATGCAGACACTGCGCACAGATATGTGGCCTGCGGCCACAACGGCTGCTATTACTGGGAAAGCACCGGCAGGACACAGCCCATCGAAAAGCCTGTCCGGGAGTGTGCGCTGACGGCCAGGGAGTATTGGAGCTTTTTCTATATCCACACCAATGCCATGATGTTCCGCAATGTCGGGCTGCAGGGGATAGATCCCTATACCAGCGGTGTGCAGATCATTGACAATATGCTGACCTATATGTTCCTGCCTTACGGCGGGGTCTACTATCTGCCGGACTGCATGTTCAACTACCGCCAGATCGAGGGCAGCACCTACCACCGCCGCAGTGTCTATCAAAACTATATCTTAAACGCGCTGATGCTTTACCAGCAAAAGACTATACTGCGCGGGCTTTTCGGCGCGGGACTGGTGCGGACTGTGTACGAGTACACCCAGCTGTTTGAAAACCGCCGCGATCCCAAGCTGACGGAGGAGGCTAAGACCTACCTGCCGAACATTGACCGCTACCGTGCGGGCCGGCTGCGCCGCATTGTGAACTATAACAATGAAAATGCGCTGTCTCGCCTTTGGTGTGAGATCGAGAATCCGTTCTGGTTCTTTGTGACGAAAGTCTGCCGCCATTATATTTGGAAGCCGCATGTCCGCGCATTGCTGGAGGAAGCACGCGCAAAAACCGAAAAAGGGGAGTGCTGAAGCATGGAAGATATGAAGGAACTGACCGCGGAGGAGCAGGCCGACATCCTGCGCCATGAGTTGGAAGCTGTCTACGGCTCGTCCTCGTACAGGATCGGCCGTGCCGTGACCTGGCTGCCCCGCAATGCAAAGCGCGGCCTGAAATATCTTTTGCACAACGGCCCCGTTATCAGCGCAAAATATATCTATACCTATGCAAAGTATCATAAGATCGCAAACAAAAACTATGCCTACTGGGCCTGCCTGCAGGAAAAGGACTATCCGGAGGCATTGAGGCAATGGTTTTTGGAGAACAACTACACCCACACGCCGCTTGATCTGGAGCACCCCAAGACCTTCAGTGAAAAGACCCAATGGATGAAAATTTACGGAGGGCTAAGCAAGCAGCAGGACCTTGTGGATAAGTACGCTGTCCGCGCGTGGGTCAAGGAGAAGATCGGCGAGGAGTACCTCATTCCGCTGCTGGGCGTCTGGAATCGCTTTGACCAGATCGACTTTGACAAGCTGCCCGATAAGTTTATGCTCAAAACGAACCACGGTGCGGGCTGGAACTATCCTGTGCCGGATAAATCGAAGCTGGATAAGGAAGATGCAAAGAAAAAGTTTGATCTATGGACAAAATTGAACTTTACCTACTACCTCGGCGGACTGGAATTGCAGTATGAGCATATCAAGCCCAAAATTTTGGCCGAGCAGTTTATTGAGAATGACGGCGGAGATCTGTACGATTATAAGTTCTGTTGCTTTGATGGCGAGCCGAAAGTCATCATCTACATCATGAATCGTTATGTCGATGCCGATGAGCGGATTGTCTGCTTTGATACGGACTGGAATTTGCTGCCCTTCAACATTTTCACCCCGCTGGAGCAGCCTGATGACATCCCGCGTCCGAAAAATCTGGAAAAGATGGTTGAGATCGCCCGCACTTTGAGCAAGGGCTTCCCTTTTGTGCGCGTTGATCTATATGCATTGAATGATGGCTCCATCAAATTCGGAGAGATGACCTTTACGACCTATAGCGGTATTGCGCCGTGGCATCCGGCGGACGCCAACGCCTACATGGGCAGTCTGATTCATCTGCCCGGCGTCGACGATGAAGGAGACAAGTAAATGCCGACTGTCAGCATTGTAGTGCCGGTCTACAAGGCGGAAAAAACGCTGGACGCCTGTGTAGAGAGCATACTCGCCCAGACCTTTTCCGACTTTGAGCTTCTGCTCATTGACGATGCCAGCCCTGACCGCTGCCCGCAGATGTGCGATGCGTGGGCAGAAAAAGACCCCCGCATCCATGCGCTGCACCCGGCCAAGACCGGCCCGGGTCCGTCCGGCGCACGCAATGCGGGGCTGGATGCCGCAGCGGCGCCCTGGATCACGATGGTGGACAGCGATGACACGGTTGCGCCGGACCTGCTGGAAACACTTCTGGCAGGTGCAGAGCGCACCGGCGCGGAGCTGGTGCTTTGCAACTGTTGCCCTGTGACAGAGGACGGCGCACGGCACCCGCTGCCGGAAAACGAGCGTTTTACAGAGGAAACGCTGCTCGGGGTGGAAGCCTTCTGGGACGCCTTCGGCACGCCATGGATCAACCAGTTCACCGGCACGGCGCACAGGCTGTACGCCGCCCGGCTGTTTGCGCATGCCCGCTACCCGCTGGGCATGCTGCATGAGGATTACTACCTGCTGCCCGACCTTATCGCGGGCTGCACAAGGATTGCCTGTCTGCCCTATACGGGCTACTATGTCCTGCGCCATGCAGGCAGCATCACGGACGGTGCCAGACACGAGGTGCGTTTGGCAATGACCCGGGGGGATATCCACCGGGCAGAGTATTTTCTGGCGAACGGCTGGTACGACCGCGCCGAGGGGGCGCTGACCGATGCGGCGCTCTTCCTGCACAGCAATAAGCGCGCCTACGACTTGACAAAGCCCGGCCACCGGGCGGAGTTTGCCGAAACCAGACGGGAGCTGTGCCGTGTCTATGACGCACTGGCGGCGCAAAAGGGTACAGCATCGCTGAAGCTGCGCGCTGCCGCCCTGCACATCGGCCTGCCGGTGTTTGCGGGCTATCTGAAAGCACGGCGGTAAACGCCGACCAACAAAAAGGAGCTTCCCATGCCGACTGTCAGCGTCATTATCCCGGTCTATAAGGTGGAACGCTACCTTGACGCCTGCGTTGAAAGCGTCATCGGCCAAACCTACACGGATCTTGAGATATTGCTGGTCGATGATGGAAGCCCCGATTGCTGCCCGGCGATGTGCGATGCCTGGGCAGAAAAGGACCCCCGCATCAGGGTCATACACCGCAAAAACGGCGGTCTTTCCGCTGCGCGCAACACCGGCATTGAGGCGGCAAGCGGCGAATTTCTGATTTTTGCGGACAGCGATGACCGGATGGAACCGGATGCCGTCCGCCGCGCGGTGGAGGCTCAGCGGAAATATGACGCTGACCTCGTGCTGTACAATCTGACCTATGTGGACGAGGAAAACCGTCCGCTCCCGCAGCCGGATTTCAGCGGCTTCCGGGATGAGGTCCTGTGCGAGAACGAGGTCTGGGCGCGCTATTTTGCGCTGGCCGAAACACGGATCTACTATGTGGTCGCATGGAATAAGCTGTACCGGCGCAGCCTTTTCCGCACGCTGCGCTATGCGCCCGGCAAGCGGTATGAGGATCAGTTTCTGCTGCCGTATCTGCTCGGGCAGTGCGGGACCATCGTCTGCCTTGCCTATCCGGGCTATCGTTATGTGCAGCGCGAGGGCAGCATCATGGCAGCGGGGTCGAGCCGTAACTATCTGGATCGGCCTGAATTTCTGCTGGAATGGACAGCTTGCTTTGCCCGGCGGGGGGACTGCCTGCGGGCAGAGGGCCTGCTGAACGATGCCATCGACAATCTGACGGAAAAGCAGCGCTTTGATTTGACCACCCCGGCCCAGCAGGCCCGCTACCGCACAGCCTGCCGCGGCTGTGCGGATGCCTACCGCCTGCTGGCCCGCACTACAGGGCAGCGCAGCATGTGGCTGCGGGCCGCGTTGCTGCGTATGGGTCTGCCGGTGTACAAGGCCTTTCTGCGGCATAAGGGCAAGGCGGCATCGCCTAAAAACTAAAGGAGCTTTCGCGCATGGAAAAATCACAACTGGAAAATTATCATGTTCACTACGGCCCGGCTCAGGGCTGGAGCCAGGTGGACCTGCATGAGCTGTGGCGCTACAAGGATCTGATCTGGCTGTTTGTCAAGCGCGACTTCAATGTCATGTATAAGCAGACCGTGCTGGGCCCGGCGTGGATCCTGATCAATCCGCTGCTGTCCACGGCTATGTACTGCGTTATGTTCGGCGTAATCGCCCAACTGTCCACGGACGGTGTGCCGCAGATCCTTTTCTATCTGGCCGGCACGGCGCTGTGGGGCTTTTTTGCGGCCTGCATCAACAAGGTGTCGGGTACCTTTACAACGAACTCCAACATCTTCAGCAAGGTGTATTTTCCGCGGCTGGCGATGCCGCTCTCCACGATGCTGTCAGGCTTAATTAACTTTCTTGTGCAGTTTGTCCTGTTTTTTGCCCTGTTGCTTGTCTATCTTGCTAAGGGCGAGGTCAGCCCGCAGTGGGCGCTGATGCCGCTGGCAGTACCGCTGGTGCTGCAGGTCGGTCTGCTGGGGCTGGGCTGCGGCGTTATCGTGTCGAGCCTGACCACCCGCTACCGCGATCTGATGGTCGTGGTGACCTTCGGCGTGCAGCTCTGGATGTACGGCTCGCCAGTGGTCTATCCGCTGTCGATGATCGAAAACCCGCTGCTGCGCGGCGTCATGATCGCCAACCCCATGACCGCACCGATGGAGACCTTCCGGTATATCTTCTTCGGCAGTGGGCAGGTGACGGGCGTGATGTGGGCGGCATCGCTGGCATGGACGGCGGTGCTGCTGGTGCTGGGTCTGTCGCTTTTCAGCAAGGTCGAAAAGACCTTTGTCGATACCGTATAAGGGGGCGCGTGTGATGAGTGAAAATAAACTGATGATCCGCGTCAAGGATGTCAAAAAGCAGTACCGCCTCGGCCAGATCGGCGGCGGCACGCTGCGCGGCGACCTGCAGAGCTGGTGGGCCCGCAAGCGCGGCAAGGAGGACCCCAACACCCTGATCGGCACCGACCAGCGCCTGATCGGCACGACCTTTATGGCGCTGAACGGCGTCAGCTTTACAGTCAACAAAGGCGAGGCCGTGGGCATCATCGGCTCCAACGGCGCGGGCAAGTCCACGCTGCTCAAGCTGCTGACCCATGTCACTGCGCCCACGGAGGGCGACATTGACCTGTACGGCCGTGTGGCCTCGATGCTGGAGGTCGGCACCGGCTTCCACCCCGAGATGACCGGCCGTGAGAATGTCTATCTGAACGGCGCGATCCTCGGCATGACCCGCGCGGAGATCGACGCTAAAATGGATGAGATCATCGAGTTTTCCGAGGTGCGGGACTTCATCGACACGCCGGTCAAGCGCTATTCCAGCGGTATGTTCGTCAAGCTGGCCTTCAGCGTGGCGGCCCATCTGGACAGCGAGATCATGATCATGGACGAGGTGCTGGCCGTCGGCGACATGAAATTCCAGAAAAAGTGCCTGACGAAGATGCGTCAGGCCGCCCAGCGCGACGGCAAGACCGTGCTGTATGTCAGCCACAACATGGCCACGATCCGCGACCTGTGTGACCGCTGCATTGTTTTGGACAAAGGCAAGGTCGTCTTTGACGGCGGCGTCGATGAGGGCATTGCACTGTATCTGTCCACTAAGTCGCAGGAAACGGCCTTTATTGATTATTCGAAGGTGAAGCGTGATAACTGGTTCAAGCGCGATAATATCCGACTGCAGAGTGTGGAACTGATAGACACAGATAATGAAGTGTTGGAACGCCGTAAGCCTGTGCAGGTTCGCTACCGCGTCTATGCGAATGAGGCAGCCAGCGATGTAGGGCTGCGTTTGGAGATGCGTGATGAAGTCGGGAATCCGTTGGCGGCTACCTGCGTGTATGGGCTGGATCTGCAGCCGGGGTATACAAGCTTTGTGGCGCGGTACGATTTGACAGTGCTGGCACCCGGCAAATACGGCAGCTATTTTACTGTAATTACACAGGGCGAAGGCGGTGCCCATACGGTGGAGGATTGGGTTCCCGGTATGATGTTCCGTATGGTGGATACCTTGACGGAGGGCGAGACCGAGTGGAATGCTGCTGCATGGGGGCCTATTGAGCTGCCTAATGCAGTGGTATCGGAGGTTTGCCATGACTAAGGTTGCGGTGCTCTATATTGCTACCGGCAAATATACAGTGTTCTGGCCTGAGTTTTATGAGAGCGCTGAGAAATATTTGTTGAAGGACTGCGAGGTACATTACTTTGTCTTTACCGATGCAGATGACCTGACCGGTGCGCAAGAGCCCCGGGTGCATATCTGTCCGCAGGAGGCTTACTCATGGCCGTTTGCGACATTGCGCCGGTTTGAGATATTTCTAAAGCAGGAGCAGGCGCTGAAAGCGTTCGACTATATCTTCTTTTTTAATGCAAATGCGCAGCTCATGCAGCCTGTAACGCAGGAAATGTTCCTGCCGCGGGCTGAAAAAGGGGAAAAGCTGCTGGTCGTACAGCATCCTTCGTTCTATGCCAAGCCTAACTACGAGTTCACATATGACCGTAATCCCCGCAGTACAGCCTGCATTCCGTACGGAATGGGGCGGTATTATGTCTGCGGCGGTGTCAATGGCGGTACAGCCGAAGCATTTCTGAAGCTTTGTCATACATTGGATGCACGCATCCGAAAGGATTTGCATAAAAATGTCATTGCCCTGTGGCATGATGAATCTCAAATCAATCGATATATCCTGTTCCGTAAGGATATACGGGTGCTGTCCCCGGCCTTCTGCTATCCGGAGGACTGGAATCATCTGCCGTTCCCCTGCATTGTCCTCATTCGCAGCAAGGCGCGTTATCTGGACATTCCGGCGCTGCGCAAGGATGCGCCGCAGACAAAGCTCTCGCCGGCAGCAGAGAGATGGAACCGCTTTGCTATGCGTGCCGCCCGCTGGACGCAGAACCACATTTTCAAAAAAGGGAAATGACAATGAATGATACAAATTGGCAAAGCCGTGTGACACTGCTGGTCAACAGCTGTGATGCCTATGCAGATTTGTGGCAGCCATTTTTCACCTTGCTTACACGCTATTTTGTGCCGCTGCCGGATGAAATTTTGCTGAATACAGAAACAAAGGAATTTCATCTGGACGGTGTAAAGCTCCGCTGTGTGCACAGCAATGCCCCCACCTATGGTGAACGGATGACAGAGGCCTTGAAGCAGGTAAAGACCGAGTACACGCTGCTGCTGCTGGATGATTTTTTTCTGCGTCAGCCGGTGGATATTGGACGGCTGGAGGATATTGTCCGCTGGATGGATGCCGACAGGGATATTGTCTATTTTAACAGCGATGTGACAGAGGCTGTCTGCGATCTGGAAATTGGGCGCTATCCCGGTTATCGCCGACTGCCTGCGGGCAACCGATATACGCTGAATCTGCAGGCTGCTGTTTGGCGTACAGAAAAATTTGCTGAATATTGGCAGCATAAGGTCAGCCCGTGGGACTGGGAAGAACGCTGTAATGTACTGACGGCAGCCCATCCCCGTGATAAGTTCTACTGTGTACTGAATGAGGAAGCGCGCTTTCTGGATTATGGCTACCGTAAGGGACAGTGGATGGGAATCTGCCATGGAAAATGGGTCGAAGCGGATGTGGTTCCCCTTTTTGCCAAAGAGGGGATTCAGGTGGACTTTGCCAAACGCGGCTTTGTAGACCTGAACAATCGCCCGGCCAGTCTGAATAACGGAGTGGACAGGGCAGAGCGGTATGCCCGCGTGCGGTCTTGCCTTGGCGCACAATACCTTCTTCCCTATTTCGTTTTCTGCCGCCGGTGCAATTTGTACTCGTGGAAGAATCATTGTGCTGTGGATGAGGACTATTTCCACTATCTGCAGCGCAAAGCGGATCTGCAAAACAAAACAGGCAAAAAGCTGCTTTTTGGACCTATGCAGCGATAAAAACCTCCGCCCCGCGGTTCAAAAACCGCGGGGCGGAGGTTTTGTTGAAGGATTACCGATAATCAATCGGCAGCGTTGGCAAACCGTTTAAACTCCAATCGGCAAGGTTGCCGTCTTGGAATTCATAATACCCCTGTGCGGCGATCATGGCGCCGTTGTCGCCGCAGTATTTCAGCTCGGGCAAAAAGACACGGGCACCCAGCTTCTGCGCGCCGTCATTGACGAGCTGGCGCAGGCGGCCGTTGGCGGCCACGCCGCCCGCTAAAACCACCTGTTGGGCGTTCGTGTCGGCTGCGGCTGCCAGCAGCTTTTTGGCCAGGATCTGGTCAATGCGCTCCTGAAAGCTGGCGGCCATGTCAGCCACATTCACGCCCTGCCCCTTCTGCTCGGCGTTGTGGACCTCATTGATGACGGCGGTCTTGAGGCCGCTGAAGCTGACATTGTACTTGCCCTCCACATGGGGGACAGGCAGCTTGTAGGCCTTGGGGTTGCCGCCGCGGGCAGCGGCGGCCACGCTGGGGCCGCCGGGGTAGGGCAGGCCCAGCGTGCGGGCAACCTTGTCATAGGCCTCGCCCGCAGCATCATCGACGGTGCGGCCTAAAATTTTATAGCGGCACCAGTCTTCGACCAGTACGATGTGGCTGTGGCCGCCGCTGGCAACGAGGCACAAAAACGGCGGCTTCAAATCCTGATGCGTTAAATAGTTGGCCGCAATATGCCCGCGCAGATGATGCACCGGCACCAGCGGCTTGTTTGCCGCATAGGCCAGCCCCTTGGCAAAGTTTACGCCGACCAGCACCGCGCCGATCAGCCCCGGCGCAAAGGTCACGGCCACAGCGTCCACATCGGCAATGGTCATATTGGCGTCGGCCAGCGCCTTGTCAACGGTGGCGCTGATATATTCCGCGTGGCGGCGGCTGGCGATCTCCGGCACGACACCGCCGTAGAGGGCCTGCTCCTTCACGCTGGTGGAGATCACATTGGAGATGACCTTCCGGCCATCCTCTACGATCGCCGCCGCGGTCTCATCGCAGGTGGACTCGATTCCTAAAACATACATACAAAAACCTCTATGCAGGGGGCGGGCATGCCCGCCCCTCAGCGTTTTCTCGATTGCTATTTTCCCGGAAAGCTGCAGCCTCCGTCAGGCTGCGGGCCGGTCATGCCCGGCCCCTGCGGTCGTGCTGCTGTTTTAATGGGCAGCAAGCCATGTCTTGCCGGTGCCTACCTCGGTCGTCAGGGGGACGCTGTAATGCACAACATTTTCCATTTCCTCTTTCAGGATGCGCTTTACCTCATCGCACTCTGCCTCGGGCGCCTCGACGATCAGCTCATCGTGGACCTGCAAAAGCAGGCGGGCCTGCAGCTTTTCCTCACGCAGGCGCTGCCAGACATGGACCATCGCCAGCTTGATGATGTCGGCGGCCGTGCCTTGGATCGGCGTGTTGCGGGCCATCCGCTCCCCGCTGGCGCGCACCTGAAAGTTGGAGCTGGCAAGCTCCGGCAGGGCGCGGCGGCGGCCGAACAGCGTTTCCACATAGCCCTTGTCCTTGGCGTGGGCGATGCAGTCCTTCATATAGCTGTCCACCTTCGGGAAGGTGTCAAGGTAGGTCTTTAAGAAGCTGTCCGCCTCTTTGACCGAAATACCCAGATCCTTGCTCAAGCTATACGCGCCCTTGCCGTACATGATGCCGAAGTTGATCGCCTTGCTGGCGCTGCGCAGCTGCGGCGTGACCTCGCTCTCCGGGATGTGGTAGATCTTGGCGGCGGTCGAGCGGTGGATGTCCGCACCGTTCAGAAATGCCTGCTGCATGTGCTCATCGCCGGTGATGTGGGCAAGGATGCGCAGCTCGATCTGAGAATAGTCGGCGTCCACCAGCGTTTCACCCTCGCCCGCCACAAAGTAGCCGCGCAGCCGGCTGCCCAGCTCGGTGCGGATGGGGATGTTCTGCAGGTTCGGTTCGGTCGAGGAGATGCGCCCGGTGCGGGCCTCGGTCTGGATAAAGGTCGAGTGTACCCGGCCATCGGCGGCCTCGGCGTTCAGCAGTCCGTCCACATAGGTGGAGAGCAGCTTGGCGTAGGTGCGGTATTTTAAGATCTCGTCAATGACCGGACTGTAGGGGCGCAGGCTCTCCAGCGTTTCGGCATCGGTGGAGTAGCCGCGCGCCGTCTTTTTGCGCGGCGGCAGGCCCAGCTTGTCGAACAGCGCCTCGCCCAGCTGCTTGGGACTATTTACATTGAACTCATAACCGACTTCTGTATAAATATTGTGCAGGATACCGTCCAGCTCGCCCCGCAGGCTGTCGCCAAAGTCGCGGATACCGGCGGCATCGATTGCAAAGCCGATACGCTCCATGTCTGCCAGCACCCGGGCCAGCGGCAGCTCCATCTCGTCCAGCAGCTTGCGCTGGCCGCTCTCGTCCAGTGCGGCGGCAAGGGTGTCGCAAAGGCCGGCCAGCACGCCCGCATCGGGGGCGTCCTCACAGTGGAAGGCGGCGTGTACGCCGTACTCGGCGGCCAGAGACTTGACCTCATAGCCGCTGGCGGACGGATTCAACAGGTAGGCGGCCAGCTTGCCGTCAAAGCGCAGCGCCTTGCCGACGCCGCCGTGTGCAAGCGCCAGCCGGTAGAGGGGCTTGGCGTCAAAGGCCCAGATCTCGGCATCGCCGTCCAGCAGGGCGGCCAGGCGGTCGGTGTCGGGCAGGTAGACCTCGCTGCCCTGCACGAGATACCAGCTGCCGTCCCCGGTCTTGGTGATATTCTGCGCGGCGTAAAAGCGGCCCTCCAGCAGCAGCGGCAGGGGAGAAGGCTCCACCGCCTGTACCGGGGCGGCATCGGCAGCCGCAGCGGGGGCGGCGCCGCTCTCCAGCTCCCAGCGGTCGACCAGCTTGTGCATTTCCAGCGCGGCCAGCAGCTGCGCGGCGGCAGCCGGGTCACCGGGCCGGCGGATATAGGCGCTGGGGTCGGTCTCGATGGGGGCATCCCTGCGGATGGTGCCCAGCATATAGGAAAGATCAGCCTTGTCGCGGTTGGCGGTCAGCTTGGCGCGCTGGCCGGGCTTGACGGCCTTGTCCTCAATGTTGTCGTACACGCCCTGCAGGCTGCCGAATTTCGAGATCAGCGCCAGCGCGGTTTTTTCGCCGATGCCCGGCACGCCGGGAATGTTGTCCGACGAGTCGCCCATCAGGCTTTTTACATCAATGAGCTGGGGCGGCTCAATGCCGTATTTCTCCCGGATGGCGGCGGGGTCCATGGGGATGGTCTCCTTGTTGGTCGCCAGCAGAACGGTCGTGGCATCGTCCACCAGCTGCAGGCTGTCCCGGTCGCCGGTCGCCAGCAGCGTGGTGCCGCCGGCAGCCTCACAGGCGGCGGCCAGCGTGCCTAAAATATCGTCAGCCTCCCAGCCGGCCTTGCTGACCTGCACAAAGCCGAGGTCGGTCAGCAGCTCCTTCAGGACCGGCATCTGCTGGGCCAGCTCCTCCGGCATGCCGTGGCGGGTGGCCTTGTAGCCATCGTAGGCATTGTGGCGGAAGGTGGGGGCGCGCTCATCCCACGCGATGGCCACGGCATCGGGCTTGTGGGCCGCCAGCAGATTCAGCAGAATATTCTGGAAGCCGTAGATGGCGTTGGTGTAGCGGCCATCCTTGGTTGTCAGCAGCTTGATGCCGAAGAAGGCGCGGTTGACAAGGCTGTTGCCGTCCAGAACCATGAGTTTCATAAAGCTATTCTCCTTACAGACAATCTACATTTCAGTATACCACATTTGCGGAAAATATGGTAGAATAGATTACAAAAAAGCCTTCCCCCTAGGGGGAAGGTGGCGCGCAGCGCCGGATGAGGGGCGAACTTGCTGTGATAACCCGTGAACGGGTTGCGGTGGGAATGTCAGCGGGGCGTCGAGGACGCCGCCCCCTACACCCGTAGGGGCGCATTCCATATGCGCCCGAAGATTTAGCCTTGCCGCAACTCTGCACGGGCGGAGCAGAGCCCCGCCCCTACAACGCGATTTTTATAGAAAGGGCATATTTTTATGCAGCTACGCAACCTACAAATCCCCGCAGGTGCGGTTTTTGCACCGATGGCGGGGCTGACCGATGCGGCGTGCCGCCATTTGATGGCGGACCACGGCGCGGCCTGGACCGTCAGCGAGATGGCAAGCGCCAAGGCGCTGACCTTCGGCGACCGCAAATCGCTGGAGCTTTTGCAGGACAAGCACCCCCACGGCCTGTATGCCATCCAGCTTTTCGGCGCAGAGCCGGAAACACTGGAAAAGGCAATACTCTTTGTCCGGGAAAAGGGCGTCCGGTTTGATATGCTCGACATCAATATGGGCTGCCCGGCGCCCAAGATCACCGGCAGCGGCGCGGGCAGTAAGCTGCTGCTCGACCCGCCGCTCTGCGGGCAGATGGTTGCCGCTGCCCGCCGGGCGCTGGGCGAGGATACCCCGCTGACCGTCAAGATGCGCATCGGCTGGGACGCCGACCACATGACCGGCGTGGAGGTTGCAAAACAGGTCGAGGCCAACGGTGCGGATCTCATCGCCGTACACGGCCGCACGCGGGAGCAGATGTATATCCCGCCCATCGACACGGCGGCGATCGCGGCCATCAAGCAGGCAGTGTCCGTTCCGGTGCTGGCCAACGGCGATGTGACCACCGCCGACGGTGCGCTCACCTTATTAAAAGAGACCGGCTGTGACGGCGTTATGATCGGGCGCGGCGCGCTGGGCGACCCATGGCTGTTTGAGCAGGTCCGCGCGGCGATTTTGGGTGAGGAACGCCCGCCCGAGCCGACGCTGAACCAGCGCATGAGCACCCTGCGCGCGCAGATCTATGAAATGTGCGAGGAAAAAGGCGAGTGGGCCGCCATGCCGCAGGCCCGCAGCCAGGCCATGCACTATATGAAGGGCCTGCGCGGGGCCGCCGCCCTGCGGCGCTACTGCTCAATGCTGGAGCATTTTACCGATGTGGACACATTGATCGATGCGGTGTACAAATTACAGTAGGGGAGGGATTCATCCCTCCCGTGCGTGTTCCCGCTGCCGCAAACGGCCCGGGAGGCATGAATGCCTCCCCTACAAACCATCTTGTAGGGGGCGGCGTCCCCGACGCCCCGCAGGCAGTCAGAACCGTCCTCTTGTCAATTCATCCAGATTCTGCTCATAACAGGGCAGCATGTGCGCGATAAAATATTCTGCCTCGGGGCAGTTCATGGCGTGCAGGGCGTCCATCTGCTGGGTGCGGGCGGCCTCAAACTCGCGGTTGCCGCCGCGGTCCTCCTCAATGCACTTGATGATGGCCGAAAGCCGGTCTGCCGCCTTTAAAATCTTGCGCTCGGCATCGTTCAGCACGCTGCCGGTCAGCCAGGCCTGCGTCTCGGCCTGCAGCTCGGCGGGCTGCAGGCTGGCCATAACGCGGGCGCTCTCATGCTCCACAGCCTTGTAGGCGGTGCGCAGGGCATCGTTTTTGTACTTGACGGGCGTGGGCATGTCGCCGGTCAGGATCTCCGGCGCATCGTGGTAGAGGGCGGCCGTGGCCACAACCTCGGGCCGCAGGGCTGCGCCGGTGCCGGTGCAGCTTTTGCCGATCAGGCAGAGCGTGTGCGCCAGCATCGCCGTGTCGGCGGTATGCTCGCTCAGCGATTCGGCCCGGGTGCTGCGCATCAGGCTCCACCGTGTAATGTATTTCATGCGGCTGAACAGCGCACTGAACGGATAGGTTTTCATCTTCACTTGACCTCCGGTTTGTGGTATACTGGGGTTGCTTTCAGTATACCACAACTTTTTGAAATGTGAGGCCCCATAAAGGGTACTATGAAAAAATCTGATACAAAATCGAATTACTGGCGGGTGTTCGCGCTCTGCTTTTTAACGGCGGTGCTGCTGTTTTTGCCGCACTGCATCATAGATGCGGCTGCGGGCGGCGGGTATTTCCACTATGCAGGGGACTTTAACGACCAGCAGATCAACTTTTACCAGTACGCCAACGCCTTTGTCAAGCAGGGCGGCACCTTCAGCTGGGCTACCGATCTGGGCAGTGGGTTTGTGAACTCCTACTCGTTCTATCTTTTAGGAAGCCCGTTTTTCTGGCTGTCGCTGGCGCTGCCTGCGCGGCTTATGCCGTGGGCGATGGTGCCGCTGCTCTGCCTGAAAATGGCGGTGGCCGGCGGCGGTGCCTACCTTTGGGCGCGCCGCTGGGTGCGGGAGGAAGGCTGGTCGATGCTGGCCGGCTGTCTGTATGCGTTTTCAGGGTTCAGCATCTACAACATCTTCTTCAACCACTTTCTGGATGTTGTGGCGCTCTTTCCCTATTTGCTGGCCGCGCTGGATGACGCCGCCATCGACGGCAAAAAGGGGCGCTTCCCGTTCTGGGTCGCGCTCAACCTGCTCAACAACTATTTCTTTTTTGCCGGGCAAGCGGTGTTCCTTATCATCTATTTCTTCTGTATGGTCGCAGGGCGGCGGTACAGGATCGGCCTGCGCCGCTTTGCCGCCCTTGCGTGGGAGACAGCGCTCGGCTGCGCGTGCGGCTGTCTGCTGCTGCTGCCCGCCGGGCTTTCGCTTTTGCAGAACCCGCGCACCATCGACCCGTTTACCGGGTACGGCTACCTGTTCTACGGCAAATCCCAGCAGTACGGCGCTATTTTTTACAGCCCCTTTCTGATGCCGGACGCGCCCTATTTCAAGGATATGTTTCAGGAGGGCATCCTCAAGCATACAAGCCTGACGGCCTATCTGCCGCTGGTGGGCGCTGCGGGCGGGCTGGCCTTCTGCCGCACGCAGGACCGCCACCCCTTCACCCGCATTTTAAAGGTCTGCGTGGTCTGCGCCTTTGTGCCGGTGCTGAACAGCGCGTTCTACGCCCTTAATTCCAGCTTTTACGCGCGATGGTACTATATGCCGATCCTTGTGCTGTGCGGTGCCACCTGCTGCCTGATCTCCCGCCCGGCACTGGCCGAGCGCAGCCTGCCGCGCGCCTTTGGGCTGACGACCTTCATCACGCTGACGGCGGCGGTCTTTGCCGTGCTGCCCAACAAGGACAGTGACGGCAGCTTCTGCCTTGGCGTGCTGGAGGAGCCTGCCCGGTTCTGGGCGCTGTTCGGCGTGACGGTGCTGGGCATCGTCCTTTTTGGGCTGCTCTGGCATTTCTGCCGCCGCAAGCGGCAGTGGAGCCGGATCCTGCTGGCCGGTGTGCTGGGCTTCAGCCTTGTGTACGGCTCGCTGCATCTCTCCCTGACGAAATACGCCCAGTGGGATGTGGACGGCAACCTTATTGCCGAGACATACGACTCCGCCGATGCGGTCGCGGCCGCCCTGCCGGACGATGCTTTCTACCGGATCGATGCCTACGGCGCGCACAACAATCTGGGGCTGTGGTTCGACCGCAGCTGCCTGCAGTTCTTCAACTCGACCGTAGCCCCGAGCATCATGGAGTTTTACCCCGCTGTGGGCGTCAAGCGCGATGTCAATTCCAAGCCGGACGCTGCCAACTATGCGCTGCGCGGGCTGCTGAGCGTGCGCTACACGCTGACCGCCCGTGACAAGGTGAGCGACTGGGAGAAACAGGCCCTGCCCGGTTGGACAAAATACGCCGAAACAGACGCTTATGTGATTTATGAGAATGAAAACTGGGTGCCGATGGGCTTTACCTATGACTACTATGTGACTGCCGACCAGCTGGAGCGGGTGGGGGAGGAGGAGCGCGCCCAGATCCTTTGCCGTGCCCTGCTGCTGGATGAGGATCAGATCTCGGCCTTCGGCAGTCTGCTGCGCCCCCTGCCCGATGCGGAGCTGACCCGCCGCAGCGAGGAGGCCTACGCCGCCGACTGTGCCGACCGCCGCGCGGCCGCCGTGGCGGAGTTTACCGCCACAAGAACCGGCTTTACCGCCAAAACCGACTATGATACCGATGCGCTGGTGTTTTTCAGCGTGCCCTATGACGATGGCTTCACCGCCGCTGTCAACGGCGAGCCAGCCGCCATCGAAAAGGTCGATAACGGTATGATGGCCGTGTATGTGCCCGCCGGGGAAAATGAGATAGAATTTACCTACCATACGCCGGGGCTGAAGATTTCGGCGGCAGTCAGTGCCGCGGCACTTGCAGTGTATGGAGTGTATTTGGGAATTTTGCGGAAGAAAAAGAGGGCATAATGGCAAATGCGGCGCGAAAGGGAAGTTTGCAATAGAGGCAAACGACCCGGGGCGTCGAGGACGCCGCCCCCTACAACTAAAGGATAAAGGAGTTCTAAAGGCACAGTGCGGCGGCTTGAGGGCAGGCCGCCCTACAACTGTAGGCATACGGGGGCAAGGGAGGGCTGCAGCCTTCCCCTGACGGCGCGGGCGGAGCAGAGCCCCGCCCCTACGCACATCCCATTCCCACTGCGGGGGTTCGGGGGAACCCCCGACTCAAAAGTGGAGCAAGGCCAGTAGGCGTTAAGCGCGAACAGTAATACTGCGTTCGCGTAGCCGGAGGGCCTTGCGACTTCCTCTTTGGGGGTCTTGGGGGCGTGCAGCCCCCAAGGCGCGGGTCCGCTGCGTCGCAACAGCGGCAATTTTCTTTGGTTCTTTCTTTTGTTGGCAAAAGAAAGAATAACCTCCCGGGAGACTGCCGTTAAAACTTTAGCCGAGAAAGGAAAAACCATGCCAAACCATGCTGAACAATTAGCACAAGAACTGAACCTGAGCGTCAAAAACGTGCAGGGCGCGATCGAGCTGATCGATCAGGGCAATACCATTCCGTTCATCGCCCGCTACCGCAAGGAGGCCACCGGCTCGATGGACGATCAGGTGCTGCGCGATCTGGGCGACCGTCTGGAATATCTGCGCGGCCTCGATAAGCGCAAGGAGGAAGTCACCTCCTCCATCACCGAGCAGGGTGCCATGACGCCCGAGCTGACCGCGGCCCTGACCAAGGCCAAAACGCTGGCCGAGGTCGAGGACCTCTACCGCCCCTACAAGCCCAAGCGCAAGACCCGCGCCAGCATTGCCAAGGCGCGCGGCCTGCAGCCGCTGGCCGATGCGATTTTGCAGCAGGATGCCGCGTTCGACCCTGAAAAAGCCGCCGCCGCGTACCTCAATGATGAGGTGCCCGATGCCGCCGCCGCGCTGGCAGGTGCGCAGGACATCATTGCCGAGGCTGTCTCCGATGATGCTGCCTGCCGCGCCGAGCTGCGCCGCTACTACCGCGCGTTTGGCCGCATCGCCAGCGCCAAGGCCAAGGACGAGGACAGCGTCTACGCCCAGTATTACGACTTTGCCGAGCCGCTGAACAAGATCCCCGGCCACCGTGTGCTGGCGCTGGACCGCGGCGAGCGCGAGGGCTTTTTGAAGGTCGGCATTCAGGTCGATGCCGAGCGCGCAGCGGGCATCGTCAGCTGGATGTTTGCCCGCAAAAAGACCGGCGGTGCCAGCGCGGCGGTTGTGGACGCCGCCGCCCGCGATGCCTACAGCCGCCTGATCCACCCCAGCCTTGAAAACGAGCTGCGCAGCGAGCTGTCGGCCGCCGCCGCTGAGGGTGCGATCAAGGTCTTTGGCGACAACCTGCGCCAGCTGCTGCTGCAGCCGCCCATCCGCGGCAAAACGGTCATGGGGCTTGACCCCGGCTACCGCATGGGCTGCAAGGTGGCAGTCGTGGATCCCACCGGTAAGGTGCTGGACACGAATGTCGTCTACCCTGTGCCCGAGTTCAAGCGGGTGGATCAGGCCAAAAAGACCATCAAGGCGATGGTTTTGAAGAACGACGTCGAGGTCATGGCCATCGGCAACGGCACGGCCGGCCATGAAACCGAGGAGTTTGCCGCCGAGGTCATCCGCGAGCTGGCCGAGGAAAAGAACCTGCACCTGCAGTATATGGTCGTCAGCGAAGCCGGTGCCTCGGTCTATTCGGCGTCCAAGCTGGCCGCCGAGGAGTTCCCGCAGTATGATGTCAATCTGCGCAGCGCCGTGTCGATCGCCCGCCGCCTGCAGGACCCGCTGGCCGAGCTGGTCAAGATCGACCCCAAGGCGGTCGGCGTCGGTCAGTACCAGCACGACATGCCCCAGAAGCGGCTGAACGAGACGCTGGACGGCGTGGTTGAGGACTGCGTGAACTCGGTCGGCGTGGACCTGAACACCGCCTCTGCGCCGCTGCTGCGCCGCGTGGCGGGCGTCAGCGCGGCCACGGCCAAAAACATCGTGGCATGGCGTGAGGAGGAGGGGGCGTTCACCTCCCGCGCCCAGCTGAAAAAGGTCAAGGGTCTCGGCCCCAAGGCGTATGAGCAGTGCGCGGGCTTCCTGCGGCTGCCCGAGGCCAAGAATCGTCTGGATGCGACCGCCGTCCACCCCGAAAGCTACGCGGCCGCCAAGGCGCTGCTGGACGCCTGCGGCTACACGGCCGCTGAGATCGGCACCGACCGGCTGGCGGGGCTGCCCGGCGCCGTCAAGGCCAAGGGCGCCGGGACCCTCTGCGCGCTGCTGGGCGTGGGCGAGCCGACCCTGAACGACATTGTGGCCGAGCTCTGCAAGCCGGGCCGCGATGTCCGCGACAGCCTGCCCAAGCCCCTGCTGCGCAGCGATGTCATGGGGCTGGACGACCTCAAGCCCGGCATGGAGCTGACCGGCACCGTGCGCAATGTCATCGACTTCGGTGCCTTTGTCGATCTCGGCGTGCATCAGGACGGCCTCGTCCATGTGTCCCAGATCAGCGATAAATTCATCAAGCACCCGCGCGAGCTGCTCAAGGTGGGCGACATCGTGCGCGTCAAGGTGCTGAGCGTGGATACCGGCAAAAAGCGCATTGCCCTGACCATGAAGGGTGTACCGCAGCAAAACTGATACTAAACCGGCGTAAATATATACAATTGTTGCACGCGAATTTACACGGTGTATGAATTTTTGCGGGACATGTCATACAATGGCATCGAAAAACGACAAATACTTTCAAAAAACATAAAAAAACAACCTTAAAAACATAAATGGTGTGAACAAATGACCCCCGACCCAGCCAAAAGCTGTCATTCTGACCAAAAGCCAAAAATGAAGGATTTTCTCTTTTGTGCAGGAAATGGAAAAAATTCACTTTGTGCATTATGAACAAAGCAGACGCACATAATTGTGCTATAATGCACAATGTAAGGAGCGGATAGAGCATGGTGGCTCACCTCCTTACCGCAGGGCTGCACGCCCGGTTCCGCCCCGGACACCGGTGCTGAAGATGCGGCAGATTGCGTGGGATTATTTCGGAGGTCATTTATTATGGTGAAACAAGTCAAGGTTTCCAATTTTACTGAGGTCAAGGGAATCGTGTCTGCTGCCGCCAAGTGCTATAACGATGTCGGCGTGCATGACATGAAGGGCAGCATCGCCGATGCCAAGAGCATTCTGGGCATGATGAGCCTGGATTACAGCCACCCCGTCAAGATCGTCTGCGAGGACGAGCATGACCTGAATCGCATCGTCAATGCGATCAAGCAGTAAAAGCAAACCAACCGCCCTGCAGCAAAACGCCGCAGGGCGGTTTTTTGTTGGTGCAAAAAGCCTTCCACCGCGGGGGAAAGCAAGGAGCGCATCACGCCGCTGCGTAAAATTTTCTGAAAATAGGAACTTTGAAAACGAGAGAAAACAAGAGAATTTGCAAGCATTTGAGAGCAAGCACAGAATAAATTAAAATTCTTGCCAAAAACCGTTGACTCTGCACGGCTTTTCTGCTATAATCACACTTGCGCGAAAAAGCGCCCCGCCGGGCGCTGTTAAATACCGTTACAAGACGGACGTGTTAATTTCTCAATGGAGGTTCCTACTATGAGCACGACTCTCGCTAAGCCCGCTGAAATGGCTGACCGCAAGTGGTATGTGATCGACGCCGCCGGCAAGCCCCTCGGCCGCGTTGCTGCCAAGGCTGCTGTCATCCTGCGCGGCAAGAACAAGACCACTTTCACCCCCAATGTTGACTGCGGTGACAATGTCATCATCATCAACTGCGATGAGGCTGTCCTGACCGGCAAGAAGCTGGAGAAGAAGTTCCATCGCACTCATTCCGGCTGGATCGGCGGCCTGAAGGAGACCCAGTACAAGACCCTGATGGCTGAGAACAGCGACAAGGCCATGACCTACGCTGTCAAGGGCATGATCCCCTCTAACACCATCGGCGCCAAGGCTATGACCCGCCTGCACTGCTACAAGGCTGCTGACCATGCCCATGCTGCTCAGAAGCCTGAAGCTGTTGAGATTTGAGTGAGGAGGCAATAGAAGATGTACGAAACCAAACCTTATTTCTACGGCACCGGCCGTCGTAAGCATTCCGTTGCCCGCGTTCGCGTTTACAACGGCACCGGCAAAATGACCATCAACGGTCGTGACATCAACGATTACTTCGGTCTGGAGACCCTGAAGCTGCTCGCTAACAGCCCCCTGGTCCTGACTGAGAACGAGGGCAAGTTCGATGTCGTCGTCAACGTGGTTGGCGGCGGCTGCGCAGGTCAGGCTGGCGCTATCCGCCACGGCCTGTCCCGTGCCCTGCTGCAGTTCAACCCTGAGCTGCGCTCCACCCTGAAGAAGGCTGGCTTCCTGACCCGCGATCCTCGTATGAAGGAACGTAAGAAGTACGGTCTGAAGGCTGCCCGCCGCGCTCCCCAGTTCAGCAAGCGCTGATTTCTGCTGCGCAGCAAAAGCTTTTACCCCAGCATTTATGGTGCCGATCCGCTGGCCGGGTCGGCACTTTTTGTGTGATTCTGCAAGGAGTTTCTATGGCTTTATCACTGAAAACCAAAGAGCATATCCTCCGCGCGGCGGCGCTGCTCGTCCCCAAATGGGGGGCGTTGCTGGGCGGTGGTGCGGCGCTGGCGCTCTCGATCGGGTTTACCGGGTCGGCGCTGCATTTCACGACGGTCACCGACACCCACGGCGGCCGTGTGCGCATCCTGACAGCGGCCACCGACCTTGCCACTGTCCTGCGGCAGGCGGAAACGCCGCCGCTGGGCGAGAATGACAAGGCGATCTGGTCCCAGACGGATGACGGCACCCGGCTTGACATCCTGCGCGCCTACACCGTGCCGGTCACAGCGGACGGCACCACGCAGGAGATCATTACCACCGGCGCAACGGCGGCAGAGCTGCTGGCGCAGGCCGGGCTGACATGGACGGAGGACGATATCCTCAGCTGCGCGCCGGGGGAGCAGGTCCCCGAGGGAGAGACCCTGACGCTGCAGCGGGTCAGCTATGTGGACTACACGCAGAACGAGGTCATCCCCACCGAGCTGGAGGAGATCCCCTCCAGCCTGTTCTACCGTCAGCCGGAGAATACCGTCACCGTGCAGCAGGGCAGTGACGGTCTGGACACCGTCAGCTACCGGGAAACCTGGGTGGACGGTGCATGGACCGACACCGAGGAGACCGGCCGTGAGACGCAGATCGGCATGGTGCCTACCGTGCAGAAGATCTACGGTGAGCAGGTGCCTGTGTCGCAGTTTGTCGGCCCCGAGATCGTGGACGGCGCCCCGGCAGAGGGCGTTGCCGAGGTCTACACGGGGCAGCGCTCGACAGGCTATTCGGCGTCCGCCACGGCCAAGGGGGCCAGCGGCCGCCGCCTGACCTACGGCACGGTCGCAGTCAACCCCGCCGTCATTCCCTATGGCTCGCTGATGTACATCACCAGCGATGACGGCCGCTTTGTCTACGGCTACGCCTACGCGGCGGACACCGGCACCGCCATGCTGCAGGGCAAGGCTTTCATCGACCTGTACTATGAGACCTACGATGAGTCGGTCGCAAGCGCAGTCATCCCGGTCACGGTCTATCTGCTCGACGAGGAGACCGCCGCCAAGTACAAGGAGCAGAACGATGCGATTTTGGAGGCCGACACGGTAGTCGGGCGTTGACAAATAATAAAAAAGCCTTCCCCCGCCGGGGGAAGGCTTTTTAGTTGTATTTACTTCGTGCCGAAGATACGGTCACCGGCATCGCCCAGACCGGGGACGATGTAGCCGTTGTCGTTCAGCTTCTCGTCCAGTGCGCCGACATAGATGTCCACATCGGGGTGGGCCTCATGCAGAGCCTTCAGGCCCTGCGGGGCAGCGACCAGACCGATGAACTTGATGTGCTTGGCACCGCGCTTCTTGATCTGGCCGATGGCGTCGCAGGCGCTGCCGCCGGTGGCCAGCATCGGGTCCAGAACAAAGACCTCGCGCTCATTGATGTCGCTGGGCAGCTTGCAGTAGTACTCGACCGGCACCAGCGTCTCCTCGTTGCGGTACATGCCGATGTGGCCGACCTTGGCAGCGGGAATCAGGTTCAGCATGCCGTCCACCATGCCGAGACCGGCGCGCAGGATGGGGACCAGCGCCAGCTTGCGGCCGGCCAGAACCTTGGTGCGGGCCAGAGCCACGGGAGTCTCGACCTCGACCTCCTCGGTCGGCAGGTCGCGGGTGGCCTCATAGCAGAGCAGCATCGCAATCTCGCTTACCAGATCACGGAACTCCTTGGTGCCGGTGTTGCGGTCACGCAGCAGGCTGATTTTGTGCTGGATCAGGGGATGGTCAACAATTTCAACAACGCTCATGGTAGGATCTCCTTGCAATTCAAAATTATTCAGCCTGCAGGGCAGGCAATGTGAAACTTAGAGGTTCTCCAGCGCCATCATCTTGTCGATGCGCGTCTGGTGGCGGCCGCCCTCAAACTCAGCGTTCAGGAAAGCGTCCACGATCTTGCAGGCAAGGCCTGCGCCCACAACGCGGCCGCCCATGCACAGGGCGTTGGCATTGTTGTGGCGGCGGGTCAGCTCCGCGCTGAAGGTATCGCTGCAGCAGCATGCGCGGATGCCCTTCATCTTATTGGCACACATCGAGATGCCCACGCCGGTGCCGCAGCAGAGGATCGCCAGCGCACAGCTGCCGTCCTGCACGGCCCGGCAGCCCTTGACGGCATAGTCAGGGTAGTCCACGCTGGCGGTGGAGTCGGTGCCGAAATCCGTATAGGCGATGCCCAGCTCGTCCAGATGGGCCTTGATGGCCTCTTTCAGCTCATAGCCGCCGTGGTCGGCAGCCAGTGCGATCGGTTTGTCAAATTTCATTCTGATGCCCCTTTTGTTTTTTCCCGTTCCGCGCGCTCACGCTCGGCCTGACTCAGCCGGTGATAGTCCGGCAGCAGCGCCGCAGGCGGCACACATTCGCCGTTCTCCCAAAGGGCCTTGGCGGCCAGCGCCACGCCCGCGCCCCGCAAAACCTGCAGGGCAGGGGGCGTGCAGACCACGCCCGGAACACTCTTATATGTATTGTAACACAAAGTTGCGCCATCGCCAACAAAAAAGAGCGGTTTTTTACAGCTTTGGACAAAATTTTCCAGCTCTGTGACCGGTGCGGCGGCGTCATCGGTCAGGCGGCGGTGGCTTGCAAGGTCAAACGCGCCCCAATAGACCTGCCCGCGGCGGGCGTCCTGCGCGCCGATGACCGTCCCCTCGCCCGCAAGGCCCCAGGCCAGCGCGGCCATGGTGGATACCCCTGCGCAGGGCAGCTGACGCGGCAGTGCCAGCCCCTTGATGACGGCCAGCCCGATGCGCAGCCCGGTAAAGCTGCCGGGGCCGTTCGTGACGCCCAGCACATCCAGTTCGTCCATCGTCAGGCCGCTGGCTTTCAGCGCCGTGTCGATCATCGGCAGCAGCGTCTCGCTGTGGGTCAGGCCGTTGTTGCACTGTGCCTCATACAGCAGGGTATCGTCCCGCAGCACGGCCACGGCCGCTGTTTTGCCAGCGGTATCTACAGCTAGGATATTCATAGGATCACCTGTTTAAAAATGTAATAGAGTATAAAGCCTTCCCCCTCGGGGCTGCGCCCGCAGGCGCGTGTCGAAGCGCAACCGCCGTAGGCGGCTCTTAGCGCGTAGACTGAAGGTGCCCGAGGCCCCGCCCGAGGGCGGATGAGGGGCGCGTGTACTGCGATTGCCCGTAAATGGGTTGCAATGGCGCAGTCCCGGCGGGGTGAGGGCACCCCGCCCTACATCCGGTTGAAAAGTAGTGCGTAGGGCGGCATGCCCTCATGCCGCCGCAGCCGCACGGGTCCCGGATCGTCAAAGACCTTACCCAATCGTGATCTTCCGCGTCGTTTCGTCCACCCGTTCAATGTGGATCTTGATGGGATTTTCCAGTGCCAGCAGCTCGGCGCAGTTCTCGCTCCACTCGCAGGCGACCACGGCACCCATGTCAAGGTAGTCATAGAACCCGGCGGCGGCCAGATCATTCTCGGTATGGATGCGGTAGAGGTCAAAATGCGCGAAGGGCCGCGGGCCGCGGTAATAGTTGACGATGGCAAAGGTCGGGCTGGACACCGGGTCGGTGCAGCCAAGCCCCTCGGCAATGCCCTGACAGAACGCGGTTTTGCCCGCGCCCAGCCCGCCGGTGAACGCGATCAGCGCGCCCGGGGGCAGTGTCCCGGCAAGCGCGCGGCCGGCGGCAACGGTTTCCTCCCGCGAATGGGTCACAAATTCCTGCATAGGTACGCTCCCTGTCTGCGGCCGAATAAAGCGATGGCCGCACTCATATATATTATAGTACAGAAATCCCGATTTGTAAAATTTAATCTGTAACTTGGCAAGATCTGCCGCGATGCGGTATAATACTTATAGTTACAAAGTATCTGCAGGGGGAGGGAGGCCGCCTATGTATCCGCTTATACGCCGGTATCTGCGCCGGGTAGATCTGTTTATGCTGCTGCTCTGTGCGGCCTGCTCGGTGCTCAGCGTTGTGGTGCTGATGTCCATCGGCCAGACGCAGCTTGGCTCCAACAACAAGGCCTCGGTCCAGCTTATTGCCAGCCTGCTGGGGATGATGCTTGCCGCTGTCTTTTCCACGGCAGACTACCATGCGCTGGCGCGGGCCTGGCCGCTGCATGGCGTGGTGGCGTGGGGGCTGGTGCTGCCCACCCTCTTTCTGCACAATGTCAACACCGGGCTTCTGACGATCGGCTATGACGCGGGCGGCACCTCCAACTACAGCTGGTACCGTGTGGGCGGCATGACCTTTCAGCCCGCCGAGCTGGCGAAAATCAGCTTTATCCTGACGCTGGCGCTGCATTTGAGCAGGGTGCGCGGGCAGGTGAACCGGCCGCGGAACCTGCTGCTTGTGCTGCTGCACATACTGCTGCCCGTTGCGGCCATCCACATACAGGGGGATGACGGCACGGCGCTGGTATTTCTGGGCATCGGGTTTATTATGCTGTATGCGGGCGGGCTGTCCCACTGGCTGGCGGCCGGCGGGCTGGCGGCGGGCATCGTGGGCGGTGCGGCGCTGCTGGCGCTGCGCCCCGGGCTTTTAAAGGGTTACCAGTTCAAACGGATTCTGGCGGTGCTGACGCCGGACGATCCCGCGCTGGCGGACATCACCTACCAGCAGAACAAAGGTGCCATGGCCATCGGCACCGGCGGGCTGACGGGGCAGGGGCTGTTTTCCGGCGAGCATATCTTTGTGCCGAACGCATGGAACGATTTTATCTTTGCGTATCTTGCCAATGTGCTGGGGTTCCTCGGCGCGGCGGCGGTGCTGGTGCTGCTGCTGGCGCTCTGCCTGCGCACGCTGCAGACCGGGCTGCGCTGCCCCGATGCGCTGGGCTGCAATATCTGTGTCGGCATCTTTGCGGCGCTGTTTCTGCAGTGTGTGATAAACTTGGGCATGAATCTGCAGGTGCTGCCGGTCATCGGCGTGACGCTGCCGTTCTTCTCGGCAGGCGGGTCGAGCGTGGTCATGATGTACCTCTGCATCGGCATTGTGCTGAGCGTGGGCATGAACACAAGGCGCAGCAAGCTGGATATGCAGCGGATCATATAAGTAAAGCGGGTGCTGTGCGGCACCCGCTTTTGTGTTATTCAGCAGCTTTGGGGTCAGACGCGAACAAACCGGGGATAAGGCAGAGTGCCGCTGCGCCGACAACGATGAACACTGTGCGGGACAGCCAGCTCATACTGCCGCCCAGCAGCCAGCCCACGGCGTTGAACCCCCAGATGCCGTAAATGCCCCAGTTGATGCCGCCGATGATGGCCAGCAGCAGCAAAACTTTTTTGAAACAAGACATGGATGATCCCTCCTCTGTGGGAGAGTATGTGCGGGGATGTGCGGATTTATGCGCGGCTGAGGGGGGGCGGCAGTCCCCCGGGAGGTGTTTTTTCTTTTGGCAGCAAAAGAAAGAACCAAAGAAAACTGCCGCTGTTTCGACGCAGCGGACCCGCGACCTAGGGGCTGCACGCCCCTAGGAACCCCAAAGCGGAAGTCG
>UQGL01000029.1 GCA_900540595.1 uncultured Oscillospiraceae bacterium
ACACCGGGCAGCTCCCGCAATATTACATTGAAAATTACCACGAGGGCATTGTCAGCAAACAGATGTTCCGAGAGGTGCAAGCTGAGATCGCCCGCCGAAACAGCAAGTCAGCCGCAAACCAGCGCAAGCGCCGCCGTGGCCGCTACAACAGCAAGTATGCCTTGTCCGAGCGACTGTTCTGCGGTGACTGCGGCAGCCCTTACAAGCGGGTGACTTGGAATATTCACGGCAGAAAGCAAATCGTCTGGCGGTGCGTGAACCGCATCGAGTACGGAACGAAATTCTGCGGCAGCTCGCCGTCCATCCCGGAAGAAGAACTGCACCGCGCCATTTTGAAAGCGGTACAGGGTTTGGCGGCAAATTTCACCGATGAAGTTGCTGCCCAGATCAACGGCATCCTGCATGACATACAGACCGGCGAAAGCGCAAAGCCCAATTTGCAGGAGCAGCTGGAACAGACCCAGCAGGAATTTGACCGCCTGCTGGAAATGTCCTTGGACTTCGATGAGGGTACACCGTTTCTGGATGACAGGTTGAAAAAGCTGAACAGCAAAATCAAGCGTCTGAGGGAAGCCATTGACGATAGCGCTGCACAACAGGAAAAAGCCAGCCAGCCGGAGATGCTGCTGTCAGCCAAGGATCTCCAAATTCAAGAATATGACGATGCGCTGACTGCGCGAATCATTGAGAAAATCACGGTGAGGTCGCGCAATGAAATCCTGATTCGTTTTATTGGCAGATATGAAAAGGTGATGATGCTGATACAATAACGAACGTAAATAGTATTTATAGAAAAAGAGATTTTCTTATGTTGATGATTATGATTCATCGACATAGGAAAATCTCTATTTATATTAAAAAGTGCGGGGCGTTGAATTTCAAAACGAAGAGTGGTTGCACATATAAAAAGCATCTCGACATGAAGAAAAAAGTATGCTATACTGAAGAAAAAAGTGATGATTTGACTGCGGGGTAACAGGGATGGACAAGTTGGTCGTTCTAGGAACAGAAATCAATGTACAGTGGGATCTCAAAAGAGATGATTTCCTTAGCTTAACTGATATCGCCAAAATTAAGGATAGCGATAATCCGCGCTACATTATCCAGAACTGGCTCCGCAATAGAAATACCATTGAGTTCCTTGGTGTGTGGGAGACACTTTACAATCCGGATTTTAACCGTGTCGAATTCGATGCGTTTAGAAGTCAGGCTGGGTTGAACAGCTTCGTGATGACACCGCAAAAATGGGTGGAGGCAACAGGTGCTGTTGGCATTGTATCTAAAGCTGGGCGCTATGGCGGCACTTATGCACATAAGGAAATTGCATTCGAATTTGCATCATGGATATCGGTAGAATTTAAACTCTATTTGGTCAAGGAGTTTGAACGGCTTAAGACCGAGGAAATGAAACAACTCGGCTGGGATATCAAACGAAACCTTGCAAAAATCAACTATCGTATCCATACAGATGCTATTAAGGAAAATCTAATACCGCCGGAATTGTCTGCCAGACAGATTTCTTTGGTTTACGCCAATGAAGCAGATGTTTTGAACATGGCACTGTTCGGTATGACAGCTAAAGAATGGCGTGATGCAAATCCTGATTTAAAGGGAAATATCCGCGATTATGCGAATGTCTCGCAGCTTGTTTGCTTGTCTAATTTGGAAAACCTAAATGCAGTATTCATCAATGAGGGAATGCCACAAGCAGAAAGACTGGCAAAACTTAATGCTATTGCAATTAGCCAGATGAAGGTGCTGACAGAGGATCACAGACTGTTGCAGATAGAGGCGGCGGAAGAATAAGTGCATGAGTTAAAGCCGTAGGCAGAATTAAGAAATTTTCTGATCAGAAAAGGAGAATGGCTGTGCCAATTGATGAACGGGAACAAGATAATCGTGTCTTACGGACTCTAATTATCACTGCGTTGACAGAAACAGGGCGGTCCCGTGATGCGGTATACGAAAAAATTGGAGAATTTTATTATTTCAATGCGCCGAAATATCTGTACAAATATTATTCAGAAAACCCGTTGAATCTTGATGCAATCAAAAAAACATGAAATGTGGTATTCAGCACCATGCAACTTTAATGATGCTTTTGATTGTGACATTTCAATTAATGAGAAGGCACTATTTGAATGCTTTTTGAAGGAGGCATCTCAGGAACGGAGAATCCGCCAAGGAAGTTCGGGGTGGATGAACCTGAAAGGTGTTGTACATAAGCAAATTCATAATTTACAGGAAGAATTTGAAGAAACCAAACGGACAACGGGAATTTCCTGCTTAAGCGAATCGGATTCATCATTACTGATGTGGGCGCATTATGCGAATAACCATAAGGGAATGTGCGTTGAATATGAATTATTAAAGATATCGAACCAATTGAAGTTTACGCCAGTTCCTGTTATATATACAAATGATAGAGTAACTCTAAGCTCATTGGAATCTGAAAATTTAGATCGCGATACTATGAAAATTTTTGTAGAAAGCATCACTACGAAATCTTCAGAGTGGAACTATGAGAAAGAATGGCGTATAATTCGGGATGAAGCAGCCTGCGGAACGCGATGGAACAAAGCCGCTAAGGGCGCTTTGTTGGAAATGATACGGCCGACATCTATTACTTTGGGGTGTAGGGCAGAGGGGGACTTTGAAAAGAGTGTAAGGGAATATTGTGAGAAAGAAAAAGTGACTCTTTATAAAATGGAAAAGAATAAGGATAAGTACCAATTGGACAAGAAAGTGGTTGTAGGATTTTCAAATTAGAAAGATGCTTATTGTTAGGAAGTGGTTCGAGGAGGATGACGATGACAGAGCTAGTACCGGCGATGAGAAAAACCATATTTAATTCGGCCGCAGATGTAATCGGAGATTATGCGGAAATTGGTATTGATGCAGTATTGGAGAGTGATGCACTAAAAGCTATTCCTGTTGTTGGAACGATTTCGGCAGTGTGCAAAGTTGGGTATAACCTTCATGAACGTAATTTAATAAAGCAGACGATAGAATTCCTTAGAGGATTTAATGAGAAAAAACTTGATCAGGCAGTGATTGATAAACACAGGGTCAAATTAGAAGCAAACCCGGTGGAAGCAGAAAAAGAATTAGAAAGAGTAATTATCCTTTTAGGGAATCATATAGAAAATCAGCAATCGATAGTGTTGGGAAGTTTTTATAGCGCATATGTGAGAGGTGCAATCTCGTGGGAAAAGTTCTGCGAACTAGCAGAGGTTAATCGAAGGATGTTTGTCAATGATTACGAAATTCTTCAAAAAGTATATGAGAATGATGGCATGCGTCTAGAGGGAAGAGAATTATATCCGATTGACCGTTTGATTTCGTTAGGCTTACTCCAACTTAGAAATCGACTTGGAGGCGTGGAAATACAGTCTTTTGATGCCCCGTTGGTTGAAAAGCCAGATGTGATTATCACCTCATTAGGAAAAACTTTTTGCCAGCATTTTCCTGACACAGTTATTAGTGTGAAATTATGATGTAGAGACGATTTTACTTTGTATAGATGTAGGAGTTGCTGGAATGTGTGCGATAGGTATTGAAAACCGCGGTCGCTATGAAAGATGAGGCTGTGGGAATAGCTGCGTTCGATGACTGCTTGTTTGAAGGTTGAGGTCACAAGTCGGGTGCTGTTTTTTGAAAATTGTATAGCAATGACCTTGCAAGAAAATAGGTCAATCACGCATATGTAGTAATAGTTCTCCTGAAAAACGGCATAAGAAAGGCAGGGAAACTTTGGAAGATTTCCTGCTAAACCTTTTAACTGAACCATCAATAGAATGGTGCTTTTAACATCTCTGAACAATATAACGGTTTATTCAATCCATATTTTTGCATTACATCACGCACTACATCCTCAAACCATTTGGGTGCATAAGGAGAAACATATACTGCTGAAATTAGCTTCTCAAGGTTGACTGCTTTTTCTATACCACCGCTATGTGCTTGATAACTTGTGATAATAGCGCGTACCTCTCGCTCGTGTTCGAATGATTTCCGTTTATACCAGAACGAACCATTTACGGAAGAAAATCTTTTTGAAAAATCAATATATTTAACTTTTCCAATCTTTATTGAGGGGTCTTTGTCAAGCGCCTCATACAACTGTTGGTATGTAGTTTGAATTGCAAGCGCATTACTCACATTTGTTGAGTACAATTTCCACATTGCTTCGGACTCGGATTCGTTACAATGCCAACAACTTATAAATGTATGTTTTCTTTTGACATTTTCGCTGGCGTTCAACTCAGACAACAACCGTATTGCATTTTCCTCAATGTACTCGGCTGTTAAATCTTCTGGTTTCATACCGGGCGCAGTTTGAATTGCTTCTTTAAAAAAATCAAGATAAAATGCGTCCCATTTTTCTTTCAATTCCAATGTGCCTTTTGCGCCTTCAAATATATCCTCAAATGATTCTGCTGATGCAAAATATAGAGTTTTTTTACCAATCATCGAAAGGAACTTGCTTAAATCAATGTAACGCCAAAGTTTGGATTCGGGTGGGACTTTTTCGTATTCTGACTCCGTCCAACGATAACGAACTACGGTTTCTGATAGCAAATATGCACAATCATCACAAAGAACAACAGGATTTCTTTCTATGTCATATCCCAAATGTGTACGCATACCATTTTGGAATTTTCTCCCACAGTTCGTACAAGCATCGCTATGCTCATTGTGAAACACATCCAATTCGCGGCTGTGTCTATGTGTCATTTCCTGCATAATTACCCCACTTTCGCATGTTTTATTTTATTATATCGACACGAAAAAATATTTGAAACAAGATGAGGGCTTCGATGTTGTTACCATCCGGGAAAGTTATTAGATATCCGTCTCCAGCTTCGTGAAAGCCGATGATTCTGGCAAGCTAGGCCATCTCGGCCCTTTCAACAGGGTGTGGTAGTTAGTACTCGGCGGCGCTGATATATAAATTCATGGAAAAAAATCTTGCTTCAAAAATATGATTCTATTATAGCGACATTCTTTCATAATTGCAAAGAAAATACACCTAACAGAAACCAGACAACACAGTTATGGAAAAGTAGGGTATCTTTTTTATCACACTCAGACAAGAAAACGCCGCAGAGCGATGAATTTCGTTCTGCGGCGTTTTGCTTTTATGTTCTGCCGGGCTGGGCGGCCCGGTTGTATGTAAACCAATACGGCGGTCGTGCAGAGGAATCTGCACGGCCGCCGTACTATTTATTCGGTTTCAGTCGGTTTCGGCTCGGTGGGCGGGGTGCTGTTGTTCGCTACCGGAATAAAGCGCTTCGCAAATTTGTTCTTGCCGCGGCTGCATACATAAAAATAGCCGATGATCGAGAAGGTCAGCGCGCCGATAAAGTTGACGAACAGATCCTCCATCGTGTCCAGCAGACCAATGTCGAGATACCCGCCCAGACCCAGTGCGGTCTGGGTACCGTCGGCCTGAACAATGATGATATCGGTGATGTCCTTCAGTACAACGGGGGTGTTGCCGCCGGTGGGGTCCAGCATGACGGAGCCGATCGTGCTGACGACCGTGTCCTTCTGCATATCAAGGAAGAACAGCTGATCCATCGTACACTCAAAAAATTCCCAGATAACGCCCACCGTCATCGAGAAGCAGAACGCTACGATGGCCAGATACAGGGGGGAAAGATGAAACCGCGCTTCGCTGTGGCGGTTCAGAATGTCCAGCAGGGAAAAGCCGATGGCAGCGCACAAAAAGCCGTTCAGCGTGTGCAGGACCGTATCCCAATAGGGGTAGTTTACATAGTACGCACCGATCTCTCCCATGATCTCGGCGGCGTAGATGAACAGCAGGATGATGATCTCCAGCGTGTTTGGAAGGGCAATATCCAGCTTGCGCTCCATCAGGCTCGGCATCATAAAGAGCAGAAGCGTCAGCACGCAGAGAAACACATTCTCAAAGTTGCGGTTGAAAATCTGTGCCAGCATCACCAGCACGACCGAGGTCCGCAGCAGAATATATACCATTGTGACCGAACGCTTTTCGCGCCGGGCCTTTTTAAAGGAATCGGTTTTGGGGTGGTCCATGGCTTCTCCTTCTCAATCGTCCAGCGTAAAGTCCTTGGGGTCCAGCTCGGGCAGAACCTGACGGCGGGGTACACGCATCAGGGGGTCATAGCTGAATTTGCGGCAGCAGTAATAGGGGGAAACAACACCCTTGTGCCGACACAGGATCATTTTGGGGTCGGCGGCGGGGGAGCCGTGCAGGCAATAGGCACAGGCAGGGGCAATGTGCGCGCCGTAGTAACTCTTTTTAAACATTAGCCTCACCCCTAAAAACAAAAATATACTGTTATTTATTATAAAGGTTTTGTCGAACCTTGTAAAGTGCTGCGCACAGAAAGGCAAAACCCAGCAGCGCTGCATCGGGCGGCAGCCGGGAAATTGGCACGACCCTTGCCGAAAGGCTGCTGCAGACAGCCAGACTGCCCGGCAAAAAGCGTACGCAGAGCCGGATCAACCCCTGCAAAAAGAAAAAGTGCAGTACCCGGCTGACCAGAAGGGCACGCGGGCAGAACGCATCCCCGGAAAAAAGCTGTATCTGGGACCAGACTGAAAGGCCGAGGAGACTCAAAACAGCGCAGCAGCCGTAGAGCGCCGCCTGCCCGCCCCGCGCGGCAGCGTCCGCGCAGCCGGCGCTGATCTCCAGCGCGGCACTGAGCAGCAGGGGCGGCACCGGTAAAAACGACCGGATGACCGCGCCCACGATGCGGAAAAACACCACGCACCCGCAGACAGACAGGCTTGCACTGACGGCCGAGGAGATGGCGCAGGGCAGCCCAGCCGTCTGCGGCGGGGCGGGCGGTGCCGGCCGGGCGGCGGAAAAAGCGCGGCTTGGACGGCCAGAGGCAGAAAAAAGATCCAGACAGGCCGTTGCCGCAAGGTTTGCCGCAAGCTGTGCGGCGTACAATAATACCCCCAGCTGCAGGCGTCCCAGCAGCAGCCCACCCAGGCAGCCTATGACAAAGCCCGGCCCGGAGCAGCAGCCCAGCAGAAGCAGCCTCCGGGCGTCCCGGCGGCTGATGCGATGCGTGCCGTATAACCGACCGGCCAGCTGTGCCGATACCGCATACCCGCCCAGCCAGGACAGTGCGACGGCCTGCGCGGCCTCGGGGGCTTCCAGCCCCAGCAGCCGCTGCAGGGGGCGCAGCAGCCGGGCAGGCGGCGGGGCAGCCGTCAGCAGCTCGCACACCACAAAAAAAGGGAACAGTGCGGGCAGCACGCTCGCAAGGCAGAGTGCTGTGCCGGAGGCAAAGCCCTCCGCCGCAGCCTCCGGTGCGGCCAGCAGCAGTATGCCCAGCACCCCCGCTGCTGCCACCGCCGCGCGCTGTCGGTTTTTGCAGTTGTTCATATTGCGCACCTCACTGCGTATATTTGGGTAACAGTTTTGCGCGGGGAGGGAACAGCCATGAAACCGAAAAAGCCGCATCCCCGCAAGCACCATGGGCGCCCCGACCTGCGCCGTATGCTGGCCCCGCCGCCGCAGGGCTTTTACCGCCTGCCGGAGATGGAACTGCGGGGCGGCAGCCTGCTGACAGACGGCTGCCGCCGGGTGCTGGATTTCACCCCGCAGCGCATCTGCCTTGATATGGGGGACACTCTGGTAACATTGTATGGCGAGGAGCTGCGGATAGAATCCTTCGCGGGCAAAAGATTGATTCTGGCCGGGCGGTTTGCGCGGGTCGAGCTGCGCAGCAAGTGGGAGGTGACGCAGCCGTGAAACTTAGGCTTTGGGCTGCGGATACCTTCCGCTTTTCGGTGCAGGGACCAGAGATCCACCGGTTCCTCAACCAGTCGTCTGCAGCGGGGGTGCGCCTGCGCCGCGTCCGCTGGCAGAAGGATGGCTGCAGTGCAGCCGCCGATGGCATAGACCGCCGCAGGCTGGAAAAAATCGCGGCGGACGGCGGCTGGGTCATCACAGTGACAGCGCGCCGCGGCCCCGGCCGCCGCGCCGAGGCCTTGCTGCAGACCCGCCCCGGGCTGGCGGCGGGCATGATTTTGTTTTTGGTGCTGCTGAAATTCCTGGGCGGGTTTGTCTGGTGCGTGGACTTCGGCGCGATGGATGCCGACCTGCAGCCCATGATGCGTCAGCTGCTTGCCGACTGTGCTATCCATGAAGGAACCCGCCTGACAAAGCCGCTGCTGCAGGCGGCACAGGCGAAGGCTTTGCGCCGCAGTGAGACATTCGGCTGGATCAGCCTGAATTTTATCGGCGGCTGCCTTTCTATCGAAAGCACCCCCGCCCAGACCCGCACTGTCCGGGAACCACCGCCCACGGCGGGGTTGTATGCGAGGGCGGATGGTGTGATCTTGGCAGTAGAGATCGAGAGCGGCTTTGCTGCGGTGGAGCCGGGGCAGACAGTGACGGCGGGTCAACCGCTGGCCGCCGCAGAAAAGCTGGACCGCAAGGGAAATGCGGTGATACAAGGCGCACAGGGGCGCATTGTGGCGCGGGTGCAGCGGCAGTACACGGCCAGCCGGCCGCTGACGGTCAGGACTTGTGCCTATACGGGCCGCAGCACAGAACGGACAACACTGTATCTGCCCGGCTATACCCGCACGGAGGAGACCGGCGCACCGCTGCGCAGCGCAGAGACGCAGACAGAATGGCAGCCCCTGCGTCTGGGACGCCTGGCACTGCCCGGCTGCCTTTGCTGCGTGACAAGCCGGGAGCGGGCAGTGCAGACGCTGACCTACCCGGAGGAAACCGCCGCCGCGCTGGCGCTGCGCGATTGCCGGGCGCAGCTTCTCAAGGAATTTCCCGATGCTGAGATAGAGGCGGAGCAGCGCGAAATTTCTGCGCAAAATCAGGCGGTGCAGGCCTGTGTGACCTACATTTTTACGGCGGACATCGCCGCGCGGCAATGATTCAACATTTTTTGCGTAGTGTGACGAAATCACCGGTAAAATTTTGTGCAATATTCACAGTTTCTTTTGCAGAAAACTGTGATATAATCTAAATGTATAGCTGTGGCATTACCGCGTTGGTGCATAGAGGAGTGCGGCAATGCCCGATGATCGGGAGGATACAAATTTGGCAGAACGATCTCTTGAACTGGACAGCATTGAGCTGGCGGCGGCCATCTTCGGCAGCGGGGACCAGAACATCCATCTGCTGGAAAAGGAATTCCGCGTCACAGCGGTCTGCCGCGGCTCGGTGCTGCGCTTTACGGGGGAGCAGCGTGATGTGGACGCCGCCGCCCGCGCTGTGGACGGCATGGTGACCCTGATGGAGAACCACACCCCGCTTGAGGAGCAGACTGTGCGGTACTGCATCAGTCTGGCCCACGGCGGGGAGGAAAAGCGCCTGCGGGAGCTGACGGATGATTTCGTTGCCGTCACAGCCAAAGGGCGCCCCATTCACCCCAAAACGCTGGGGCAGAAGGAATATCTGGCCGCCATCCGCAAAAATGCCATCACCTTCGGCGTGGGGCCTGCCGGCACCGGCAAGACCTATCTGGCCGTGGCCATGGCGGTCAAGGCGTTCAAGTCCAAGGATGTCAGCCGTATCATCCTGACCCGCCCGGCGGTAGAAGCCGGAGAGAAGCTGGGCTTCCTGCCCGGCGACCTGCAAAATAAGGTGGACCCCTATCTGCGTCCGCTCTATGACGGTCTGTTCGATCTGCTGGGTGCAGAAACCTTTCAAAAGCTGTTTGAAAAGCAGGTCATTGAGGTCGCGCCGCTGGCTTATATGCGCGGGCGCACGCTGGACGATGCCTTCATCATTCTGGACGAGGCGCAGAACACAACGCCCGAGCAGATGAAGATGTTCCTGACCCGCATGGGTGTCGGCAGTAAGGTCGTTGTCACCGGTGATGTGACCCAGATCGACCTGCCCGACAAGGTCCGCAGCGGTCTGATCGATGCACTGCATATCCTGCAGGATGTCGAGGGCATCGCGCAGGTGCGTCTGACCGAAAAGGATGTGGTGCGCCACAGGCTGGTGCAGCAGATCGTAAAAGCCTATGAAAAAGCCGCCGAGGAGAAGACCCGCGGCGAAGCAAACCATAAATAAAATGAAAACGGAGGTCGATTTCCATGTCCAATAAGGTATTGATCACGAACGACCAGAATGTGGTAAAGGTCCCTTCCGGCCTGCGCATCCTGATCCGCCGCAGCTGTAATGCGGTGCTGGATTTCGAGCATTTTGACGGCCCGGCCGAGATCAGCGTGACTTTTGTGGATAACAGCCGCATCCATGAGCTGAATCGGGAGTATCGCGGTAAGGACTCCGCCACCGATGTGCTCAGCTTCCCTCTGGGGGAAAACGGCGAGTATGACATTGACGAGGACAACGGCTGCAAGCTGCTGGGAGACATCGTCATCTCGATGGAGCGTGCAATGGAGCAGGCTGAACTGTACGGCCACTCCCTGCAGCGCGAGGTCGCGTACCTGACTGTACATTCCATGCTGCACCTGCTGGGCTACGACCATGAGGCCGGCGGTCTGGAGGCTGTGCGCATGCGCGAAAAAGAAGAAGCCGTCCTGATCCAGCTGGGCCTGCCCCGCACGGTTTCGTATACGAGCGATGAAATTTGAGAAGCTGACGCATTTTGCCCGGGGCTTTGTCTATGCCTACAACGGCATACGCGCCGCCATACGGGAGGAGCGCAATTTCCGCTTTCATCTGTGTGCGGCGCTCTATGCCTTTGTGGCAGCCTACTGGGCGCAGCTGCCTGCGGTGGAAACAGCCCTGATCGCGCTCTGTGTGGCGGCGGTGCTGGCGATGGAGCTTGTCAACTCCGCAATCGAGCGCGCGGTGGACAAGCCCGATACCACCCACTGGTGGACCGCGGGCGCGGCTAAGGATATGGCGGCAGGTGCGGTGCTTGTCATGGCCATCGGCACGGTCATTGTGGCGGTATGCCTGTTCTGGCCGCGGCTGGACATTCTGTGGGCGGCCTTTACCGCGCGGCCGACACGCCCGCTGTGGCTTCTGCTCACGCTGATCGTATTTTACAAATTTATTTTCCGTTCTTCCAACTCAACAGAGAAAGGCAAACAACCGAATGGCAAAACCGATTCCTGAAATGCCCTCCAGCGTATTTGTGGCGCTGGTCGGCCGCCCCAATGTGGGCAAATCCAGCCTGACAAACTACCTTGTGGGCGAAAAGGTCGCGATCGTGACCAAAAAGCCCCAGACGACCCGCAGCCGCATCACCGGCGTCATCACCAAAGGCCCGGTGCAGTATGTGCTGATGGATACCCCCGGCATCCACGCGGCCCGCAACAAGCTGGACGCCCGCATGACCCAGACCGCCGCCGCCAGCCTCAAGGATGTTGATGTGACGATGATGCTGTTTGAGCCGGCAGGGGAGTTTACCGATGCAGAGCTGACGATGGTCAAGGCGCTGCAGAAGGGCGGGCCTGCCATCGCCGTTATCAACAAGGTGGATCTGCTCGACAGCTTTGCTGCGCTGGAGGCCCGCAAAAAGCAGCTGGAGGAATTTGGCTGCTTTGACCACATCGTCACGATCTCGGCTAAGGACGGCACTGGCTGTGATGAGCTGTTTGCCATGCTCAAGCCATACGGAAACGAAGGCCCGCACTACTTTGACGACGATGCCTTTACCGATATGCCGGAAAAGGAACTGGTGGCAGAGCTGGTGCGCGAGAAAGCACTGCTCTTCCTGCGGGAGGAGGTCCCTCACGGCATTGCCGTTGTGGTCGAGCGCTTTAAGGAGCGCCCTGACAAGGACCTCATCGACATTGATGTGGACATCTACTGCGAACGCAAGAGCCACAAGGGCATGATCATCGGCAAGGGGGGCCAGATGCTCAAAAAAATCGCCTCCGCCGCCCGGATGGATATTGAGGAGCTGCTCGGCGTCAAGGTCAACCTGCAGTGCTGGGTCAAGGTCCGTGAGGACTGGCGCGACAACGAGCTGCAGTTAAATTCGTTGGGCTTTGCGAAGCCGTAATGATGCTGCACATCGTAGGGGCGGGGCATGCCCCGCCCGCAGCCTACCCGTTATAGAGCATTATCCGTAAGGCCGCGGGCCGGACATGTCCGGCCCCTACAGCATCCGCAAATTTATTTTATTCCGTATTCCGCCAACATCCCCGCGCCCCCTCTGTTACACTGTACCCATGGGGGGTGACCGGTATGACTGACGCGGCGGGAGGCTGGCTGCGCTTTGCGCAGTCCGGCAGTGTTTATGACTATTTAGCGTACAAATTGCAGCAAAACGCAGCGCAGGAGGGCATGTATGCAGACGGCAACGACAGGACTTGTGCTGCGTCAGGTCAAGGTGGGGGAGGCGGACAGGATCATCACGATCCTGACGCCTGAGCTGGGGGTCGTATCGGCATCGGCCCGCGGCAGCCTGCGGATGAAGAGCGCCCTGTTCAGCGCAACAGGGCTCTTCTGCTATTCGGAATTTACCCTCTCCAGCGGCCGCAGCCACTATTTTGTGGACAACGCGCAGGTCAAAAAGGTGTTCCACGGCATCTCCGCCACCATCGAGGGGATGGCGCTGGCCAGCTATATGGCGGAGATCGCCATGGAGCTTGCCCCCGCCCCGCCGGAGGCGGACGCCCAGATGCGGCTGCTGCTGAACTGCCTGTACATGCTCAGTGAGCGCAGCTACCCCTGCCGCCAACTGAAAGCCATCTATGAACTGCGCGCATTGACCCTTGCGGGCTATATGCCCGATGTGCTGGCCTGTGCCGGCTGCGGTAAGTATGAGGGCGGGGACTTCTACCTCGACCCTGTGGAGGGCCGCCTGCTCTGCGCGGACTGTGCCGAAAAAGCGCGGCATATCACCAATCTGGATAACGGTGCGCTCTATGCCCTGCGCCATATCTGCCTTGCGGAGGATAAAAAGCTGTTCGGCTTCAAGATCTCACCGGAGAGTCTGAAAGAGCTTTCCCGCACGAGTGAGCAGTATACGCTCGCCCACCTTGAGCATGGGCTGAAAAGCCTGGACTTTCTCAAAACTGTACTTGAATAAGGAGACCAAGACCCTGTATGGATACCGCCTATAAAACAACACTGGAACTGGACAAGGTCCTTGCCCGGGCCGTGCAGCTCTGCGCCTGTCAGGAGACGAAGGAGATGATGCAGGCGCTGGAGCCGGCCCCCACCGTGGAGGATGAGCGCTACGATCTGGCCCAGACCAATGCCATCAACGCACTGCTTATCAAAAACGGCAGCCCCCGCTTTGGCAGCGTGCACGAGGTGCGCCGCATTGTTGCCCACGCCCGCAAGGGAGGCATCCTCTCGATGGGGGAGCTTTTGGAGATCGCCGCAACGCTGCGCAATTTTTCGGGCCTGTCCCAGTGGTACGGCCTGAGTGAGCATGAGATGCTGCCCACGGACGATCTGTTTTTCTCGCTGGCCCCGCAGCCGGTGCTGGAAAAACAAATCAGCGAGAGCATCCTCTCGCCGGAGGAGATGGCCGACACCGCCAGCATGACGCTCCACGATCTGCGCCGCAAAATCCGCCAGACCGAGGATTCCATCCGCACCAAGCTGGATAATATCATCCGCAACTCCACCACCAATAAATTTCTGCAGGACGCTGTTGTCTCGCTGCGCAACGGCCGCTATGTCGTGCCGGTCCGCGCCGAGTACCGCGGTGAGGTCGGCGGCGTTATCCACGATGTATCCTCCACGGGCGCGACCGTCTTTGTGGAGCCTACCGCCGTAGTCGAGGCCAATGCCCGCATTATGCAGCTGCGCGCGCAGGAGCAGGAGGAAATCACCCGTATTCTGACCTCCTTCTCGAATCAGGTCGGCTCACTGGAGCCGCAGTTTACCTACAGCTATGACGCGATGCTCAAGATCGACCTGCTGCTGGCCAAGGCACGGCTGGCCGTGGAGCAGAACGCCTTTATGCCCGCCGTCAGTGACAAGGTCTATTTCAAGCTGAACAAGGCCCGCCACCCGCTCATCGACAAGAAAAAGGTCGTGCCGGTGGACATTGAGCTGGGCAGCGACTATGACACCCTCGTCATCACCGGCCCCAACACCGGCGGCAAGACCGTATCGCTGAAAACAGCCGGCCTGCTCAACGCGATGGCGCAGTATGGGTTCCTGATCCCGGCGCATGAGAGCAGCGTTGTCTGCCATTTTGACGAATATCTCGTTGACATCGGCGATGAGCAGAGCATCGAACAGAGCCTGTCTACCTTCTCCGGCCATATGAAGCGGATCAGCGGCATTCTGGAGCTGGCCGGCCCGGCGACCCTGACCCTGCTGGACGAGCTGGGCGCGGGCACCGACCCTGCCGAGGGTGCAGCGCTGGCCGTCAGCATTCTGGAACGGCTGCGCCGTCAGGGCAGTCTGCTCATGGCGACGACCCACTACGCCGAGTTGAAGGTCTATGCGCTGGAAACGCCCGGCGTTGTCAATGCCAGCTGCGAATTCAATGTCGAAACGCTGATGCCCACCTATAAATTGAGCGTCGGCGTGCCGGGCAAGTCGAATGCCTTCCTGATCAGCGCAAAGCTGGGCATCCCGCAGGAAATTATCGACGCCGCGCGCAATCACATGTCGAACGATGACAAGCGGCTGGATAGCGTACTGTCGCAGCTGGACGATTTGAAGGTCCAGCTGAAGGAGGCGCAGGCCGAGGCCGAGCAGGCCAAGTACGATGCAGAGCATGCGCTGGAAAGCGCCGAGAAAAAGCGGGATGACCTCATCAAAAAGGGTGAGGAGGAACTGGAGAACGCCCGCCGTCAGGCCCATGATCTGATGCAGCAGGTGCAGAACGAGGCCTACAGCCTGACCGATGAGCTGCGCCGCATCCAGAAGGACGAAAAGACCAGCGCGGCCCAGCGTGCTGTGCGCGCCCGGGAAATCGCCCGCAAGGACACCGAGAGCCTGCTCAAGCAGACCGATGTGAAGCCGAAGCCTGTCAAAGAGTTCGTCCCGCTCAAAGAAGTGCAGATCGGTCAGGAGGTCATCATTGCCGATCTGGGCCAGACGGCCACCGTCACGGCGCGCCCCGACCGCAACGGCATGGTGGAGGTCCGCGCCGGCATCATGAAAACAAAGGTCCCGCTGTCCAACCTGCGTGCCCCAGACAAGATGGAAAAGCGCAAGCCGGCCGAGCCGCGTCGTTCCACCCGCGTGCAGCTGGATAAGTCCCGCAAGACCAGCATGGAGCTGAACCTGCTGGGTTACACGGTGGACGAGGCCCTCAACGAGGTGGACAAGTTCCTCGACAGCGGCATGCTGCGCGGGCAGTCCACCCTGTATATCATCCACGGAAACGGCACCGGCGCCCTGCGCACCGCCATCCAGAAGCATCTGCGCACCCACAAGGCGGTCAAAAGCTTCCGGCTGGGTCGCTACGGCGAGGGCGAGAGCGGCGTGACCGTGGTGGAATTAAAGTAAAAATTCAAAACAATCCACCCTTTTTGTCTATAGCAATCCTTGGCTGCATCTGCTATGCTATTCATGGAATGTATGAGTGTCTGCCTTTAAAATGAAATGAAAGCGAGTGAACGCTTTGCCAATGGACTATAACAGTACACGCAGCTTTACGATGACGCTGGCGCACCGCGCGGTAGGGGACATCCGCCGCGGGGGCTTCCGGCAGCTGCGCAATTATGTGGACATGTGTGCCACGCTGGCAAAAATGCCGCAGCAAAAAGACTTTTTTGCCTACGCACAGAAGGCCCTGCAGCGCACCGACAGCTGCTATTACAGCCTGATCCACCGCCTGCTGGATACCGTGGATGAGGATCGCATCTGCACGGTCGGCGTCAATATGGGCTTCTGCGGCCTGATCTACGGTGCAAGCGAGCTGAAAAAGAAGGCCGATGCGGACGGCCAGCCTACTTCTTGGATCACAGCGGCACGCTGCGGGGACGAACGCCTGGCGGAGATGATCCCCGAGGCGGCAAAGCGCGGCAGCTATGTCTGGCTGCTGGATGCCCTTTCTACTGATCCGGCACAGGTCGTGCCGCTGGCAAAGGCCAACCCTCAAACGGCCTTCGGTCTGCTGGCAGACCCCGCCGCCTTGACCGAGGACTGCGTTGCTGCGCTGGCGGCCTGCCGCAATCTGGTGGTGATGCCGCTGTTGAACACGCCGGAGCTGACCCCTGAGGCCTGCCGCGCCGCCCGCCGTATGAAGGCGCAGAACATGTTCTACGCCCTGACCGTTCTGGTCGATGACGACACCGTGGACGAGGTCATGCAGGACGACTGGCTTGAGAGCATCGCGCAGGAGACACTGTTCTGCGTTTGCGCGCGCAAAAACGGCATCTCGGACGAAGCCTCCCACAGATTGCGCCGCAGCATTGTGGAGGGCCGCATGGAGACCGGCAAGCCGGTTCTGCTGCTCGACTGGGACGGCGATGTGAGTTACCTGAATCAGCGTATCTCGGAGCACATGGTTTTCGGCAATGCGCTGCCGCAGGGCTGCTCCTTCCCCCTGCAGCTGGGCTGAAACCGCAAATAATAACAAAAAACGACCCTGTAACGATGGTATCATCGTTACAGGGTCGTTTGGCTTTTCAGGTATCGCCGCGCAGCAGCTTTTGCAGGATGTCGTGGTTGAACACCGGGATCGTCAGGTCAGAGATGACAAGGCCGTTGGTGCGCATACCGCCAAGCACCCACGGGATCAGGATCCCCATCAGCGCGCCGGAAAAAAACTGGCCGATGGCGCATGTCTCGCTGGCGCTGATGTCAGGGTTCAGCTCCCGGGCGTTCTGCTCAAAAATAGAGCACAGGTAATCAAACATGTACTTCTGCAGGCTGTTCTGGCCGTTGTAGGCCAAAGCGTTGCAGTAGAACACCTTGTTTTCCAAAAAATAATCCCTGATAGCTGCCAGCAGGGAATCCCAGCTGGTGTAGGCGCCGCGCTCCACAAGGAACTGTGTGATGCCGCTCTGGAAATACCAGTTGACGAGGTCGTACTTGTCCTCAAAATGGTAGTAGAAGGTGTTGCGGCCTACGCCCGCATGATCCACAATGTCGTTGACCGAGATCTTTTCAAGCGGGGTCGTGACCATCAGCTCCTGCAGGCTTTCGGCCAGCAGATGTTTGGTTTGATTGGAACGAGGCATAGTGATCCTCCTGCAAATGGGGTGGTAAACAGCGTACCTGCATTATAACACATTTTCTGCGTCAAGTGCAAATGATTCGTGAAATTCCCCTGAAAATATTAGTATTAAATGCGAAAGAGGTTTCAAGCCTTCGTGAAATTCCCCGCAGGACCTGCGCTGTGATTTGTATGACAAATTATCCCGAGTGTTTGGTTTTGCCCGCCGCGGCCGGGAACAGGGCTTTCTAATTGAACATTCGCCGGCTTTTGTCTATGTACACTGCGGCAAAAAAAAGCCTACAATAGGGCATACGCTAACGGAGAGAAAAGGAGTGCAATCAACTATGCCGATGAATAAAGTAGTCCATGCCGCCCAGCGCGCAGCGTTCAGCGCTGCCCTTGACTCTGCCATCAAGGCAGTGCGCGGCAAGGGTCCTGAAAATATGGCCGAGCAGGCCGTCAAGCTCGTCAATCTGGCTCAGCCTCTGCTGGCCCACCGTTACCCCGATGCCGACTGGGATAAGGTCCGCGCCTTTGTGTCCGACCCCAACAGCAAGTGGATGGGGTATGCCTACAGGGCAATCAACGAGATCGACCCCCATATCCTGAAGATGAACGCCCTGAACCTTGTGTATGAGGGTATGTTCGCCGGTTACAACTATGTCATGGAGCTGCGCAAGAAGTACGACTGCAACATGCCGTGGATTTTGCTGTTCGACCCGACCTCTGCCTGCAACCTGCACTGCAAGGGCTGCTGGGCTGCCGAGTACGGCAACCGCCTGAACCTCAGCTTTGAGGATATGGACCGCATCGTTACCGAGGGCGAGGCGCTGGGCATCCACTGGTACATGTGCACCGGCGGCGAGCCGACCTGCCGCAAGGAGGATCTGTTCAAGCTGGCTGCCAAGCACCAGAGTTCTGTGTTCCATCTGTTCACCAACGGCACCTTGATCGATCAGGCCTTCTGCGACCGCGTCAAGGAAGTGGGCAACATGGCCTTCTTCATCTCGATCGAGGGCATCGGCGATGCCACCGATGACCGCCGCGGCGAGGGCGTCTATGACCGCGTCATGCACGCCATGGACCTGATGAAGGAGAATGGTCTGCTGTTCGGCACCTCCATCTGCTACACCAGCGCTAACTATAAGGCTGTCACAAGCGATGAGTTCATGGATATGCTCATCAGCCATGGTGTTCGCTTCAACTGGTACTTCCATTACATGCCCATCGGTGACGGCGCGAATGTCGATCTGATGCTCAACGCCGAGCAGCGCGAGTACATGATCCACCGCGTCCGTGAGATCCGCGGCTTTACCGGCGGCAAGCCGATCTTCTGCATCGACTTCCAGAATGACGGCGAGTACATTGACGGCTGCATTGCCGGCGGCCGCCAGTATGCCCATATCAACCCGGCCGGTGATGTGGAGCCCTGCGTCTTTATCCACTACTCCAACGCCAATATCCATGACAAGAGCCTGCTCGAGTGCCTGCAGCAGCCCCTGTTCAAGGAATACCACAAGGGCCAGCCCTTCAACAACAACCACCTGCGCCCCTGCCCGATGCTTGAAAACCCCGAGCTGCTGGGTGAGATGGTCAAGCGCAGCGGTGCGCACAGCACCGATATGCAGCAGCCGGAATCCACCGATGATGTATTCCGCCGCTGCCGCCCCTACGCTGACCAGTGGACGCCCTCTGCTGAGCGTATCTGGGAAGAGGAGCACCCCGGCTGCACCTCCTGTGCAAGCTGCTCTGGCTGTGCCTCCAAGTAAAACAGCATAAGCACCTGCGCCCCGCTGTATTTTGCAGCGGGGCGTTTTTGTTTGGTTTGGCTTCCCCCGTGGGGGAAGGCATTCATCTTGTCAGCTTTTCGCACATCCCACCGTCCGCGGATTTTCTCTTCCACCAGCGCATATAGTGGTAGCATGGCGGCAAAAAGGGGAGGTGGGCGTATCAAAACGGTGGTATATCTCGATGTGCTGCTGCTGACCAATTTTCTGCTGGCCTATTTTCTGCTGCTGGCGGCGGGGGCGCTCAGCGGCCAGCGGGCGGGCTTTGGCCGGATGCTGGCGGGCAGCGGTGTGGCGGCGCTCTCGGCCCTTGTTCTGTTTGCCCCGCCGCAGCCCTACCCGGTGCAGGCTGCCTACAAGATCGCCACGGCACTGGGCATCACGGCGGCGGCCTTTGGGCGGCGCAGCCTGCGCCGTCTGCTGACGGCGGCCTGCTGGTATGCGGCACTCAACATTGTGCTGGCGGGGGTGGTGATGCTCGTCATGCTGAACACCGGGGCGCGGTGGCTGGACGCAGCCAACCTGACGGTCTACCTGCACATCTCGCCGCTGCTGCTGTTGGGGCTGTGCGGGGGGTGCTGTGCGGCTGTTGAGTTGGGACTGCGGCTCCTTTCCCGGCGGGAGCCGCCTGTAAAAACGGCGGGGTTGGAGTTTGAGCTGTGCGGCCAGCTTGTCCGTCTGCGGGCAGCGCTGGACACGGGCTGTCATCTGCAGGACCCGCTGACCTGCCTGCCGGTGCTGGTCGTCAGCTACCCAGATGCAAGAGCACGGCTGCCTGCCGCTGCGGATGCCTTCCTCGCGCAGTGGTTTGCAGGGCAGGACCATGCCGAGCCGCCGCCCGGGACCCGGCTGCGGCTGGTGCCCTGCGGCACGGCGGCAGAGAAGGGACTGCTGCCCGGCTTTGCAGTGCAGGGCATCAGCCTTATCACCGAGAAGGGCGTGCTGGGGCTGGGGCGCAGCGCGGTGGTATTTGCGCCGCGCAGCTTCGGCAGCACCGACTATGAGGCGCTTTACGGCAGTGATTTCATGTAAGGGGGAAAACAAGACATGCGCAAAGAACTGTACCGCCTGTGGCTGTGGCTGGCGGCACCGCAGCAGCTGCATTACATCAATGGGGCCGATACCCTGCCGCCGCCCCTGCCGCCCGAGCAGGAGCGTGAGGCGCTGGCTGCACTCGCCCGGGGGCAGACCCCGGCACGGGATCTGCTCATCACACATAATCTGCGGCTTGTTGTGTACATTGCCAAAAAGTTTGAGACGCCGACCGCCGGCATCGAGGATATGATCTCGATCGGCACGATCGGGCTGATAAAGGCGGTCAACACCTTTGAGCCTACCAAAAACATCAAGCTGGCGACCTATGCCAGCCGATGCATTGAGAATGAGATCCTGATGTATCTGCGCAAAAGCTCCAACCGGCGGCAGGATGCCAGCATTGACGAGCCGCTGAATACCGACACCGATGGCAATGAGCTGCTGTTGATGGATGTGCTGACCAGCGATGACCCACAGGTTGGGGAGGAACTGGAGCGCAGCGCCGAGCGCGCCGCCCTGCGGGGGGCGGTAGGCCGGCTTTCCCCACGGGAGCGCCGCATTATGGAGCTGCGCTTCGGCCTGAACCATGAAAAGGAGCATACCCAGAAGGAGGTGGCCGACACGCTGGGCATCTCGCAGAGCTATATCTCCCGTCTCGAAAAGCGCATTATCCGCCGCCTGCGCCGGGAGCTGGAGGCGGTGGGCTAAAAAATCTGCAGCTTCGTAGGGGCCGCACATGTGCGGCCCCTACAGGGCAATGCCTTCTACACCGCCGGCTCCACCCGGGTGTTTGTCACAAACGGTACGGCCAGCCCGGCAATCATATTCATCTCGGGCTGCATGGAGTAGAGCAGATACTCATAGCCGTCCCGCACCCAGAAGATGCTGGAGATGCGCCCGGCGTTCTGCCGCTGGGTAACAGTGATGCCGTCAATATCGTACTGCTGGACATCCTCAAAGGCAAATTCAAAGAAGTCGGTGGGGTAAAGCATCTGCCCCTGCTTTGCAGTGCGCAGGCTCATGCGGCGGCCCGGCACAATGTCGTAGTCGATTTCCGACACCCGCTCCTCGATAAGCCAGTAGCGGTAGGGCAGAATGACCTCGCTGCTGGGGGCAGAGGCTACCCGGAACCCGCACGCCTGGCCGTAGTCGGGATGTAAATATTCCGTGCGTGTCTCGCGTGCGGGGCGGGTCTCCTCCCGCCGAAGGATCAGCACCAGCACCAACGCCACGGACACGACCGCCAGCAGCACCAGCGTCAGGACAAACCACAGGGAATCTACCATAACAAGCCCTCCTTTTCCGTATGCTATGCCGCAGCGGCAGGGCGTGTGCGGTGCTGCCCAAAATTTGCCGGTTTGCCAACGCACACAGCTGCCTATACTCCCAGCAAGGAAATGCTTGATTTGGGGGTTGAAAGGATGTATGCAGGAAAAGTCGAGATATGCGGTGTGGATACAGCCCGCCTGCCGGTGCTGAGCGAAGCGGAAAAAAGCCGTCTCATCAAGGCGGCGCGGGCGGGGGACAGACAGGCCCGGCAGGAGATGGTGCAGGGCAACCTGCGTCTGGTGCTGAGCGTGGTGCAGAAGTTTGCCGGGCGCGGCGAGAACATGGACGATCTGTTTCAGGTCGGCTGCATCGGGCTTATCAAGGCCATCGACAACTTTGACCCGGCGCAGAATGTGCGATTTTCCACCTACGGTGTGCCGATGATCGTGGGCGAGATCAAGCGCTATCTGCGGGACAACAACGCCGTGCGGGTCAGCCGCTCCATCCGCGATCTGGCCTGCCACTCGATGCGCGCGCGGGAGGAGTTGCAAAAGAAAAACGGCCGCGAGCCGAAAATCTCCGAGATTGCGGCGCAGGTGGGGCAAAGCCCCGAGAATGTGGCGATGGCGCTGGAATCCGCCGTGACGCCCACAAGCCTGTATGAGCCGATCTACTCGGACGGAGAGGACAGCTTTGCCGTGGTCGATCAGCTGCGGGACGCAACCGGCGAGGAAAGCTGGATCAGCGATATGATGTTCCGTGATACGGTGCGGGCACTCTCTGCGCGGGAACGCCGTATCATTGCACTGCGCTATCTGGGCGGCAAGACCCAGACCCAGGTGGCCCGGGAAATCGGCATCAGTCAGGCACAGGTCAGCCGTCTGGAAAAGGCCGCGCTCAGCCGCATCAAGGCGCAGATATGCAGCCAATAAAAAAAGCGGCATCCGCCGGGATGCCGCTTGGCTGCAAAGCAGGAGAGCAGAAAATCAGTCCACCTCGATCCCGCACGCACCCAGCGCACGGGTAAAGGATTTCGGGTTCTTGTACAGGATGCCCGTGATGCCCAGGTTGTACGCGGCCTGGGCATTGGCCTTTGTGTCGTCCACAAAGATCGTCTCGTCATACGCAAGGTTGCAGGTCTGCATCAGCGTTGTGAAGATCTCCGGCTCTGGCTTAAGCAGATGGACATCGCAGGAGGCAACGCCGCCGTCAAACAGTGAGAACCACTCCCGCTGACGCAGCTCGTCCATCATATCGGATGCCATATTCGTCAGGTAATACAGGCGGTAGCCTGCACTTTTCAGCTTGCGCATGATCTGCACGGTGGTCTTTTTTGTCTGCATCATGGCAGCCCACTCCTCGATGCAGGTCTGCACCTCAAACACGCGGTTGGCGCGGGCAGCGTTTTCCAGCATGAGCTGGTTGGCCTGCTCCCGGCTGATGATGCCACGGTCCAGATCGAGCCATTCCTGGCTGCCGAACACAAGCGCGTAGGTTTCCTCCTCGGCACGGCGGTTCATAAAGTGATCCATCAAAAAATCCTTGGGGGCAAAATCCACAACAACGCCGCCGAAATCAAAAATGATATTTTTATACATAAAAACCTCCGGTAAGGGTCTGCTTCGTTTCTCATCCTTATTATACACGCAATCCGGCAAGGAAACAATTCCTTTTTTGCTGCATAGGATGGCAGAGAAGGGGGTGCTGCTATGACGCTGCGTGAATTGAGCGGTAAGGATGTCATCCGGCTTAAAAACGGTGAAAACCTCGGCCGCATCGATGATCTGGCCTTTGACGAAAACGGCGGACGGCTGCAGTCCGTCATTCTGCGCGGGCGCGCGCACTGCTTTGGCCTGCTGGGGCGCGAGGATGATCTTATCCTCCCGTGGGAGAGCATCCGCAGCATCGGCACTGATGTGGTTATGGTCGATGCAGACCCCTTGCCGGGAAAACACCGCCGCTAAAGCATGAAAATCGTATATTTTGTGTAAAATCCTGCAAAAATGGATGCTTTTTTTGGCGCAATGTGCTATAATTAAAATTCAATGGAAGGCGGGGAACAGGCAATGCAGACAACGCGGAAACAGATTCTGGCGGCTGCGCTGGCGGTGGTGCTTATCGCGGCCGGTGCACTGTTCCTGATCGCCCCCGTGTGGCAGCCGCAACGCCCGGCCGCCGCCTATGCCCCAGTCACGGCAGCGCAAAACCCTGCGCCGGAGCCGGAGCTTATCGACATCAACACGGCCACGGCAGAGGAATTGACCGCGCTGCCGGGCCTTGGCCCGCGGAAGGCCGCAGCATTGGTGGCATACCGCACAGAGCACGGTGCCTTTGCATCGCTGGCCGATGCAGCTGCGGTCAGGGGCATATCTCTACGCATGACAGAAAGCTGGGCGGGACTTGCCGCCGCAAAATAAATAGGAGGAGATCCATTTGGAAAAAAAGCCGGAGAGCATCTTCATCAACCGCGAACTCAGCTGGCTGGATTTTGACAGCCGCGTTCTCGCCCTTGCCAAAGAAAAAACGGTGCCCTTGGGGGAGCGCATCAAGTTTGCCGCCATCTTCGGCAGCAATATGGATGAATTCTTCATGGTTCGTGTCGGTTCTCTGTATGACCAGACGCTGCTGAAAACCAACAAGACCGACAATGTCACCCACATGACGGCGGCGGAGCAGATCAATGCCATCACGCCGCGCGTGGCGGAGCTGCAGGCCAAGTGCGACAAATACTTCCAGCATCTTGTGTCGGCGCTTGCGGAGCAGGGCTACCACAAGGTGGACTTTACCAAGCTCAGCAAGCAGCAGGAGCATTTCTGGAAAACCTACTTCCAGCGTGAGCTGCTGCCCCTGCTCAGTCCGCAGATCGTGGACTCCCGCCATCCGTTCCCCTTCCTGAACAACAAGGACATCTACTATATTGCCCAGCTGCACTCCAAAAACGAGGGGGTCAGCTACGGTATCGTGCCGGTCAGCAGCCAGTTTGAGCGGGTGCTTTTCGTCAAGGACGGCGAGACGGCCTGCTTCGCTTTTGTGGAGGAGCTGATCGCCCACTACGCCGCTACGATCTTTACAGCCAGCACCGCGCAGAAGCAGTGTCTGTTCCGTGTGACCCGCAACGCCGACATTACGGTGGACGAGGGTATGATGGACCACGATGTGGACTTCCGCGATGTCATGAGCGAGCTGCTGAAAAAGCGCCGCAAGCTGGCTGCCGTTCGGCTGCAGTTCTGGCCCGAGGCCCCGCAGGAGGTCGTGAAATTCCTGCGGGACAAGCTGGTGGTCCCGGCGGATCGCTGCTATACCCAGACCTCGCCCCTTGATGCAGGTGCGCTGTTCAAGCTGGCAGGGCGCATCTCGGGCGACAGCGGCCATGCGGACCTGTTCTACCCGGCGGCCAGGCCGATGCAGGCCCCGGCGGGCTATGACCTGTATACCGAGGTCCGCAAGCATGATGTGCTGCTGGCCTATCCGTATCAGAGCATCCGTCCGTTCATCAAGATGCTGCTGCGTGCGGCTGCTGACCCGGATGTAGTCTCGATCAAGATGACCCTCTACCGTATGGCAAGCGATTCCCAGATCGTCAACGCCCTGATTGCCGCCGCTGAAAACGGCAAGGAGGTCGTGGCCATGGTCGAGCTGCGCGCCCGCTTTGACGAGCAGAACAACATCGACTGGTCCAAGCAGCTGGAGGATGCGGGCTGTACTGTGTTCTACGGCTTTGACGATTACAAGGTCCATTCCAAGCTGACCCTCATTACCAGCCGGGTCAACGGCCAGTATAAGTACTTGACGCAGATCGGTACCGGCAATTATAATGAAAAGACAAGCGAGCTGTACACCGACCTGTCCTTCATCACCACCCGGCAGGAGATCGGCGAGGAGGCCAGCAGCGTATTCAACAACATGGCCCTGCAGCGCCTGACGAGCGAGGCCGATACGATGCTGGTGGCGCCGCTGCGCTTCAAGAGCGTTTTGCTTGAGGAGATGGACCGCCAGATCGCACTGGCTATACAGGGCAAGCCTGCGTCCATTATCCTGAAGAACAACTCTATCAACGATCCGCAGATCATTGATAAGATCAGCGAGGCCAGCTGCGCGGGCGTGCGGGTGGATATGATCGTGCGCGGCATCTGCTGCGTGCGGGCCGGGGTGCCGGGCCGCACCGAGAATGTGCATATCCGCAGTCTGGTGGGGCGGTATCTCGAGCATTCCCGCATCTACTGCTTCGGCAGCGGTGAGGCGATGCGCATCTACATTGCGTCCGGCGACTTCCTGACCCGCAACACCGAGCGCCGTGTGGAGGTGGGTGTCCGGGTGGATGACCCCGCCATCGCAAAGAAGCTGCGCGGCATCCTTGACCTGCAGCTGCGCGATACCGTCAATGCCCGGGAAATGCAGCCGGACGGCACCTATACCAAGGTACACCCCGCCGAGGGGCAGCCCCCGGTAGACAGCCAGATGGCGATGTTTGGCTATTTCAAGGACGGCTTTGAGATGGCACCGGAAAAGCCAAGACCGGAGCCGAAAGCAGCCCCCAAGCCCCAGGCGGCAGCCGCCAAAGCTGTGGTAAAACCTGTTGTCCGGCAGCGTGCAGCCCTGCGCCCCAAGCGCGCAAGCCTGCTGCAAAGCCTGTTCGGCCGTGGGAAAAAGTAAGGAGAACCCGAAACATGAAAAGCTGTGTAGTGACCGAAAATTTTGCCTGTGACCCCATGAAGATCTGGCTCTACCTGACCAAGCCTACCCTCAACAACTGGTGCAAAGATGTCAGCGCCTATGAGGAGAGCAGCGACGGTATGACGGCAACGGAAAAGCATACCGATGGCAGCGAGACCCAGATCACCTTTACCCGCAAGGAGAAGCCCCGCTGCCTGAGCTGCAGCTTCCAGCGGGGCAAGATCAGCGGCAGCTTTACGGCGCTGCTGCTGGGCGGAGGTGACTCCACCAGTGTAGAATGTACACTGGATGTGAACGGGCTGGGACTTTTTGCCAAGCCCGCCAAGCTGCTGGAGGCACACTTCGATATGCTGCACAAGACCCTCGGCGCGTAAGCGGCGGTAAGCTGCGCGCTCTGCCAATACCCCGGCTGTCCGCCCCGTAAATGGGGCGGATATTTTTTGCCCCTCCCGCATACGGTTGAAAAAGGGGAGGTGTATGCCATGTGGGAAAATGCAGCCCCGCCGCCGCAGCCGGAGGAAAAGCCCCGGCCCTGCCGCCCAAAGAGCGAGGAGGATCTCGTCCTGTGGGCGCAGGTGCTGCTTTGCCTTGCAGCCATCGGCTTTGTGCTGGCGGCAAGGGCGCTGGGGTGGCCGGTCTACCCTGAGCTTCGCCGTGCGTTTGCCGCTGCTCTGCAGCCGGAGCAGTCGCTTTTGCTGGGGGAGGAGCGCGGCCTGCTCCGATTTACCGAGCAGACGGCGCAGGAGCTGGCGGATGCCGCCCGCAGCATGTGGGAGGATGTGACCGCCACACCGGAGACGGCCCGCACGCGCCACAGCCAGCCCTCCCCGCCGGCCTATGCCAGCGAGGAAAGCTATGAGCCGGCGTTTGCCCTTTGCTTTCCGCTGCCCGGGCAGCATGACCGCAGGACCTCCGGCTACGGCTGGCGCACCGACCCGATGGGCGGGCTGGAGGAGGATTTCCACATCGGTAACGACCTTGCGGCAGCTGAGGGGACGGCGGTGCTGGCGGCGGCGGACGGCGTTGTGCGGATGGCAGGGCGCCACAAAAGCTACGGCAACTATCTGCGGGTGCTTCATGCCGATGGCGATGAAACGCTCTATGCCCACCTGCAGTATCTGTTCGTGCGGGCGGGGGAGGCAGTCAGCGCCGGGCAGACGCTGGGCACGGTGGGCCAGACGGGCAACGCCACAGGCCCCCACCTGCATTTTGAAATTCTGCACAGGGGGCTGCGGTATGACCCGGCGGCAGCGCTGCAGCATGCCTCGTAGGCCCGGCGGGCTGCGCTGGCGCAGGCCGTTGGCGGTGCTGCTCGGTCTGACGGTGCTGCTGGCGCTGGACGGCAGCGGCATCCTGCGGGTCGGGCTGGGCTGTGCGCTCCTGCATGAGAGCGGCCATGCGCTGATGTACCGGCTTTTGTGGCATCACTGGCCGGAACTGGAGATCTCGCCGCTCGGCATCTGCCTGCGGCTGCGCGGGCTGCTTATGACGCCTGCGCAGGAGCTGCTGCTGGCCGCCGCCGGGCCGCTGGCGAATGTTTTGGCCTGCGCGGCGGTGCTTGCCTTTATGCAGTGGGCAGGGTACAGCTGCGGCGGCTACTGGTTCGCCTGCTGCAATCTGCTGGTTGGCGGCAGCAGCCTGCTGCCCCTGCCCGGGCTGGACGGGTGGCATGTTGCGGCGTGTCTGTTGCATTTTCTGCGAAAATAAGCTACAATCAAATATATGCCTTTAGGCAACACCGCACAATTCCCGCCTAACGGCTTAAGCACCGCTCCGGCGGATCTC
>UQGL01000030.1 GCA_900540595.1 uncultured Oscillospiraceae bacterium
GCGGAGGGGTCAAGACCCCTCCCTACAATGCAATTTGAAAAGGGGTGCTGTAAAACATGAACGGGTAGCTTTCGCAAACCTGCGGGCCGGGCATGCCCGGCCCCTACCGGGTGGTATAACATAGTATACCACAAAAAAGCCCGCAGCCGCGGCTGCGGGCCTTATTCAGCTTAGAAAATCACAGGACCTTATGGCAGGTACGCGCAATAACATCCAGCTGCTGCTCCTTGGTCAGGTCGATGAACTTGACCGCATAGCCGGAGACACGGATGGTGAAGTTGGCGTACTCCTCCTTCTCGGGGTGCTCCATGGCGTCCAGCAGCTTTTCCACGCCAAAGACGTTGACGTTCAGGTGGTGGGCACCCTGGTCAAAGTAGCCGTCCATGACCTGCACAAGGTTGGTCACGCGCTCGTCCTCGCTGTGGCCCAGCGCATCGGGGTTGATGGTCTGGGTGTTGGAGATGCCGTCCAGTGCCCAGTGGTAGGGCAGCTTGGCAACGGAGTTCAGGGACGCCAGCAGGCCGTGGGTCTCGGCGCCGTAGCTCGGGTTGCCGCCGGGGGCAAACGGGGTGTATGCCTTGCGGCCGTCCGGCATGGCGCCGGTGGCCTTGCCGTAGACAACATTGGAGGTGATGGTCAGGATCGAGGTGGTAGCCTCGGAGTTGCGGTAGGTGTGGCGGCGCTTGATCTTCTCGAGGAAGCTGCGCAGCAGCTCAACGGCGATGTCGTCAGCGCGGTCATCATCGTTGCCGTACTTCGGGAACTCGCCCTCGATCTCGTAATCGGTGACAAGGCCCTGCTCATTGCGGATGCACTTGACCTTGGCGTACTTGATGGCGGACAGGGAGTCGACCACATGGCTGAAGCCGGCGATACCGGTCGCAAAGGTGCGGCGGACCTCGGTGTCGATCAGGGCCATCTCGGCAGCCTCATAGTAGTACTTGTCGTGCATATACTGGATCAGGTTCAGGATGTTGACATACAGCCCGGCCAGCCAGTCCATCATGACATCGTACTTGGCCATGACCTCGTTGTAATCGAGGTACTCGGCCGTGATGGGGGCGTAAGCGGGGCCGACCTGCTCGCCCAGCTTTTCATCGATGCCGCCGTTGATGGCGTAGAGCAGGCACTTGGCGAGGTTGGCGCGCGCGCCGAAGAACTGCATCTCCTTGCCGGTCTGGGTGGCGGAAACGCAGCAGCAGATGGAGTAGTCATCGCCCCAGACAGGCTTCATGACATCATCGTTCTCATACTGGACACTGGAGGTGTCGATGGAGATCTTGGACGCATAATCCTTGAAGGTCTTGGGCAGGGCGCTGGAGTACAGCACCGTCATGTTCGGCTCGGGGGCGGGGCCCATGTTCTCGAGGGTGTGCAGGAAGCGGAAGTCGTTCTTGGTGACCATGGAGCGGCCATCCATGCCGATGCCGCCGACCTCCAGCGTCGCCCAGACGGGGTCGCCGCTGAACAGCTGGTTGTAGCTGGGGATGCGGGCGAACTTGACCATGCGGAACTTCATGACCATATGGTCGATCAGCTCCTGCGCCTCGCTCTCGGTCAGGGTGCCGTTGTCGAGGTCGCGCTGGATATAAATGTCAAGGAAGGTGGACACGCGGCCAACCGACATGGCAGCGCCGTTCTGGGTCTTGATGGCGGCCAGATAGCCGAAGTAGAGCCACTGGACAGCCTCCTTGGCGTTGGCAGCAGGCTGGGAGATGTCGAAGCCGTAGGCGGCAGCCATCTCCTTCATGCCCTTGAGGGCCGTGATCTGCATGGCGATCTCCTCGCGCTGGCGGACGACCTCCTCGGTCATGGTGCCGTCACCGCAGTTGGCAAAGTCATTCTGCTTGGCCTTGATGAGGTAGTCGATGCCGTACAGCGCCACACGGCGGTAGTCGCCGACAATGCGGCCGCGGCCGTAGGTGTCGGGCAGACCGGTGACGATATGGCTGTGGCGGGCCTTCTTCATCTCGGGGGTGTAGGCATCAAACACAGCCTGGTTGTGGGTGCGGCAGTATTTGGTGAAAATCTCGTGCAGCTTCTCGCTGGGCTGGTAGCCGTAGGTCGTGCAGGCCTGCTCCGCCATCTTGATGCCGCCGTAGGGCATGAAGGCACGCTTGAGCGGCTTGTCGGTCTGCAGGCCGACGACCTTTTCAAGGTTCTTCAGCTCGGGGTCGATGTAGCCGGGGCCGTAGGCGGTCAGGCTGGAAACGACCTCGGTCTCCATATCCAGAACGCCGCCCTTGGCACGCTCGGCTTTCTGCAGCTTCTGCAGAGCGCCCCACAGCTTGTTGGTAGCGTCAGTCGGACCGGCGAGGAAGCTCTCATCGCCGTCATAAGGGGTGTAGTTCTTCTGGATGAAGTCACGGGTGTTGACTTCCTCTTTCCAAATGCGGCCTTCAAAGCCTTCCCACTGTTTGAAATCTGTCATTATGCACCTCTTTTAAGTTATGGACAGCCGGGTTTTCCCACCCGGCAAAGATACTATACCAGAAAATCAGGGTTTTCGTATGTTGTCTCGGCAACATTACAGAAATTTTACAAATCTTCTTGCGCCAAAAACGCGCGATCTTTTCTACAAATGCGTAGGGGCGGGGCTCTGCTCCGCCCCTACCGCACGCTTTTTGTCGAACCCGGAGATTTTTCCCTGTTATTACTTTTTGATGTTAAACGCCCCAAATCCCGGGTACTGCGCGGCGGTGCCGAGGTCCTCCTCGATGCGGAGCAGCTGGTTATATTTGGCAACGCGCTCGCTGCGGCTGGGGGCACCGGTCTTGATCTGGCAGGTGTTCAGCGCCACAGCCAGATCGGCGATCGTGGTGTCCTCGGTCTCGCCGGAGCGGTGGGACGCAATGGCGGTGTAGCCCGCCTTGTGCGCCATCTTGATCGCCTCGAGTGTCTCGGAAACAGAACCGATCTGGTTCAGCTTGATGAGGATCGAGTTGCCGCAGCCCAAGTCAATGCCCTTGGCCAGACGCTCGGTGTTGGTGACAAACAGGTCATCGCCGACCAACTGGACCTTGCCGCCCAGTTCCTTCGTCATCTGCTGCCAGCCCTCCCAGTCCTCCTCATCAAGGCCGTCCTCGATGGAATAGATGGGGTACTTCTCGACCAGCTGCTTCCAGTGTGCGACCAGCTCCTCGCTGGTGAACACCTTGCCGCACTTGGGCAGTCTGTACTCGCCCTTTTTGCTGCCCTTCCACTCGCTGGAGGCAGCGTCCATGGCCAGCACAAAATCCCTGCCGGGCTGGTAGCCGGCCTTCTCGATGGCGGCAAGGATATACTGAATGGCCTCCTCATCGCTGGCAAGGTCGGGCGCAAAGCCGCCCTCATCACCGACAGAGGTCGCAAGCCCCTTGTCCTTCAGCAGCGCCTGCAGCGCGTGGAACACCTCGGTACACCAGCGCAGCCCCTCGCGGAAGCTGGGCGCACCGGCGGGCATGATCATGAACTCCTGCACATCCACGGTGTTGGCGGCATGGGCGCCGCCGTTCAGGATGTTCATCATCGGCACCGGCAGCTTGTTGCCGGACACACCGCCCAAAAAGCGGTAGAGCGGCAGATCGAGTGAGGCGGCCGCCGCGCGGGCCGCTGCGATGGACACCGCCAATATGGCGTTTGCGCCGAGGTTGGACTTGTCCTTTGTGCCGTCGGCTTTCAGCATGGCGGCGTCCACGGCGTAGGTGTCGGCGGCATCAAGGCCGACCAGCGCCTCGTTGATGACGGTGTTGATGTTCTCCACCGCCTTGCTGACGCCCTTGCCGCCGAAACGGCTTTTATCGCCGTCGCGCAGCTCCAGTGCCTCAAACTCGCCGGTGGATGCGCCGCTGGGGGCCGCGCCCCGGCCCACGGTGCCGTCCGCCAGCCAGACCTCGGCCTCAACCGTGGGGTTGCCGCGGGAGTCGATGATCTCACGGCCAATGACCTTTTCAATTTCGAGATAGCTCATGGTGCAAAATCCTTTCTATGAATACTCTTTTCCAGTATGCCCGGAATGGGACATTGCGATACTATTTGGTTAGTTTTTTCTAACCACTTATAAGATAGCATAGACTAACCGCCTTTGTCAAGGTGGCAAGCCCTGCGGGCCATCACCGTAGGGGGCGGCGTCCCCGATGCCCCGCAGGCCAGCAGTCCTTCCGGGGTCATGCGTAGGGCGGCCAGTCCTCTGGCCGCCGTGCCCGCTTGCGGCAGCAGTAAACCTTACGGCCTGCCCCCTCTTTGCAAATCCACTTGAAACTGCACAGTTTGCACCAAACCGCCGGTGGATTTTGCCGCCGATTTTACACTGCGCCCCCTTGCATGGGGCGGCAATCTCCTGTATAATTAATTTTGTCTGTACTATTGTTTTAACGACTAAGCGAGGTTTTCAAATGCTGTCAAAGTATCTGAGCGTTTTCTTCATTTCGATGGTTCCCATCATTGAGCTGCGCGGCGCGATCCCCGTCGGCGTGGGGCTGGGCCTGCCGCTGTGGCAGGTGTACATCATTGCCATCATCGGCAACATGATCCCTGTTCCGTTCATCTTCTTCTTTGCACGCAAGGTGCTGGAGTGGGGCGCGGATAAGCCGGTCATCGGCAAGTTTTTCACCTTCTGCCTTGAGAAGGGCCACAAGGGCGGCGAGAAGCTGAAGGCCAAGGCCGGCCGCGGCCTGCCCTGGGCACTGCTGCTGTTTGTCGGCATCCCGCTGCCCGGCACGGGTGCATGGACCGGCACACTGGCTGCCAGCCTGCTTGACATGGACTTCAAGTCCAGCGTCCGCGCCTGCATGGGCGGCGTACTGCTGGCAGGCTGCATCATGGGCGCGCTGAGTGTGCTGGGTGTTTCCGCATTCGGCGCTGTTGTCGCCTGAGATGCCCAGACATTATCGGCCCGGTCTGGATGTGGTTCGTCTGGCGGCGCTGCTGCCGGTGCTGTGCTATCACTATTGCATCGAGGCCGCGCGCCTTGGCTTTGCGGTGCCCACGGCGCTGATCGGCCGGGGCATGGCCGACTGGGTGGAGCTGGGGCTGGCGTGGTTCTTCCTGCTTTCGGGCGCGGCGCTCTGCCTGCAATGGCAGGGGCGGTTTGCCCTGCGGCGCTATCTTGCGGGCCGTGCTGCCGCTACCTACCCGGCGTTCTGGCTGGGCTTTGCGGCACTGTTCCTCTACGGCGAGGTGCTGCACGGTAACAACGCCGACATCCCGCGCTGGCGGGTTATCTTCTCGCTGCTGGGGCTGGACGGCTACCTGACCCCCGTGACTGTCACCTTCTACAAAATTGGTGAGTGGTTTTTGGGCGTTATCCTGATTTTGTATCTCGTGTTCCCGCTGCTGTTGCGGTGCATGGAGGCGCAGCTGCGCCGCAGGGCACTGGCCGTCTGCATGGCGGCGCTGGCCGTTGTCTGGCCGCTCATCTGCCCCGCCCCGTGGGAGGCCTGGCACACCGTGCTGGGCCGCCTGCCTGCGTTTGCGCTGGGGGTGTGGTTCGGCAGTCTTTTGCAAAAAGACGCTGCACCGCCGAAATGGATGGCCTCAGGGCTGCTGACGCTGCCGCTGCTCTGGGTGACGGCCGTGCCGCGTCTGGCCGTGCTGTTGGTGCTGGCGTCGGTGCTGTTCTGGGCAGTCTATGCCGCCGGGCAGCAGATGCCTGCGCGGTTCTGCCCCGCCCTGCGGCGGCTGGCAGGCTGGTGCTACGGGGTGTATCTGGTGCATCATGTCTTACTGACACTGGTGTTCCTGCGGTTCGTGGCGCGGTTCAATTTGCCGCTGGCCGGGATGTTCCCGGTATATCTGGCCGTCAGCTTTGCGCTGGCCGCCGTGCTGACAGCGGTAAGCCGTCCGCTTGGCAAGGCCATAAAAAAGCTGGCATAAAAAATAAAGGACGCATGACCTTTACGGTTGTGCGTCCTTTTTTGTGTGTAGGGCGGGATTTTAAGTGGGGTTGTAGGGCGGCCAGCCCTCTGGCCGCCGTGGAGGTTTGCGGCAGCGGGAAATGCCCGGGAGGGATGAATCCCTCCCCTACGGATGAACCGTTGACGGCAGTTTAACGGAAGGTAGCGGAGGGGTCAAGCCCCCTCCCTACGATGTAACATACAAGGGGGCACAAAGCGAAACCGGGAGCTGACGCAAGGCTGCGGGCCGGGCATGCCCGGCCCCTACAGGGCGATAAGAAGTTTATCCCTGCGGGGGTTCGGGGGAACACCCGAATTTAAAGTGGAGGAAGGTTCGGCGGCGTTAAGAACGGACAGTAATACTGCGTCCGTTTAGCCGCCGAATCTTCCGACCTCCTCTTTGGGGGTCTCGGGGGCGTGCAGCCCCCGAGGCGCGGGTTCGCTGCGTCGCAACAGCGAGACTTTTCTTTGTTACTTTCTTTTGGTCACAAAAGAAAGTAAAGCCTCCCGGGAGGCTGCCGCTTACTGCCGGGCCTGCAGTGCTGCCAGCAGCGGGGGGATCAGCTGCTTTTTGCGGCTGACAACGCCGGGCAGGCGCGCCATGCTGCCCTCCGGCTCGACATGGAACGCATCGCGGATGATCTCCTCGGCGTTGCGGCCATAGCACATCAGGTCGGTGCTTTGGGTCTTCATGTCGGTGAACATGTAGAAAATCAGCGGCAGCCCCTCGCGGCGGCTTGCCTCGGGCAGATACGGCTCCACAAGCGCCTCGGCGGCGGCGCGGGACTTGTCGGTCATGTAGGTGGACTGCCCGACACCGAACTTGACATCGCCGCGGCTGAATGCCTTGAAGTCCGAGCTGAATACATCCTCCGCCGTGCGGCCGGTCAGGTCGGCGCCGGCCTCAAACATCTGCTCGGCATATGTCGGGATGTCCTCGCCCGCGATATCGGCCAGCGCCTTAGCGGCGGCTTCGTCCTGCGGGGTGGAGGTCGGGGACCGGAACACCAGCGTATCGGACAGAATTGCCGACAAAAGCAGGCCCGCGATCTCGCGGCTGGGGGTCATGCCCTGCTCCTGATACATCTGATACAAAATCGTGGCCGTGCAGCCCACCGGCACATTGCGGAAATACACCGGGCCGGTCGTTTCCAGATTGCCGATGCGGTGGTGGTCGATGATCTCCAGAATCTCCGCCTCGTCCAGACCGTCCACGGCCTGGGTGCGCTCGTTGTGATCGACCAGAATCAGCTGCTTGCGGTGGAGGTTCAACAGGTTACGGCGGCTGACGACACCGCAGTACTTGCCGTTCTCATCCAGAATCGGGAAATAGCGGTGACGCACGCTGGCCATAACCTTTTTGGCGTCCTCGATCGGCGTATTTACGCTGAATTTCAGCAGCTCCTTCGTGCGCATAAAGTGGCGCACCGGCGCGGCGGTCGAGATGAGCCGCGCGGCGGCGTAGGTGTTGTAGGGGGTCGCCAGCACCGCGCAGCCCTTCTCCTGCGCGCGGGCAATGATGGTGCGCGGCACTGCGGAGCCGCAGCAGACAATGATGGCCTGCGCGCCGCAGTCGATGGCGCACATCTGGGTCTCGTACCGGTTGGAGACCAGCACAAGGTCTCCGGGCTTGACCAGCTCCTCCATGATCTCAGGGCTGGTGCCGATGCAGATATTGCCGCTGTCAATGCGGGCGTCGGCGCTGCCGACCACCAGCTCAGCCTCCAGCGTTTCCAGCAGGTTCGTGCAGCGGGTGTTGGCCGCGGCCAGCACGGCCGTGTCAAACAAATCCATGTTGGCATCGGCAATGTCCTTGATCGTGATCAGGCCCTGCAGCTCGTTCTCATCGTCCACAATGCAGAGGGTGTCGATCTCGACATCGCGCATCAGGTTCCATGCGGCGCGCACGCTCATCTCGCCGTCAATACCGGCCTGCTTGCGGATGTCGATGTCCTTGATCTGCGGGCTGACATCGGTGCAGAGGCGGGGTGCCTCGATGCCGAAATGCTGCAGGGCAAACCGCGTCTCACGGTTTACATGCCCGGCGCGGCGGGCCTCATACAGACCGTTGAGGCTGCCGCGGTTTTTCAGCCATGCATACGCCAGCGCGGAGCAGATCGAGTCCGTATCCGGGTTCTGGTGGCCGATGATATTGATGTGGCGGGTCGTGTTTGCCATAGGTGTGTTCCTCTCTTATTGCCCCTCTTATCCCCAGGCTGTTCGTAGGGGCGGGGCTCTGCTCCGCCCGCGGGCGCATATGGAATGCGCCCCTACAAGCGTATTCTTGGACAGCCTGCCTATAATATTGATTATTATAGCACACATTTTTGCTTTTTGCGATTCTTGACAAGTAAGACATTATAGCGTATTATAAAATAGTATGTGGATATTGGGGCTTTGCCCCTGCAAATATCAGTCTATCGGCATTTTCATTTTTGAGAGGGAACGTATATGATTCAGGAAAATCTCCGCAATGTTGCGATCATCGCGCACGTTGACCACGGCAAGACCACGCTGGTCGACCAGATGCTGAAGCAGTCCGGCGCTTTCCGTGCCAACCAGCAGGTGGCCGAGCGCGTTATGGACTCCGGCGATATTGAGCGTGAGCGCGGCATCACCATTCTGGCCAAGAACTGCTCCTGCGAGTACGAGGGCGTCAAGATCAACATCGTCGATACTCCGGGCCACGCCGACTTCGGCGGCGAGGTCGAGCGCGTGCTGAAGATGGTCAACGGCGTTCTGCTGCTGGTCGATGCAGCCGAGGGCTGCATGCCCCAGACCCGCTTTGTTCTGCAGAAGGCCCTGCAGCAGAACCTGTCGCTCGTCATTGCCGTCAACAAGATCGACCGTCCTGATGCCCGCATTGCCGAGGTCATTGACGAGATCCTTGAACTGCTGATGGATCTGGGCGCCACCGATGAGCAGCTGGACAGCCCGATGGTCTTCTGCTCCGGCCGCAACGGCACCGCCAGCTACGACTGGACCGATCCCAGCGCAGGCACCGACCTGAAGCCCCTGTTCGACACGATCCTGAAGTATGTCAAGGCCCCCGAGGGCGAGCCTGATGAGCCGCTGCAGATGCTGGTTTCCAGCGTTGACTACAACGACTTTGTCGGCCGCATGGGCGTCGGCCGCGTGCAGAACGGCGTCATCAAGGTCGGCAGCCCGATTCAGGTCTGCGACTGGCACAACCCCGATGTGCATATGAGCGGCCGCATCACCAAGCTGTTCGACTTCAAGGCCAACGGCCGTGAGCCGATCGAGAGCGCACAGGCCGGTGATATTGTCGCCTTCGCGGGTCTGCCCGATATTTCCATCGGCAACACGATCTGTGACCCCAGCAAGGTGCAGCCCCTGCCCTTCGTCAAGATCAACGACCCCACGGTCGAGATGACCTTCTCGGTCAACGATTCCCCGTTCGCCGGCAAGGAGGGCAAGTACGTCACCTCCCGCCAGATCCGTGACCGCCTGATGCGCGAGCTGCTGAAGGATGTCGCCCTGAAGGTCGAGGATTCCGCCACGAACGATTCCTTCCGCGTTATGGGCCGCGGCGAGATGCATCTGTCCATCCTGATCGAGACGATGCGCCGCGAAGGCTATGAGCTGCAGGTCAGCCCCCCGCATGTTCTGACCCACGAGGAGAACGGCAAGGTCATGGAGCCTATGGAGCGCGTTGTGATTGATGTGCCCGAGATTTATCAGGGCAATGTCATGACCGCACTGGGCGCCCGCAAGGCCATCCTGATGAACATGCAGATGATGAACAGCCGTTCCCGCATCGAGTTCCGTATGCCCAGCCGCGGCCTGTTCGGCTATCGCAGCCAGTTCCTGACCGACACCCACGGTGAAGGCATCATGAACACGATTTTTGACGGCTACGAGGAATGGTGCGGCGACATCCAGACCCGCTCCACTGGCTCTTTGATCAGCTTTGAGACCGGCGACGCCGTCACCTACGGCCTGTTCAACGCCCAGCAGCGCGGCACCCTGATCGTCAACGCCGGCGAGAAGGTCTACGCAGGCGAGGTCGTGGGCTACACCCCGACCGGCGAGGACATCACCGTCAATGTCTGCAAGACCAAGCACCTGACCAACACCCGCGCCTCCGGCAGTGACGATGCCCTGCGTCTGGTGCCCGTTTCCAAGTTCAGCCTTGAGGGCTGCCTTGAGTTCCTGGCTCCCGATGAGCTGCTTGAGGTCACCCCCGAGAACCTGCGCATCCGCAAGCGCATTCTGGACCACGACCTGCGCATGAAGGCCGCCAGCAAAAAGAATAAGTGATTTTATCCATACAGCAAGAGCCGCCCCGAGTGGAGCGGCTCTTGCTCTTTTGTTTGTAGGGGAGGAATTCATCCCTCCCGGGTACCTTTCCGCTGCCGCAAGCGGCCACGGCGGCCAGGGGACTGGCCGCCCTACATATAACCCAGGAAGGACTGCTGACCCGCGGGGCGCCGGGAACGCCGCCCCCTACAATCGTTGCCATAAACCTTCCGCCTGCTTGTAGGGGCCGGGCATGCCCAGCCCGCAGCCTGACGACGTATCCCTTATGCGGTTCATCTGTAGGTAGGGAACGCCGCTCCCCTACTCATCCTGCCACATCTGTACCGGGGTGTAGTCGGTGCTGCCGGAGAGGTAGGCGTCAAGGTCGATCAGGCCGTAACCTATATCCTTATCGCGGTTCGTCACCTTTCCATCCGTCACCAGTATGCGTCCGTCTCCGGTCAGGGCTATCGGGAAACCACCGTTGCTGCTGTCACCGTAGGATGTATCCCTGTAAGGCACCTCGTAGGTCGTACCATCGGCCAGCTTGTAAAACGCCAGCGTACCGGTGCCCCAGTTCAGCACTACATACTCCAACTGCCTATCACGACTAAGGCCAAGTGTGCCGAAGTATCCGGGTTCTGCACTCTCCGCGTGGACCTCCTGCCATGTACCGGTGGCTGTGTCAAACCCGCGCAGGGCATTCGTGATCGGTGGGCTTTCGTTTCCGTCCCACTGCGACATTGTAAAATACGCCACACTGCCGCGGCTGCCGATGTACTGCGCTGACCCGGCTTCGTTGGAGCCATACTCCCAATCGAACAGCTTTTGTATCGTGTTTGTCGCAATATCGTACAAATCAAACTCAATCAAAGCGTTTTGAATGATGGCCTGATACATTTCCGCATGGCCCATGTCGTTTGCATCGGGCAGCGGTGTATCGGTCACATAGCGGCTGACGAATACCTTGTTATCCACAATGCCGTAAACTGCACGGAGCTGTGTCAGCGGCGCATCCGTCCGCGTGATTTCCCCGCTCTGCAAATCCAGCCGGAAACAGCTTTTTGAGGTGAGTTCATAGGCTGCATTCTCATCATACACATCTACATTAAATTCGCGTTCCATAGGCTTGTCCTGCGCTGCTCCGTCCCGGGAAATCACTGTGAAGCCATATTGGTCGGAATCACTCCAAACAACGACCACATTTCCGTTCGCCGTAAAGCAGCTGTATGCTGATTCGTGGTCAACCTCGCACATTTTTTCCTGCTCGGCCTTGGCATAGTCGATGCGAAGCATCTGGTACTTGTGCGTCTCGGAATCAGAGTACAGGCTGTAAAACGCCTCGGCATCGTCCGCTTCACGCGGCGAACGCAGCGTCCCCACTGGGAAGCGTTCACCTGTGCGGTTTCCGCTGTGACGCTCTCGGCGGGCGGAGTTGCCGCGGGGGCGGCGGTCTCGGCGGGTGAGGCGCTGCAGGCGGTCAGGGCCAAGGCGGCCGCAAGCAAGGGCAGATACTTTTCATGGGGCATTTCTCCTTTCCTGTTTGCAGCCAGTGTACCATGCAGTTGTGTCCCCGATGTTACACGGAGGAGGATCTGCAAAATATTTTTTATGCCTCAGGCCGCCAATCTGTACGCGGAACAAATACACTTGACTTTATACGCAAATCATTGTATAGTTATTAAGTCACTTGCCCTGCGGCGGCGGTGGCACGGAAAGTAAAATGGTGTAATAACAGGGGGAAAAACATGGCAGTATTTACGGCATGGATCGAGCAGTTCAGCGATGTTCTGTGGAACTCGCTGCTGCTGTTTTTGTTGGTCGGCACGGGCCTCTATTTTACCGTGCGGCTGCGCGGCGTGCAGGTGCGCCGCTTTGGCGAGGGGGTTCATCGGGTGTTCGGCGGCTTTACGCTGCGCGGCAAAAAGGCTGACGCCGACGGCATGAGCAGCTTTCAGGCGCTGACGACCGCCATTGCGGCACAGGTTGGTACCGGAAACATCACGGGCTGCGCCACCGCGCTGGTCAGCGGCGGCCCGGGCGCGCTGTTCTGGACCTGGGTGTCGGCGTTTTTCGGCATGGCCACCATCTATGCAGAGGCCGTGCTGGCGCAGCACTACCGTACCACGGTGAACGGCCATGTGACCGGCGGCCCGGCGTTTTATATCCGCGCCGCGTTCAAGGGCAAGGGCGGCAAGGTGCTGGCAACCGTCTTTTCGGTGCTTATTATTCTGGCGCTGGGCTTTATGGGCAACATGGTGCAGTCCAACTCGATCGGTGACGCGTTCCACAACGCATTCGGTATAAACCGGCTGGTGGTTGGCGTCATCGTGGCAGCCATTGCAGCGTTCATCTTTCTGGGCGGCGTGCAGAGAATCGCCGCTGTAACGGAAAAGGTTGTGCCGGTCATGGCGGCATTTTACATTTTGGGCTGCATCGCCATTCTGGTCATCAACGCCAAGGCGCTACCCAGCGCGCTGGCGCAGGTGTTTGTGCTGGCGTTTGAGCCGCAGGCCATGGCGGGCGGCATCGCGGGTGTGACCGTGCAGCAGGCCATGCGCTTTGGCGTGGCGCGCGGGTTGTTCTCCAACGAGGCGGGCCTTGGCTCCACGCCGCATGCCCACGCGCTGGCCAAGGTCAAGCGTCCGCAGGATCAGGGTGCCGTGGCGATTCTGGGTGTGTTCATCGACACCTTTGTGGTTCTGACGCTGACCGGTCTGGTGCTGATCACCTCCGGGCTGGTGCCGCAGGGTCTGACCGGCACGGCGCTGACGCAGGCCGCGTTCAGCCAGGCATTCGGCGGGTTTGGGCCGGTGTTCATCGCAGTGTGCATGTTCTTCTTCGCTTTTTCCACGATCATCGGCTGGTATTTCTTCGGCCAGTCGAATTTTAAGGCGCTGTTTGGCGAGAAGCTGCTGCCGGTGTACAGCGTCATTGTAGTTGCGTTTATTCTGGTCGGCTCGACCTTGAAGGTTGATCTTGTCTGGGCGCTGGCCGATCTGTTCAACGGCCTGATGGCGATCCCGAACCTGCTGGCGCTGCTGGCACTGTCCGGCGTGGTTGTGGCGATCGACCGGAAGTGATTTTTACGTGAGCGGGGGTTGATCCTTTTCTTAGAAGAAAAGGATCCGAAAAGAATTTAAAAATGATACAAAAATATCCTGTCTACGAGAGGTCGCGGGCAGGATATTTTTGTTTGGGGGCGCAGGGCGGTTATGCGAAGCCCTGTGGTTTGCCGCTGTAGGGGGCGGCGTCCCCAATGCCCCGCGGAGGGGTCAAGATCCCTCCCTACGATGCAAAGGATACGGGGTGGTAATGGCAAGGTGGAGGGCCGGGCATGCCCGGCCCCTACGGACTGCCGTAAACGGCTTGTGGACGAGAGGGGCAAGGGAGGGCGGCAGCCCTCTCCTTTTCCCGTTGACGGGTTGCCGCGGTAGGTTGCGGGCGGCATATATGCCGCCCCTACAAAGCAGCCGTTATCGGCATCGGGGGTTCGGGGGCGCTTGGCGGCGCACAACGAGCGCCGCCAGCCAGCAAAGCTGGCCCGCTCGTGCGGTTGTTTGCCCCGCAGGGGCAAACATTGCTCGCTCCTCAGTTTCGCTCCGCTCAACTGTGGCCCCGCGCTCGCAACCCCGCAACACCCGACTCAAAAGTGGAGGAAGGGCCGATGGCGTTAAGAACGGACAGTAATACTGCGTCCGTTTAGCCATCGGCCCTTCCGACTTCCTTATTGGGGTTCTTAGGGGCGTGCAGCCCCTAAGGCGGGGTCCCGCTTGGCGGCGCACAACGAGCGCCGCCAGTTTGCTTCGCAAACCCGCTCTTGCGGTTGTTTGCCCCACAGGGGCAAACATTGTTCGCCACCCCAGTTTCGCTTCGCTCAACTGTGGCCCCTGACTCACAACCCCGCACCACGTCGCAACAGCGGGACTTTTCTTTGCTACTTTCTTTTGGTCACAAAAGAAAGTAGGACCTCCCGGGAGGCTGCCGCTAATCCTTTAGCCGATAACCTCTCCGTGGCGGATCACTTTGACAATGTCCAGCTTGTCATTGACCAGCACGACATTGCCGTAACGGCCGGCGTCAAGGCTGCCGTAGTCGGCATCGACACCGATACTGCGCGCCGGGTTCAGGGTGGCGGCGCGGACGGCGCTTACAAGGGGCACGCCCATCTCCAGAACGGCGCGCTTCATGCAGTCAAACAGGCAGGTCGCGCTGCCGGCGATCGTGCCGGGCTGCTCGGTCAGGGTGGCGCGGGGTCCGCGCACCGTGACGGCCTGACCGCCCAGACTGTACTCGCCGTCCGGCAGGCCGCAGGCCATCATGCTGTCGGCAATCAGAATCACATGGTCATCGCCAAAGGTGTTGAAGGTGAACCGCACCATGGCGGGGTGGATGTGTACATTGTCGGTGATCAGCTCGACCTCGGCACCCTCCTCCAGCGCGGCGATGATGGGGCCGGGCTCACGGTGGGTGATGCCGGGCATCGCGTTGTACAGGTGGGTCATGTGGGTGGCACCGGCGGCAAAGGCGGCCTTGGCCGTATCATAGTCGGTGCAGGTGTGCGCGATGGAAATGCGCACCTCATCGTGACATTCCTTGATAAAGTCGAGGTTGCCCGGCTCCTCGGGCGCCACATCGACCAGCTTGATCAGCCCGTTGCTGCGCGCCTGCAGGCGGCGGAACATGGCTGCGTCCGCCCCCATGACATACATGGGATTCTGGGCGCCGACCTTGCGGGGGCTGATGTAGGGGCCTTCCATATTGATGCCGACCAGATCTGCGCCGCGCTCGTTCCTGTGCGCTGCGGCCACATCCATGATGCCGTTCAGGATCTCCTCGCTGAAGGTCATCGTGGCGGGGCAGATGGCCAGAACGCCCTTGCTCGCCTCAAAATCCGCGATGGCCTGCAGGCCTGCTGCATCGGCGTCGCAGAAATCATGACCGACCGCGCCGTGGAAATGGATATCCACCAGACCCGGCAGCGCGTAGGCACCGCCCGCGTCAATGACATCCTCGCCCTCCAGCGGGGCCGCGCCAAAGACGATGCGGCCGTCACGGATGATAAGATCTTTCTCTACAAAGCGGCAGCCGTCGCTGTAAACTTTTGCATTTTTGATGATCATAGCAGTATTCCTCCGCTGATCAGATCTCGCTCAGGGCTTCCTCGTCACCAACCAGAATGAAGTCGGGGTGCATCTGCAGGATGCTGGCGGGGACCTCCGGCGTGACAGGGCCGAAGAACGCCTTCTTGACGATGTCGGCCTTGCCCTTGCCGTTGGCGACCATCAGGACCTTGCGGGCCTGCATGATGGTCTTGATGCCCATGGTGTAGGCCTGCTTGGGGACCAGATCGGCGTTACCGTCAAAGAAGCGCTTGTTGGCCTCAATGGTCTCCTCTTTCAGGTCAACGCAGTGGGTGCCCAGTTCGAAGGCCTCGTTCGGCTCGTTGAAGCCGATGTGGCCGTCGTTGCCGATGCCCAGCAGCTGCAGGTCAACGCCGCCGACACTGTGGATGATGGCGTCATAGCGGGCGCACTCGGCCGCAGCGTCGAGGTTCGTGCCATCGGGCAGGTTGATGGCCTCGGGGCGGATGTTCACATGGTCAAACAGGTTGCGGTGCATGAAGCTCCAATAGCTCTCGGGGTGCTCCTTCGGCAGGCCGCGGTACTCGTCCAGATTGACGGTCGTGACCTCGGAGAAGTCGATATCGCCCTTGTTGTACCACTCGACCAGCTGCTTGTAGGTGCCCACGGGGGTGCCGCCGGTGGCCAGACCCAGCACACAGTTGGGCTTCATGATGACCTGCGCCGAGATGATGTTGGCGGCCTTGCGGGACATGTCGTAATAATCCTTAGCACGGATGATCTTCATAAGAAAATACCTCCTGATATTTCGGAGCGGGCGCGCTCCGTTATTCTTATTTGCATTATACCACGCTGCGCCATGGTATACCATGACCTAAATTTGAATTTTATACCAAAATTTCGTTTCCAAACAAAAGGCCGTGGGCGGGCGTAGGCCCGCCCACGGCGGATTTGATAAAGGGAACCAGACCTTTACCGAAAGATGTCGGAAATTACAGCATCTTCTTCAGCTCATCGTAGACAAACTGAACCTTGGGTCCGATAACGACCTGGCAAGCGGTCTTGCTGGGGCGGATAACGCCGGCAGCACCAGCAGCCTTGACGGCCTTCTCGTTGACAGCAGTGCTGTCCTTGACCTCGAAGCGCAGACGAGTGGCGCAGTAGTCAACGTTGGCAACATTGTCCTTGCCGCCGACAGCAGCCAGAACGCCGGAGGCGATGGCGGTGAAGTCGTTGTTGGCGAGGGTGATGTTGGCCTCAGCAGCCTCGGCATCCTCGTCCTCACGGCCGGGGGTCTTCAGGTCGAACTTGACGATAGCGAACTTGAACACCAGATAGAAGACAACGAAAGCGGCGATGCCCAGAGGGATGATCATCCAGGTCTTAGCATGTGCGGGCAGGCTGGCGGAGAAGATCAGGTCGGTAGCACCGGCGGAGAAGCAGAAGCCTGCGCGGAAGCCGGAGTAGTAGGTGATGATGGTGAAGATGCCGTACAGAGCAGCATAGACAACATACAGGGGGAAGCAGAGGAACATGAAGCCGAACTCGAACGGCTCGGTAACGCCGCAGACGAAAGCGCAGATAGCAGCGGAAACAACCAGACCGATAGCAGCCTTCTTGTTCTTGGCAGTCTGGACCATGGCCAGAGCAGCACCGGCAATACCGAACATCATGCAGGGGAAGAAGCCGGACATGTACATGCCGAGGTCCCAAGTGACACCATTCTGACCGGTGACATCGCCGGCCCAGTAGTGGCTCAGGTCGCCCAGACCGATGGTGTCGAACCAGAACACGTTGTTCAGAGCGTGATGCAGGCCGGTGGGGATCAGCAGACGGTTCAGGAAAGCGTAGATGCCGGCGCCGATGCCGCCCATCTTGGCAATGCCGTTGCCGAGGGCAACCAGAACGCCGAAGATGATGGGCCAGACGAACAGCAGAACAACGGAAACCACGATGGAAACAACGGCGGTCACGATAGCAACGCTGCGCTTGCCGCTGAAGAATGCCAGCCAGTCAGGCAGCTGGGTGTTCTTGAACTTGTTGTAGCAGGCAGCACCGATGATGGCGGCTAGGATGCCGATGAAGGAGTTGCCGGCGATCTTGCTGAAAGCAATGTAATCGACGGTGCCTTCCTCCAGCGTGCGGACAGCACCGACAACGCCGGGGCTGAGCAGCTGCTGCATCATCAGGAAGCTGACCAGACCGGCCAGACCGGCAGTGCCATCGTGGTCGTCAGACAGACCCACGGCAGCGCCGATGGCGAACAGCCATGCCATGTTGTCGATTAGGGCGCCGCCGGCCTTGATCAGCAGGAAACCGAGAGTGTAAGCGAAACCGGAAGTTGCGCCCTCAGCACCCATAACAGCGGGAGCGAAAGCGTAACCGATGCCCATCAGGATACCACAGACGGGCAGTGCAGCAACGGGAAGCATAAGAGCTTTGCCGAGCTTCTGCAGATACTTCATCATAAAAGCATTCCTCCAAATTTTTGAGTGGGTTTCTCCCAACTCGGTGCCGGGGCTGTCTGGTTCTGCAGCCGAAGCACTTTGTTAATTAGATATTAACATATTCTTCATAAAAAAGAAAGTGTTTTTAGCAGAATTGTCGAAAAGCTGAAAATACGACAGTTTTTTTGTGCATTATTCAAACACGCCGTTGATTTTTGCCCAAAATTCTTGAAATATTTAACCTTTTCGGGAAAGTTATTTTCATAACACAGCGACTGTAAGCACCAGAATGAAAGAAGCCCCCTGTCAGAGGGGGCTTCTCCGCTTACTTTACTGCCACATTTTTTGTGGCGATCACATCCACGCCGGTGTCGGCGGCGTTGGGCAGCACGACCTGCCCGATGGTCACCGGGGCGGCCACGGTCACAGCCTTGAGCGCCCGCACCACGGCAAAGATCTTGTCCTTGGGGATGTCCGTCCGCGTCTTGCAGCTCACAGCGGCCAGCACGCCGCCGGTCACCCGCACCGTTGTCGTCACAATGCGGGTCGGTGCGGTCACCTCCTTGCGGGCGTAGGCATCGCCGCGCGGGCAGGTATTGCCGTACACCGCCGTGACCGCGCCGTTTTCCAGCTCTACGGTCAGGGGGCAGCCCATAGGACAGCCGATGCAGGTCAATTCACGCTTTTCCATCGTCAGCCCTCCTCCAAAGTTACGGTCACGGCTTCGCCCGGGCCCTGCAGCAGCTCGGCCTTCAGGCGGACGGTCTCCATCTCGCCGGGGGCCAGCACGGGCCGCTTGCGGCTGTAGATGCAGGTATCACCGCGATACACCGCGATTTTCTTGTTTTTGTAGACATTACCCACCCGGAAGCGCAGCGTCACGGTATCCCCTGCGCAGCCGGGGCGGATGGTCGTGGGCACCGTGTACCGCACGCCGTTTTCGCACCGCACGGGCAGCACCGTCCCGCCGGGCTGCTCACCGCTGCGGATGAAGTCGGCAGCGTGTGCGCCGGCCGCCGCGGCCTCCTCGGAGACATAATCGACCAGATCATGCACATGCAGCACATTGCCCGCCGCAAACACGCCGGGAAGGTTCGTTTCAAGGCTCTCATTGACCGCCGGGCCGCCGGTGACCGGGCTGAGCGCCACGCCTGCCGCGCGGCTCAGCTCGTTCTCGGGCAGCAGCCCGCAGGAGAGCAGCAGCGTATCGCAGTCGTAATGCTCCTCGGTGCCGGGGACGGGTTTTCCGTTTTCCACGCAGGCCAGCGTAATGCCGGTCACACGCTCCTTGCCCTGAATGTCCACGACCGTATGGCTCAGCCGCAGTGGGATGCCAAAATCATCAAGGCACTGTACAATATTGCGCTTCAGGCCGCCGGAATAGGGCATCAGCTCGGCCACGCACAGCACCTTGGCACCCTCCAGCGTCATCCGGCGCGCCATGATCAGACCGATGTCGCCCGAGCCGAGGATGACCACCCGCCGCCCGGGCAGGTAGCCCTCCATGTTGACGAGCCGCTGGGCCGTGCCTGCGGTAAAGATACCCGCCGGACGGTAGCCGGGGATGTTCAGCGCGCCGCGCGGCCGCTCCCGGCAGCCCATTGCCAGAATGACCGCCTTGGGGTGCAGCTGGAACAGCCCGTCCGTCTTATTCATGGCGGTCACGGTCTTGTCCGCCGCCAGATCCAGCACCATGGTATTGAGCTTGTAGGCGATGCCAAGCGCCTCGACCTGCTCGATAAACCGGGCCGCATACTCGGGGCCGGTCAGCTCCTCTCTAAAGGTATGCAGGCCGAAACCGTTGTGGATGCACTGGTTGAGGATACCGCCCAGCTCGCTGTCGCGCTCAAGGATCAGGATATCCTGCACACCGCCCTTGCGGGCCGCCACCGCCGCCGCAAGCCCTGCCGGGCCGCCGCCGATGATGACCAAATCAACATTTTTCATTGACGCAGCCCCCTTTTAAAATGTATCCTTGTTCGTGCCGACGATGATTTTGGAATTTCCGCCGGATTTTGTGATCTCGCTCTGGTCCACGCCCAGCTCCCGCGCCAAAATCTCCATGACGCGCGGGCTGCAGAAGCCCGCCTGGCAGCGGCCCATGCCCGCGCGGGTGCGCCGCTTTACGCCGTCCAGACTGCGCGCGCCCGGCACACGGTGGATGGCATCCACGATCTCGCCCTCGGTCACGCTCTCGCACCGGCAGATGATCTGACCGTAGGCCGGATTCTGTTTAATAAGCTCCGCCCGCGCAGCAAAGTCCAGTGTCTTGGGGTCCAGAATGCCCTTGCGGGTCGGGTCAAAGGCCGGGTTTTCTTTTAAGTGCAGGCTGTCCCGCACAATATCCGCCACCATTGCGCCGATGGCCGGCGCGCTGGACAGGCCCGGGGATTCGATGGCCGCGCAGTCCACAAAGCCGGGCGCGATCTCCCCGATGAAAAAGTCGTGCCGCGCCTCATGGGCGCGCAGTCCGGCAAAGCTGGTGATGGTCTGGCGCAGCGGCAGATCCCTGACCGCCAGCCCGGCCTTGGCGCGCACCTCATCAAGGCCTGCCGCCGTGGTAGCGGTGGCCTCCTTGTCCTCGACATCAATGGCGGTCGGGCCGATGAGCAGGTTCCCATGCACCGTGGGGGTGACCAGCACGCCCTTGCCGTACTTGCCCGGCAGCTGGAACACGGTATGCCGCACATGCTGCCCGGCCGTGTGGTCAAGCAGGAAGTAATCGCCGCGCCGCGCCGTGATCTTCATGGGGTGGTCGGCGTCCGCCATATTGTGCAGCACATCGGCATAGACGCCCGCCGCATTGACGATGCAGCGCGCCTCCAGCGTGCCGCGGTCGGTTTCGATGGCCCAGCCGCGTCCGTCCGCAAGGGGGTGCAGCCCCGTGACCGCCGTGTTGAACTGAAACTGTACGCCGTTCTTTGCGGCGTTTTCTGCCAGCGCGTAGGTCAGCCCGAACGGGCAGACGATGCCGCCGGTGGGCGCCCAGAGCGCTGCCACCGCCTGATCGGAGACATTCGGCTCCATCGCAGCAAGCTCATCCCGCTCGATGATGCGCAGCCCCTCCACGCCGTTGGCGATGCCGTTTTCATAGAGTTTTTGCAGCGCGGGGCGGTCCTCCTCGCTCAGGCAGACGACCAGACTGCCGCACTGGGCGTAGGCAAAATCCAGCTCCTTGGCCAGCGCGGGCATCCGGCGGCTGCCCTCGACATTGAGTTTCGCCATCAGGCTGCCGTGGGCAGCATCATAGCCGGCATGTACAATAGCGCTGTTGGCCTTGGAGGTGCCGCAGCAGACATCCTCCGCCTTATCCAGCACCAGAATATCCGCGCTGTAGCGCGAAAGCTCCCGCGCGCAGGCACACCCGGCCACGCCCGCGCCGATAATGATTATATCATGCATATGTTGTACCTCGTGTTGTTGGTTCGTGGGGAGGGCTTTAGGGAGTCAATCCTCCTTCGCCCAGCCGTAGGAGCAGCGCACCGCCTTGTTCCAGCCCTTGAGCCGCGCGGCGCGCTCTGCCTCGGTGATGGCGGGGGTAAACTTGCGATCTACGGCCCAGTTCTGCAGCACATCCTCGGTGGACTTCCAGTAGCCGACAGCCAGCCCCGCCAGATAGGCCGCGCCCAGCGCCGTGGTCTCCACGCAGCAGGGCCGCTTGACCGGCAGGCTGCTGATGTCCGCCATCGTCTGCATCAGGTAGTTGTTGGCGCAGGCACCGCCGTCCACCTTGAGCGCCGTCATCGCAATGCCGCTGTCAGCCTCCATCGCGGTCAGCACATCGTTGATCTGGTAGCACAGGCTGTCGAGCGTGGCGCGGATGATGTGGTTTTTGTTGACGCCGCGGGTCAGCCCCACAATAGCGCCGCGCGCGTACTGATCCCAGTGGGGCGCGCCCAGACCGGTAAAGGCCGGCACGACATAGCAGCCGTTCGTGTCCCGCACCTTCTGCGCCATATACTCGGAGTCCCTGGCATCCTCCAGCAGATGCAGCTCATCACGCAGCCACTGGATGGCCGCGCCCGCCACAAAAATCGAACCCTCCAGCGCATAATTCACCTTGCCGTCCAGCCCCCACGCCACGGTGGTGACCAGCCCGTTGTGAGAGAACACCGGCTTTTCACCGACATTCATCAGCATAAAGCCGCCGGTACCGAAGGTGCTTTTTGCCTCGCCCCGCTGGAAGCAGGTCTGCCCGAACAGCGCCGCCTGCTGGTCACCCGCTGCACCGGCGATCTTGATCTCGCCGCCGAAGTGCATCGGGTCGGCATACTCGTAAAACTCGCTGTTGGGCACGGGGTTGGGCAGCATGCAGCGCGGTATGTCAAGGATCTGCAGGATCTCATCGTCCCAGTCCAGCGTGTGGATGTTGAACAGCATGGTCCGGCTGGCGTTGGAGTAGTCGGTCACATGGATCTTGCCGCAGGTCAGCTTCCAGATCAGCCAAGTCTCGACCGTGCCAAAGAGCAGGTCGCCCCGCTCGGCCCGCGCGCGCACGCCGGGCACATTGTCCAGAATCCATTTCAACTTGGTCGCCGAGAAATAAGCGTCAATGACAAGACCGGTCTTTTCCCGGATTTTGTCGGTCAGGCCCTGCGCCTTGAGCGCATCGCAGTATTCGCTTGTGCGGCGGCACTGCCATACGATGGCATGGCAGACCGGCTCGCCGGTGTCGCGGTCCCAGACGATCGTTGTCTCGCGCTGGTTTGTAATGCCAATGGCGGCAATATCCTCCGCTGAGGCGCCGATCTGGTTCATGGCCGACAGTGCCACGCCCAGCTGGGTGGTCCAGATCTCGTTGGCATCATGCTCCACCCAGCCCGGCTGGGGGAAGTACTGGGTAAACTCCTTTTGCGCCACGCTGCACATCTCGCCCCGGGCGTTGAAAAGGATGCACCGGTTGGAGGTCGTGCCTGCATCCAGCGCCATAATGTACTTTTCGTTTGCCATCGCAATTCTCCTTGTGGTTCGGAAAACCGATTCTGTTGCCTATATTATACAGGATGTCTAAAAATAAATCGCGTGGCAAATGTACCAAAATTTTGCACGGTTTTTTGACAGAAAACCCGCCCGGCAGGCGCTGCCTCACAGGGCGCAAAAAAAGACCGCAGCCGGCGCATTCTTTCGGCTGCGGCCGCGGTCCTTTTTCTTTTCAGCGTTCTTTTTTCTGCTGTGCCTTGGGCAACTCCTCGGTTGCGGCAATGGCTGCGGCGGTCACCTCAATGGCACCGGCCTGCAGCAGCGCCGCCGCACAGGCGGACGCTGTGGCCCCTGTCGTGATAATGTCATCGACCAACAACACCCGCTTGCCGGTCAGGTCGGTGCCGGGGCGGCAGGCAAAGGCTGCTTTCGCGCGGCGCAGCCGTTCCTCGCGGGTCAGCTCCTTCTGCGGGCGGCCCGGATTCTTTATGTAGAGCGGCGTCACCACCGGGATTCCCAGCACTGCGCTCAACCGGCGCGCCAGCAAAAGCGGCAGCCCCGGTACGCCGGGCCGCGGCTTGTTGGGCGGCACCGGCACAATACAGCTGTACAGCGGCAGCGTATGCAGTCCGCGGTACTGCGGCAGCTCCCCCACCCTGCGGGCGGGCAGCGCGCCGAAGATCAGCACCGCCATCCGGTCGGCCAGCTCCTGCGCATACCACGGGCGGCCGCCGCGCTTGCAGCGCAAAATCGCGCCGCGCACTGCATCGGCGTAGTAGTAGGCGGCTGCCGCCTCCCCCAGCGCGTAAAAAGCATGCTCTCCTTCCGGCAGGCGCGGCGGCAGATGCTGCAGCCGCATCTCCTCCGGCAGGCAGGCCGGGCAGACTGTCCCCTGCACGGCATCCGCCCCGAGCAGCGCCCCGCAAAAAGGGCATCGGCGCGGAAACAGCAGCGCCAGCAGCCGTGCGCGCGTCACCTCCGCGCGCCGCTCAATAGAAGCCACAGTCGTGCTTACCGTTCTGTTTTACACGGTACAGCGCCTGATCGGCATCCTTAAAGATGCTCTCGCCGGGGTTTTCGCGGTCGGTAAAGGCCACACCCACGCTCAGCGAAACTGCGGGAAGCCCGTCCGTGGGATTGGACAGGGCGTCATTGATCAGCTCGATCTTGTCGCTGACCGTGTGGCTCAGCTCACGGCCGACATCCACCATGATCACGGCAAACTCATCGCCGCCGATCCGGCAGACATAGTCAATGCTGCGGAAGGTGGTCGTCAGCAAGCGCGCCACCTTCTTTAAGATCAGATCGCCGACCGTATGACCGTGCAGGTCGTTGACCTGCTTAAAAATATCGATATCGCAGATGATCATTGCAAAAGGCTTTTCGCCGCCCTCATAAATGTTCAGGATCTTTTCAAACGCGCCGCGGTTCAGCGCATCGGTCAGCGCATCGTGCTCGGCCTCATGGCGGATAAGCTTCTGCGTCTCCTGATTTTCGCGGTAGACCTCATTGTAGGTCAGCGCCAGCTCCTGCAGCTCGGCGGCGCCCACCACCGGGAAGATTTCGCCGCGCTGGATGCTCTGGCCGTATTGCAGCAGCGGCTTCACGACCAGATGGCGGGTGATGATGCAGATCTCAAGCATCAGCGCGACCAGCACAGCCGCGCAAAGCTCGATCTTGCGGTATACATCGGTAAAGATCTGCTCGGCACGGTTCTGGCGTGAGCGGGTCAGCTCGATCAGCGCCGCCAGACTCTCGGAGATATTGTTCGTCACATCCTCACGCATATTTTGGTACTGGCTGTTGCTGACCAACTGCTGGGCCTTGCGCATCTTATCGGCGTCCGACATCGTCAGGTCGCTGTCATGCAGCGAGACCGCCTGTATCTCGGCCGGCCAGTCGGCGGTGTCGGCCAGCGTGGCCTGCGCCATCAAACGCATGGCATAGCGGTCGGTATAGCTCAGATACTGCGAGGTGGACATGGCGGATTTCAGCAGGGTAAACGCATCGGTGTCGCTGTAATTCTCAGCGAAATATTCCAGCGCAGTCTCGCGGCGGCGGGTCGTGTTCAGCTCCTCAAAGTAGTTGTCCATGTACTCCCGCTGACCGGTCGCGGTGTACATCCGCACCTGCTCCACCAGATAATCCGACCCGCTCTGCAGCTGGCGGGCCAGCGTTTCACACTGGATATAATCGTCCGTGGCGCGCTGCATCTGTGTAAGCTCCCCGGTGCCCCGCAGCGAAAGGGCAACAAAAACCACCGCAAGCACCAGCGTAATGATGATGTCAAACGCACTGACCCGTTGTATCCTAATTTTTTTCACCGCACAACCAACTTCCCAACCAGAATTTCAACGAAATTGCATGGCAACACCACACAAACCCCGCCCTGAAGCCGTCCCCGGCCCAATGGTTGAGAATTGCGCGATGCTGCCTTTGGTTATATAGTATGTTGTAACTAAGTATACAGAATCTGCGCAAACTTTTCAACGAAAACTGTTAGTCATAACCAACAAAAATGCACTCGGAAATTCTACATCCGCAACATTAATTCGCCGCCGCTGCACCTTCCCACAGCCGTAAACTTATTATTATATCCCGTTTACCCATCGCCGCCCCGTAGGGGCCGGGCACGCCCGGCCCGCAACCCGACGCAATATCCCTCTTGCGGTTCAACTGTAGGGGCCGCATATATGCGGCCCGCAACTTACCGCCGCCCCCCTTTTTCGGTTGATTCGTAGGGGAGGGATTCATCCCTCCCGGCACTTCCCGCCGCCGCAAGCCTTTGGCGGCGGCCAGAGGGCTGGCCGCCCTACGGCCCCACTTAAAATCCGTGCGTAGGGCGGGGTGCCCACACCCCGCCGAAACCTACCGCCATCCCTCATTTCCCCATCGCTACCCTGTAGGGGCCGGGCATGCCCGGCCCGCAACCCGATGCCATATCCCTTTTGTGGTCAATTCGTAGGGGAGGGATTCATCCCTCCCGGGCAACTTCCTGCCGCCGCAAGCCTTTGGCGGCGGCCAGAGGGCTGGCCGCCCTACGACCCCCACTTAAAATCCGTGCGTAGGGCGGGGTGCCCACACCCCGCCGAAACCTACCGCCATCCCTCATTTCCCCATCGCCGCCCTGTAGGGGCCGGGCATGCCCGGCCCGCGCACTTCCGAAAGCCTCTACGCCAATCTTAAACAACAGCCCCCGCCAACCACCCCGACCACATCAACTTTCCGCTCATGCGGGAATCTCCCCCGCCCTAAAAACAGCCCGCGGGGCTGTTTTTGCCCCGCGGTACGCTGGACGCGGGGCCCGGGCTTTTCGATTCCCGCACGGGTCACCTTTTACGCCCGACACCTATTAAAAAGCGCATACAAAGAAAAAAGCACTACCTCAAATGAAGTAGTGCTTTTTGGTGACCCGTGCGTCCATCTCCCGCGGACTAAAAAACAATCCGCAGGATTGTTTTTTGCCGCCCGCGGGCGGCCGTCCTGTTC
>UQGL01000031.1 GCA_900540595.1 uncultured Oscillospiraceae bacterium
CTCGATAATACACAAAGTATTATCTGCGCTTTTGGCTTAGCATCTGCCGCACCTCACTCGCCGTATCGGCACTTAGAATTATGCGGTATTGCCTTTACAATAACAGCGGTCCCAACGGGGCGGCGAAAATAACACGGTAAGGATGGTTCACCAAAATGGCGGAATTTTCCCCAAAATTTAAAGAGGCCCTGAGTCTGGTACAAAAGCCGGGCCGTTACACGGGCGGCGAGCCGGGCTGCATCTACAAGGATAAATCCAAGGTGGATGTGCGCATGGCGTTCTGCTTTCCGGATACCTATGAGATCGGCATGTCCTTTCTGGGCGAGAAGATCCTGTACGATATTCTGAACCGCCACGAAAACTGGTGGTGTGAGCGCGCCTTTATGCCATGGACGGACATGAAGGCCCAGATGGAGCGGCTGGACATCCCGCTGTACTGCCTTGAAAGCAAGGACCCGCTGACGGATTTTGACATTGTCGGCTTTTCTCTTGAATATGAGCTGTGCTATACGAATGTTCTGGCAATGCTGCGTCTGTCTGGCATTCCGCTGCGGGCCGCCGATCGTGATGAGCGGTGGCCGCTCATCATCGCGGGCGGCCCCTGTGTATGCAACGCCGAGCCGATGGCAGACTTCTTTGATGTCATGCAGCTTGGCGAGGGTGAGCAGATGCTGCAGGACATCTGTGCAGCCGTTGAGCAGGGCAAAAAGCAGGGCTGGGATAAAGAACAGCTGCTGTTGGAGCTGGCAAAGATCCCCGGTGTCTATGTGCCGTCCTTCTACGATGTGACCTACAAGGAGGATGGCCGCATTGAGGCCGTGACCCCGAACCGCCCGGGCATCCCGGCCCGCGTGACAAAGGCCATCGTGCAGGATATGGACAGCTTTACCCCGCCGGAAAACTTCGTGGTGCCGCTTGTGGGTGCAGTGCAGGACCGCGCCTGTGTCGAGGTGCTGCGCGGCTGCGTCCGCGGCTGCCGCTTCTGTCAGGCAGGCCAGCTCTACCGTCCCTTCCGGGAGCGCAGCCCCAAGCTTATCAGCGACAGTGCGCGGATGCTCTGCCGCAACACCGGCTATGATGAACTGAGCCTGTCCAGTCTTTCGACCTCCGACCACTCCCGGCTGGAGGATATTCTTGACAACCTCAACTCCTGGGCAGAGTCCGACCATGTAAGTCTTTCGCTGCCAAGCCTGCGTGTGGACAACTTCTCGCAGTCCCTTGTGGAAAAGACCACCAAGGTCCGCAAGAGCGGCCTGACCTTTGCTGCCGAGGCCGGCACCCAGCGCCTGCGCGATGTCATCAATAAGAATGTCACATGGGAGCAGATCGAGCGCGGCTGCCGCATCGCCTTCTCTGAAGGGTACACCTCGGTCAAGCTTTACTTTATGATGGGGCTGCCCACCGAAACGATGGACGACATCAAGGGAATTGCCGACACCGCACAGCAGGTGGTGGATCTGTTCTATACGATCCCCGACCGTCCGAAGGGCAAGGGCGTTCAGGTCACGATCAGCGTGGCCTGCTTTGTGCCCAAGCCCGACACGCCGTTCCAGTTCTGTGCGCAGGACCGCCGCGAGTCCCTGCAGGAAAAGCAAAAATACCTGCTCAGCTGCGTGCATTCCCGCAAGATCAAGGTCAACTACCACGACAGCACCACCAGCGTGCTGGAGGGCGTGTTTGCCAAGGGTGACCGCCGTCTGGGCCGTGTGATCGAGACTGCATTTGAGAACGGCTCCTTCTTTGACACATGGGAGGAGTATTTCAACTACGACCGCTGGATCGAGGCGTTCAAAAGCTGCGGTATTGACCCTGATTTTTACAACTACCGCGCCCTCGGTCTGGACGAGGTCACGCCTTGGGATCATCTCGATGTGGGTGTGACGAAGGCCCATCTGGTGCGTGAGTACAACAAGGCGCTGGAGGCCAAAACCACCCAGCCCTGCAACCGCCAGTGCAGCGCCTGCGGTGCCAACAAGCTGATCGGAGGACCGTGCTTTGACTACAGTAAGAATCTTCTTTGAAAAGTGCGGTGAGGCCGCCTACATTTCGCTGCTGGATCTGCAGCGCGTATTCCATCGGATGCTTAAAATGAGCAGCCTGCCGGTGTACTATACGCAGGGGTTCAACCCGCATATCTACCTGTCCTTTTCCTGCCCGCTGTCTCTGGGGCAGGAGAGCCTTTGCGAGAGCTGTGAGGTCAAGACGGAGCAGGAGAGCATTGAACCGCAGCGCTGGATCGATGCCCTGCAGCCGCTGATGCCGCGCGGCATCGTCATCACAAAGATCGCCCCAGCTAAGGAAAAGGTCGGCGAGATCGAGACCGCCGCCTATGAGGTCACCATGCCGGCAAGCAGTGCCATTGCGCTGGATGCCTACAACAATGCAGAGCATGCCGAGGTCACAAAAAAGACCAAGCGCGGCCAGAAAACGCTCGATTTGAAGGCGTACCTCGACCGCATTGCCTATACGGTCGAGGGCGATACGCTGCATTTTACGGCCGTGCTGCCCTGCGGCTCCGGCGAGGCACTGAACCTGAACCCGGCGCTGCTGACCGACTTCCTGCGCGAGCAGGGCGCTGCCCCAGTCTGGCAGTGCCGCGTGGTGAGGACGCACCTTTATAATAAGGCGGGCAAAGACTTCGAGTGAGAAAAGCCTTCCCCCGCGGGGGAAGGCAAAAGCAAAAAAATCTTCGATTTTCTGTTAAAACCCCTTGCCAAATGCCCGGTACAATGCTATAATACTAAAGCGTTAATGCCGCCGAGCCATCGGCGGGATAATGACACATCATTATACAGGCGGTCCTCTGACGAAACATCGTGTATGAACGTCGCAACAAAATGGAGGAATTCATAACATGGACGCAATGAAGCATTTTACCGAGGGTATGATCAAAGAGAACAAGCCCCAGTTCGAAGTCGGCGACACCGTTCGCGTCTCCGTCCGCATCAAGGAAGGCGACAAGGAGCGTATCCAGGCTTTCGAGGGCACCGTTATTGCTAAGAAGCATGGCGGCATCGCTGAGACCTTCACCGTCCGCCGCACCTCTTACGGTGTCGGTGTTGAGCGTGTGTTCCCGGTCAACAGCCCGTTCGTTGAGAAGGTCGACGTCGTTCGCCGCGGCAAGGTCCGTCGTGCGAAGCTGTTCTACCTGCGCGAGCGCACCGGCAAGGCTGCCAAGGTCAAGGCACGTATCTGAGCATACTGAGAAAAGGGGAGGACGGTTGGCGTTCTCCCTTTTTTCGTATTTTTCCAAAAGGTGGGATAAGACATGGGTGCAGCATTCAAGGCGCGCTACCGCCGCAACAAGGAAACACTGGAATGGTATGACGCCCTGGCCATGGCTGTGGCGATCATTGCACTGGTGTTTACCTTCGGTGTGCGCATCGTGAAGGTCGATGGACACTCGATGGATCACACGCTCTCCGATGGAGAGCGTATCCTCATCAATCTGCTTAAGGCGCCGGACTACGGCGATATTGTCGTGGTGGACGGCTATACCGACTACGGCAAGCCGCTGGTCAAGCGGGTCATAGGCATGGGCGGGGATACCATCGACATCGACTTTGAGGCCGGCATCGTCTACCGCAACGGTACTGCACTCGAGGAGCCATACACCGCCGAGCCCACCTATTTGTTTGAAAGCGTGGAATTTCCCATTACGGTGCCGGACGGCTGCCTGTTTTTGATGGGGGATAACCGCAATAACTCCACCGACAGCCGCGATGTCAGCGTAGGCTGCGTGGATGAACGCGATATTATGGGCGCAGCCGTGCTGCGCGTACTGCCCTTTGGCAAGATAGGAGCGGCCGAATGAGCCAGAGCGACATTATCAACAGCCGCCAGATCCAGTGGTTCCCCGGGCACATGACAAAGACCCTGCGCCTGATGGAAAAGGAAATCCGCAATGTGGACTGTGTTCTGCAGATCCTTGATGCGCGCATCCCGCTTTCCAGCCTGAACCCCGAGATCGAGCGCATTACCGCGGGCAAACCGCATCTGTATGTACTGAACAAGGCCGATCTGGCTGACCCCGAAATCACCAAGCAGTGGCTGGCCTACTTTACGAGTGCCGGCGCCGGCTGCATTGCGATGGACTCGAAGCAGCGCGGCCGTGCCACGGCCACCAAGAGCCTGATTGAAAAAGAACTTTCCGCCCTGATGGAGCGCCGCCGCAACCGCGGTATGGTCGGCGCGGCCATCCGTGTCATGATCGTGGGCATCCCCAATGTGGGCAAGTCCACCTTCATCAACTCCTTTGCGGGTACGACCCGCGCCAAGGCTGCCAACAAGCCCGGCGTCACCCGCGGCAAGCAGTGGATCAGTGTCGGCAATTTCGACCTGATGGATATGCCCGGCGTGCTGTGGAAAAAATTCGACTCGCTGGAAACGGCATCGAATCTGGCGTTCATCGGTTCCATCCGCGATGACATTTTGGATATTGAGGAGCTGGCCTGCGGCCTGCTTTCCAGCGTGCGGGGCATCTATCCCGCCCAGCTGCTGGCCCGGTATAAGCTGGAGGAGTCGGCGCTCGCGCTGCCGCCCTACGACCTTTTGCAGGCCATTGGCGCCAAGCGCGGTATGCTGATCTCCGGCGGCGAGGTCGATACCGAGCGTGCAGCCAAGATGCTGGTAGGGGAATTCCGCGCCAGCAAATGGGGACGGCTCTCGCTGGAGCGCCCGCCGCAGCGCGCGGTACAGGAAGAACGGGAAGAGGTGACGGACGATGCCCCGCAGGACGACTGGGACGACGAGCAGTAACGAGGCGCTTTACGCCTTTGACGCCGCAAAGCGTGCCGAGCATGGTGTGGTCTGCGGCGTGGACGAGGCAGGGCGCGGCCCGCTGTGCGGCCCTGTCTGCTGTGCGGCGGTCATCCTGAACCCCGATGATCCCATCGAGGGAGTCAACGACTCCAAGAAGCTGACCGAAAAGCGCCGTGATGCACTGTTTGAGGAAATCACAAATCGTGCGCTTGCATACAAAATTGTCTTTATCACACCGCAGGAAATTGATGAACGCAATATCCTGTGGGCTACAATGGACGGCATGGCGCAGGCTGTGGCCGGGTTGGAAATAACGCCCGATTATGTGCTGATCGACGGCAACCGCTGCCCGCCGGGGCTGATACAGCCCGCCGAGGCTGTGGTCAAGGGGGACGCCAACAGTGCCTCCATCGCGGCGGCCTCCATTTTGGCCAAGGTCAGCCGTGACCGCTATATGCTGGAGCTGGACAAGCAATATCCCCAGTACCAGCTGGCTAAGCACAAGGGCTATCCCACAAAGCTGCACTATGAGCTGATCGCGCAGTACGGCATCCAGCCGTTCTACCGACGCAGCTTCCTGAAAAAACAGGGCTACTGGCATGACTGATATAGTCGGTCATAAGGGCGAGGCCATTGCTGCCAAATACTATCAGCAGCGCGGCTGGCTGCTGCTGAACCATAATTACCGCACCCGCATGGGGGAAATCGACCTTATTTTATATAAGGAAAACACGCTGGTGTTTGCCGAGGTCAAGACCCGCGCAGGAACCATGCTGGACCGCCCGGCGGCTGCGGTGGATGCCCGCAAGCAGCAGCGGCTGATTTTGGCCGCCCAACAGTATTTGCAGCGCAGTCCCTATGGGGAGGCTGACATTCGTTTTGATGTGGTGGAGGTCACGCCCGCAGGCAGAGGCTGGCAGGTGCATTGTATTCCCGGCGCATTTGAGTGCTGAGAAACACTGGCGTCAACGCATGAAAGGTAGGGGCGGCCATTGGTCGCCCGCGGAACCCAGCAGCAAGGCCGATGACGGGCATCGACCCCCGCAACCCGTAGGGGCGGATTCCATATCCGCCCGCACCCCGCGCCCCACACAACGGTATAGCGCCAACAAGGCTTATACACATAGAGGAAGAGAATAAGAGAAAGGGTGTACAGTATGCAGTATTTTAGCACCAGAGATTCCGAGCTCCGCGTTTCCGCACAGGAGGCGATCGTCTGTGGTCTGGCACCGCAGAGCGGTCTGTTTGTACCGGAAGCTTTCCCGAAGGCCGATCTGGAGGGCTGGAAAAACCTTTCCTATCCGGAACTGGCCGAGAAGGTGCTGGCGGGCTTTCTGACCGATTACAGCGCTGACTTCCTGCACAATGCCACCGCCGCCACCTACGGCGCAGCCTTTGATGGCAAGGCGGGCCGCACGGTCAAGGTCCGTGAGGGCCTCTATTCCCTTGAGCTGTGGCACGGTCCCACCTGCGCCTTCAAGGACTACGCCCTGCAGCTGATGCCGAAACTGCTGGTGGAAGCCAAGAAGATGCTGGGCCGCACCGAGACCACCCGCATCCTTGTGGCAACCTCCGGCGATACAGGCAAGGCTGCACTGGCCGGCTATGCTGATCTGGACGGCATCGAGATCGAGGTGTTCTACCCGAACGACGGCACCAGCGAGATCCAGCACCTGCAGATGGCCACCCAAAAGGGCGGTAATGTGCAGGTCTACGCCGTGCAGGGCAACTTTGACGATGCCCAGACCGGCGTCAAGAAGGTCTTTGCCGATGCAGCTGTGGCCGCCGAGCTGGAGAAGCGCGGCATCCGCCTGTCCAGCGCCAACTCGATCAACTGGGGCCGTCTGGTGCCGCAGATCGTCTACTACTTCTACGCCTACTTCCGTCTGGCGGAGCAGGGCGCAGTGGCATGGGGCAAGCCTGTGGACTTCTGTGTGCCGACCGGCAACTTTGGCGATATTCTGGCTGGTTACTATGCCAAGCAGATGGGCCTGCCCGTGGGCAAGCTGGTCTGTGCCTCCAACAAGAACAATGTCCTGACCGATTTCCTGACGACCGGCACCTACGATGCCCGCCGTACCTTCTATAAAACGACCTCCCCGTCGATGGACATCCTGATCTCCTCGAACCTCGAGCGTCTGCTCTGCCATGTCAGCGGCAGCAGCGAAAAGGTCGCGGGCTGGATGCAGGAGCTGAATACGACCGGCAAGTACACGGTGGATGCCGAGACGCTGGAAAAGATCCGGGAGACCTTCGCTGCGGGCTATGCCGATGACGCCGAGGGGGCCGCTGAGATCAAGGCCCGTTTCGAGGAGGATCACTATCTCTGCGATACGCACACCGCCGTGGCCTTCCGTGTGGCTGAGACCGTGCGCACCGAGGCACCGATGGTGGTGCTGTCCACCGCCAGCCCCTTCAAGTTCCCGCGCGATGTGCTGGCGGCCTTGGGGCAGCAGGCCCCGGTCAGTGATTTCGCTGCCATGGCTGCGCTGACCGCCAAAACCGGCGCGGAGGCCCCGGCCTCCCTGCGCGAGCTGGACAAGCAGGAGGTGCGGTTCAAGACGGTGCTGCAGCCTGCTGAGATCCGCGCCGCGGCCCTGAAATAAGCAACAACAACTAGAAAGTGAGGCTGTATGGCCATCTTTGCAATCGGGGACATGCACCTCTCCCTGGGAACAGACAAGCCGATGGATGTTTTCCCGGGGTGGGAGGGCTACCTGCCCCGACTGGAAGCCAACTGGCGCAAGCTGATAGGCCCGGATGACACGGTCATTCTGGCAGGCGACACCAGCTGGGCCATGAACCTGAACGACACAAAGGCGGATTTTGCCTTTATCCAAAGCCTGCCGGGGCAAAAATGGCTGCTGAAGGGCAACCATGACTACTGGTGGACTACGACCCGCAAAATGGAGACATACCTGACCGCCAATGGCTTTGACACCCTGCATATCCTGCACAACAATGCCTGCATTGTGGACGATACGGCGCTGTGCGGCACCCGCGGCTGGCCGTTTGACGATCTGGCCGCTCAGGGCGAAAAGCTGATGGCCCGCGAGGCCGGCCGCCTGCGGATGAGCCTGCAGGCAGCTGGGAATGCCGCGCAGAGGATCGCATTTCTGCACTATCCGCCCATCTACCCGGGCGCTGCGGCGCAGGAGCTTGTGGATGTGCTGCACGACTTCGGCGTGACCGAGTGCTACTACGGTCATCTGCACGGAAAATCCATCCGCTATGCCACGCAGGGGGAGCGGGACGGCATCACCTACCGGCTCATTTCTGCCGATGGTCTGGCGTTCTGCCCGTATAAAATAAGGTGAAAACGCACAAAAGCGTAAAATTGCATGGCTTTTTTGCCCAAAATCGGTTAAAATTTTTGAAATAAGGCTGGTATTTTCTCTGCGGGCATGGTATAATAACTTGTATTTTTATGTACATCTATTTTTGGAGGAATTTATAAATGAAACTGATTTCCTGTGAAAAGCTCGAAAAGAGCATGGTCGAACTGCAGTTCTCCATTGACGCGGAGACCTTCAAATCTGCTGTCAATACCGCTTTCAAGCGCGAGGGCAAGAAGTACGCCATCCCTGGCTTCCGCAAGGGCAAGGCTCCCAAGGCCATGATCGAGAAGATGTATGGCAAGGACCTGTTCCAGTATGACGCCGTCAACGATCTGTTCCCTGAGAACTATGAGGCCGCTGTCAAGGAGGCCGGCATCGAGGTTGTTGGCCGTCCTGAGCCTGAGGTCGTCTCCATGTCCGAGGAGGAGGGCGCTACCCTGAAGGTCAAGGTTGCCGTCAAGCCCGAGGTCGAGCTGGGCGAGTACACCGGTTTAACCGTCAACAAAGATGTCAAGACTGTGGATGAGGCCGATGTTGACGCTGAGATCAAGCGCATGCAGGACCGCAACGGCCGTCTGCTGACCCGTGAGGGCGAGGCCCAGAACGGTGACACCGTGGATATCGACTTTGAGGGCTTCGTTGATGGCGTTGCTTTCGAGGGCGGCAAGGCTGAGCACTACTCTCTGGTGCTGGGCAGCGGCTCCTTCATCCCCGGCTTCGAGGAGCAGGTCGTCGGCCACAAGGCAGGCGAGGAGTTTGATGTCAATGTCAAGTTCCCCGAGGAGTATCAGGCTAAGGAGCTGGCCGGCAAGGACGCTACCTTCAAGATCAAGCTGCATGAGGTCAAGTACAAGGAGCTGCCCGAGCTGGACGATGATTTCGCCAAGGACGTCAGCGAGTACGACACCCTCGAGGAGCTGAAGGATTCTATCCGCAAGGGCATTCAGGCCAACCACGAGAAGCAGGCTGAGCAGAGCGTTGAGAACGACCTGATCGATCAGGTCGTGAACGGCATGAAGGCCGACATCCCCGATGCTATGATCGAGAGCCGCATCGAGGAGCTGGTGCAGGACTTCCAGTACCGCATCTCCCAGCAGGGCCTCAAGCTTGAGCAGTACCTGCAGTATATGGGCATGACCATGGACCAGTTCAAGGAGCAGTTCCGTGAGCAGGCCGACAAGCAGGTCAAGATGCGTCTGGCTATGGAGGCCATCGTTGCCAAGGAGTCCATCGAGGCTACCGAGGAGGAGTTCGAGGCTGAGATCAAGCGCATTGCCGATGCTTACCAGATGGAGGCTGACAAGGTCAAGAGTCTGGTTGACGCTGCCGCTGTCAAGAAGGATCTGGCCGTCAACAAGGCCATCGACTTCGTGAAGGAGAAGGCTAACATTGTTCTGGGCGCTGCCGAGGAGAAGAAGCCTGCCAAGAAGACCACCCGCAAGACCACCAAGAAGGCTGCCGCCAAGAAGGACGAGGAGCCGAAGGAAGAGGAGAAGGGCGAGTAATCGCACCTTTCCGTAAACATTGAGTAAAAGGGCCGGTACGGTTGTGCAGCTTTGCCGCCGTATCGGTCCCTTTATCATAAAACCGCTTTTCTGCAAGCTATTAAGGAGGGAAACCTGAATGAGCCTTGTACCTTATGTTGTCGAACAGACTGCGCGCGGTGAGCGCAGCTATGACATCTTCTCCCGCCTGCTGAACGACCGCATCATTGTGCTGAGCGAGGATGTCAACTCCTCCTCCGCCAGCGTGATCGTGGCACAGCTGCTCTACCTCGAGGGTCAGGACCCCGAGAAGGACATCTACTTCTATATCAACAGCCCCGGCGGCTCCATTTCCGACGGCATGGCCATCCACGACACGATGAACTACATCAAGTGCGATGTCTCCACCATCTGTGTCGGCATGGCGGCCTCCATGGGCTCTTTCCTGCTGGCCAGCGGTACCAAGGGTAAGCGCTTTGCGCTGCCCAACTCCGAGATCCTGATCCATCAGCCGCTCATCGGCGGTCAGGGCATCTCCGGCCAGGCCACCGATATCAAGATCCACGCTGACCACATCGTGCGCATCCGTGAGCGGATGAACACCCTGCTGAGCGAGTACACCGGCCAGCCGCTGGAAACAATCCAGCGCGACACCGAGCGCGACAACTATATGACCGCGCAGCAGGCAAAGGAGTACGGCCTGATCGACGATATCCTCTATAAACACTGATTCGGGGGAACAACATGGCAAATCAAACGTCCGGTAAGGACGGAAAAGGACGCGAGCTTATCTGCAGCTTTTGCGGACGCTCCCAAAACGAGGTAGAGCAGCTGGTCATCGGTCCCGGCGTCAATATCTGCAAGGACTGCATTGAAATGTGCTGCAATGTGCTGGAACGCGATGGTGAGCGTCCGGCCCCGCCGCGCGCCGGTATGCCGCCCCGTGACCGCCGCCGTCAGGCCCAGAAGCCCGGCGCAGATTACGGTGCCGATCCGCTCGAGAGCATCCATATCCTGACCCCTGCCGAAATCAAGGCAGGTCTGGATCAGTATGTCATCGGGCAGGATGCCGCCAAGAAGGTGCTGGCTGTCTCGGTTTACAACCACTATAAGCGCATCCTGTCCGGCCAAAACAGCGATGTGGAGCTGCAAAAGTCCAATGTGCTGATGCTGGGCCCCTCCGGCACCGGCAAGACGCTGCTGGCCCAGACGCTGGCCAAGATGCTGAATGTGCCGTTCGCCATTGCGGACGCCACCACGCTGACCGAGGCCGGCTATGTGGGCGAGGATGTCGAAAACATCCTGCTCAAGCTGATTCAGGCGGCGGATTTTGACATTCCGCGCGCTGAAATCGGCATCATCTATGTGGATGAGATCGACAAGATCACCCGCAAGAGCGAGAACCCCTCCATCACCCGCGATGTGGGCGGTGAGGGTGTGCAGCAGGCCCTGCTGAAGATCGTGGAGGGTACGGTCAGCAATGTGCCGCCCAACGGCGGCCGCAAGCACCCGCAGCAGGAGTTCATCCAGATCAACACCAAAAATATCCTCTTTATCTGCGGCGGTGCCTTTGACGGGCTGGAAAAGCTCATCCAGAAGCGCACCGACAATGCCTCGCTGGGCTTTGGCAGCCAGCTGCGTACCACGCTCGACAAGGACGAGACCCGCCAGAAGCTGCTGAAAAAGGTCGAGCCGGACGATCTGGTAAAATTCGGCCTGATCCCGGAGCTGATCGGCCGTCTGCCGGTCGTGACGGTGCTGGATCCGCTGGACGAGGAGGCGCTGGTTCGCGTGCTGCTTGAGCCGAAGAACAGCATTGTGCGCCAGTACAAGGAGCTGCTGCATCTGGACAATGCCGAGTTGGTCTTTACCGATGCGGCCCTGCACGCCATCGCCAGAAAGACGGTGGAGCGCAAGAGCGGTGCGCGCGGCCTGCGCAGCGTTGTCGAGGAACTGCTGATTCCGATCATGTACGACATCCCGTCCGATGCCACCATCACCAAAGTGACGATTGACGCCGACACGGTCGAGGGCGGCCAGCCTCATATCGAGCATGGCGCCATGCGCCCGCGTTATAAAAGTTTGACGGAACAGCAATAAAAACGATCTGCACCGGAGCCAATGCGGCCCGGTGCATTTTTGTTCACAAAAATTTTATATAGAAAACACTTGATTTTTCGGTGCAAAGTGGCTATTATATATTTAGCACTCAGAGAGATTGAGTGCTAAACCAAAAATCACCAAAAATTCAAAAGAGAAATCTTTTATAAGGAGGAACTTTCACTATGAAAATCAAACCTCTTGCAGACCGTGTTGTCATTAAAATGGTCGAGGAAGAAGAAACCACCAAGGGCGGCCTGATCCTGTCCGGCTCCGCCAAGGAAAAGCCGCAGGTTGCTGAGGTCGTGGCTGTCGGCCCCGGCGGCAATGTGGATGGCAAGGATGTCGAGATGATCGTCAAGGTCGGCGATAAGGTCCTGACCAGCAAGTATTCCGGCACCGAGGTCAAGGTCGATGGTGAGGAATGCACCATCGTCCGCCAGAGCGACATCCTCGCGGTTGTGGAATAATTTGATTTTTCAGTAATTCTTTCAGATAAAAGGAGAGATCTATTATGGCTAAACAGATCAAGCAGGGCGAGGACGCCCGCAAGGCCCTTTGCGCTGGCATCGACCAGCTGGCCAACACCGTTAAGGTTACCCTCGGCCCCAAGGGCCGCAATGTCGTGCTGAGCAAGAAGTTCGGCAGCCCGCTCATCACCAATGATGGTGTCACCATCGCCAAGGAGATCGAGCTGAAGGACGAGTTCGAGAACATGGGCGCACAGCTCGTTCGCGAGGTCGCCACCAAGACCAACGATGCTGCCGGTGACGGTACCACCACCGCCACCGTGCTGGCACAGGCCTTCGTCAATGAGGGCATGAAGAATGTCACCGCCGGTGCCAACCCCATGGACATCAAGCGCGGCATGCAGAAGGCCGTCGCCGCTGCTGTCGATGCTGTCAAGCAGCACAGCCAGAAGGTCAACGGCAGCAAGGACATTGCCCGTGTCGGCACTGTTTCTGCCGGTGATGCCGAGATCGGCCAGCTGATCGCTGACGCGATGGAGAAGGTCACGGCCGATGGCGTTATCACCATCGAGGAGAACAAGACCACTGCCGAGACCTACACCGAGGTCGTTGAGGGCATGCAGTTTGACCGCGGCTATGTGACCCCTTACATGGTCACCGACACCGAGAAGATGGAGACCGTCTATGACGACTGCTCCGTCCTGATCACCGATAAGAAGATCAGCGTCTTTCAGGATGTGGTTCCCCTGCTCGAGCAGGTCATCCAGTCCGGCCGCAAGCTGCTGATCATCGCCGAGGATGTCGAGGGCGATGCACTGTCCAACCTCATCATCAACCGTCTGCGCGGCGGCCTGAATGTTGTTGCCGTTAAGGCCCCCGGCTTCGGCGATCGCCGCAAGGAGATGCTGCAGGATATTGCTACCCTGACCGGCGGCACCGTCATCAGCAGCGACCTCGGCTATGAGCTGAAGGATGCTACCATGCAGCTGCTGGGCAGCGCCCGTCAGGTCAAGGTCACCAAGGAGAACACCACCATTGTCGGCGGTGCCGGTGACAAGCAGGCCATTGCTGACCGCGTGGCTCAGATCCGCAGCCAGATCGCAACGGCAACCTCTGACTTTGACCGTGAGAAGCTGCAGGAGCGTCTGGCCAAGATGGCCGGCGGTGTTGCCGTCATCAAGGTCGGTGCTGCTACCGAGGTCGAGATGAAGGACAAGAAGCTCCGCATCGAGGATGCTCTGAACGCGACCAAGGCCGCTGTAGAGGAAGGCATCGTTGCCGGCGGCGGCACGGCCACCATCAATGCTATTCCGGCTGTCGATAAGCTGGTTGGCGAGCTGGAGGGCGACGAGCGCACCGGCGCCAAGATCGTCCGCAAGGCTCTGGAGGCTCCTCTGCGCCAGATCGCTGCCAATGCCGGTCTGGAGGGCAGCGTTGTTATCGACAACATCCTGAAGGCCAACAAGCCCAACTACGGCTTTGATGCCCAGAAGGAAGAGTATGTTGAGGATATGATCGAGGCCGGTATCGTTGACCCGACCAAGGTCACCCGTTCCGCTCTGGAGAACGCTGCCAGCGTTGCTGCGATGGTTCTGACCACCGAGAGTCTCGTTGCCGATCTGCCCGAGCCGCCGGCTCCGGCTGCCCCGGCCCCTGACATGGGCGGTATGTACTAATTCGGTACACCCAAAAGCAACTACAAGGTCGAAGTCTTGGCGACAAGGCTTCGGCCTTTTTGTATAAGGCGCTGCGGCCATAGACCTGCGGCGGGAAAGCGTGCTATAATAAAGGTACGGCCGCATGACGCCGACTGCTTATACAGTAGTTGCGCAACGGTGCGGCGGTAATAAGCAAAAGCAGCGGTGGAGCCGCCATGAAGAAATATGCAAAATATATGGCGCTGGCCGTGACGCTGGCGCTGCTGGGACTGATTTTCTACTTTTCTGCCCAGCCGGGGGCGGTTTCCTACAAGGTCAGCGAGACTGTGATGAACACAGTTCAATCCGGTAAAGCAAAGGCCATCACGCCGCAATGGTTCAGCACCACAAACCTCAATGTCAATGTTCGCAAATGGGCACATGTTTATATCTACTGCGCGCTGGGGGTCAGCATGGCGGTGACGGTGCATCTGTGGACGGTCAACCTTGCCCTGTGGCAGAGGGCGCTGCTGTCTGCGGCACTGTGTATGCTGTGTGCCGCCGGGGATGAGCTGCACCAGTTCTTTGTCCCGGGCCGTGCCATGTTGCTGAGCGATGTCGGCATAGATGCAATGGGCTTTCTGCCCTGCATCGCGGCGGTCTTTCTCTGCATCCGGGTGTATCGTGGCTGCCGGAAGTGAGCATACTCCCCGTGGGGTGATGCTATGTCTTTGCGCCGCTTTTACGGCCTGTGTGCAGTGCTTGTGCTGCTGGCGGGTATTGTGCTGTGCCGAACCTACTGGGTGGGGCAGCAGACGGCCTATGCGGCCAACGCGGGCGGGCAGACCGTCCAGACGGTGGCGCTGCCGCGCGCGAGGGGAGATTTTTATGACCGGAGCGGCCGCAGGCTGACCGGCACGGCGCAGCGCTATTATGCGCTCTGCATGCCCGGTGAGGCAGGCTACACCGCACTGTTTCCCTATGTCTCCTATGAGGCGCAGGGCCTTTTGTATGAGCGGCGCAATCTTTCGACTCCGTTTTTGGTACAGACCGACCGGGACCTGACAGGGCAGGGTATACCCACCTGCACGGTGCCGGAGCATTTCACCGGCACGACTGCCGCCCATCTGCTGGGGTATCTTGACGGTGAGGGCCACGGCGTTGCCGGACTGGAGCGTGCCTATGACGACCTGCTGGCGGCCTGCGGCGATAAGCGCAGCATCACCTGCATCATGACGGCGCGGGGGCGTCTGCTGGCAGACACAGCCCCTGCCGTCACGGTTGAGGAGACCGGTACGGGGCAGGGGGTACAGCTGACACTGGATGCCGATCTGCAGCGCGCCTGCGAGGCGTTAGCGGCGCAGGTCATGCCGCGCGGGTGCATTCTGGTCATGGACACAGCCACAGGGGAGGTGCTGGCCAGCGTAAGTATGCCAACCTTTGACCCGCGAAATATTGCGGCCAGCATCCGCGCAGATGACACCTCCCTGATCAACCGGCCGCTGCGCGCCTTCAGCGCGGGCTCGGTGTTCAAGGTTGTGCTGGCGGCCGCTGCCTATGAGAGCGGGCTGGATTGGTATACCCACGACTGTACCGGCGAGCTGGAGCTGGCCGGGCAGACCTACCGCTGCGCGCAGGGCCGTGCGCATGGCGAGGTAAATCTGCGCGGCGCGCTGGAGCAGAGCTGCAACACCTATTTTATTGAACTGGGGCAGCTGCTGGGGGCTGCGCGAATCTTGTCAACGGCGGAACAATTCGGCTTCGGCACAGCGGTACAGCTTGCCCCGAGCCTGCGGAGCGCGGCGGGTACACTGCCCGATGCGCAGACCCTTGCAAATGACGGACAGTTGGCAAGCTTCAGCTTCGGGCAGGGGGCGCTGACCGTGACGCCGCTGCAGATCACGGCCATGATGAACACCGTGGCCAATGGCGGGGTGTACCGCGCACCGGCATTTGTGAAAGGCATTGCCGATTCGACCGGGGCAGTTGCAGCGCCGTTGGAACCGTCTGCGCCGCGCACGGTTTGTGATGAAAAAACGGCAAAGATCCTGCGCAGTATGCTTGTGTCGGTGGTGACGGAAGGCATCGGTGCCGAGGCCCGGCCCGCTGCAGGCATGGCGGGTGGCAAGACCGGCACGGCGCAGACCGGCCAATATGATGAAAACGGAGAGGAACTGCTGAACTACTGGTTCAGCGGCTTCTACCCGGCACAGGCACCCCGCTATGCTGTAACGGTGCTGCAGGACGGCATATTGAAGCCCGAGCTGTCAAGCGCAGCAATTTTTGAGAAGATCACCGAGATACTGCATGTCTGGGATGCAGCCCTGTAAAAGACGGCAGAATAGGATTTTCGGTTTTCATTTTGCCGCAGGGTATTGCACTTTTGCCTTAAAAAAGATACAATAATAACTATCTATAGACCGTAACGAATCCATGCTGAAAGGGACAGGCCAATGCAGCATATCTTTATCATAAATCCTACGGCGGGCAAAGTGGATGCCAGTGTGGCGCTGATCCCCCAGATCCATGCTGCCGCCAGCCGCGCCGGTGTGCGCCCCACCATTGAGGTGACCCGCCGCGCCGGGCAGGCGCGGGACCTTGCCGCAAAATATGCGTCCTCCGGGCAGGAGGTTTTCCTCTATGCCTGCGGCGGCGATGGTACGCTGAACGAGGTTTTGCAGGGGGCTGCCGGCTATGACAATGCGGCGGTGGGCTGCGTTCCCTGCGGCAGCGGCAACGATTATGTACGCAACTTCGGTACGCAGGCGCAGTTCCTTGATCTGGATGCCCAACTGGCGGCGCGCTCCTTTACGGTGGATATGATCCGTACGCCGCAGGGCTGCGGCATTGACATCTACGCTGCGGGCATTGACGCCCAGGTGGCCAACGGCATCCCCAAGTGGAGACGGGTGCCGCTGTGCGGAGGCACCACGGCCTACACACTGTCGATCCTTGAGGCGGTGTGCAGCACCTTCCGCCATCGGCTGCGCATCACGGCTGATGACCGGCAGATGGAGGATGTCTACATGATGCTGGCGATCTGCAACGGCCAGCAGTACGGCGGCGGCTACTGTGCTGCGCCCCACGCCAGCATGACGGACGGTCTGCTGGATGTTGTCCTTCTCAAGCCTGTGCCGCGCCTGAAGCTGCCCGGGCTGCTGGGTGCTTACAAAAAAGGAGAGCATCTGTTGGAGGATGATGCCGTGGCGGAGAAATTCAAGCCCTACATGACCTTTTTCCGCACAAGCCAAATTGATATAGAGGTGCTGGACGGCAACCCGCTCATCACAACACTGGATGGCGAATGCTCGCCCCAGATGCACATGCATGCGGAAGCGGTGCGCAGTGCGGCGCACATTCTGCTGCCGCCTGAGTTGGCCGCCAATGCAAACGAGACGCCTGTTCTGCAGGCTATGGGAGAGTAAGCAATGTCTGAAAAAGTCAAAATCAAGATCGCCCGCAATGTGGTGCATCTTCCGGCCATCGCCCTGCGCGGGCTGGTGGTGTTCCCCAACAATGTGGTTCATTTTGAGGTGGGCCGCACCAAGTCCATCGCAGCGATCGAGGCTGCCATGCACAATAACAGCAGCGTATTCCTTGTGGCCCAGCGCGAGATGGATGTCGAGGAGCCTGCACTGCGGGACCTGTACGGCTACGGCGTGATTGCGGAGATCAAGCAGGTGCTGCGCGTCTCCGAGGATATCGTAAAGGTGCTGGTCGAGGGCAAGACCCGCGCGCGCCTGCTGGAGCTGGACGGCGAGGATAAATATCTGCAGGCCACGGTGCGCCCGGTGCCGGTACGCGGCATTGCCGCCGACAAGCGCACGCAGGTCGAGGCACTGGTCCGCAGCCTGAAGGACTGCTTTGAGGAGTACCTCTCCTACAGTCCGCAGATCTCCAAAGATGTTGTCTATAACATTATCTCGTCGGATTCGCCGCTCTACCTCAGCGAGTATATGCCCGCCAATCTGCTGCTCAAGTATGAGGACAAGCAGGTCATTCTGAACGAGTCCACGCTGCTGGGCCGTCTGGAAAAGCTGCTGACCCTGCTGCGTCAGGAATGCCAGGTCCTTGAGATCGAGCGCGATCTGGACGACAAGGTCAATGCCCAGATGGACAAGGGCCAGCGGGAATACTACCTGCGTGAGCAGATGCACATTATCAGCGAGGAGCTGGGCGATTCCGAGGATACCCGCGCTGAGGCCGATACATACCGTGAGAAGATCCGGGCGCTGGCGCTGGATGAGGAATCCACCGAGAAGCTGCTCAAGGAGTGTGACCGTCTGGCCCGTATGCAGGGCAGCAGCGCCGAGAGCGGCGTGATCCGCAGCTATCTGGACGCATGCCTTGCCCTGCCGTGGCATACCGCGACCGAGGATGACCTTGATCAGGCCCATGCCCGCAAGGTGCTGGACCGTGAGCATTACGGCCTGCAGAAGGTCAAGGAGCGTATTCTGGAGCTGCTGGCCGTGCGCAAGCTGAATCAGGATGTCAAGGGACAGATCATCTGCCTTGTCGGCCCTCCGGGTGTCGGCAAGACGAGTATCGCACATTCCATCGCCGAGTGCATGAACCGAAAGTTCGCCCGCATGAGTCTGGGCGGTGTCCATGATGAGGCTGAGATCCGCGGCCACCGCCGCACCTATATTGGCGCCATGCCCGGGCGCATCATCAGCGCCATTACAACGGCCAAGTCCACAAATCCGGTCATTCTGCTGGACGAGATCGACAAGCTGGCAGGCGATTACAAGGGCGACCCCTCCAGCGCACTGCTGGAGGTGCTGGACCCCGAGCAGAACCGCACCTTCAAGGACAACTATCTGGATATCCCGTTCGATCTGAGCGAGGTGCTGTTTATCACGACGGCCAACGATGCCTCGACCATCCCCGGCCCGCTCTATGACCGTATGGATGTGATCGAGTTGCCCAGCTATACCCGCACTGAGAAGTTCAACATTGCCAAGCGCCACCTGCTGCCTAAGCAGCTGAAAAACAACGGCCTTGACGGCCGCGTGACCCTGACGGCCAGCGCACTGTACGCCATTATTGACGGCTACACCCGCGAGGCCGGTGTGCGCAATCTCGAGCGCACCATCACGGCAGTGCTGCGCAAATGCGCCCAGAAGGTCGCCGCCGGGGAGGAGGAAAAGATCAGCGTCTCCGCCGCCTCGGTCAAGGCGCTGCTCGGCCCCGAAAAGGTCAAGCCGACCTTTATCTCCCGCAGGGATGCCGTCGGCATCGCCAACGGTCTGGCATGGACCAGCGTCGGGGGTGAGATGCTGCCCGTGGAGGTGGCTGTCATCCCGAGCGGCACCGGCAAGATCGAGATCACCGGCAGTCTGGGCGATGTCATGAAAGAGAGCGCCCAACTGGCCGTGACTTACGCCCGTGTCCATGCCGAGGAATACGGCATCGCGGCGGATAAATTCAAAAACACTGACCTGCATATCCACGCCCCGGAGGGCGCTGTCCCCAAGGACGGCCCCTCTGCCGGCGTTACGCTGACCACGGCATTGATCTCGGCGCTGTCCGGCATCCCCGTGAACCACGATCTGGCCATGACCGGTGAGATCACGCTGCACGGGAATGTGCTGCCCATCGGTGGCCTGAAGGAAAAGAGCATGGCTGCCTTCCGCGAGGGCATTTCCACCGTGCTGATCCCCAGGGACAACGAGAGCGACCTGTATGAGGTGGATACCGAGGTGAAGGAGAAGGTTCATTTTATCCCGGTCGGCAGCCTGTCCGAGGTGCTCAAGCATGCGCTGGTGCGCCCCGGCCGCACCCATGCCCGGGCTGCCCGCAGCGTGCCGCAGGCAACCTCCCTCATCGCCAATGAAAAGCCCGCCGATAGCCATAAAGAGCCCGCAGCGGTGATGTAAAACGCAGCCCTGTATACATTATAATAAAGGAACACCCATGAACTATAACAACAGCGAGTTTCTCGCGTCCTACGGCCTGTCCCGTCAGCTGCCGGTCAGCGACCGGCCGGAGATCGTTTTCTCCGGCCGCTCCAATGTGGGCAAGTCGAGCCTTATCAACAAGCTCTGCAACCGCAAAAAGCTGGCCCGCGTCAGTGCTACGCCGGGCAAAACGGCAACCATCAACTTCTACCGCGTGGATACCGCCTATCTTGTGGACCTGCCCGGCTACGGCTACGCCAAGGTCTCCAATGCAGAGCGCGAGCGGTGGGATGATCTGATCAACAGCTATTTTGAGGCGGATCGCTCAGTCTGCCTGCTGGTTCAGCTGCTGGACAGCCGCCATGCCCCGAGCGCGGACGATATGCAGATGCTGGAATACCTGCACTACCACCGCATCCCGTTTGTGGCTGCACTGACCAAGGGCGACAAGCTGAAAAAAAGCGAGATGGCCGCCTGCAAGGAAGAATTTGAGAAGATCTGCGCGCCCTACGGCTGCCGGGCCGTTGTGCTGACCAGCGCTGAGAACGGCTTGGGCTGTGACGAGCTGCGCGCCCTGCTGGAAGCCAGCATGGCCGGGGAGTGAGCCATGGCCTACAATGAGTTTGCCTATTTTTACGATGAGTTCAACGGCGAGGCCGACTACGATGCGCTCTACCGCTACATCACGGCAGAGCTGCAGGCTCACGGCATCCGGGACGGCATTCTGGCCGACCTTGGCTGCGGCACCGGGGATCTGACGCTGATGCTGACCCAGGCAGGCTATGATGTCATCGGTATCGACCGGTCGGAGGAGATGCTAAGCGTCCTGCGTGAAAAGGCGGATGAGCTGGGCTTGACCGGGCGTCTGCTGCTGCTTCGGCAGGATCTGCTCGAGCTGGACCTCTACGGCACCATCCGCGCGGCGGTATCCACCTTTGATACCTACAGCCATATCGGCCCGCTGGACAGCTTTGAAAAGGCCATACGCAAGGCGGCCTATTTTATGGAGAAGGGCGGCGTGTTCCTTTTTGATTTGAACACGCCCTATAAGCACCGGGAAATTCTGGCAGGGCAGACCTTTGATATTGAGGCCGAGGACGCCGACTGCCATTGGTCCAACCGCTATGACGAGGCCGCACAGCGGGTGGATATCACCATCGACATTGACTACCATGAAACGGGTGAGCATTTCCGTGAGCAATTCAGCGAGTACAGCTACACGCTGGACACGGTGCGCGCCTTGCTGGAGAAGTACGGCTTTGCCGTGGCAAGGGTCGCTGACGGCGAGGATTTTGGCCCTGTGCGCGCCGACAGCCCGCGCTGGATCATTACGGCTGTCAAGCAATACACACAAGAGGATGAAAGCAATGGAACAGAATCATAACATGCTGCGCGGCATTTCCGAGAACGGCGGCATTGTATTTTACGGCGTGGACTCTACCGAAATCGTCCGCGATATGGAGCGCCTGCACAAGACGAGCGCTGTCACCACGGCGGCGCTGGGCCGCCTGCTGACGGCTGCCTCAATGATGGGCATCATGCTGAAAAACACGCAGGACTCGGTGACGCTGCAGATCAAGGGCGGCGGCCCGGCGGGCCGTCTGCTGGCGGTTTCTGACGGTACAGGCAATGTCAAGGGCTATGTGGAGCATCCGGTCGTAGAGCTGCCCCCGCGGGCGGACGGCCATCTGGATGTAGGCACTGCTGTCGGCAAGGACGGCACCCTTGATGTTATCCGCGACCTCGGTATGCGCGAGCCTTATATCGGGCAGGTACCGCTGACCTCCGGTGAGATCGCCGAGGATATAACCACCTACTTTGCCATCAGCGAGCAGATCCCCACGGTCTGCGCCCTGGGTGTGCTGGTGGATAAAGACCTGAGTGTCCGCTGCGCAGGCGGTTTTGTCGTGCAGCTGCTGCCCGGTGCCACCGAGGAGGAGATCGAGCATCTTGAAAAGAACATCAAGGCCATGCCCAGCGTGACAACGATGCTGGAGCAGGGCATGAGCGTGCGCGATATGCTGGAGCTGGCGCTGCAGGGCTTTCAGCCGGATATTCTGGACAGCTACCATGTGACCTATAAGTGCGACTGCAGTCTCGAGCGCGTTGAAAAAATGATCCGCAGCCTTGGCAAAAAAGAGGTCGAAAAAATGCGCGATGAGGACCCCATCGCGGAGGTGAACTGCCAGTTCTGCAACAAAAATTACAGGGTCGATCTGAATGATCTGCTGAAAAACTGGCCGGACATCGTTGAAAACGAGAGTACCAAAAAAGTTTGAAAAAACTTGTAAAAAACGCTTGACTTTTCTGCTCATATAGTCTATAATAACACCTGTCGCCCGGAGAGAGCGACTGAGCAAAAACCTCTCCAACATGCGGCCGTAGCTCATCTGGTAGAGCGCCACCTTGCCAAGGTGGAGGTAGCGAGTTCGAGCCTCGTCGGCCGCTCCATTTTGTGGAAGTTTAGCTCAGCTGGGAGAGCATCTGCCTTACAAGCAGAGGGTCAGCGGTTCGAGCCCGTTAACTTCCACCAAATTTGGCCCGGTAGTTCAGTTGGTTAGAACGCTAGCCTGTCACGCTAGAGGTCGTCAGTTCGAGCCTGATTCGGGTCGCCATTTGCCTCTGTAGCTCAGTCGGTAGAGCAGGGGACTGAAAATCCCCGTGTCATTGGTTCGATTCCGATCGGAGGCACCAGTTTCTTGTATGTTCTTCGTAAAGAATATACATTATGCGGCCGTAGCTCATCTGGTAGAGCGCCACCTTGCCAAGGTGGAGGTAGCGAGTTCGAGCCTCGTCGGCCGCTCCAAAAAAATAGTGAAAAATCGGCTCAATAAGCCGATTTTTCACTCATATGGTGACGTGGCCAAGTGGTAAGGCAAAGGTCTGCAAAACCTTCATTCACCAGTTCAAATCTGGTCGTCACCTCCATAAGACTGTGATGAAAAAGATGTCACAGTCTTTTTTCTTTGTTGTAGCGTCGAAAATCGACGATTTCGCCAACCGATTTTTGAACACGGTTTTACAGTGTTGTCCAACCATTTTTGGGCGGTTTGCCCACCCTAAAGCCCACTTTTTCTGCCACTTTTTGGAATTTGGCAGGGGAGTGGGCAATTTTTTTGAGAAAAAACAGAATAAATCCTGCTGTTTTCAGAATGTTTTCAATTTCCTCGCAGCTGATTTCTCGTTGACTGCGGGGATTTTTTATTTTTCCGGCAGTTTTCATTTTGTTTTCAAGTTTTCCATTTTATACCTATTATAAGGAGGATTTTCACTATGAGCATCATTATCGGCATCGACCACGGCTACTATGCTATCAAAACAGCCCACTGTTCATTCCCGGCTGGGTTGACAAGCTATGGAGAACACGAACCCTACACCCGCCAAGGACTTTTAGAGTTTGGCGGGTGCTTTTTTGTTTGTGGCTCCGGGCGGCAGCCTATCCAACGGGATAAGACTGCGAACGACAACTATTACCTGCTGACGCTGGCAGCGATTGCAAAAGAAATCCGGCAACGCGGCTTGCCGCCCGAATGCTCGGTGCGCATTGCGGCGGGGCTGCCGCTGACCAGCTTTGGGCGCGACAAACCCAAGTTCAAAGATTATCTGCTGCGAAGCAACCAGCCTGTGAACTACAAGTTCGAGGGTGTGGAGTACAGCATCACTATCGAAGAAGTTGCGGTCTTCCCTCAAGGCTACGCCGCCCTTATGACCGAAACTGGTTTGTTGCAGGACGAACCCTCCATGCTCCTCATGGATCTTGGCGGCTGGACGGTGGACCTCATGCGCATCGACAACGCCATCCCTGCGGCTGACACTGCGCACAGCTTGGAGCTCGGCATGATCCGCTGCGTGGATGACATTCGGGAGCAGGTGCGGCGAGAAACCGGGCTGTCCCTCACGGATGCCCAAATCGAAAATATGCTGGCAGGTCAGCCCTGCACGGTCAGCGATACGGTGCGCGACATCGTGAACCGGCAGGGTCGTAAGTACACCGAACATCTGCTGTCTGCCACGATGGAAGCGGGATTCGATTTGCACGCCATCCCCGCCGTGTTGCTGGGCGGCGGCGCATCGGTGGTGAGCCGCCACCTAAGTCCCAAAGACGGCCTTTGTAAGACGATTTTCCTGCTGGACGACAAGGTGAACGCGGTCGGATTCGAGCGTGCGTTGGCCGCCGTGTCGCGCCGCAAAAGCGAGGTATGAAACGCCCACAGTACGTTTTCCGCCCGAACCTTAACGAACCGCAACACCGCCGCGCGTGGGCGTTGTTGCAGCAGGTGCCGCCTGCCAAACGCAAAGAGTTTCTGGTGCAGAGTATCCTTGCGGCAGAACAAACGGATAGACTGGAAGAAAGCATCCGTAAGGTGGTGCGCGAAGAATTGCAGACGGCCAGCATAGCCACTGCTGTTCCCAGTCCGCCGCCGGACGATGCAATCCCAGATTCCGCGCTCAATTTCTTATCCACACTTTAGAGGGGGTGGTTCCCATGCACTAAGTTTTTGTTGGTTATGGCTGCTTTGATAGCGAAATTCAATGAATTGTCGTTAGTTCTTGTGAATAGCTTTGCTTCTGCCGCTGTGGTATGCTTGCTTTGCAAACACAGAAAGGAGCGCACCCATGAGCAAATTGACCGTAACCATCCGGGATGACCTGCACCAGAAAATCCGTGAAGAACTGGAACGACAGGGCATCACCACATCGCAGTTCATTGAACAGGCCGTAACCACATTTTTTGAGAAACCGAAGGG
>UQGL01000032.1 GCA_900540595.1 uncultured Oscillospiraceae bacterium
TAGATGTTTTCAATCGGCTGCTGCAAAATCGTCAGATCCGGCTCCAGCCCGGTCGGCAGGGGCGCGTCCTCCGGTACCACAAGATAGCGCTCCTCGCCGATGGTGACAAGGCTGTACCCGCCCGCGCACTCATCGATCGTAAACTGCTCGGCGTATTCCAGCGGATAGTGCCCTGTAACCGTCAGCCCGGCAGAGGCAGGTTCTGCCTCCCTTGCAGCACAGCCCGCCAGCAGCAGGGCGGGCAGCACAAAAAGCGCCTCCCGCCTCATTCGGCGGCAGCCAGCGTGGCGCTGTCAAAGGTCAGTGTGTAGTCGATTTCATGCGGGGTGCTCATCGCAACGGTATCTGCCGTGACGGCCAGGGCGGTGTCCAGTGCCGCTACAGGAATCTCAAAGGTCGAATTGCCCTCGGTGTTGGTGGGCAGGTACTTTTCCCCGTCCACCAGCATATAATCATAGTTCGGGCTGCTCCAGACGATGACGGCGGTCATCGCGCCGTCTGCCACCGTCAGGGCTGCGGGGTTCTCCACCGTGGCGCGGCCGCTGCCGCCGGTAAGCGCGACCGCACAGGTATAGCTGCCATCCTCCGGCAGCACGGTCTCGGCGCCATCCTCCGCAGCGGGCACAGCGTCCGCCACGCTGACGGTATGGTCATACCAGGTGCCCTTGGTGCCGAGGATCGCCAGCGAAAAGTCGGTATCCACAGCCTCCACAGGAATGTCAAAGCCATAGACCTCGTCCGTAGTTCCGTCAGAGTAAGTCACGGTGTCCAGCGTCGGCTGCAGCCAGTCCGCCTCATGCGCGGGGGCATCGGCGGCAGTGCCGGGGTACAGATTTACGATTTTCTGGGACTGCAGGCTGACATGGAAAACCATCTTTCCGTCCGCCACCGTCAGCGTACCCATCCCCTCGCAGGCTTCATTAGCGTGGAACATGCTGCTGTCGGTCTTGAACTCGGCGGTATACACACCATCCGGCAGGGCAGCCGCCGGGATAGCCTCGGCTGTATCGGGCGTTTCGGCGGCAGCAGCGCTCTCGCTCTGTGCGGGGACGGTGCTTTCCGCCGCGGAGGTTGCGCCGCAGCCTGCCAGCAGCAGGGCCGCCAGCGTCAGGATCAGGAGCTGTTTCTTCATTTGTCTTTCCTCATATACTTTCTTTGTTTTTTGCGATACGGAAACCGCAATCGCACGCTTTCACCCAAAAACTGCCCGAAGGCAGAACCTTCGGGCAGAGGTGGCAAATCAACCGTTCAGTGTGTCGATCGCAGCCTTGGTATGCGCCACATACAGAGCCTGAACCGCATCGATCTCACCCAGACCGGCGATCTGGGTGTTCACGCTGTCAAAGCAGCCCGCGGCATTGAACTGGCTCAGCCACGAATCCTCGTCCGCACCGGCCATGTCGTTGTTGGCGTGGTCACCGGCAACCACCATCAGCGGCCGCAGCACGACCTTGGTATACCCGGCTGCCTTCACAGCCTCGATCACAGCCTCACAGGCGGTATCCTCCGGCTCGCCCTCCACAGTGCCGATAAAGACATTCTCATAGCCGAGCGTCTGCATCGCCGTCTGCATCTGGCTGTAGCTGACCTTGGCCGTGTGGGAGGTGCCATGCCCCATAAACACAAAGGCAGTCCCATCGGCAGCCGCGGCAGCGGCATCCTCATATCCGGCGGTCTTTACAGCCTCCTCTGTGATGGCGGTCGCAACGGCCTCCTTATCGTCATTGATGACCGTGGCATCGCTGCCCACCTCACCCAGCAGCGGCTCGGCGATAGCAACGCTCTCAAACTTATCCTTGTAGGCATCAATCGCCTCGCACATCTCATCGTACTCTGCGCCGTGCATCAGATGCGTCGGCTGGACGACCAGATTCTTGACGCCGTTGGCCACAGCACGGTCCAGCGCCTGCTGCATGTTGTCGATCTTCTCGCCGTCACGGGCCTGCACATGGTTGATGATAATCTGGGCGGTAAAGGCGCGGCGAACGCTCCAATCGGGGTATGCGGCCTGCAGGGCATCCTCAATGCCCTTGATGTCCGCCGCACGGCTGCCGTTGAAGGAGGTGCCGAAGCTGACGACCAGCAACTCATTCTCACCGATGTCATCTGCGTTGCGGGGATCATCCAGCGCAGCATCACCGGTATCGCGGCCGAAGTAGTCGGGGTCGGCGTTCTCGCCCTCCACCATCTCCTTCTGGGTGTCGGTCAGGGCGTCCCACGCAGCCTTGGCGGCCTCGCACTGGGCATCGGTGTCCTCGGTGCGGGTCTGCACATAGATCGCATCAATCAAGTCGGCACAATTCCGGGCAGCCATCTCGTCTGCATCCCCTTCCTCTGTGCTCTGGGCGGGGGCGGCCTCGCTCACAGCCACGCTCTCGGGCGTGCTGTCAACGGGGGCGGTGCTGCCACAGCCGGCCAGCAGTGCGGTGGACAGGGCTGCCGCCATCAGCGCGGCGGCGGCTTTCTTACAGTTGCGTTTTCTCATGGGTTCTGCTTCCTTTCTAAAACAGCCATTGCCGAGGAAGCAGCGCACACCCAAACAAGCCCGAAAAAAACGAGGCCTTTTGCGTGCAGAATGGCAACACAAAAAGACCTCGGCTTTTAAGCAGGTTCCTTGCGGTACAACCAATTCCTCGTGATTTGGGGCGTTTAGCCCCCGTACCCGGCAGCGGGCAGGTTTCCTGGCTGAAAGCTCTGCGCCTGCCGCCGCCTTCCCGGGCTATGGCCCAGTGGCTGATGCTCCTGCATCGTGGCGGCAGACTCCCTTATCACAGTGACGAGATCGCGCGGGATTGACACCCGCTTCCCTTTTACCCTTTTCCATGCGCATATCACGCATGAAAAGGCACCTGCTGTCGTATTCAGTTTTACTGTGTCAGTATAGCACAAGGAGGTAAGAAACGCAAGAATAATATTTTACGGCACCGGTGTTTTTCTTTATATAATACAGATACGGCTCAGGTCTGTGCTGCGCCGCTTTTGCAGCATCACCTGCTTTTTATAATGTACGCATATACAAAAGCGCCAATGCGCCGCCCCATGTGATACCCGCAAACAGTGCCGCCAGCAGTGGATCGCCGCCGTAGCCGGGCTGGTCTGCAAAGGCAACATCCTGAAAAAAGGTACACCACAGCATACTGATGACCGTTTTCCCCAGAAAGGTGCGCCCCACAAAGCGGAAGCCCAGCAAAATCAGAGGCACATTCAGCACCAGCGTTGTGATGCCGATGGGGAACCCCTACAGATAGTTGCCCAACAAGGCCAGACCCGACAGCCGCCGGATGCAAAGTCGGCACCCTTGGCAAAATAGCAGATGCTCAGGGCATACAGAAACCCTGCGACCAGATTATACAGCTGATCCGTCACAAGTGTCTGCGTTTTTTCTTTTATCATAGAACACTGCCCCCCCCTTTCGGAAAACGAGGAGCCTCCCTTGTGGGGAAACGCTCCTCGTTGTGTGGTTACTCAATCAGTTTTAATCTTCGGAGCGCATGGGCGATGCCGCCATTTTCCACGGTGTCTGTGACCATATCGGCACAGGCGCGCACCTGCGGCAGGGCATTGCCCATTGCCACACCGATGCCGGCCAGCTGCAGCATTTCCAAATCGTTTTCGGCATCTCCAAAGGCAATGGTTTCCTCCGGGGTGATACCGATTGCCGCACACAGGGCACGGATGCCGTTTTCCTTGCCGCCGGTTCGGCTCATCAGATCCACCACAGCATCTCCCCAGCGCTTTGTCCGGCAGTGGGGCATCTGCCGCAGCAGTTCTTCTTCCTCCTCCTCGTTCACGAAGGGGATGACCTGATATATGCGGCGGTTTTCCAAATCGGAGATGTCACGCACAGCCGGCACGGCGGTGCCGATTTTTGCCTGCTCGACCTCCATGCGGGAGTTCACGCAGTTGGCGTACATCCTGTCTTTTTCAAGAAAGATGCAGCTGCAGTTCTTTTTCTGCAAAAACTGCTTCAATGCCGACAGATCCCCGGCGGGAATGGGCGTTTCCCGCACGATCTGTCCCTGCAGCTCACAGAGCTGGCCGTTCATATAAACAGCACCGTCAACCGTGATCCCGGGCAGCATGTTTTCTTCCGCGATTTCCAACGCATGACGGCCGGTACACAGAAATACCTGCACGCCGCTGCGCTGTAAAGCCTGCAGTGCCGGGGCTGCACTGGGCGGCATCCGATGCCCGCCCACGGTAATCAGGGTGCCGTCCACATCAAAGAAGGCGGCGCGTATTCTTTTTCCGCCGCACGCCGCCAGCGCAGGCAGCTCGGCAAGGCTGTCGATATGCAGCTGCGCCGCCCGCTGGTCAAACGGGAATCTTTCGTCCCGCAGGGCAGCCACAACGCCGCCCGCCGCCGTACCCGCCTGCACACCGTAGGTGGAGTCCTCCACGATCAGACATTCCTCCGGCTTGCGCCCCAGCTTGTCCATGGTGAAACGGTAAATTTCAGGATCCGGCTTGCTGCGGGTAAATTCGTGACCGCTGACGATGCAGTCAAACAACTCCCGGATTTTGCACTGTGTCAGGACCTGCTCAATACATTCCCGGCTGCTGCTGCTTGCAAGAGCCACCTGCAGCCCCATCTGCTTTAATTCATGCAGCAGCGGGCGAACCTCTTTGCGCAGAATATCCGGGTAATACACCTGGCAGCCGGCGTTCATGGCGTCCATTTCCTGCCGGAACGCGGCATCATCGGTGCGGCGGCAGAGTTTTGCCATAAAGGGCATATATTCCTGCCCGGAAATGCCCACCAACGGGTACATGCTTTCCAGAGTGATCCACGGGTAGAACGGCTTCAGATGTGCATACTGATGGTGCAGGTAGACCGGTTCACTGTCGATCAGCACGCCGTCCATATCAAAGATGACTGCCTTGATCGGCTTCATGGCGTTTCTCCCTTCAGATACCGTCCTCGTCCTCCTGCGGCTGGGCGGGAACCTCCAGCACAAACTTGCCGATGTTTTCGTGCCCGGTCTGCATAATGTCGGCGGCCAGTGCATCCACATCGGGGCATTCGTCACCGGTGATGTTGCGCATGCACAGATCCATCAGCATACTGCTGTTCAGCCCGGAGATCACACGCACCTTGGGGCGGGTCATCGAAAGTCCTGCTGCGCGGTTGTACGGCGTACCGCCGGCAATGTCTGCCAGCACCAGAACAGCCTCGCAGTCTGCATAGCTGTCGATTGCCTCTGCCAGCTGCTTTTCAAACACTTCCACATCCATGCCGTCGGCAAAATCTACGGCTTTCAATTCCGCATCACTGCCTGCCAGCATTTTTACATTGGCAGCCATACCGGCGGCAAAGCCGCCATGCCCGGTCACAACTACACCTACCATAGCAAACTATACTCCTTTAGCAAGACCGGGCGCACAGACCCGGCTTATTGGTTGACAACTTCAAATTCAAATTTCTGGGTAACGCCGTCCAGATACTCTTTACTGAGGTCGATCGGACGGTCGTTTTGGTCCATGACCACGTTTTCGACATACAGCACGGGGGAACCGCGGTGTACGCCGAACAGGTTGGCAAACTCGACGTTGGCGGTCTGCGCCATCAGCACACGGCGCGATTTGATGATCCTCTCGTGGTAGACGGTTTCAAAGACATCGTACAGCGAGCGCTGGGCAAAGTTGTAGGCATCAATGCCGGGAAACACAGATTCCGGCACATAGTTTTCGACAAGAACAAAGGGCTTTCCGCTGACATAGCGCATACGCACAAGATGATAGCAGCGGTCCCCGCGTTCCAGCTTGAGCCGTGCAAACAGTTCCGGGGTATAGCTTACCCACTCTGCACGCAACACCTCGGTACGGTGCTCCAGATTCAAAACCCCCATCTCGGCGGCAAAGCTCAGCTGCTTGTTCAGAAAGCGTCCGCGGGTATCAGGGCTGCGCACAAAGGTGCCGCGCCCCCGCATACGTTCCACGAAGCCGTCTTCGATCAGCATATTGTAAGCCTGCCGTGCAACAGGGCGTGAAATGCCGAACTGGGCGCACAGCTCCTCCTCTGTCGGCAATTTTGTCCCTGCCGACAGTTTCCCGCTGGTGATTGCCTCCAGCAATGCCTTACGCAGCTGTTCGTACAGAGGAACTGCGCTGGTTTTGTCAAGCTGTATTCCGTTCAGTTCGATCATGATAGGAAATCTCCTTCTTGTTATTCGGTGCCGTCTGGGGAGATTTCCGCTTTACAGCCAAAGCCGCCCTGTGCCATACAGTTGCGTGCCGAAACCTGCTGCCCGGCAGCCAGTGCAGCCAGAAGCGCCTGCTCCGGCATGGGCTTTGCTTTTTGCCACCCCGCAGTATACAGCGAGCAGAGGAAGGCAGCAAGGAAAGAATCTCCTGCACCCATTGTATCACTTGCCTTTACCATTTGGGTAGTCTTTTCCACAATTTTCCCTTGTACGGACAACATTTGCCCGGCTGCGCCCATTGTGGCCAGAACATGCACCACGCCGCGACGATGCAGCGGCGCGCACAATTCCGCAAAAGCAGCCTTGTCCATCGGCTTGCAGGAAAGCATCGCCAGATCTATGCCGTGGCAAACCTCGTCATAGTAGGCATCGGTGCGGTACTTTTCCTTTTCGCCGAAGTCATAGGCGAACACAGCGGGCAGCGCCTGCACAGCCGCCATCTGTTCGGGCATTTTGGCGTTGCAGCTGCTGACGATCAGATCGGCGGTTTTCAGCTCGTCCAGCTCCTGCGCACCGATCTGCAGCGGGCCGGTCCAGCTTTCCCCGGTGATGACCTCGATAAAGCTGCGCTCCCCGTTGACCACATCATAGCTGCACACCTTGGTGGTACGCCCTTGCAAAACGGGGCAATGGCTGATGTCCACGCCGTTTTCCCGGAGTGCTTTCTCCACAATATGTGCCATCTTGTCATCGCCAAGGGAGCCGAGATACTCGGCCTGTGCCCCCAGCCGCGCCGCATGAACTGCGACGTTTACCGCATTGCCGCCGGGGAAGCACTCCTTTGTGTTGTGGTAATAGTCTATTACGTTATCCCCTAATGCAATCAGTTTCATACTCAATAGCTCTCTTTTCTGTAATAGCGGCGGATATCCAGAGAATGATCCGTGATGACCTCAATGTTCTTGCTGATGCGCTGCAGAACAGCCGCCATGACAACGGGGCTGAGCAGCGGGCGGAACTCATCGCTGATGCCGGGCAGTGCATACTCCTTCGTGTCAAAACAGGTCAGCTTTTTGGTATGGCGGGCGGCAAACGCCTTTACGCGTTCGTCCTGCGCACGGGTGGGGCCCTCGGTCAGCAGAAGCGTGGTGCAGACATCGTCCTCCAGCAGCTCCAGCGTGCCGTGGAAAAATTCCGGGCTGGAAACGCTCTTGGTGCGGATCCACTGGCTTTCCTCCAGCACGCACATACTGTAGCTGTAGGCGGTGGGCCACAGATCGCCGCTGCCGATCCAGATGTTATACGGCTCCTTGCAGTAATCCTGCGCATATTTCAGGCACTTGGCGTCTGCCTGCTTGCGTACCTGTGCCAGCGCAAAGGCAAGGTTCTTCAGCTCATCCGCAAAGCGGGGGTAGGCATCAAAGCATCCGCTGCGGTACAGGATACGGCCGATCAGAAGGTAGAACACCAGCTCCTGCGGGCGGCCCTCGCCGTAGACGATGGTGTCATCGCAGATGGATTCCAGCGTGGAGTTTTCCTTGCCGACGGCGGCAAACAGGCGCACGCCCTGCTCTTTCAGCCAGTTGGCTGCCTTTACGGTCTCGGCGGTGTCGCCGGACTTCGAGGTCAGGAACGCCACGGTCTTATCGGTGATGCGGTTGCAGTCACCGGTCAACAGGTTGGCGGACAGTACATTTTCGACCGGCAGACGGGACATATGGCGGATGTAGAAGGCGAACGGATCCAGCATCGCCTGAGAACCGCCGCTGCTGGTGAACAGCAGCAGGTCAAACCCGTTATCCACAATCGAATCCGCGATTGCCTCGATCTTGGCGCGCTGATCGTAGATCTTGGCGCCGTTGGCAATGATGTCCTGTTCGTTAAAATTGACGAGTTCCATCGGGAACCTCACTTTCTTATTTGTCATATTGTCATCACAATATAATGTATAAAACATATAGCATTATAGTTCGTTATTTGTTTTTGTCAGTTTCCATGCCCAGTCGGCAGCGCCTTCGGTGGCCGTGCGGTTGGGCATGCGGATGATGGCCCGCGGAAACTTCTGCTGCAGGCGGGTACGGCAGGCATCCAGCATGATGCGGGAATAGAGTAGACTGCTGCCCCAAAGCCCGATGATGAAATCCGGCTCGGTCTCGGTCAGGTTCAGCGCAGCGACGTTATCCTCGACCAGGAGGGCAATAAGCCCGGCAGCCTGCTGCAGGATTTTCACCGCAGCGACGTCTCCTTCCTCGGCAGACTCGTTGACCAGTTTGCCCAAGTGGGGCATCCCCCAGGGAGCTTGCCCCCCGGCAAGAGCCACGCTGTTCAGGTCATCGCGGGTGTGGATGGACAACGTCGCGCAGACGGCGCGGGTCAGCGGGCTTTCGGGGGCAGCGCCCTCCAAGTAGCGCCCCACCTGACGCAGCGCCATACGGCTGACCCAGGTACCGGAGCCCTCGTCCCCTTCAATGGTAAACATCCAGCCGCCGGTGCGGCAGGTGCGACCATCCCGGCTACGACCATAGGCAATGGATCCGGTACCGGAGATAACCAGCACGCCGGTGCCGCCCGTAACGGTGTAGTGGGCCAGTTCGGCATCATTGACCACCTGCATCGGGCATGCAAAGCCGGGCAGACTGCGGTAAAAGGCGTTCAGCATCACCTCGTCGGCATCGCTGTCAATACCGGTGGTACCGCAGACAAGCGCTTTGACCTTGCTGCGCTGCCCACCGAACTGAGCCAGACAGGCATCAATATTTTCATTGATGCGGTTCTGCCATTCCTCTTTGGCAAAATTGTAATGGTTGACCGGCTGACCCACATAGTAGCCCAGCTGATGGCCGTCTGTATCCTGTGCCTCTACGCGATAGTTGGTGCCACCGCTGTCAATACCAAGCACATAATCCATAAGGGTTCTCCTTTTTCGGTACTGTTGGCGGCTGACGCGGGTCATGCTGTCAATTCGTTCAACAGTGTTTTTTCAAATACCAAGTTGGCAGCACCAATCAACGTTGGGTGTTCTGCCTGGGGTGAGGTGAGCCGAATCGAACGATCCTTGCTAATCAGCATGTGGTTGACCAGTTCCTCCAGCTGGATGCGCAGATCCTCACCCAATGCATGGGGAATCAGACTCGAAAGTACATAGTTACCAATATCAAAGGTCATTTCAAAGTTGAACATCGCCGTTGCCAGATTTGGCAGCAGATAACGGATGATAGCCCGTTTCTGTGCTGGGTCAGCGGGCGGCTCAGCACTGAGCATCACACCAAATTTCTGGTGGATGGCCTGCAGATTGATGGTATCCTCCAACATGGTGATCTGCGGCTCTAGAGGTGTATTCAGGTCGATGGGCTGCATCAAGATATGACCGATCTCGCCGGCATGGACACCTGCGCCGGTCCACAGCTGGCCATGCAGCAGTAAACCGGATGCCGCAGCCGGAGCTTTTCGCGGTGGCGGTCATCAGGCTTTGCTGCAGCGGGTAGCTGCCAGATCATCCGCAGCAACAATAAGGTTGACGCCCGGTAAAGCGGTGGTCCACGCCGACCTACCCGTGTACTAAGCGGTTGTCAATTCTTGTCATCAAAATGTCAGGCATAAGTTTTTCCTCCTTGTAATATGCTGCAAAGATTTTTAGATTTTTTCTTGATTTTTAAAATTTTTTCTAAAATCTTTGTAATATTGTAATGACAATATACCAAAGTTGTGGTATATTGTCAATAGAGTTCGGGGACTTCCCGAAGATTTTAACGTTTTACACAAAGTAAGCGTTAAAAAATTAGACAAAATGTGAAGGAGACTGCTTTATGGAACACAAAAAGACTATGCTGGACTACATTGCCGACTGCCCGGAGTTTATCCGTAACAATGTTGCCGACAGCGCCGCACTGACAAAGCCCCTTGTGGATGAGTATGTAAGCGGCGGCTACAAGAACATCTGGATCGTTGCGTGCGGTTCTTCCTCCAACGGCTCACTCTGTGCGCGGCAGTTTATCCGCCGTCATCTGAAGTGCGAGGTCAAGATCGTCACCCCGTTTCATTTTGTATCCAGCGAGAATGATTTCGGCGAGACGGATATGGTCGTTGTTGTCAGCCAAAGCGGCTACAGCCTGAACGCGCTGGACGCCATCAAGGTCATCGAGGCAAAGGGCCGCCGCTGCATCGGCCTGACCGGCGACGTCAACAGCGATCTGGGCAAGGTGTGCGATGTTGTCGCCAACTACGGTGTCGGGCGCGAAACGGTCGCATATGTCACCCGCGGCGTCACCACGCTGGCACTCTTCTTTATGCTGTTCGCCGTGGAGGCTGCTGTCCGCCTGGGCATCAAGACCGCTGCCGAGGGCGAGGCTGTCAAGCAGCTGCTGCTGAAAGCCGCAGACATCAACGCCGCCGTACAGGCACAGACCCCTTCCTTTATTAAAGAGCATTACCGTCAGCTGTCCGGCATGACCAACGCCTATGTCTGCGGCGTGGGTGCCAACCTTGGCACCGCAAGCGAGGGTGCGCTGAAATTCGGTGAGACCGTCAGCATCCCCACCGCCGCCTACGAGGTCGAGGAGTACATCCACGGTCCCAACATCCAGATGACCCCCCGTTACAGCGTATTTCTGATTGACGGCGGCGAGGGCACGGAGCGCATCCACCGCATCTTTGAGGGTACCCAGATCGTGACGGATAATGTTTTCCTGCTGACGCGCTGCGCCGACTACAAGGACGAGCACAATGTTATGTATGTGCCTATGGATGTGCCGGAGGAAATCACCCCGCTGTGCTGGCTGCCCTTCTTCCAGATGACTGCCTGCCAGCTGACGGATGATCTGGACCGCTGGAACAAGCACCCGCTGCAGCGCGCGATGGAAAAGTTCGTTTCCTCCAAGAGCGCCAACTATGTCAACAGCCCCTTCAGTGAAGACACGCCGGGCCGCGCGTAAGAACGATGGCGTGGATATCTGCTGTATTTTTCTGTCTGGGTGCTGCGGATACCTTGTTGGGTGATCGGCTGGGGGTTAGGCAGCGCATTCCGGCAGGGCTTCGCCGCCGTGGTGGATCTGCTGGTGCTCATGACCGGCTTTATGGCATTGGCACCGTGGCTGGGGTGCTGCAGGGGCTGACCCCCTTGGCGGAAATCTACTCGGTCATATGCAGTATCGGCGCGTTTCTTGCCGGGATCCTGCCGTTTTTCGCCTTTGTGCAGCGTCTGTTGACCGCACCGCTGGCCGAGCTGGCCGCACGGCTGCAGCTGGAGCCTGCCTCCATCACCGGTCTGGTCGTGACCTCCGCCAACTGCATCCCCACATTGCTGAGTCTTGATACGCTGGAGGAACGCGGCATCACACTGAATACCGCCTATGCCGTGGTAGCCGCCTACAGTGTCGGCGATTTTCTGGCATTTACCCTGTAATTCAGCCCTGCACACGCCCTGCCGATGATGGCCGGCCGCCTTTTAAGCGGCTTGCTGGCAGTAGTGCTCTGCCTGAAAACGACTCCCAAAACCACCTGACCCCCCAACGGGTTTTCCACACAAGAAATGTACGGGTCACGACACACTATGCGGCCCCGGGAGACTCCGGTCAATACAATATTATAAAACAGCGCCCCTGCCGGTGAGATGTAAAATCTCAGCAGCAGGGGCGTCATGCGTATAGCGAAGGGAAAGCCCGCCCAATGTCAGGCCGAGATGCTTACTTGTCGCGCGACGGGGTGAGCCAGCCGTTGTATTTCAGGATGGAGGTGCTGCGCCCGGCACCCACGGTGCGGCGCCATTCGGAGGGGGAACAGCCCATGGCCTCGGCAAAGTGGCGGTTGAAGCTGGACATTGAGCGAAAGCCGACCTGCTCACCCACAGTCAGGATGGATTCATCGGTCATCCGCAGCAGCGTGCAGGCCTTGGTGATGCGGGTATGGTTCAGATGCTCAAGCGGGCCGATGCCCATCAATTCATGGAACACCCGCCGAAAGTGTGATTGGCTCATGCTGCAGGCCTCGGCCAAATCGCCTATGGTAAAGTTCTCCATATAATGGCTGTTGATGTACCGCAGGGCCGGTGCAATGACCATGCTGCCGGTCAGGCTGCCGATGTCGCCGTGGGCAGGCAGACGCATCAGCTCTGTGATGAAAGCCACAAACAGCCCGCGAACACTGATTTGGTAGTTCAGTCCTTTTTGGGTCATTTCGCGCAGCATCTGGCGCACCAGCGGTGCAAGGGCGGGGTTTTGCTGCGGCGAAAGCACCCGGCACCAGCCGTGCAGCAGGCCGTCCAGCAGGCGGGCGTTCGGCAGGGTGTCCAGTGCGAAAAAGGGGCGCAGCAGTTCCTCGGGGTCGCAGAACAAATAGGCCCACTTGCTTGCCGTGCCCGCGTCCGACCATGTCGTATGGGGCACATCACCGGCGATGACCGTGACATCCCCCGCGTGAAAATCCTCAACATGGCCGGCAAAATCTATCTTACCGCCGTCACTTTCGCAAAGGCCGATCTCCAGACAGTTGTGGAAGTGCAGCACCCCGCAGGGGACATCCGAGATACGCCAGTCCTCACCTGCGATGATGCGCATCGGGAAATGTGACGGCAACTCATAGCTGCGGTATTCGATTACGGTTGCCGGTCGGCGGCCCATGGCGCATCTCTCCCTGTTGGTGCTGCAAACGGTGCGGCACCGCGTTTTTTTTATTGTAGCACACCGCGCAGTAAAGCGCCATATGCTTTACTCAAAAACGACCATGTCTGTGCAGTTTGCACAACAAAATTGCCTTTCGGTTGTAGAAGTGCGACAAGAATAGTTTCAATTTCATCTCAATTCATGCACAATAGAGCATGATTTTTACACTATCGTTGCATATGCCAAAACTTTGGCAAAAATTTGATGAGCGAAATTGCATAGTTTTCATGCAAAAGTGCATGGACAATAGTGCGGACAAAGTGCATAATGAAATCAAACAAAGACGCCGATTTGTGGTGAATACGACAATCGCACGCCACACAACATCAACTGATTCGGGAGGAGCGAGTTTTTCTATGGGACAGAGCAAAAGCAAAATGCTCTCGCCGGATGCAATATCCGTCAAGAAGAAAGGATTTTTGTACTACCTCAAGCGTGACTGGCAGCTGTACGCACTGCTGCTGCTGCCTATGGCATTCATCATCGTGTTCAAGTACTTTGCTTACACAGGCCTGTCGGTCGCTTTTCTGGACTACAAGATCGGCAAGGGCTATGCAGGCAGTAAATTTGTCGGGCTGAAGGTTTTTGAAAAGGTCTTTAAGCACCGCGATTTCGGCAAGGCTGTTGCCAACACACTGCTGCTGAATGTACTGGATCTTCTGTTCAGCTTCCCGATGCCAATCATTCTGGCGCTGCTGCTCAACGAGATCCGCGTCAAGTGGTTCAAGCGCGTTACCCAGACGCTGCTGTATCTGCCGCACTTCCTGTCTTGGGTCGTCATTGGTGCCACGGCCTATGCGATGTTCGCCACGAACTCCGGCGTTATCAACACGCTGATTGCCAATGCCGGTAAAAGCCCGATCCCCTTCCTGCAGGAGGACGCCTGGTGGCTGTTCAGCTATATTCTCATCGGTATCTGGCAGACAATGGGCTGGGGCACGATCATCTATCTGGCCGCCATCACCAATGTCAACTCTGAGCTGTATGAGGCTGCCAAGGTCGATGGTGCCAACCGCTGGCAGCAATGCCTGCATGTCACACTGCCCTGCATCCGTTCGACCATCGTAGTCATGCTGATCATGCAGCTGGGCAAGCTGATGGGCGGCAGCTTCGAGCGTATCGTGGCCCTGTCCAACGCCAAGGCAACCGAATATACCACCACCATCCCGGTGCTGGTATTCAAATGGTTCCAGGGCAACAAATTCAGTGAGTCCACCGCACTGGGCCTGTTCCAGTCCGTGATCGGTGTCATTCTCGTGGTCGCGTCCGATAAGATCGCCAAGAAGCTTGGCGAGGACGGTCTGCTGTAAGGGGGTATATAAACATGACTGCTACCGCAGCATCTGCTGTTGAAAAACGCAAAAAGCCTTGGACCAAGGCCCGCGTTATCGACCTGCTGATCGACATTCTCTGCTTTGTGGTCGTTGGGGCCGCTTCGCTGACCTGCATCCTGCCCTTCATCCACATTCTGGCGAAGTCCCTTTCCGACAATGCCTATGTTGTGGCCAATAAGGTCCTGCTGCTGCCCAAGAGCGATGTCGGCGTAAACCTCGAGGCTTACAACAAGGTCTTTCACGATCCGACCATTATGCAGTCCCTTTGGGTCACGGTTCTGGTCACGGTGGTGTTTACCGCCATCGGCATGTTCCTGACAGTCTGCGCCTCCTATGCGCTGACCCGCCCGGAGCTGCGCGGCCGCAAGGTCATGACCTTCATGATCATGTTCACGATGTACTTCACGGCCGGCACGATCCCCGATTACCTGCTGATGAACCAGCTGCACATGCTGGATACCATCTGGTGCCTGATCCTGCCGCTCTGCTTTGCACCGTACAACCTGCTGATCATGAAAAACAATTTTCAGGGCTCCATCCCTGAAAGCCTGATCGAGTCCGCCCGTCTGGACGGCGCATCTCACTTCACGATCCTCGGTAAGATCGTGGTGCCGCTGTCCAAGCCCATTATGGCTACGATTGCTCTGTTCTACGCGGTCGGCCGCTGGAACGCCTATTCTGACGCACTGTACTACATCAAGCAGAATGTTGCGCTGCGCCCGCTGCAGCTCAAGCTCTACTACCTGATCGTTGCCGCAAGCGAGAGCTTCCAGACCGAGGGTGTTGCCACCGTTTCGATGACCAACCCCGAGGTGCTGAAGGCCGCCTGCATCATCTTTGCCGCTGTTCCCATCATCTGCGTATATCCGTTCATCCAGAAGTATTTCGTGCAGGGCACGATGGTCGGCGCCGTCAAAGGCTAAGCGGCCACCCCCTTCCCCTGCGGGAAGCCTGCAACCCAACTTTGTTACTGAATTTGTTTTTCAATAAGGAGGAAAACAATGAAAAAAACATTAGCACTTGGCATGGCTGCTGCCATGACCGCCACCCTGCTCGCCGGCTGCGGCGGGTCCGCCAGCTCCGCCGCCTCTACGGCTGAGAGCACTGCTGCTTCTACCGAGGCCACCTCTACGGCTGAGAGCACCGGCAGCTACACCGATTATTCAGCCGGCTTCCCGGAGAATGTCACCATCCAGATTCCCGTCTACGACCGCGGCTTTGAGGGCTGGAACCCCACTGACAACTACTATACCAAGTGGATCCAGTCCGAGTTCGGCGACAAGTACAATGTCACCGTCAAGTATGTGGCTATTGCCCGCTCCAACGAGGTGCAGGACTTCAACCAGATGATCGCCGCCGGCAACGCTCCGAGCATCATCTTCCACTACGACATGCCGCAGGCCGTCAACTACTGGTCTGAGGGTGCCATGCAGCCCATCGACCTCGATGAGGTTGCCTTCTACGCCCCCACCTACTGGGACAAGATGAAGGATACCATCGAGACCTACGGCAAGCTGGACGGCGAGAATGCCTTCATCTTTGCAGAGCGCGAGCCCATCTACTACAACTGGGTCACCCTGATCCGCAAGGACTGGCTGGATCAGGTCGGTCTGGAGGTTCCCACCAGCAACGAAGAGCTGATCACCGCCATGAAGGCCTTCAAGGATGCCGGCCTCGGCGTTGAGAACTCCCCGCTGATCACCAAGAGCTTCACCTACTTCTACAACTGGATCAAGGACGGCACCAGCGAGGATGAGCTGGCCAAGTATCTGGATCTGAACGTTGCCCCCTTCACCTGGGAAGCCACCAAGAACTACCTGCAGGACGCCAACACCAAGTACAACGAGGGTCTGATCGACCCCGAGTTCTACCTGACCACCGATGACTCCCTCGCCAAGGGCAAGTTTGTCTCCGGCCAGTGCGCCACCTACAGCTTCTACATGTCCAACGGCACCGATGTGTTCGACAGCCTGAAGGCCAATGACCCCAACGCTGAGGTCGCTGTTCTGGGCTCCACCGTTTCCGGCACCGTGGCCGACGGCTACACCGCTCACTACTATGAGTACCCCAGCTACGGCATGATCATGGGCATCAACGCCAACGCCACCGATGAGGAGCGCGCCGCCACCTACATGTTCCTCGACTGGATGAGCCAGCCTGAGAACCTGACCTACCTGCAGCACGGCATTGAGGGCGAGACCTACACCGTTGACGCCGATGGCATTGCCACCCAGATTTCTGACTACAGCGGCGATGCCAAGCTGAGCCAGAACAACAACAAGGACTACTGGTGCCTCGTTCAAGAGGTCATGGGCTACGGCGACAAGGAGACCGACCTTAAGGCCAACAAGAGCCTGCTGGCTCCCGATGGCTATGACTGGATCATTGACGAAGCCTACGACATCTGCGAGAAGGGCATTGACGGCGGCCTGATCACCCCCATCTTTACCAAAGCTGTGGAGTCCACCTCCGAGTACAGCACCGACCTGAACAGCCTGTGGCAGGAAGCCTATGTTGACTGCATCACCTGCAGCCCCGACCAGTTTGAGTCCAAGTATGCCGAGTACAGCCAGGAGTATCTGGACGCCGGCTACCAGGAGATTCTGGACGAGAAGCAGAGCCTGATTGATGAGGGCGCTGTTCTGGTCGTAAAATAAGCAAAAACAAAATCGCGTATACCTTATGCGCTGTTGGGGCCGCTGCCGGGCAGCGGCCCCACTTTTTATCAAAGGGGTCAGTGAATGTACCAAGGAGGGTACACCGATGCAATTCAGATGGAACCATACGCAGGGCGCGCCAGACTATGACCGCGAAACAGGCTTCGGCTTTGTGACCGGGGCGGTCTACACTGCCGATGCGGCGCTGCATATCCCGGAGACAAACAGCGGTTTTCTGCCGCTGTGGTGGTATGCGGGCACACCGATTTCCGATATTCAGCAGAGTGAATACGGCCTGCAGGCAACCGCTGCCGAGGCCCTGCGAACTGAGGACGCTGCCGACCGCCGCCTGCCGGTGTGGCTGCGGATCCAAGTCCCCGGCGAGGGCGTTTACCGTGCCGAGATCACCGTGACCGGCACGGACGGCGGAGAGGTGCTGGTCTTTACGGGGCGTCGCCGCCTTGCGTGGCGCGGTGTTTTGCCCGCGGGGGCGCAGCAGATTGTGACTGCCTATTGCGATGTCTTCCCCATCGTGCCGCGCGGGCAGGCAGACGCTGTGGCCAGTGATGCCGTAAACATCGCCGTAGTGGGCGGCGCATTAAGTGCCGTTGCGCTGGCAGAGGCACCCCACACCCGCCGTATCTGGGTCTGCGGGGATTCCACTGTCACTGACCAGACCGGTGAGCTGCCCTACGCCCCCGGCACCAGCTACGCCGGGTGGGGCCAGATGCTGCCCGCCTACCTGCCGGAGGTCTGCATCACGAATCATGCGCACAGCGGCCTGACGACCGAGAGCTTTTTGAGCGAGGGGCATTGGGCCATCGTCAAGCCGCGCCTGCGGGCAGGCGATATCTGCCTGTTCCAGTTCGGCCACAATGACCAAAAGCTGGCACACCTGCAGGCGCGCGGCGGCTACACCGATCGCCTGCGCACCTATATAAAGGAAACACGCACCGCCGGGGCCGTGCCGGTGCTTATCACACCACTGGCCCGCAACAGCTGGAGAGATCCCACCCACTACAACGACTTTTTGGCTGACTTTGCGGACGCCGTGCTGGATTTAGGGAAAGAAGAAGCTGTCCCCGTGCTGGACCTGCACGCCTACGCCATGCAGCTGATCCGACAAGAGGGGCTGGAAACCGCCAAACGGTGGTTCTACCCCGGCGATTACACCCACACAAACGACTTTGGTGCCTACCGGATGGCCGGGTTTGTGGCCGGTGCTCTCGGTAAGGCAGTGGGCCTGCCGGTGGCCGATTCCCCCGCATGGACGCCCACACCGCCCTTTGCACCGCTGACACCCCCGAAGGACTGCGCCCTGCCCGCACCCGACACAGACCCCTTTGCCGATTATGACGCCACCCGCCCGCAGGAGGTGCTGACCCGCGCCGAGGCGCTGGAGTTGGCCATCAAGGCGCTGAAGCTCTTCCCCATCAATGTCTACAATGATCTGTATGCCGACATTGTCGGTCATGAGACCTATGCCGGCACCGTGCAGTGCGCCGCGCAAAATGATCTGATCCCTGCAGCGTGGATTGCCGACGGCAGGCTGTACCCGCAGCGCACGGTAACCGCTGCCGACTTTTTGGCCGTGCTGATGCCCGGTGCGGCCGGGCGCCGCCCACTGGCGGCCCCCTCTCCCCTGCCAGATTCCGTACCGGCCTACGCGCGTTTTGCCGCCGGGCAGGCCGTGGCTGAGCAGCTGATCTCCGCTGACAGCCTGAACGATCCCATAACCCGCAGCGATGCCGCAGCCCTCTGCCGGCGTCTGCATATTTGATAAGGAGCGAGTATTCATGAAATTTGAGCATACAAGCGGCGGCTTCACGCTGCCGGGCGAATCCGGGCAGGAAAAGCTGACGCTGGAGCTGGCCGAAAAATGGGGTGCCGATGTCATCCGCGACAGTGACGGCACAAAGCTCTCGGACGAGATCCTTGACGCCGGGTACGACATCTACTCGACCCTGTGCATCATTCGCGACCACAACGAATGGGCGAAGCAGCACCCCGAGTGCCTGCAGCAGAGCTTTTTGTCCACCGACCCGGTCATTGCCGCCGAAGGGCCGCTGACTGTCCGCCCGATGGCGGGCTTCTTTGCCGAGCAGTTTCGGATCAACGACCGCCCCGAGGCAATGCGCTACTGGCAGGTGTGGGACCGTACGGCTGATAAGCCGCTGCCCGCCTGGGCATGGCGGTGGGATGCCTCTGCCGGCACCGTAACCGTGGCCGAGCCTGTGCCGTTCCACGCCTACACAGTCAGCTTTCTGGCATGGCGTCTGTGGGAAGAGATCAACATGTATAACCATGTGACCAACCACTGGACCAGCGAGCATCTGCTGCCGGTGGATCCGCGCACCGCCGAGGCGCAGGACTATCTGTACAGCTGGCTGCAGACATGGTGCGAGAGCCACCCCCAGACCAATGTTGTGCGGTTCACCAGCATGTTCTACAATTTTGTCTGGATCTGGGGCAGCGATGACCGCAACCGCAACCTGTTTACAGACTGGGGCAGCTATGACTTTACGGTGTCAGAGAAGGCACTGGACGATTTTGCCGCCGCTTACGGCTATGCGCTGACCGCCGAGGATTTCATCAACAAGGGCAGCCTTCAGGTCACCCACATGCCGCCCACAGCCCACAAGCGTGATTATATGGAGTTTACCCAGCAGTTTGTGGCAGGCTTTGGCAAAAAGCTGATTGACCTTGTACACCGCTACGGTAAGCGCGCTTATGTATTCTATGACGACAGCTGGGTCGGTGTTGAGCCCTACGGCCCGCATTTCAAGGAGTTCGGCTTTGACGGCATCATCAAGTGCGTGTTTTCCGGCTATGAGGCCCGGATGTGCGCGGGCGTTGACGCCCCCGTGCATGAGCTGCGGCTCCACCCCTATCTGTTCCCTGTGGGTTTAGGCGGCGCGCCGACCTTTGCCCCCGGCGGCAACCCCACCCACGATGCTGCCGCCTACTGGAATCATGTCCGCCGTGCGCTGCTGCGCGCCAAGATCGACCGCATCGGCTTGGGCGGCTACCTGCATCTTTTGAACGATTTCCCAGATTTTGTGGACTACATCGCCGCGATCTCGGATGAATTCCGCGCCATCAAGGCGCTGCACGCCCGCGGGTCCGTGGCCACCCTGCCGCTGACTGTAGCCGTCCTGCACAGTTGGGGCGGCCTGCGCCCCTGGACGCTGTCGGGGCATTTCCACGAAACCTACATGCATACGCTGATCCACATCAATGAAGCACTGTCGGGCCTGCCCGTACATGTGAAATTTATCAGCTTTGACGATGTGAAGAACGGTGTACCCGCCGATGTAGATGTGATCATCAATGCAGGCCGCGCCGGCACGGCGTGGAGCGGCGGCGATGCGTGGCGCGATGAAAGCCTTGTTGCATCACTGAACCGCTGGGTGTACAATGGCGGTGTGCTGCTGGGTATCGAGGAGCCGTCCGCTGTGGTCGGCTGCGGCGACACCTTCCGCATGGCGCGGGTGCTGGGCGTGGATGAGGATATGGGTGCACGCGTCTGCCATGGCCGCTGGGCAGTAGAGGCTCAGCCTGTGGACGGCCTGATCCCCGACGGTGCCACGCTGGAAACGCATGAGCATCTCTATCTGACCGATGGGGATACCCGCGTGCTGGCGGCGGTGGACGGCTCGCCCGCCATCGCCACGCATACCTTCGGCAAGGGGCGCGGCGTATATATGGCCGGCTTTGCCTACAGTCCCGTCAACGCACGGATGCTGCTGAACCTGCTGCTTTGGGCCAAGGGGCTGCCGCTGGACAGCGATCTCCTGCCTGATGACCCGCACACCGAGGCCGCCTGGTTCCCCGCAGACAGGACGCTGGTCGTCATCAACAATAGTGAGGAGCCGCGCACCACCCGCATCAAGACTCCCGACGGGGCGGTCACGGTATCGCTGGACGCGCTGGAGACAAAAATTATGCCGCTGCGCTGACAAAAGGAGGGCATCATGCCACATATCTTTATCAACACCAACCGCTCACTCGGCACCATTGACCCGAATATCTACGGTCAATTTTCAGAGCATCTGGGCCGCTGCATCTATCAGGGCCTTTATGTCGGCGAAAGCGCGGAGATTCCCAACATCAACGGCATGCGCTGCGATGTTGTCAAGGCGCTCAAGGCGCTGCACATTCCGGTGCTGCGCTGGCCGGGCGGCTGCTTTGCCGATACCTACCACTGGCGCGATGGTATCGGCCCGCAGGCGCAGCGCAAGACCATCGTCAACACCAACTGGGGCGGTGTCAGCGAGGATAACTCCTTCGGCACCCATGAGTTCATGGAGCTGACCCGCCAGCTGGGGTGCGAGGCCTATTTCTCCGGCAATGTGGGCAGCGGCACCGTGCAGGAGTTCTCCGACTGGGTCGAGTACTGCAACATGGGCGGTGTTTCCCCCATGGCATCGCTGCGGCGCGAGAATGGGCGGGAAGCGCCCTTCAATGTCAAATACTGGGGCATCGGCAACGAAGCCTGGGGCTGCGGCGGCAACATGCGCGCCGAATACTATGCTGACCTCTGCTGCCAGTATTCGACCTATCTGCGCAGCTACTCACCCGACCACAAAATTTATAAGATTGCATCGGGCGCGAATGTCGATGACTACCACTGGACCCGCACCGTGCTTGAGCGCGCGGGGCATGTCATTGACGCTGTGTCGCTGCACTACTACACACTGCCGCATCAGGATTGGCAGCACAAGGGCTCCGCGACAGAGTTCACCGAGAGCGAATACTATACCACCCTGCACAAGACGCTGCGCATGGAGGAGCTGGTGGAAAACCACAGCCGCATCATCCGCCAGTTTGCAGGCGGGCGCAAGATCGGTCTGGCTGTGGACGAGTGGGGCACCTGGTACGATGTGGAGCCGGGCACGAATCCGGGCTTCCTCTACCAGCAGAACACGATGCGCGATGCGCTGGTGGCGGCAATCAACCTGAACATCTTCAATAACCACTGCGACACCGTCTGCATGGCCAACATTGCGCAGATGGTCAATGTCCTGCAGGCGATGATCCTGACCGAAGGCAGCAAAATGGTGCTGACGCCGACCTACCATGTCTTTGCCCTGTATGCCGCCCATCAGGGCGCACAGCAGCTGGAAAGCTACGCGGAAACGTCCATCCTGCGCCATGACGAAGAGGCTGTACCCACGCTGCATGTCAGCGCCAGCCGCGCCGCCGATGGGAAAATTCTGATCACAGTCGCAAATCTGGACGCGGCCCATCCGGCCGAAGCGCAGGTGCTGCTCGGCGGCGTGAAGGCTGCCGCCGTAAACGGCACGGTGCTTTGCGGCACCGCCGATGCCCGCAACACCTTTACTGCGCCCAACGCCGTGCAGCCCAAGGCGCTGTCCGCCGTGCTGACCGCCGATGGCTTTACGGCCGCACTGCCCGCCTGCAGTGTAGCCGCCTTTACGGTAACACCGCAGTGAGCTCGTCCAACCAATGCCGCCGCTGCCTGTTGCAGGAAATGACGGACGAGAATGACTACTACCAAAGTGTGGTGCGCTACCGCGCCGCACTGCCCGCCAAAAAGCGCACACCGGACGCGGCATACGCCGCCCGGCTGGCCTGCTGCAAGGCATGCGATGCCCTGAACGCCGGGACCTGTATGCAGTGCGGCTGCTATGTGGAGATGCGCGCGGCGCGGCTTGACATGCACTGCCCCAAGGAGGGGCAATGGTAAGCTTATGCGCATTACCGGAAGAATTTTGCGTTCCCATGTAGACATGGTCCATGGCAAGCCGCTGAAAGTCATTTTTTCCTTCGCGCTGCCGCTGCTGGTCGGCAACCTGTTCAACCAGTTGTACAATGTAGTAGACACCGCCATTGTGGGCCGCGCCCTTGGGGCGGACGCACTGGCCGCCGTGGGCAGCACGGGCAACATCAACGCCTGCCTGTTTTTGCTGCTGGGCGGCTTGGCTACAGGTGTCAGCGTCATTGTATCGCAGTATTGGGGCGCGAAAAAATACGATGAACTGCGCAGGCTGCTGGGCACATTCACGACCCTGCTGCTGGCGGGGTCTGCTGTGCTGGCTGCGCTGGGTGCGGCACTGGCCGAGCCGCTGCTGCGTCTGCTGCAGCTTCCCGCAGAGTTGTTGCCTACCGGCGTCACATACCTGCGCATCACGGCTGGGCTGCTGCTGGGCAATGCACTGTATAACGCTGCCGGGGCCGTGCTGCGCAGCACGGGTGATTCGCGCACACCGCTCGCCGCCATGGCTGCATCGAGCCTGTGCAATATCGCGCTGGATCTATGGTTCATCTTAGGTCTGCACTGGGGTGTGGCCGGGGCGGCGCTGGCCACAGTAGCCGCGCAGTTTCTGTCGGCCGGCATCTGCCTTTGGGCTTTGTGGCGGCAGAACACGCCGTTTGACTTTGCATCGGTGCGTCCCTGCTTTGCCAAAGACGATGCCGTATTGATCCTGCGCTTCGGCCTGCCCACCGCGCTGCAAAGCTGCATGATCACCCTTGGCGGCATGACCGTGCAGGGCATCGTCAACAGCTTCGGCAGCGTGACGATGGCTGCCTACACCGCCGTACAGCGCATCGACTCGCTGACGATTCAGGTCATAGTGGCAGTAAGCAATGCACTGGCCATCTACACCGGGCAGAACATGGGGCACCGTGACCTTGACCGCGTGCGGCTGGGGCTGCGCGCAACGCTGAAAGCTCTATGCGCAAGCTGTCTTGTACTGGCTGTAGCGGTATTCGCCGCACGGCGGTGGCTGCTGTCAATCTTTCTCGACCCTGCCACCGATGCTGCCAGCATCGCACAGGGCGCTGATTTCTTGAGCGTAATGGTCTTTGCCTACATCATCGCGGCTGTCATGAACAGCTATCTGAATGTACTGCGCGGCGCAGGCGATGTGAATGTCAGCCTGATTGCCGGTCTGTTTGAGATGGGCGCGCGGCTGCTTTTTGCAGGTCTGCTGGCCCCGCGGCTTGGCGTGTGGGGTATATGGCTGGCCACGCCGCTGAGCTGGGCGGCGGGCTGCATCATCCCCGTAGCGCGGTATCACAGCGGCGAATGGATGAAAAAAGCATTGCTGTAAAGAATTTCGTACAACAAAGGAGGATTTCCTATGGCAAACCTGATTTTTGACAAGGCCCAAATTGAGGCTGCGATCGACAAGATCGTGGACCGCACGATGCGGATGGACATGACATGGGACTGGCCCTGCGGTGTTGCCTACTACGGCA
>UQGL01000033.1 GCA_900540595.1 uncultured Oscillospiraceae bacterium
TGATTGATTTCTATGTTCTTCCGCATTATCTTACAGCACCATTTAAGAAAGTTACCGAGAAAATAATGACTGAGTTTTCGGATTTGAATCTATGCCCAATTAACAACCGTCAGGGAATTGTAATTGATGGTGAAGATTCAAAGGTTATTTGCAAAGACTAATTTGAAAATTCGCGTTTGTGGAGCGAAGCAGAACAATGAAAGCCCCAGTGGGGCTTTTAAGCGACAGAACGGTCTTGCGTAGCAAGATGGAGGGGCTTTGCCCCGACAAGTTCCAGTTTGTAGGGGCATAGGCAGCCTCCACGGGAGGGATGAATTCCTCCCCTACAGATGGAAAATCAAACTGCAATAGCGGGAATGTTGCGGGCCGGGCATGCCCGGCCCCTACGGGTGCGTAAGATAAAAGGCGCTGCTATCACGCACGATAGCAGCGCCTTCTTGGTTTGTTTATTTAGAGTTCCTTCTTTGCAAAGAAGGAACAACGCGCGCGCCCTTAGTACCCGCTGCCGGCCTCGCCGGAGGTGAGCAGCTTGACTGCGCGGGAGGTGCCCAGACGGTCAGCGCCAAGGTCGAGGAATTTTTCGATATCCTCCACGGTGGAGATACCGCCGGCAGCCTTGATCTTGCAGCGCCCCCGGACATGCTCGGCAAACAGCGCAATGTCATGGAAGGTCGCACCGCCGGTCGAGAAGCCGGTGGAGGTCTTGATGAAGTCGGCACCGGCCTCGGGCACAATGTCGCACATCTTGATCTTCTCCTCCTCGGTCAGCAGGCAGGTCTCGATGATGACCTTGAGGATCTTATCGCCCACGGCAGCCTTGACGGCGGCGATGTCATTGCGGACATCGTCGTACTGCTTGTTCTTCAGCCAGCCGATGTTGATGACCATATCGACCTCGGACGCGCCGTTCTCAACGGCGGTTTTGGCCTCAAAGGCCTTGCTGGCGGTGTCCATAGCGCCAAGGGGGAAACCGACCACGCAGCAGACCGGTATGCGGCCCGCCATATACTCGACTGCCTGCTTGACATAGCAGGTGTTGATGCAGACGGAGGCGCAGTGGTTGGCAACGGCCTCGTCACACAGGGTCTGGATCTGGGGCCAGGTGGCCTCGGGCTTGAGCAGGGTGTGGTCTACCTTGCTCAGCATTTCTTCTTTCGTGTATTTCACCGGAAATTTTCCCCTTTCTCACAATGCTTGCACAGGCGCGCCTGATGCAGGCCCAGCGCCGCAAATACGATGGAGGTGATGCTGACCGTGGCACCGATGATGCCGAGGATCAGACCTACCAGACGGAATGCATGACCGCGAACTTTCTGTTTCATGGGGGATGCCTCCTTTTTGGGACGAAGTTTTTTGTGTAGCAGCCGGCTGGCGCTGTGCGTCAGCAGCGGATGCCTGAGAGCGAATTTTGCTACCTTAAAAACAAGCATGGTCGGCTCCTTTCGGAATATGCGTCACTTCTTTTTAAAGATAAACAATTTGCTGAAAACATAATTGGAGAGGATCACAACGACCTGACTGAACAGCTTTACGCCCATGGCCCACAGCTTGGGATCGGCTGCCGCAAAGCGGACTGCCGGCCCCAGCACGCTGACGCCCAGCCAGATGATGAGCTGATCCATGACCATGGTGGCGATGCGGCAGGAGACGAACTGGCCGAACTCCGCAAGGGCCGCCTTGCCCTTGTTGGTGCTTTTGAACACGAAAGTCCGGTTTGTCCAATAAGCAAAGAGGATACAGAGGATATTGTCCAGCACATTGCCGAGGCCGGTCGCAAAATCGGTGCCGAACGCCGCCTGAAAGACCGCGAACACCACCAGATTCAAAAGCGTTGCCACGCCGCCGAAGAAGAGGTAGGCCAGACCCTCGTAATATTTTTTGATGAAGTCTTTGAGTTTTTGCATGGGTTTTCCCTATCATAGCGGCAGCCTTGCAGGGGTCGATGTAAGCATCGACCCGCGGGCGGATGCAAGCATCCGCCCCTACAGAGCTACACGCCGTTTTTCAAGCAAAAAGGGGCCTGCCTGTTAGAACAGGCAGGCCCCTTACGGTTGCTCAGTGACTAAGGATTATTCAGCGTCCTCGCCGTTCTCCTCGTCGAGGCAGGCCTTCATGGACAGGCTGATGCGCTTGCGGTCGAAGTCAACGGCAGTCAGCTTAACGCGGACCTCATCGCCAACCTTCAGAACATCGGAAACCTTGTTCACGCGCTCGTTGCTGATCTCGCTGATGTGGACCAGACCGTCAATGCCCGGCATGATGCGGACAAAGGCGCCGAACTTGGTGATGGAGACAACGGGAGCGGTAAACTCAGTGCCAACGGGAACCTCGTTCTCCAGCTTGACCCAAGGGTTGTCCTCTTCCTTCTTGTAGCCCAAGGAGACCTTCTGGTTCTCGGGATCGTAGCTCTTAACATAGACCTCGATCTCATCGCCGACCTTAACGACCTCAGAGGGATGCTTGATGTTGTTCCAGCTCAGCTCGCTGATGTGGCACAGGCCATCGACACCGCCCACGTCAACGAAAGCGCCGTAAGAGGTCAGGCTCTTGACAACGCCCTTATACTGCTTGCCGACCTCAACATTGGCCCAGAACTCCTCGCGCTTGGCCTTGTTGGCCTCGGCAGTGACCTTGTTGATGGAGCCGACGATCTTGCGGCCAGCGCACTCGGTGATGACCAGCTGAACATGCTGGCCGACGAGCTTGGTGTAGTCCTCATCACGGCGCATGGTGGCCTGAGAACGAGGCACGAAGACGCGAACGCCCTTGACGTTGACAACAACGCCGCCCTTGTTGGCTTCCATGACGTCGCCTTCCATAACGGTGCCGTTCTCGGCAGCCTCGGAGACGTCCTTCATGCCCTTCTGGGCCTCAAAACGGACGCGGGACAGGGTGTCAACACCCTCCTGATCGTTGGTCTTGACAACCACCAGATCCAGATCGTCGCCCTCTTTAACAAGGTCTTCCATCTGGGCGTTGGGATCATGGCTCATCTCGCGCAGGGGCACAATGCCGGTGTGCTTGGAACCATCGATGCCGACGGTGCACTCCGTCGGGGAAACGCTGATGACCTTGGCTTTTACAATCTTGCCTGCGTACAGGGGCTTTGCCTCGGATGCGTTGAGCATCTCCTCAAAGCTCATGTCGTCACGGATCTCTTCACTCATACTGTTAAGTACCTCCTCAATTATAGACGAAGGCGTTGAAGCCCCGGCCGTCACGCCCACACGCGCAGCACCGGCGAGCCATGCGGGGTCGAGTTCATTAGCAGTCTCGACATTGATGGCCGCGGTATGCCGCGCGGCGACCTGTAACAGCTTTTGGGTATTGGAAGAATGATGACCACCAATGACGACCATCCGGTCGCATTTTTGGCTGAGGTCTTCCGCTTCCTGTTGCCTCGCCCACGTTGCATTACATATTGTATCAAAAATTTTGGCTTTTGTACACTCTTTTTTTAAAAAAACCTTGCAGTTTTCCCAACTTTCCACGCGAAATGTCGTTTGGGCAACCACATAAATGGATTCTTGTTGCAAAAGCGCAGGGAGCAAATTTTGCAGCTCCTCCAAATTGGCGAAAACCCGCACAGAGCCTTTTGTATGGCCGACAATCCCCTGCACTTCTGGGTGGTCAGCATCCCCGGCAACCAGCAAAAGCGCACCGATTTTGTCCGCTTCCATTGCAATTTTATGGATTTTTGCTACAAACGGGCAGGTGGCATCATGATACGCCAGGCTGCGTGTGTTTATTTTATCATAGACCGTTCTGGGTACGCCGTGACTGCGGATGACGACCTCATACCCGTCAGGTACGGCGTCAATATCCGGGCAGGTCACCGCCCCTTTAGCCTCAAGGTCGGCCACGACCTGAGCATTGTGGATCAGCGGGCCGAGGGTCGCAACTTTGCGTCCCTCCGCCAATAAATCGTATGTCAGCTTGACGGCGCGGTCCACGCCGAAGCAGAACCCGGCCGTTTTGGCACGAATGATCTCCATAGCTTGGCTCCTTTTTTGATGTCGGGGCGTCAAGGACGCCGCCCCCTACAGCTTACGGCTGCTCACTTTTTTCAGGCAGCGGCTCCGGTGCAGCCTCCACGGCGGGCGCGGCAAACGTATTGTCGGCCAACAGCTGCTCAAGCTCATCGCGCAGGCGGTTCTTCATGCGGCGCAGCTCGGCCATCTTGTGGCTCTGGTCCTTGATCTGCAGTTCCTCGGCCGGGATGGGGGTGCCGAACACGATGCGGATTTTGCAGAAAAGGTGCATCCTGCCATCCTTGCTGCCGTAGATGATGCGCACAGGCAGCATGTCCGCGCCGGCTGCGGCGGCAATGACAAAAGCGCCGCTCTTGATCATGCCGAGCTTGCCGGTCTTGGTGCGGGTCCCCTCAGGGAAGATCATGATGCCCGTACCGTTTTTGCACTCGTTGGTCAGCTGCTCCACCGTGGTGGTGTCACCGCGGCCGCGCTCGATGGCAACCGCGCCCATGCAGCGCAGGAACCAGCCTGCCAGCGGATTTTTAAACAGCTCCTCCTTGGCCAGAATACGCAGTCGTTTCCAGTCAAACACCGTAATAGCGATAAAAACGGGGTCCAGATTGGCGATGTGGTTGGGTGCGATGACATAGGCGCGCCCATCGCGGACGGTCTTCAGATTCTCGCGGCCGATGACCTCAAACCGCCAGAGGATATGTGCCAGCACCCAGACGATGGGCAGCAGAATCCAATACAAAAGCATAAGAAGCCCCCTCAGATATGCGCAAGAATCGTGCGCTTCAGCACGTCAAAGCTCTCCTGCAGGCCGATGTCGCTGGTGTCCACCAAAATGGCATCCTCCGCCTGCTTCAGGGGTGCAACGGCGCGGTGGCTGTCCTGATAGTCGCGCTGCTGTATGTCCGCGAGGACGGTGGCGAAGTCGGCGGGCTGCCCCTTTTCGGCCAGCTCTTTGGCGCGGCGGGTGGCGCGTGCCTCAGCGCTGGCGGTCAGGAAGATCTTGACCGTGGCGTTGGGCAGCACCACGGTGCCGATGTCGCGGCCGTCCATCAGGATATTCTGGCTTTCGGCAAGTCCGCGCTGGGTGTCCAGCAGGAAGGTGCGGACGGCCGGGTGCGCTGCCACAGCGGAGGCCGCCATGCCGATATTTTCCGCACGGATCGCCGTGCTGACATCCTCACCGTTCAGGTAGACATGCTGCGTGCCGTCCAGCAGGCGGATGTCAAGCCTGATGCCGGGCAGCAGTGCCGCCACAGCGTCTGCATCGTGGGGGTCCGCCCCTGCGCGCACTGCGTACAGCCCGATGGAGCGGTACATGGCGCCGGTGTCCACATAGACATAACCGAGGTCTTTCGCCAGCGCCTTGGCCAGACTGGATTTACCGGCCCCGGACGGGCCGTCGATTGCGATAGAAACCATAAATATGCACTCCTTCACTATTATACAAAAAGAGCTTTGAGATAATAGATAAAAGATAATAGATAATAAAAAATGTGGAGTTTTGCCCCACAGGGCAAAACAAAATTTTGAGCGCTGCGCAAGCGGCGCGATCCACTATATTTATTATCTTTTATCTATTATCTTTTATCTGCGGCAGCCTTGGGGGGAAGGCTTGGGGTTACAGCGCCCTCACCGCCGCCTGCGCAGTTGACCAGGCAATCTGCAGGTTATAACCGCCGGTGCGGGCGTCCACATCAAGGACCTCACCGGCAAAGTACAGCCCCTCGCAGAGCTTGCTTGCCATCGTCTTGGGATCGACCTCGCGCACATCCACGCCGCCCGCCGTGATGACCGCGTGTTCCTTGTCCCCCAGTGCGTTCACCGGCACCTGCCAGTGCTTGCACAGCGCAACAAGCGCCATCTTCTGCTCGCGCGTGATCTGGGCGGCCTTGGTGGCGGGGTCAACGCCCCACTTTTCCACGGCCACGGGGCGCATTGAGTTGGGCAAAAGCTTGGCCAGTGCGCCCTGTGCGCTGTGGCTGCCCTGCTCGGCAAAGTCGCGGGTCAGCCGGTCATAGAGCGTCTTTTCGTCAAGAGCCGGCTTTAAGTCAAACTCGCAGATATAGCGATGTTTCGTTATATCCTCGATGTAGGTGCTGGCCGACAGCACCAGCGGCCCCGACAGTCCAAAGTGGGTGAACAGCGCCTCGCCCTGCTCGGTAAACAATGGTTTGCCATCGCAGAGCAGCGTGAGCGTCACATTGCGCAGCGCCAGCCCCATCATGCGGCGGCAGGCCGGGTCGGGGCTGACAAGGCTGCACAGGCTGGGCTGGGGCGGCACAATGGTGTGCCCCGCCTGCCGCGCCAGTTTGTAGCCGCTGCCATCGCTGCCCGTGACCGGGTAGCTGATGCCGCCGGTGGCGATCAGCGTATGCGCTGCGCGGTATGTCTCCCCCCGGTCGGTGACGGCACCCTTGCAGACGCCGTCCTCAATCAGCAGCTTTTTTGCGCTGCTGCGCACAAATTCAGCGTCCCGGGCATAGTCGCGCAGTGCCGCCAGCACATCGGCGGCGCGGTCCGACTGCGGAAAGACCCGCCGCCCGCGCTCGGTTTTAAGCGGCACGCCGAGAGTTTCAAACAGCTCCATCGCCGCAGACGGCGGGAATGCGTAAAGGCTGGAATAGAGGAACCGCCCGTTGCGCCGCACATAGGGTAAAAACTCCCGCACATCGCTGTCGCTTGTGAGGTTGCAGCGCCCCTTGCCGGTGATGAGCAGCTTCTGCCCCGGCCCCTTAGGGTTGTGTTCCAGCACGGTCACGGTAAGGCCGCGGGCACAGGCAGCGCCCGCCGCCATCAAGCCCGCAGCACCGCCGCCGATGACCAGTAGATCCGTCATGCAGTTTCCTTTCTTTTCAGCGGCCTGCCGTACAAAAACAGCCCGACAAATGCGTACAGAACCAGCAGCGGGTGTACCGTGGCAAGGTACATCGTACTGGTGCCGATGCCGAAGCTGGACACCTCGACAAAGGCGATCATGGCACAGCGCAGCAGCGCCATGCCGAAAATGCCAAACAGCAGTAGCCACGGCACGACCGTTTGCGCCGTGCATTTTTTGCGTATCCACGGCAAAAGCTCCGTCAGGTGGAAGAACAGTGCGCACACCACCCCCACCGTGAGCAGGATGCTGTACACCCACGCCCACCCCTGCATAACGGCAAAGACCGCCTTTTGATAGAGGCTGTAATAGGGCGTATCCTTGCCGGCCTCGGCAGCGCTGTTGAAGCTGCAGTGCAGGTAGCCGGACCATGCGGCAAAGTCCTCCTCGGTGCCGATCGAGCGCAGTGCCTCATAGGGCGCACAGCCGCGCAGCCCTGCCGCATGACAGAGGCCGTTCCATGTTTCGGAAAGGGTCGCGGGGACATATTCCGCCTTGATGGGCTGGCTGGTCGCGGTGCGCTTGCCGGTGCGGCTGGGCAGGGTGCCCGCGTCACAGGCGGCGTTGATCTTGTCTGCCACGGTCTGCCAATAGTCAGCCGCTGTCTGGGCGTCGGCATAGATGCCCTCAAACTGCGCGGCGCGGCGGATGGCCCAGTAAAAGCTGCCCGCGCGGTAATCGTCCAGACCCGGGTCGCGGAAGTCGTTTTGCAGCTGGTCGTCCTCCTCCAGCCAGTAGGCCAGCGGCTCCAGCTCCGGCACGGCCGCGTAGATTTTTGCGCGCGCATCGGCGGGCACCGACAAATACGGCTTGTCTCTGTCTGTATCGACCCGCATCATCGCGCCCATGGCGGCGGCGAACGAGCCCTCGGAGAAGTCCGACAGCGCAAAAACGCCGTAGTGCGTGTAGTTGAGGGTGCAGAAGGTCAGCACCCCCGCGCCGAGCATCAGATATGGGATCATCTGCGCGGCCAGCGCCCTCCAGCGGCGCTTGCCCACAAGCACGACCGCCACGATCACCGTGGCAGCTGCGGCAAAGGGCAGCAGAAACAGCCCCGCATCCTCGCGGTCAAGGTAGCCGCAGGCAAGGCCCGCGCCCGCCGCAGCCAGCCACGGCCAGAGCGGCGCGGGCTTTTCCTGCACGGCGCGCAGAGCCATGCCCGCCATGCCCGCAAAAAAGTACAGACAGAGCGCCGGAAAGATATTGTCCCGGTAGACCCGCAGCGTGTAGGACGCCCAGCTGGACGGCAGGAACGCCAGCACCGCAAAAAGCGCCAGCGTCAGCACACGGCCCTGCTCGGGGTCTTTTTTGCACCACAGCGGCGAAAACGCGAACGCCGCCGTCAGCGCCGCGCCGCACCAGAGCGCCGCGCCGCTGATCAGATACGGCAGGTGCAGCGCATGCAGCAGCGCCAGCCACACCGGGAAGAACATCGCCTTGGAGAGGGTCAGATAATCATAGGCCCCCAGCCATTGCCCGGCCGTAATGCTGTTGGCGGCGCGGAACATCAGTTCATCGTCCAGCGGTGCGCCGCCCACCCAGATGTACGCCTGCTGAAAGCCCGTCAGCGCCAGACGCAGGCAGACCAGCAGGGCGCAAAGCACCCAGAATGTGCGGCGGGACAGCCGCGGACGGTTTCGTTTCATCGCAAAATTCCTCCTGCGTTATTTCTGCAGCTTTTCAATGCTCTCTACCAGATACTTCTGCTGGCGGAAGTTGAGGTTCAGCAGCAGGCAGAGGTACTTGACCACGATGGTCAGCACGGCAAACAGCCCTGCAAAGCCCACGGTGATGACAAACATCGTTGTGGTCCAGCCGGCAACCGGGTGGCCCGTGGCAAAGATGATGAGGGTGTAGACCAACTCGGCCAGCGCCAGCGCCAGCATACAGAGGGTGATCGTCATGCTGGCCTTGAAGCCGAAGTCGGTATACAGCGCCAGACTGTCCACGGCCAGATTGAAGCGGCCGCCGCCCTTGACGGTCAGCTGGCCGTCAAATTCAAGATCGGTCATCTTCAGGCCGCTGGCCGCGTAGGCCGCCTTGCGGTAGGGCAGGTGCGCGCTGGAGGCATGAACCCGGTTGATGGCCCGCCGGGTGACGAGGCGGAACGCATCGGTGCGCAGCTGATAGGCGCTTTGGGAGTTGGCGTTGAACAACTTATAAAACAGGCTGCTGCCGCCGCGCACGGTGCGCGGGCAGACCGACACGATGTCGCTGCCGGTCAGCGCCGTGCGGTACGCCTCAAAGATCAGCGATGCCGGGTAGCAAAGCTCGGTGGAGTCAAATTCATACACATAATCGCCGATGGCGGCATCCAGCCCCGCATTCATGGCGTCCTCAAGCCCATGGAAAAGGCTCATGTGCAGGATCGTAAGCGGGGCGGCCTGCTCGCAGCCCCATTCCCGCAGGCGGGCCACGGTGTCATCGGTACAGGCATCATCCACGACCACCAACTCATACTGGGCAAAGTGGGCGTCCAGCTCGGACGCGACCGCGCGGCAGAACGCGACCGCGCGGTCACCGTCATCATGCAGGTAGATGACCGCCGAAATAAAATTCTTTTCTTTTGTATTCATACTTCCAGAACCTCGTCCAGATCATACACCGTGTTGATTTTGCCGGACAGCACGCTGACCAGCTTGGGGGCCTCGTTCATCACGCGGACCACCGTCGGGCGCGAGTCATCGATCTCGCTGGCCTTCAGGATGGGCTTCATGCTGAAAAGGCTGCTGTGGTAGGCAAAGCCGTATTCTTCCTTCAGATATTTGCGGGCAAGCTGGCTCATGTAGGGCCAGGCGCTGTCCGGCTTGGCCGGGCACTCGTTGCAGTTGTACAGGCTTCCGGGGGTGCAGCGGCCGCCGCTCTCCTTCTGGCAGGGGAAGGTTGCCACGCTGTCATAGCTTGTCTCATGCGGCGTAAAGGTCACACTGGTCAGGCTGTGCAGACCGGTCTGGCCGAAGGGCATCAGGCTGAAAAACGGTCCGTCCATGACCGTGATGCCGGTGTTCCGAAGTTTTTCGTCAACAGTACACAAAATGATCTCGCATTTTTCGTACTTAATGCCGAAGGGCGGCAGCCCCAGCATGGCATGGATGTCGTTGACGCCCGCGTAGGTCGCGTTGAGCAGGTAGGGCGCCTCGGCCGTGTACTCCCCTGCTGTGACCCGCCACACGCTGCCGGCCTGCTCGATGCGGTCCGGCCTGCGGCTGTAGAGGATCTCAACATTGGGCAGCGCCGCCAGCCGCTCCAGAAACCAGCGCTTGAGCACCTGTGCATCGTAGGTGTACTCGGTCGTCAGGAAGGCGCCATCGCACAGGCCGGGGTTAAAGTATTTTTCCGGCGGCACATCGTCACAGCGTATCTCAGCCGCTGCGCAGAACCGGCGGAACTCCGCCGCGTTCGTCCATGAAAAATGGGCGCTTGTGGCGTACACCTGATCAAATTCCGTATGCAGGCAGAAGCCGTAATCGCGGCAGAACCGCTCAAAATAATGGGCGGACTTGATGGCCGTGGAATAGCTGCGCGGATAGTGGTACCCCATGTGAACGCGGGCCTGATTGATGTAGGTTGCCCGCATAAAGGGGGCGGGGTCGCGCTCCAGCACCAGCACCCGCTGGCCCGCCGCACCGCATTTCTGCGCCGCATACAAGCCATACAGTCCCGCGCCGAGGATGATTTTGTCGTAGGTCATAGAGCGTGTTCCTTTTTTCTTTACGGATTATACTTCCCTGCAAGGGCATTGAGGAGGATCTTCATCAGGTCGCTGTTGCCCTTGAAGCCGGTGATCTTGGTGGGGGTCTTGCCGGTGGCCGGGTAGGCGCGGGTCACGGGGACCTCACAGGCCTTCATACCCAGCTGGGTGGCGCGGATGCTCAGATACGCCAGCAGCTCATACCCGCCAAAGACATCGCGCAGCGGGCGGACATCGGGGTGGGTCAGATACTCGCGGCTGTAGGCGCGGTAGGCGTTGGTCGTGTCGGTAAACCACTGGTGCGCACCAAGGCTGACAAGCGGTGCATGGACCAGCCGCACGGCGGCATAGCGCACCGGCGGCGTGTTGATCGCATGGCCGCCGCGGATAAAGCGGCTGCCCTGCACAAGGTCATAGCCTGCCTGCAGCTTGGCGATAAATTCCGGCACATCCTCGATTGAGTCCTTGTTGTTGCCGTCGATGGTCAGGATGCCCTTGTAGCCGCGGTCCAGCGCAAAATAGATGCCCATGCGCAGCTGTGCGCCCTGCTTGCCGGGGCCGGTCTTGGTCAGCAGCGTGTTCACATGGTAAAGCTGCAGCGTGTCGTGCTTCATGCTGCCGTCGGTCGAGCCGCCATCGCAGATAACGATGTCGCACACGCGGTCGATGCCCGCCGTCTGGGCGCGGCCCAGCTCGGTCAGGATGCGGGCGCCCTCGTTGATGACAGGGATCAGCAGGCAGTAATCACTGCGGCGGCCCTCAAACTCGGCGGCGGTAAAATCCGGCACGCCGTTCAGATCTTTGCGCTCATATTCGATCATGCGAACACCTCCGCGATATAGTCCATCGTGCGGCGAACCGTGTCAAGGTCGGTGCGGGCCATCTCGATCGAGACAAAGCCGCTGTAGCCCACCGCACCCAGCAGCAGTGCCAGCTCCTTATGCTCGGGGCGGCGCTCGATGGGGGCCAGACCCGGCTCACTGATATGTACATGGCTGACATACTGCATGTCGTCAATAAAGCTCTGCAGCTTTTCGCCCTGCGCCAGCACGGTGGACAGGTCGAGGTTTACGGACAGGCCGGGATTGTCAAGCCGCTTGACCAGCGCAAAGGCGTCTGCCGTGTTGTTCAGGTAGTTTGTATACATCGGGGGGTTGGCCTCCAGCGCCAGATGCACCCCATACCGCGCCGCAAGGTTGCCAGCCTGCATAAAAAAGGCCTCGGCCGTGGCATCGCTGCCGCCCAGCGGGCGCATACGGTTTTTGGGGCAGCCGAACACCAGCGAGGGGCAGTTCAGGCTGTGGGCAAACTGGAACGCCTGCGCCGTGTAGTCAAGCAGCGGCTCGGTGTCGGCGGCGTTGAAGATATTGCCCTGCTGCCCGTACCAGATGCTTTGCAGGCTGGGCACCGAGAAGCCCCAGCGGTTTTTGAGGTAACCGCCGAACAAGAGCGCGCTCGTCAGGTTCTCATACGGTGTTTCGGAGAAAATGCGGGTCGGGGCCAGTTCCAGACCGGTAAAGCCTGCCTGCTGCATGGCTGTGTAGACCGCCTCGTCATCCTCCTTATGCCATGCAATGTTGGAGATGGAAAGCTGATAGTTCGGCATGGGTCAATCCCTCCAGTCGCGCAGAAAGCGCGTAATATCGTCCAGTTCCTCTTGTTTGGTGCAGAGATACGCCCCGCTGCCGCCCAGCAGCTGCGCATAACGGCTGCGCAGGTCGTAGTCAAACGGCGGCTTGGCCAGCTCATTGTGCCAGTCGGTTTGCCCGGTGACGGCGGTGTAGACCTCGGCAGCCGAAACCGGCGGCGTGCAGAGGTGCAACATTTTTATGCCTGCGGCGCGGGCCTTGCCGATGTCGGACCAGAGCCGCCCCAGATCGTAGAACTGGTAGCGGCTGCGGGAATCGGTGAACGCCAGCGCGTTAAAGTCGTTGTGCGCAAAGAACTGCTTGAGCGCGGCGCGGTCGGCCGTGCCGTTCAGTTTGTAAAAGCCGTTGTCCGCCAGCGTGTACGCCGTCTTGACAAGGTCGGATTTCGACGCCAGCTCGGCATATTTCTCCGGGTGCAGCATGGCCGGTGTGATGGTGTGCAGGTCAAAGAGGAAGTTTTTCTTCAGTCCCGCGCCGTAGAGCGCCGGCAGGCGGACGATGAGGGCCTCGGGGAAATCCTCGCGCACCCAGTTTTCCAACTGCAGGCGGTTTTTGCCGTAGGCGGGCAGCCCGTCAGGCAGGGGGGTATCGTCCTCATATTTGCCGCGGCTGTCCGGCCAGACGGCGATGGAGGAGATCAGCACCAGCTCCTTCGGCGCGATCCTGCGCAGGTTTTCCCGCGCGGCGCGCATCACGGCAAGGTCTGCCTCCGGGTCCGCGTTGGCCAAAAACATAGCGGCGGGCACCCCGGCGTAGACACAAAGCTCCGGCCGGGTGCCGTACTGCGCGGCAATATCGCTGCTGTGGCAGGCCGCGGCAAATGTATGCTTTGCCGCCAGATTGCCCCCCACGAACCCGGTGGAGCCGACAAGCAGATCAACGGACATGGTTCATTCCCCTTTGCACATTTATACAAAATACATTATAGCGTATCGCAGAGGAAAAAGCAACGCCCTGCGCAGAATCGCGCAGGGCGTTGCAGATGATTGCACTGTAGGGGCCGGACATGTCCGGCCCTCCACGGTACGGCAAAAGGGCTTTTACGGGAAAGCCGCGGGCCGGGCATGCCCGGCCCCTACCGTTCGGCCGACTTCAAAAACTCCTCAATGATCTTTAGCCCGACCTCGCCCGATTTTTCCGGGTGGAACTGGCAGCCGAGGACGCTGCCGTGGGTGGCGGCGGCGCAGATCTGCCGCCCGCCGTAGGTCGTGTAGGCCAGACAGTCCGCGTCCTGCAGGGGCTTTGCCTCATAGCTGTGGATGAAATAGCACTCCTCCCCTGCGCGCAGCTGCGCCAGCGCGGTGCCGGCAAAATCAGCGCGGCCCCCGCCGGGATAGAGCGGCTCCCAGCTGATGTGCGGCACCCGCTGGGGGCAGCCGTCCGCATCGGTACCGGGGATTTTGACTACCCGGCCGGGGATCAGCCCCAGCCCCTTATGCAGGCCGAATTCCTCCGACTCGTCAAACAGCATCTGCATACCAAGGCAGATACCCAGCAGCGGCGTACCGGCAGCGGCCTTCTGCCGGATCGGCTCGATCAGGCCCAACTTTTCCAGCCCGGCCATGCCGTCCCGGAACGCCCCGACCCCCGGCAGCACCAGCGCATCGGCGCGCAGCACCTCCGCCGGGTCACTCGTCAGCAGCGTTTCCGCCCCGAAGCGTGCAAAGGCATGCTGCACGCTGAGCAGGTTGGACAGGCCGTAATCCATGATCGTCACCTTCATACCCTACGCACCTCCACACCGCCCGCGCGGATGTCATCCTTCAGCTCCTGCACGGTCTCTTTTTTGTAATGCAGCACCGCAGCACAGGCCACGGCGTCCGCACCGGCCCGCGCAGCATCTACAATGTCATCGCCGCAGCCCACACCGCCGCCGCAGATGACCGGCACATTCACAGCACTGGTCACAGCCTTGATAAGCTCCAGATCCATGCCCTGCTGCAGCCCCTCGCAGTCCACGCTGGTCAGCAGGATCTCGCCCGCGCCCAGCGCCACACCGCGCTTGGCCCACTCGACCACATCGTAGCCGGAGTGGGCGCGGCCGTTGTCGTAGTAGGCCTCCCACTTGCCGGGCCATGTACGGCTGCGCTTGGCCTGAATGGACAGCACCATGCACTGGCTGCCGAAGGCCTCGGCCACCTCGGTGATGAGCGCAGGCCGCTTGATGGCTGCCGTGTTGATCGCAACCTTGTCCGCCCCCATCGACAGGATGTGGCGCACATCCTCAACGCTGCGCAGGCCGCCGCCCACGCAGACAGGAATATACACATCATCGACTGTTTTGCGCACAATATCACTCAGATTATTGCGGTTGTACAGGCTTGCCACAATGTCTATGTAGAGCAGCTCGTCAATGCCCTGCTCATAGTATGCTTTCGCAAAGCTGTTCGGGTCGCCCAGCTTGCGCAGCCCCTCCAGCTGGATGCCCTTGACAAGGTTGGTGTCTTTGACATCAAGACGGGCGATCAGTCGTATTTTTTTTTGCATAAGTGAACCTCGTTAAAGCCTTCTCCCGGGGGAGAAGGCGACCGAGCGAAGCGAGGTCGGATGAGGGGCGCGTGTGCCGCGATTGCCCGCAAACGGGCTGCCGCGGAAAGTCCGCCCCTCATCCGTCCGCTTCGCGGACAGCTTCCCCCAAGGGGAAGCCTTTTTATTCAAATCTCATGGTGCGTGCCTCTCGGGTCGCCCCACAGCACCTCGCTGTCGCCCTCGTAGGGGGTGTAGCGCAGCTTCCACATGTTGTCTTCCCACTTCCAGATGTGGGGAGAGCGGAACCGGTCAGCCAGATCCATAAAGTAATCGCGGTCCATCCGGGGCTGCTCAAACAGCTGGCTGGCCCACGGGAAATGCTGGCGATCCAGCGACAGATACTTAAAGATCTCTTTTTCAAAGCGGTCGGGGTACTCGCCGTCAAACTTCTTGCAGAGCGCCTTGCCCTCGTCCAGCGTGATCTCCTCGTTGCGGATCTCCTGCGCGGCATCGTAGGTGGTGCGGCCGATGCCGTACTTGATGTAGGTCGTGTAGTAGAAGAAATCGTCGATCTTATCATCAATGGAGTTGTACTTGGAGTAGGTGCCCTGCGTGCGCTCCGGCGCGGGGCGGAAGCCGCCGTGCTCGACGCTGTAGTAGTACGCCCCCTGCGGATGCCACTTTTCGTAGTAGCCCAGATACCGCACCTGAATGTGGTTTTTCTCAAGGTTGGAGGTCTCACTCGGCAGATAGATGGCAAGGTCGGCCTTGTCCACCTTGTAGTCTTCCTCCAGCTGGCGCAGACTGACGCCGCCCAGATAAATGTGGTCGTAGTCGTTCACGGCAAAGAAATGCTCATCGCGCAGCGCGGAGTTGTTGTCGGCGATGGGGTTGCCGAACTCGGCCTCGTTCTCACCGTAGAACACCAGCGGGATGCCGAATTTCGCGGCCATCTTCGGCGCAAGCTGCTTTTGCCCGAGGATGAACGGCTGGAACGGATGGAACAGGTTCTCCGTGGCCAGACGGGTCAGCAGGCGGTGGGTCATGCCGTTGGGGGTACACAGGTAGTTGTCAAAGCCCGCATGGATCCACGCCTGCATGTTCTCCCAGCCCCACGGGGTGTACATGTGGGGTGCCCACGTGACGGTCAACGGGTGCATGCCGTATTTGTACTTCAGCAGGTGGGCGGCGTAGAAGCTGTCCTTACCGCCGGAGCCGGGCACCAGACAGTCATAGCTGCCATCGTTTTTGCGGTACTGGTCGCACAGCTCGCGCAGCTCCTTTTCGCGCAGCGCCCAGTCGATGTGACCGTTGGCCTTGTTATGGCAGGCGTGGCAGGCATCGCAGACCCCGTCCTCCTGAATGACCATCGTCTTTTTGATTGATTTGATCGTATGCTCAAACTCATAGCAGGAGTTCGGCTTCTGGTTGCTCATCACGCACTCTTTGCAGAACTGCACATGCTTGGGCAGACCATAGTAGGCCTCCCGCTGGTCCTCCGGGATATCGGGGGCGTATTTGCTGTAATCAATGTCCACATGGCGGGGAATCTTTTCCATATTCTTTACACTCCAATCGGCTCTGTATCAAAATGAAAAGGCGCCGTCCGATAGCAATGCTATCAGACGGCGCCTTTGCCGTATAAGGGTATTATAGCACAGTTTTGTACGGGATGCAAGAGGGCATCAGGCAGATTTCGCACGGCGGAACTGGGCGCAAACCCATAGAACCAACAGCACCGGCACAGCTGATACCGCTGCCGCACAGCCTGCCACCGCCAGAGCGAATGCGCCGAACCACTGACAGAACAATGTATAACCGATATCCCCTGCCGCAGTCCAGCTGCGATATCCGCTGCCAAAGGTCAGCCACAGCGCCAGTATGACACCTGCTCCCAGGCAGCCATCCGCCATACGCAGCAGCCCACTGCAAAACATACGCCACCGGTCGGCCAACAGATATTGCAATGCAATGCAGCCCATAAGCAACAGGCCGGAGAGATACATGGCAATGGCCACAATGCCCCGGTATTGCAGTACCATACTCAGCGCCGCCGAAAACGGCGTTGCCATCGCACTCTGCCACTCCATTTGGCAGTTATACTGTAAAATGCGGTAGCCATCGTAAGTAGGCGGCTCTGGCGCAACGGTGTTCTGATAGGTTGTAATCAGACTGCCAAAGGGGTCGGTCTCATCGTTGGTACTGCCATGCCACAGACTGTCGGCGCGGTGCATCACGCCTGCGTACACAGCGTCAGGTGTTATGGCGTTGGCAAGCGGATCGGCAGTCGTTCCAATGGCAGCAGCGTACTGACTGCAGGTGTCCAACACAGCAGCGTGGACGGTGTCCAGATAACCGGATTTTTTCAGACAGGCGGCAAAATGTCCTTCCCGCAGGAGCGTAAAGGACAGCGCCAGACAGACCGCCAGCAAAAGCGCACAGACACTGCCTACCAGCTGAACAGCCACAGCCAGCCGAGCGGCTGCAGCCTGCTTGCCGGGGCGGCTCAAGACAGCCCCTCCAGCCGCGGACCGCTGACATACTTGCCGTAGATAAAATAACGCATATCCGTCAGGGACACCTGTCCCAGCGGGTAGCAGGTGTACAGGATAATATTTTCCTCCGGCGCATCCATGTCATAGGCGGAGGTATCGTTGGCGTTGGCCACGCGCATATCCGTGATTTCGTAGGTGTAGGTGCCGTAGGCGGTGGTGACGGTAATCATTGCACCGTTCTGAGCATGCTCAAAATCGCGGAAATAGGTTGCCGTGTGGCCAGCCACCAGAATCGTGCCACCCTCACCGGGGATCTTGCCGCCGGTATAGATGCCCGCGCCCGTGTCCAGCTGGGGATCTTCGTCACCGTAGTAAATCGTGCAGTCCACCGATGTGCCGGAAATCGTGATTTCACCCAAAGCATCCCCCGCCGCGGGGTAGCCGCCGAAATCATTGATGTTGACAGTCTCGGGCTGGACGGGCGTTTGCTCCGGGGCCGCGGTGGGCTGGGCATCAGACACCGCCGCCACCGATGCGGGCAGCGCGGTCTCAACGCCGGAGCGTGCCGCCGCACCAGCCAGCATACGGCCCGGCCCCACCAGCACGAGAAGCACTACGCAGAGTGCAGCCACACAAAAAACAAGAGAAAGAACCAGGTTCTTTCTCTTGCCGTGTGCATGCACTGCTTTGTGAGAATCAGAACTCTTCATAAGCAGCATGTTTCCTTATTTTTACTTGCCGAGACCCTGCTTGCGAACGATGCAGGCGAAACCGGCAACCAGAGCGGCAGCCAGAGCCAGAACAGCCAGAACGACCATACTCATATCAGCACCGGTCGCCTTGATGATGTTGTTGGAGGCAGCAGCAGAGGTGGCAGTGGGCAGCGTAGCAGTGCCCTTGACATTGGGGTAGCTGCTCAGATCCTTCGCCTCGATGTGGCCGCAGTGGTCGCACTTGTAGCCGCCCACAGTGCCAGTCCAGTTGTGGTAACCGCAGGCCTTGCAGGTATAGAACTGAGCATCAACAGCAGCAGCGTCAACCGTGGTGGTAGCCGAAGCAGCGGCTGCCGGGGCTGTATCTGCAACAGCGCTGACCTTTACGATCTCATAGGTAGAGAAGTGGGGAACCCAGAAAACGACCACGCCGTCAGCAACCTTGGATACAGAATCAATCGTTGTACGGTTTCCGGCATCATCCACAAAGACGATCTGGTAAGCTGCGCTGGTATCCATACCATAGACGGCAATGTTGGCACCCGCAGACGGCTGCGTACCGGTCCAAGTAGCAGACAGTACCAGCGTATTGTCATCCTTCTTCGTCAGGGAAAGATTAGAAATCTGACTCTTCTCGATTGTCTGGACAGCAACGGCATTGGTAACGCTCCCCGTGCTGGGATATACCTTCTTGATGGTGTCCTTATCAAAAGAGCCGTTCGCGATAGCCTTGTCCGCGTGGGCATTAATAACGGTCGCAGCTGCGTTGGCGTTCTGCTTGGTTACAGGCACGGTGGGGTTGGCGGTGTAGTAATCAGCAATGCTCTTCGCAAGGCTTGCACCTTTTTCTGTAGATGCGTTTTCGGCAGTAATACTTGTGGCAGCCGTGTTAGCAGCCTCACCGGGCGTAGCCTCAGCGAAGGCAGGCACGGCGCACAGGGCAGCCAGCGCTACTGCGCAAACCATAGAAAGAAACTTTTTCATTTCGGGTAGGACTCCTCTCATAATTTAAATGGCTGCATTCACAAGCCATATAGTCTAATGAGAGTATACCCCCCCCCGGTTACTTTTGTCAATGGACATTTTCACCAATTATTCACTTTTATTCTGCCATAACAGCAAAGCTTTAGACTGCCGACAGCAGCAGTATCGGCGGGGCAGCCATTACCAATCCCAAAAGGCTGCGATACCACCCGCGGGCAGCCAGCGGCTGCGGCTTTACGCAGAGCGCCGCCAGCACAAACACCAGAGGCAGTACGCCCGGCATGCTGATGCTGAAAAATGCCTGTACTGCATACCCAAGGATTGCTGCGGCAAGCCCCGGCGCTGTCCGCAGTCCGCGGCGGACATGTAATCCCAGAAAGGCCAGCCAGGAAGTCAGCCCAACTGCCCCTCCACAGATCAGGTGCTGCAGATACTCGTTATGGGCCGAGTCAAAAACATCACCGTTGAGCAGCATCATATATTTGACAGAGTAGTCATCTATGTTCAGCCGTGCATTGGCAGCATCGCCGCCTAATCCAAAGAGCATCTGTAACGGTGTCAAATCATCCTTCCATACCGTCCAAAGCCGCTTCCATGCAAAGCCCCGGTTGGAGCCCCACTGGTCATCAAAGAACAACAGCCTTGTCAACGGCTGCGGCAGCACCACGGTAAAATTGGCAAGCAGCACCAGAACAGCGGCCAGCACCACGGCCGCGACAGCCAGCACGCGCACAGCACGCCAGCTGTTTACCTTAGGCCGTCGGCGCAGCAGACCGCCAGTGACAAAGCACACCGCAGCCAGTATAAGCGCCACCATCGGCTGTGTAACAAATTTCGACACGGTACGCCACTCTGCGCGGGCAGGCAGCAAGCGAGCCAGCAAACCCATTGTTCCTGTGCAAAGTGCCCAGACGGCCGCAGCATAGGCCAGCCGGGAAAGCCGCCCGGCTGTAATGCGCCGCGCCATGCAAAGCACCGCCACCGCACTTACAGCCCCCAGCCAGGCCGCATCACTGCCTGCAACCACAAGGCCTGCCCCCAGACAAACCGATGCCGCGCCCCATAGCCGTGCCGAATCGCTGTCTGGTGTCACCAAAAGCTCCCACACGGCAATAGGCAGGCAAAGGTCAAGAAACGCCCCATAAAAATTGATGTTGCCCACTGTACCGAGGAACAGCTCCCCGCTTTCAGGCAAAAAGCTGTAATAGGCATCCAACGGGTCAACCATAAAGAAGTTCATCCCGCACAGCAGCGTAACAGCACATCCTGCTCCTGCCAACAGCCGTCCGAACCATGCAGCCGGAATCCCGCCGCCTGTCAGCTGTACTGCAAAGTACAGCACCGTACAGGCCAACAGCATGATAAGGCCGTTGTAGCGCCCCTGCAATCCCCACAAAGCCACGGCAGGATTCTCCGCAAAAAGCCATGCTACTGTGTAGCTTAAGCAGAGCAGCAACAGCGGCAGACCGGCAATTTGCGCCTGCTTTGCCGGATGCTCATTCCTGCGCAGGCTTTTTTGCAGGCAGCAAAGCAGCAAAGCACATCCAATCCCTGCCAGCCACAGCAGTAGATGAAATTTAGCACCCACCAGCCCAACATAACCATTCGGCATGTAAAGCGGCGGCAGCAGCAGCGCTGCCAGTGTCAGTACATTTCCGGCGGTAGCCATTGTGGGGCATTGCAGCGGTTGTTTTGGCAAACGCATGACCTCTACGATCCTTTCCACTAATCATGTCTGCTCGATACGCGCCCCGTCAATAAAGACTGCCTTCACCTCGGTCATGACCTCGAAGGGGCAGCCGTTCGTGATGACGACGTCCGCGTCCTTGCCCACCTCCAGCGAGCCGACGCGGTCGGCTACGCCGATATGCTCCGCCGGGTTGAGGGTGATGGCCTTCAGCGCATCGAACGGGTCCATGCCCGCCTTGATGGCCATACCGGCGCAGAGCGGCAGATACTGCTGCGGGATGACTGAGCTGTCGGTGATAATGGAGACATGGCAGCCCGCTGCAGTCAGCACCGCAGGGGTGGACCAGGATTTGTTCTGCAGCTCAAACTTGCTGGCAAACGTCAGGCTGGGGCCGACCGCCATCGGCACATCCTTCTCCCGTGCCAGTTCGTCCACAATCAGGTGGCCCTCGGTCACATGCTCCAGCGTCAGGCGCAGGTTGAACTCCCGCGCGATGCGCAGCGCCGTGAAGATGTCGTTGGCCTGATGGGCGTGGGCCTTCAGGGGGATCTCACGCGCCAGCACCGGCAGCAGGGCCTCGAGCTTCTGGTTGTAGGCGGGCATTTTGGTTATATCGCCGTTGGCCGCCTGCTTGCGGGCGCCGTAGTCCCGCGCCTGCATCAGCGCGCCGCGCAGGAACGCCGCCGTGGACATGCGGGTGGAATCGCACTTGTCGCGGTAGCAGCGCTTGGGGTTCTCGCCGAAGGCACATTTCATGGCAACCGGGTCTCGCACGACCATTTTGTCCACGCGATCGCCCACGGTTTTCATGGCCAGAAAGGTGCCGCCAAGCACATTGGCGCTGCCCGGGCCGGTGCAGACGCAGGTCACGCCGGCCCGGCGCGCGTCCGCCAGCGAAGGGTCACGCGGGTTGATGCCGTCGATCGCGCGCAGCTGCGGCGTCCAGATGTCGTTCATCTCGTTGTAGTCGCAGCCCTCGTACCCGATCCCATAGCCATCAAGGCCGATATGGGTGTGGGCATCGACAAAACCGGGATAAACCTCCAACCCATCGGCGTCAAACACAGCAGCATCCGCCGGGGCGGTCAAATCGGTTCCGATGGCGGCAATTTTGCCGTCGGCCAGCAGAATGTCAGCCTTACAGGCGTCGCGGTGAACAGCGTCATGGACGAGACCGCCGCGGATGAGGGTGGTCATGATTATTCCTCCGTTATACCGTAGGGGCGCATTCTATATGCGCCCGCAGAGTCCGCGGCTGCGGAAGCGTCCACGGGCGGATATGGAATCCGCCCCTACATTTTATTTATTGCATTATACCGTAAAATCCAAACAAGTCCTTACCGCGGTGTACGGTCTCACCTTGCCGTTGGCTACAGCGACATGCGCCGGGTGGGTGGAGTAGCCCTTCAGTGCCTCGGCATCGGTGAAGGTCGTGTCCAGCATCAGGTCCGCATTCGCGGAGCTGGGCAGCGCCTCGGTGTAGACATGGACTTCCAGCAGGCCGGGGATCTGGCCGGCCAGCCCCTCAAGCCCTGTCTTGATGCCGGCCTTGACGGCGGCCTTCTCGGCCTCGGGCATTTCCTTCAGCTTCCAAAGAATGACATGCCGTACCATTATTTATTCTCCTCCCAGATGGGGTGCTTGAGCTGCCACTCGCCGCAGTCATTCTTCTCGAACAGGTCGCGGTTGTAGAACTTGTCCATGATGGCCCAGAACTCGCTCTCGGTATAGCCGCAGAAGTCGCAGAAATCGCGCACGCAGAGCGGATCCAGCTTGCCATCGCGTTCCTTGATGATGGGGATGGCCTCCTCGCGGGTCATCATGCCGTAACGGATATAGCGGGCGGTGTAGTCGGTTGCAGCAGCGTGACCGAACTTCGGGTACTTCAGCCAGCTGTGTACCAGATAGGCGCGGGAATCGATCTGGTCGAAATTCTCGGCATGGTGGGTGCGGTCCCACTCATGGGTCAGGTCGTGGAAGCCGTGCGCCTTGGCGATCTGGTAATTCTTGTAGCTGTTCCACGGCACAAAATAGCTCATGTAGAACGGGTCGAGCTTGGCGCGCTCCTCGGCGCTGGGGGCCAGCGTCAGAGAGAGGTCTTTCTCGGTCACGCCGTCGCCCAGCAGCTCCTCCATCGGCATACCCACAGCAACGCCGTTCTCGATCTGGCCCATGGCGGAGTAGGTCTCCTTGTCGGCGTTGCCGCCGTACTCAAAGCTGACGTTCTCGCCGTAGCAGAGCATGGGGGTGTTGAATTTGGCCGCCATGTGCAGCGGGAAAGTGTAGATCAGGCGGTCAACATACCAGGTCGGCTTGCCGTATTTCTCGAAGAATTTGCGCATCAGCGTCTTTTGCACCTTGATGTTGGGCTTGCAGGAGATGATCGTGCAGCCGAATTCCTCGCTGATGTTCTTGAGGTTGTGGATACCCGCCTGCGTCATGGGGAAGTTGTCCTCGACGCTGAACAGAATCGGGTTCATGTGCATGACCTCTTTCAGCATCCAGACCTGAAAGTGGCTGTCCTTGCCGCCGGAGACGGCAACCGCGCAGTCGTAGCCGCCGGGGCCGTTCATGCCGCGGTACTTGTCGCAGTAGGCCTCGAACTCCTTAAAGCGGGCATCCCAGTCCACATTTTTGCGGGATTCATAGTGGCGGCAGGCACTGCAGACGCCCTCGGCATCAAAGGTAATACCGGGGCGGGTGTCGGGCATCGTACATTTTTTGCAATAACGCATAAGAATACTCCTTATTTATATAAAGTATCGGATTCGATTACAGAGGGCAGCGTCCTCGACGCACCGCGGGCGGATGCAACATAGCATGGCACTTTATCTTAGGCAACACCGCACAATTCCCGCCTGACGGCTTAAGCGCCGCTCCGGCGGATCTCCGCGCCAAGAGCCGCCGCAAGCGGCGGTTGCGCTCCGA
>UQGL01000034.1 GCA_900540595.1 uncultured Oscillospiraceae bacterium
AGGGATACCGCGCCATCCGAGATGCCGGGCACACCATTCTGCCCAAGGAGGATGCAGACTTTGAAGGGGAAAAATACCGCAAGACCTGCCTGCGCTTTTTCAAGCTGATGTGTGCCACCTCGCTGGGCAAGCTCTGCGCCTCCGACCACGCCATGAACGCCATCGATGAAATGAGTGCGCTGAACCGGGATCTTAAGAAATTTTTCGATGCGAACGGCGCAACCTACCCGGTGTGGCAGGCACTGGAAGCGGAAGCCGGGAGGTATCTGCAATGAAATACGCTGGAATGCCCTTTGGAATGTGGGTGCTGTTTGCCGGTTCCTTTCAAAAGCAGCTGACCGCTGTGCTGGGCTATGATGCAGCCACCGCAAGAGCTATCACGAAAAAGGCAAAGCCACAATACCGGCAGATCATTGCTGGTTTGCCGGAGTTTGAAAAAGCGGACCGCTTCAAGATGAACATCGTCAACTGCGCAATGCTCGGCGCGTTCATCCTCTCCATGCCGCAACATCCGGAGGTGGACAGGATGACGGATTACTATGCAAGATCCATGATGACAGCCGATGTGTTATTTACATTTCAGCCTTTGTGTTTATGGATTGTAATAACAGCGTAAAATCGTAAGTTTCGCAAGCGGCAGGTTGAGCACCTGTGTCACTAAATAAAATCATTGCACAAAGGAATACCTCTGCAATGAAATCAACTCCATACGTTATGTAAAAAACATTTTTCGCCGATGTCCATACGCACAGATATAGTTTGCCGTGGCTTCTTTCCCGGAAAAGGCGGCAGACAATCCCGTTTCCTCTCCGTAGTCATAATAGCTGAAAGCATGACCGATACCGTAAATTTCTTCCTCTGTTATCGACTTGACAAGCATCGTGCGCTCCCCCTATTTATTCTTCTTTTTGTACCCGCAGTCGCAGTAAGGTCCGCCGGAGGCAAGGGTATACTGCCGCACAAAATTTGTCACACCGCCCGCTTCGCTCATGGTGTAATCCAGATGGCACAAAGCAGGGGTTAGGTCGTACAGCCCCAGTTCCTTCATCAGCACACAGATGCCGCATTTGGTAAAGCGTCCCTCGTAGCCGCTGCCATCCGGGTATTCGTAAAACTCCATGTTCCACGAATAGGGGTTGCGGTCGGCGGCTTTCAGGGCAGCGGTGGCTTTCATAGCGGCAATATCCTTTGGGGTAAATTTGCTTTTTCCGCTTTTGCGGCAGAACCACTGCATGGGCGCTATGCCGTATAAGTTCAGTAAGAGGGAAAGCCGATTAACGCTGCGCAGAAGGCTGCGCTGCATCCGGCACAAAATATTTCCGCAGGGGAAAGCGGTCGTAGAAGGTCCAGTGCTTTTCATAAAACGCGGAGAATTGGCCGATGATCCAGCCATTGATGAGTGCGCAGAGGATCGTGCCCCATTTTACGCCCACAAAATGCCAAGGGCCGAAGGCAAGAAAGCTCATCGCAACGCCGAGAAGGCAGCTTGCGCAGTCGTATCCGGTTTTAAAACGGTTAATATCAACACCGAAATGGGCGGATACCTCCTTCACGAACAGCTCATAGACCTCCGGCGAAATATAGGTGTGGAACATTGCAGAAACACCTGCGGCGCAGAAAAGCATCCCCGCCGCATAGTAGATACCCCGCAGTGCAATGCCGCCGGATGGGAGCATCGTCCCAAGAAACATAAGCGCGTCCAGCACAACGCCGTAAACGACCGCAGTAACAAAAGAAAACAGATACGATATGCGAAAACGCCGCAGCAATAGACTCATGGCGAGCAGCAGCACGGCCTGCAGGCAGTACTCAGCCATGCCAAAGGTGAAAAAGTGCCATGCGGGTGACAACCACCGGTACAGCAGGTAGGCGGGTGCAACCACCATAGAGACACCGAAATCAGCTTTCTCCATCAAAACAACACCCCAAGCTACCAATACAATGCCCAGAACATAGGCAAGCTCGGTGCTGAATTTTTTCTTCATAAGAACCTCCCAAACAAAAAAAGAGCCTTTTCCGTTTGATAAAGAAACGGAAAAAGCTCTTTTTTAATTATAGCATGTCTGTCAAGCCGCGGTAATAAACGGCCCGCGATGCCTCAGGTCTTGAGCTCGGGCAGCGGGATCTCCGGCATCAGCTCATCGGAGACGATGCGCAGCATATCCTCCAGCCGGGCAAGATCCTCGGGGGCAAAGCGCTTTTTGGCGCGTGCCATGACGAGATGCAGGTAGGAATAGCTGATATTGTAGTAATCCAGATATTTCTGGGTCGGCCGCAGGTGATATTCCCGCTTGTCGGCGGTGGAGCGGATACGCTCCACATAGCCTTTTTTGACAAGGGAATTGATTTTATAGGCGGCGTTGGGGGTGGACAGATTCATCATGTGGCTGAACTGGGCGATGGTCGGTTCCCCCAAAGCCGTAATGACCTCCATGCAAAAGGACTCCACGGTCGTAAGGGTGGCCTCGCGGTCCTCAAACCGGCTGAAGATCTGCTTATAAAAATGCAGCTTGAATTTTGTGTACACCTGACCGAAAGCCTGATCCAGCATGGCGCGTATCCTCCTGTTGGTTAATGGCTTTATTATACCACAATGCGCCGCGCAAAACCAGTCCTCAGGCATCTGCAATCACAAAAGTCAGCTCTGCATTCGCGGCACGCTCATTGCCTACCCATGCGGTGGCCTTGCCTATGCCGATCGGCCCATGCTGCTCTACCAGCTCACATTCCAGCGTCAGCACATCGCCGGGCACGACCTGACGGCGAAACCGGGCGTTTTTAACACCGCCGAACAAAGCAAGCTTACCCTGATTCTCGGGCAGGCTCAGCGCTGCTACGGCACCGGTCTGGGCTAAAGCCTCAAGGATCAGCACGCCGGGCATGATCGGCCGGCCGGGGAAATGCCCCTGAAAGAACGGCTCGGTGCGCGTCACGCATTTAATGCCGCGCGCCCACTGGCCGGGGGTGTAATCGGTGATCTTATCCACCAGTGCAAAAGGGGAGCGGTGCGGCAGAATCGCTTCGATTTCCGCTGCCGTCAGCGTGCGCGGCGGGTCATTGGGGGTGATCTTCATGGTTATCCTCCCAGCGTTTTAAGACGATGCAGGCGTTATGCCCGCCAAAGCCAAGGCTGTCACTGATAGCGTAGTCCACCTGCACATTTCGGCCCGTGTTGGGGATATAATCAAGATCCAGCGCAGGGTCAGGCGTCTGCAGGTTTACAGTGGCCGGCAAAAAGCCATCGTACAGAGCCAGCGCGGTGAAAACACCCTCCACACCGCCGGCACCGCCCAGCAGATGCCCGGTCATGGATTTGGTGGAGGATACGGCCAGCCGGTAGGCATGGTCACCGAACACCGACTTGATGGCAGCGGTCTCGCAGCTGTCATTCAGGTGGGTGGAGGTGCCGTGAGCGTTGATATACCCGATCTGCTCGGGGGCCACACCGCCGTCCGCCAATGCCAGCCGCATGCAGGCGGCACCGCCGACACCGTCCGGCGCGGGCGCCGTGAAGTGGTAGGCGTCGCAGTTGGTGCCGTAGCCTACGATCTCGGCGTAGATTTTGGCACCGCGCGCCCGGGCAGCGTCCAGTTCCTCAAGCAGCAGTACGCCGCTGCCCTCACCCATCACAAAGCCGCTGCGCTCTGCGTCGAACGGGATCGAGGCGCGAGCCGGATCCTCTGCAGTGCTGAGGGCCTTCATGCTGGCAAAGCCGCCGACACCCAGCGGGCTGATGCAGCTTTCTGTGCCGCCGCAGAGCATACGGTCCTCATAGCCGTCCCGGATACGGTGGAAGGCATCGCCGATGGCGTTGGTGCCGCCGGCACAGGCGGTCGTGGGGCAGCTGCAGATGCCCTGCAGGCCGAACAGGATGGCTGTCTGCCCGGCGGCCATATTGCCGATGGACATCGGCACAAAATAGGGGCTGACACGCTCAAAGCCCTTTTGCAGGCCGCGGGTATGCTCGGCCTCGATGGTGGGCAAGCCGCCGATGCCGCTGGAGAGGATCACGCCGAACCGTGTGCGGTCGATGTTTTCCAAGACAAGGCCGCTGTCCTGAATCGCTTCGATGGCGGCGGCCACGGCAAACTGGGTGAAGCGAGCCATCTTGCGGGCTTCGCGGCGGTCAAGACGAGTGTTCGGATCAAAGTCCTTGACCTCAGCAGCCAGCTTGACCTTGAAATCTGCCGTATCAAAGGCGGTGATCGGCCCCACGGCGCAGCGGCCAGCCTTGACGGCGGCCCAGCTTTCCTTCACGGTGCTGCCGGTCGGGTTGACTGTGCCAAGACCGGTTATGACGACTCTGCGTTTGTTATTGCTGTTCATAGCTAACCTCACATTCCCATGCCGCCGTCTATGCAGAGCAGCTGTCCGGTGATGTACCCGGCGCGTTCTCCTGCCAGAAAGGCAATGGCGGCAGCAACATCCTCGGGGCGGCCGGGCTTGCCCATCGGGATGGCGGCGTTTGCGGCGGCGCGGGCAGCCTCCGGCATGGCTGCCGTCATATCGGTCGTGATAAAGCCCGGCGCAACGGTGTTGGCCGTCACGCCGCGGGAGGCGTATTCCTTCGCAACGCTCTTCATCAGGCCGATAAGCCCTGCCTTGCTGGCGGCGTAGTTTGCCTGACCCGCGTTGCCGTGCAGGCCCACTACGCTGCTGACGCTGATAATGCGGCCGTACCGCTGGCGCATCATCAGGCGGGCGGCGGCCTTTGTGCAGAAGAAAGCGCCCTTTAAATTGGTCTCGATGACGGTATCAAAATCGGCCTCTGTCATCTGCAGCAGCAGCTTGTCGGCGGTGACGCCCGCATTGTTGACCAGCACATCCAGCCGCCCGAAGGCGGCGGCTGCATCCTCGATGAGCTGCTTGCAGGCCTCTGGGCGGCGCACATCTGCCTGCAGGACCACTGCCTGTACGCCGAGTGCGCGGCAGTCAGCGGCGGTCTGTTCGGCTGCTGCGGCGCTGCCGGCATAGTTGACGGCAATATCCATGCCCTCGGCAGCCAGTGCCAGACAGGCGGCGCGGCCAATACCGCGCGCCCCGCCGGTCACCAGTGCGGCACGGCGCGGTGTTTCGCTTTGTACCATGGGCTCACGCTCCTTGTAATGTGCGGATAAGCTGCTGCAGCTGGGCAGCGGTCTCCACGGGATAACAGGCAATCGCGCTGCCGACTGTCTTTTTCACAAAGCCGGTCAGGGCTTTGCCGGGACCGATCTCGATGGCCGTATCTACGCCCAGATCAGCCAGACGGCGGACGGTATCCTCCCAGCGGACGGCGGAATGTACCTGCTTTTCCAGCAGGGAAGGGATCGTGTCGGCAGCATCCTTTTCGCGGCCCAGACAGTTGAAAAGCACCGGACACTGCATCGGTGCAAAGGACACGGTCTTGAATTTTTCCCGCAGGGCATCCCCGGCCGGCTGCATCAGGGCGGTGTGGAAGGGCCCGCTCACCTTCAGCGGCAGGCAGCGCTTCGCACCGGCCTGTGCAGCCAGTGCGGCGGCCTTGTCGACAGCGGCCTGATCGCCGCCAATGACCAGCTGGCCGGGGCAGTTGTAGTTGCAGATCTGTACAACGCCTGCATCGGCAGCGACATCGCAGCAGCGCTGCAGGGCATTGCAGTCCAGGCCCAGCACAGCGGTCATGCCGCAGCTGCGCCCGGCTGCGGCTGCAGCCATGGCTTTCCCGCGGAAGGCCGTCAGTGCAACGGCGGTACGGGCATCAAATACGCCCGCGCAGGCCAGCGCTGAGTATTCGCCGAGCGAAAGACCGGCAGCGTAGTCTGGTGTGATGCCGGCAGCGCGCAGCACGGCGGTGACGCCGCCTGCAAAGGCGGTCATGCAGGGCTGGGTGTACTGGGTTTCGTTCAGCACACCCGCTGCATCGGTAAAGCAGACCTCTTGTAAGTCAAAATCAACAGCGGCAGCCGCCTCATCAAAGGCTGCGCGGAACTCGGGACAGGCATCGTAGAGATCCGTACCCATGCCGGGGTGCTGGCTGCCCTGACCTGCGTATAAAAAAGCAAGCTTCATGCAAAAACCTCCTTAGAGCGTCAGGGCTGCAATGCACTGACGCGCACCGGACACCATCTCGTCCAGAATTTGTGCAACGGGGCGGACCTCATGCAAAAGACCCGCCGCCTGCCCGGCCATCAGGCTGCCGTTGACCGTATCACCGTCAAAAACTGCCTTGCGCAGGCTGCCGAGCGTGAACTGCTCCAGCGCTGCCTTGTCAGCACCGGCCTTTTCCTGCCGGACATATTCGCGGCTCATGCGGTTTTTCAGCACACGGACCGGTGTGCCGCCAAGGCGGCCTGTCACGATGGTATCGCTGTCACGCGCCTTGAGGAGCGCATCCTTATAATTTTCGTGGATAGGGCATTCGGTGCTGGTCAGCAGACAGGTGCCGACCTGAACGCCGCAGGCACCCAGCGCCAGCGCCGCCGCAAGGCCGCGTCCGTCCGCGATGCCGCCTGCGGCAATGACAGGCAGATCCACGGCATCCACGACCTGCGGTACTAAGGCCATCGTGGTCATCTCGCCCACATGGCCACCGCTCTCGGTGCCCTCGGCGATGACGGCGTCAATGCCGAGGGGCGCAAGATGTCTGGCCAGCACGGCGGCTGCCACGACCGGAATTACAGTGATGCCCGCCGCTTTCCATGCAGCCATGTACTTGCCGGGATTGCCAGCCCCCGTGGTCACGATTTTAACACCCTCGTCGATGACGATTTGGGCAAATTCATCCGCCTGCGGGTGCATCAGCATAATGTTGACGCCAAACGGCTTATCGGTCAGGCGGCGGCATTGGCGGATGTTCTCCCGCAGTGTTTCGGGGGTCATGCCGCCCGCACCGATCAACCCCAGCGCACCGGCGTTGGAGCAGGCCGCTGCAAACTCACCGGTCGCAATGTTGGCCATGCCGCCTTGTATGATCGGATATTTTGTGCCCAGAATTTCATTCAGCAGTTTCATTTTCTCTACCTTTATAAGTAAGCAGCATGCCGCCCCATGTAAGCCCGCCGCCAAAGCCGATGCAGGCCAGCTGCTGGCCGGGCTGCAGCAGACCGCTCTCGCTCATCTCATGCAGGGCCAGCGGGATGCTGGCGGCGCTTGTGTTGCCGTAGCGGTCGATGTTTTTGTAAAACTTGGCGGGGTCGGCGTTCAGCTGTTTTATGCAGTGATCAAGGATACGGCTGTTGGCCTGATGGCAGACCACCCAGTCCAAATCATCGAGCGTCTGGTTTGTCTGGTCAAGCACCGTGTGCAGGCAGTGCGGCAGGGCCTCCACCGCAAAGCGAAAGACGGCGCGGCCGTCCATCGTGATGGGTGCGGTATCGCGTGCGGACACACCGCCGACGCGGATCGCGTCACTGCCGCGCGCGCCCAGCATAACGGCAAACGGTGCGGTATCAATCAGCTCCAGAATAGCGGCACCGGCACCGTCACCGAACAGCACGCAGGTGGAGCGGTCAGCAGGGTCTGTCAGCCGGGAGAGTGCCTCGCAGCCGATGACAAGCGCGTACCGCCCGCCCAGTGTAGCCAGCAGCCCATGGGCTGCCGCAGCAGCGTACAGAAAACCGGTGCAGGCCGCGTTCACATCAAAGGCCGGGCGGTTTTCCGGCAGGTGCAGCGCCGCCTGTACACGGCATGCCACGCTCGGCGCGGCAGTGGGGGAGGAGAGGGTGGCAGCAACGCAGCAGGCAATATCCTCCGGGGCAAGGCCGCTGCGCGCAAGCGCCTGACGGGCTGCGGCGATGGCCAGTGTGGCCGCGTCCTCCTCGTCCGTGCAGTAGCGGCGCTGCCGGATGCCTGTGCGGGTGGTGATCCATGCATCGCTGGTGTCCACCTGATGGCTCAGTTCCTCATTTGTCACAACGCGGCCGGGCTTGGCCCCGCCGGTCGCAATCAGCTGCAGACCTCTCATGCGCCCCTCATTTCTCCGATGCGGCGATATTTTTTGTACCGCTGATCGGCCAATGCCTTACCGCTCATGCGGCAGAGCTTTGCCAGATGTGCCTGAATGGCGGTATCCATCCGGGCAAACAATGCCTGCCGCCCGCGCTGTGCGCCGCCCAGCGGCTCGGGAATGATCTCCTCCACGATGCCGTCATCGTACAGATCCTGCGCAGTCAGCCGCATCATGGTGCAGGCCTCGCCGCTGCGGGCGGCATCCTTCCAGAGAATGCTGGCAAAGCCCTCAGGGCTGAGCACCGAATAGACGGCATTTTCCAGCATCAAAATATGGTTGGCAACGCCAAGGCCCAGTGCGCCGCCGCTTGATCCCTCGCCGGTAACGACTGCCAGCACAGGCACGCTCAGGCCGCTCATCTCCATCAGGCAGCGGGCAATCGCCTCGCCCTGACCGCGCTCCTCGGCGTCCTTGCCGGGGTAGGCACCGGGCGTATCAATAAAGGTGATGATCGGGCGGTTGAACTTTTCCGCCTGCTTCATGACGCGAAGGGCCTTGCGGTAGCCCTCCGGCCCCGGCATACCGAAGTTACAGCGCAGGTTTTCCTCCAGTGAGCCACCCTTGCGGTGCCCCAGCACTGTGACCGGCATCCCATGGAACCGGGCAATACCGCAGAGAATGGCGGCATCCTCCTTGCATTGCCGGTCGCCGCATTGCTCAAAAAAGTCGGTGAACAGGTTGTCGATGATCTCATCAATGTGCGGCCGGTCAGGGCGGCGGGCCAGAAACACACGATCCTCCGGCGTCAATGCCGTGCAGCGCTGCAGAAGAGCGTCCTCCTGCGCGGCAAGCTCTGCCAGCTCGGCTGCGTGGGCAGTCAAATCAAGCATCTCGCCGTCATCTGCACCGCTTAGTGCGTCGATCTGTGCGTCCAGCGGTTCAAGCTGCTGCAAAACCTCTTTGATCAACTGTACTTCCTCCTTTGGGTGTGCAGGCGCAGAATACGCTCCAGCGTTTCCTTCATCGCAGCGCGCGGAACGACCTGATCGAGAAAGCCATGCTCCAGCTGAAACTCACTGCGCTGAAAGCCGTGGGGCAGCTTTTCGCCGATGGTCTGCTCGATGACGCGCGGCCCGGCAAAGCCGATGAGCGCCCCCGGCTCTGCAAGCATGATGTCACCCAGACTGGCAAAGCTGGCGGTCACACCGCCGGTGGTGGGGTGGGTCAGTACGCTGATATACAGTCCGCCGCGGCGGCTGAACCGCTCCAGCGCGGCGCTGGTTTTGGCCATCTGCATCAGGCTGAAGATACCCTCCTGCATGCGCGCGCCGCCGCTGGCGGAAAAGATGACGAGCGGCAGATGCTTGTCCGCCGCATATTCAACGGCGCGGGTGATCTTCTCGCCCACGGCGGTGCTCATGCTGCCCATGAAAAACCGGCTGTCCAGCACGGCAACCACCGCCTGCACACCGCCGATTTTGCCTGTGGCCGTGACCGCCGCCTCCTTCAGCCCGGTCTTGGCGGCGGCTGCCGTCAGCTTGTCCGGGTATTGCGGAAAATGCAGCACATCCTGCGGGGTCAGATCAGCGTTCAGCTCCTTGAAGGTGCCGTGGTCCAGCACAAGGCTTAACCGGTAATAGGCACCGATGGGCAGATGCACGCCGCAGTTGGGGCAGACATACAGGCTTTTGGCCCAGACCTGCCGTGTGGCGCGGCGCCCGCACTTTTCACAGTCCACAAACTGGGGCGGTGTCCAGTTGGGGGCTGCTGTACCGGCATCGCGGCGGGCCTTCAGCTGAAAGCAGCGCTCCTGCGGAGTGACCGGGAACAGCTTTTCAATGGTGCTCATGGCTTTCGGCTCCCTCAGGCGGCGCGGGCGGCCAGATAGTCGAAGATGTCGCCCACGGTTTTGAGATTCACAAGATCCTCATCGGCAATCGAAACACCGAATTTATCCTCAAATGCCATATTCAGCTCCACAGCGTCCAGACTGTCCGCCTGCAGATCCTCCGTCAGGCTGGCCTCCGGGGTGACCTTATCGGCATCGCAGCTCAGGGTGTCAACAAATACTTCCTTCAGTTCCTCAAAGCACATGGTATGTACCTCCTGTATATTTACCTAAATTTATTGATGCAAATTTGCAATGAGGTCATTATACCACGAATTGTTGACATGTCAATAGAATTAGCTAAAATAATTTACCTATAATTTTTGCAGTAAAAATGAATTTACAGCCGGGCTTGATTTTCTGCAGTTTTCTAATAAAATTATAATAGATAGATCAGCATGTCAAAAAATCACATTCTTGTCCTATTGAATGTGTAGGGGCGACCATTGGTCGCCCGCTAACCTGGCGCAGCAACGCGTTTTTCGGGAAAGCATTTTCACAGAGAAACGGGCACGGGCGAGCAATGCTCGCCCCTACAAGAGTTTTTGGCAGCCTGATAGATGTATTGTGGCTGACTATGTGGACCGCCACCGCAGGCGTGGTGAGAGCGAGGAAAAGATTCGCCGCCAGCTGAGTGACCAGAGCGGCACACGATTTGACCCTGCGTGTGTGCAGGCAATGCTCGAAATTATGTAAAAAAACTGCCTTGCCGTCAAATGCGGCAAGGCAGTTTTTTGTCAGGATTCTTGATCAGGGTTATATTTTTTCACGCCGAACACAAAATACAAAATATGCGCCAGCCAGATGCCGGCCAGAATGCAGCAGGGGAGAACGAGCCCCGCGCGCAGCATCATACAAAAGCCGAACGCCATCAAAAGCGTGACCGTGCCCATGATTTTCAGCTTTGCACGCCGCGTCATGCCCTGCCCTTGTACAAAGGATTCCAGATTATCCCTGTAGAGCTTTGTGCCGGTAAACCAGCTGTGCAGTTTTTCGGAGCTTTTACCAAAGCTGAACAGCGCCAGCATCAAAAACGGCACAGACGGCAGAAGAGGCAGCACTGCACCCAGTGCGCCAAGCCCCAGCCCGACCAAACCGAGCAGCAGCCATACGATCTTTTTAATCTTCATTGTTTTCTCTCTCCAAGCGTTTCTTTTCACGAATACTTTCTATACCGTGCCGAACGACCAGTACCGGGTGGCTGAACAGCATACGCGGTCCGGAATACCGCATAACAGCACGGATTTTTTCCCGCATGGCGGGCTTGTAGCAATGCACCCGGCAGTTGGAGCAAAAGGTCTTTGTTTCGATAAACGGGCAGCGGTCGGCGCGCAGCAGCGCATACTCCTGCAGGGCCTGACATTCCGGGCAAAGCCCCTGCCTTGTGCCGTGGTGCCCCCTGCAGTAGGTGCGTATCATCAGTGAAACGATGCGTTTTTCCTGCTCGCGCTTGGCGGCGATGTTGTTTTGATTCATAGCTTCCTCATCAAATTTCGGCCATTCTGCCGTCCTTTACGCGGTAAATGCGGTCGGCAATGGCCATGGTGGATTCGCGGTGCGACACAAGCAAAATGCTCTTTTTGCGCTTCTGCTCCTGCAGGGCCTTCAGAATGATACCCTCGTTGATGCTGTCCACATTGCTGGTCGGCTCATCGAGCAGGATCCATTCACTTCCCCGCAGGAAGGCTCTCGCCAAGCCGATACGCTGCTTTTCGCCGGCAGACAGATTATCGCCCAGCGCCCCGACCCGCGTCTTGTAGCCATCGGGCAGAGAGAGTATGAACTCATGCACCGAGGCCATCCGGCAGGCCGCCTCGATTTCCTCCTGCGTGGCGTCAGGCTTGGCGATGCGCAGATTGTCCTCAATGGTTTCGTCAAACAGGTAGGTTGTCTGGCTGACCATCGTTACATTTTTCAAAAGCTCGTCGGTGTTGATGCTGTCAACATCCACGCCGCCAAATTTGATTTCACCGCTGTCTTTTTGCCAGAACCGCAGCAGCAATTTGAGGAAGGTCGATTTTCCGCAGCCGGATTCACCGACAATGCCGATGATCTCGCCCTTCTCGGCGTGCATCGTAATATCCTGCAAAACCTCGGCGTTTACATTGTAGGAGAAGGAAAGGTTGTTTACGGCAAGGCTTTCAAAATCGGTCCGCCTGCCGTTGGTTACAGGCGTTACCGCGGGTTTTTCTGCCAAAAGGTTCAGCACACGGTCACCCGAGGCAAAGGTCTGGGTCAGGTTGCCGGGCAGGGCGGAGATCGCAATGACCGGACCGAATGAGCCAAACACGCCGACAACGCCAATGATCATGCGCCCGGCCGAAAGACGCCCGTTTGCCACAAGAAGGATGCCGGCTGCAAGCGTTGCCAGGATAAAAACAGACACGCACAGCTCAGTCGCGGCGGTAGTTTTTGTGATGTCGTGCTTCATCTTTTTGGTCTCGGTGAGAAGTGCCTCAGAACGCGCGTTGACATCCGTTTCCCGCTGCTGACCGGCGTTATTGAGCACGATGTCCTTGATGCCTTTAATGCTGTCCAGAAAAAAGGCGTTGAAGCTTGCAAATTCCGCGCGGTACCGCACACCGGAGGCTTTTAAGCGGCCCGATGCGATGACAGGGACAACGATACCGATGGTGAGATAGCCCAGCAATGCGACCAGAGCGATCGCCCACGAGGAGACTACACCCACAAAGCAGAACACACAGGCGGACACGAGGACGGCAATGCAGACGGGGGAGATGGTGTGGGCGTAGAATACCTCCAGCGTTTCAATGTCGGAGGTAATCATGGCGATGATCGCACCCTTTTGCTTGCTCTCCAGCTTTGCAGGGCAGAGAGCGCGCAGTGCGCCGAAGATTTTATCGCGCAGCACCGCCAGCAGCCGGAATGCAATGTGGTGGTTGCTGTACTGCTCAAAAAAACGCAGAATACCGCGCAAAACGCCGCAGCCGATGGCAAGGGCAATGATTGTGCCATAGGACAGGGCGATGCTCTCACCCAAGGCTTTGGCAACGCCGACCGCACCGCACAGCGTTACGCCCATGGCGCAGAGAAAGCCAACAGAGCCGTTTATGACTGCCAAAAGCATAATGTAGGCAAGGCTGCCCAAAAGCAAAATAAGGTTCGCCATAATTACGGCGCCGCTTCTGCGAAGCTTGGAATCCTGTTTCATTTCAGCACCTCCGCATAGCCTTCCTCAAGATTTTTCTGTGTGGCGTAGAGTCGGGCATATCCGCCGTTTCGCGCCATAAGCGCGGTGTGCGTGCCGCTTTCGATCAGGCGGCCCGCCTCCATATAATAAATAAGATCTGCCGGGACCACATTGGCCAGCCGGTGGGAGATCACGATGACGCTTTTGGTCTTAGAAAGCTCGCGGATGTTCTCCATAATCACGGCTTCGCTCTCAATATCAATGTTGCTCGTTGCCTCGTCAAAAATGTAAATGTCCTTGTCGGCAACAAGGCTCACGGCCAGCGCCAGACGCTGCTTCTGCCCGCCAGAGATGTTGGCCGCATCCTCGGTAATAACTTTGTCAAGCCCGCCGTTCTCCTGCAGGAAGGTGAGCAGGTTGACCTTTTCAAGCGCGGCACAGATTTCCTCATCGGTGACCTGCGGCTTGGCAAGCCGGAAGTTTGCCCGCACCGTTTCGTTGAAGATATAGGTGTTGTAGCTGACAACGGCGAGGTGGGAATAGTAAGATGCGCGGGAAAGGCTCTCCAACTTTTTCCCGCCGACTGTGACAACACCGGTATTCGGGCGGAACGCGCCGAACAAAAGGTTCACAACGGTGGATTTGCCGCAGCCGGACTCGCCCACCAGGGCGGTCATGCCGTGGCGGGGGAAGGTCATCGTCACATTTTCAAGGACATCCCGCTTGCTATCATAGGAGAAGGTGACACCCTCAAGCTTCAACTCGGTATCCGGCACAGCTTCCTGCCCCCAGACAGGGTCGTCCTGCCCGAGAAGGGAGAGGATTTTCTGCCCCGCAGAGACACCGTTCATGGCAATATGGAACGCTGAACCGAACGCGCGCAGCGGCAGGAAAAAGTCCACGGCAACCAGAATCAGGAACAGTGCTGCAATGGGGGAAAGCCCCCACCTTGTCACGGAGAGCAGTGCCATTGCGATGCCAAGCCCTGCACCGCCGTAGGCAACCAGATCCATAATGGTCGTGCTGGCAAGCTGCATCACAAGGACCTTCATTGTGATTTTGCGGAATTCCTCGCTTGTTTCATTCATCTTGCGGTGCTGTGCGGCATCGGCACCGAAAATTTTCAGCTCCTTCAAGCCCTGCACGCTGTCCAAAAAGGAGTCGCCCATCGAGGTGTATTTGCCCCAATACTTGGCAAAAATCTTTTTCGCCCATTTGGAAACCGCAATAATGGATAAGGGGATCAGCGGCACACAGCACAAAAGCACCAATGCCACGCGCCACGAAATGCCCACGGTAATGGCAAACAACAAAAGCGGTGCAAGCATGGCGTAAAAGAACTGCGGCAGGTAGCTGGAATAGTACAGATCTAACTGCTCCACACCCTCCAGAGCGATCTGGGTCAGACCCGCCATGCTCATATCATCGGTAGAACGCACGCCAAGCCGAACGATTTTGTTGTAGACGCGTTCGCGCAGATCTTTCTTGACGCTGCGCCCCAGCGTATCCTTCAAATCCCCGACAAGGCGAGTGGTGGCATAGCGAACCGCCAATCCGATACAAGCACAGACCGCCGGTGCCAGAAAAACACCCGCACCGCCGTTGTACCGGACGGCAAGCGCAATGGCCCAGCACAGGGATGCAGTGATGCCGACATTCGCAAACAGCCCCAGCACCATCAAGCCTACACAGAAGGCGATATACTTTTTGTTGCCGCCGAGCAGGCGGAGAAGATCCTTGTCTATCATGCGATACTCCCTTATAGCTTGTTTGCGCCGTAGCAAGAGCGCAGATTTACGGATTAGTGTTATCTAACCTGATTGTAAAAATTATCAGCCTGCAAGCACGCGCAGCGCGCGGCGTTCATCACATACATAAGAATGAAATGATTTTGCAAGCTGACAAGAATGCGATTATGGCAGCCACAATGCGATTATTGCAGCCACTTTTGGTGCGCAATGAAATCAAAACAGGGGTTAGAAATGGCTAACAATCTATTATTTTACAGATTTTTTCACATTTGTCAAGCGGAAATATTTGCACTTGCCGCATAATAGACCAGACAGCGGGAAAGAATCGTTGGATATGACAAAATAGTGGTTGGGTGACAAAGAAATATAAAACGATAGTATAAAGAAGAAACGAAGCAAGAGAAAAATATTCGGCGCCATGAAAGTAGTTCTAACCCCGCCGCTATGGCTATAAAAATTAGGGCTGCAGCATGAACAAATGATACATGCGATGCAGAAGCGCTAAAGCATAGGGCGTGTCCCTGTTATCGACCTGCTTGCATACCTCTGCATCCTGATACCAGCGAAGCGATACGGCATCATTTCGATAGTAGGGAACCAGTCTGATTTGCTCATCAACGATTCGTTCTTTCATATCTGTACACCCGCCAGTGCCAGAAACTTTTTGTCGGACTGGATACCCTGTGTCAGAAATACGCCGTCCCGGAACAGTGCGTAGGTCGTGACGGGTGCGGGTACATTCTGTGCGGCTTCTTTGTCGGTGATGTGGATGGTCCGGAACGGGATGCTATGCTCCTGCGCGGCCTGCTGTACCCTTGGCACCCAATAGTAGGTAAAGGGACACTGATCGGTGTAGTAGAGGACGAAGCCTTCTCCCTCGGCTTTGGGGTGCCTGGCGCAGTCCTTGAATTTCGGCAGTGCTGTATCGGCATTGAGCGGGAGACACATGAGGGTGATTCCACAGTCCGAGACATCTGCGATTTCAAAGCCCTTGTGGGACAAAAACTTGGGGTCGGCGAGAAATTCCCGCTTGCGTCCCTCGGCGCACAAAATGCAGATGCCTTTTTTGCCCTGCGCTTTTGCATCGCTGAGGCATTTTTCCAGCAGGTCATTCGAGCAGCCGTGCCCTTTCATGGCACCGGAGACCCACAGGCAGTTGATGTACAGCCAGCCGTCCGCTGTAATGGGCACCCATGCGTTTTCTGCCGGGATGTACTCGATAAAGCACTTGCCGCGCTCAACACTGCGGTAGAAAACAAGCCCCTCAGCAAAGCGCTGCTTGAGCCATTCTTTTTTTGCAAGGCTCTGCTTGCCGGACATCGCGCAGCAGATATGCTCCTTGTCGATGTTCTCTTTGGTGATTTGGATGTAGTCCAAAGGCGGCCTCCTTACAGAAAAGGCGCAGCATGGCCCAGCCTGCGGGTCACACTGCGTCTTGAGCGTCTGGTGAAATAGTGTTTATACGAATTACTATATGCCAAACAGCTCGTAATGTCAATAGAGCGTTGAAAAACTGCGTTACAAAGTGTGATGGCAGTGGGCATTGCTGCAAGCACAAAAAATATTCTGCGCAAGGCGGCACATGTACAAACTGCGCAGCATGCCCTGTATAATGCTGCATAATTCTTATGCAAAACTGCCTTTGAAAATTTTCTGGCGTACTGCTATAATAGTCTGGTACAACGAGTAGCACTCATGCGTAAAACCGGTTGCATGGGGGCTGCTCGTTGTTTTATTTGTCCTAAGGCAATACCGCACAATTCCCGCCTGACGGCTTAAGCACCGCTCCGGCGGCTGCGGTACGGCATCTGCGTTGCCAAAATGCTCGATAAGACATCCAGTATTATCTGCGCTTTTGGCTTAGCATCTGCCGCACCTCGCTCGCCGTATCGGCACTTAGAATTATGCGGTATTGCCCTAAAATTGAAAGATAAGGTGAATCTCATGGAAGGCTCTAATCAATTTCTCGGCACGGAGCGCATCGGAAAGCTGATGCAAAAATATGCGATCCCGTGCATTATTTCACTCTTGGTCGGCGCATTGTATAATATCGTGGATCAGATTTTTATTGCAAATGCGTCCTATCTTGGCTCCTACGGCAATGCCGCCAACACGGTTGTTTTTCCGCTGACGGTGGTTGCACTGGCCATCGCAGTTATGATCGGTGATGGCTGCTGTGCCTTTGTCAGCATCAGCCTTGGGCAGGATGAGGTCCGCAAGGCAAAGCAGAGCGTTGGCAACGCTGTTGTGGTGTGTCTGGTCAGCAGCATTGTGCTGACTGCGATCTATTTGATCTTTGCAGACATCATCCTCGCTATGTTCGGCGGTACAGTCAATGCCGAAACCTATCGTCACTCACAGGAATACTTCTTTTACATCACATTGGGCGTGCCGTTTTATATGTTCGGTCAGGCCATGAACCCCATCATCCGTGCGGATGGCAGCCCCCGGTTTGCCATGATCTCCACCCTTGCCGGGGCAGTGCTCAATGTCATTTTGGATCCGATCTTTATTTTTGGGTTTCGGTGGGGCATGATGGGAGCAGCCGTTGCCACTGTCACTGGTCAGGTGGTCACGGCAATTCTCGCCGTGTGGTACTTGCTGCACATGAAGATCATTAAGCCGGCAGCGGGGGACTTTGCATTGCGCGGAAAGGTCTGCAGCCGGATGCTGACATTGGGCATCACAAGCTTTCTCTCGCAGATCAGCCTGGTAGCGGCCATGGCGGCCATCAACAATATGATTCGTAAATACGGTGCATTGGACGCAGTGTTCGGGCAGGAGCAGTATGCGCAGATCCCCATGGCCGTAGTGGGTATTGTGATGAAGTTCTTCCAGATCGTCATCTCCATCGTGGTCGGCATGGCGGCGGGCTGCATTCCCATTGTTGGCTTCAACATGGGCGCAAGGAAGTCTGCCCGCGTAAAAGAGCTGTTCACGAGGCTGCTGGCTGCCGAGGCCGGTGTTGGTGCTGTGGCATTGGTGCTGGTGGAGATTTTCCCGCGTCAGCTTATTGCCCTGTTCGGTGCTGCCAATGAGAGCATGTATTATACCGACTTCGCGGTGCGCTCGTTCCGTATTTACCTCTGCATGATCATTCTGGCCTGTGTAAATAAGGCCTGCTTTATCTTCCTGCAGGCAATGGGCAAAGCGAGGGAATCTACAGCCCTTTCGATGGTGCGCGAGGTGGTGTTTGGCGTTGGGTTTGCGCTGCTGCTGCCGCATTTCTTTGGGCTGAATGGCGTTTTGTACTCGATGCCGCTGTCGGATATTCTGACCTTCCTGATTGCGGCTTATCTGATTGTCAAGACCTATCGCAGCTTGGAGGAAAGCCATACCTGACAGAGAAGTGGCGGAATCTGCAGACCGCACGAACCGTAAATATTTCGTGAAATTTCGCAACAACAGATTTACTTGGCGTGAGTTTGTGATACTATAAAGAAAATATGTGATGCGGAAGATAAGAGGTGAGCCGGCAGGCAGGTTGGCATAGCGTACCCCGCAGACAAACGGTGGAATGGAGTCGTGTTGTGATGAAAATTCGTAAGGCAGAAGAAAAAGACATCCCAAGAATAATGGAGCTGCTGGGTCAGGTGCTGCAGATCCATGCAGAGATACGCCCGGATGTGTTTATCCCCGGCACCACAAAATATACTGACAGTGAACTGAAAGAACTGCTGGAGCAGGAAGATAAGCCCATCTATGTTGTAGCTGGTGAGGATGATGTGTGCATGGGCTATGCTTTCTGCCAGTTGAAGGAGCAACCGTTTTCTACCAATATGGTTCCGTTTAAGGCACTGTTTATTGATGATCTGTGCGTTGACAAGCAGGCACGCGGACAGCATATCGGGGAAAGCCTGTTTGAATATGTGAAGCAGCAGGCAAAAAAGCTTGGCTGCTATGAGGTGACCTTGAATGTCTGGGCGGGTAACACATCGGCTGAAAGCTTCTATGAGAAGATGGGTATGAAAACAAAGGAACGGCAGATGGAGTATATTCTGTAAAGATAGAATGATGGAAAGGGTTTGCATCAGAAAGCCAGCAGACGAAGTGTGTCACCGGCATTAGAATAACCTGTATCCTATAAATTACGAGCACCAGCAAAGAAGCGGAGGTATGGACAAATTGAAGGTGGAGACAAAACGAATGCTGCTGCAGCCTATGTCGGACAGTGAAATCGAGGAAATGATGGCAGGGATGCATTCTGATGATCTGCGCGCCGCTTACGGAGAGATGCTTGCGGGCTGCCGCCGCGAGCCTGAAAACCGGATCTGGTATGCACCGTGGAAAATGACGCTCAAAAATAGTAGGGAATATATGGGTGATGTGGGCTTTAAGGGGCCTGCTAAAAACCGCGCTGTTGAGATAGGCTACGGCATTTTGCCTTCCTACGAAGGAAACGGCTATATGACCGAGGCGGTTCAAGGCATGATCCGGTGGGCATTTGCGCAGCAAGATGTGGATTTTGTGGAAGCGGAAACCGACCCGGACAACCGCGCATCCCAGCGCATATTGGAAAAATGCGGCTTTGTGCCAACCGGAAAAACAGGGGAGGAAGGCCCCCGCTTTGTGGTGGAGCGGCCCCAAACAACCTGAGCGGTAGTTTTAACTGTCTGGCGTGAGGATCCTGCTTTACGAACGGATATGTACGCTGAAATTACCGGTCACAGGCTGATCATCCAGCTGCGTCTTTTGAACATGACAAGCGAGACGGCCAGGCGGAAAATCTCCTCCGTTGTAAGCAGTGCATATACGCCGACAATGCCCCAGTGCAAACCATAGGCGGCCAGCAGGCACAGCGGGATGCCGATGCCCCATGTGCCGATGGTGTCAATGATCATGATTACTCTGGTATTGCCGCCACTCCTCAGGATGCCGCCACTTAAAATCATGTTTTCCACCTTGACGGGGGCATACAGGGCAAACACGACCAGCAATACTTTGCCCAGCGCCTGTACATCAGCGTCCACACGGTACAAGCCAGTGTATGCGCCTGCAAACAGTACCAGCAGCGAGGCTACGCCTATGGCACCGACCAACCCGGTCAGCATGATGCGTCTGGCATCCCTATAGGCGTCGTCGAAGGCCTTCTTCCCCAGCTGCTTGCCAACCATCACACCGGCTGCCGCCGATAACCCGCTCAACGCGCCTACAATCAGCGACTGAATTGGGCAGGTGAGGGTATAAGCGGCAAGGTTGGCTGTGCCGAGATGCCCATACACCGCAGACTCGACATTTTGCCCCAAACTCCACAAAAACTCACTGAGCAAAATCGGCAGGATCATGCCGCCGTATGCCCACAGGGTGATTCTTTCAAAATGCAGCGCCCACTGGGGGTGACTGCCATCTCGTCTGAGGCAGACCGCAAAGCCCAGCAAAATCAGCAAGGAATTCAGCAGCTGCGAAACAAGCGTGGCAATCGCAGCACCCTGTACCCCCATGGGGGCAAACCCGAGCTTGCCGAATATCAGCAGGTAGTTCAGCCCGGTGTTGGCAGCCACCGCGCCAAGGCTGGCCCAAAAGGGAACGGCAGCGTGTTCCTTGCAGCGCAGCCACGCGGACAAGATTGTGCTGAGCGCCATCGGCAGATAAGCGAATGCTACCGTTTTAAAATACACGGCACCGGCTTGCTGAATACGCCCATCGGCGGTGTAAAGCTGCAAAATCTGTGCCGGAAAGCCCCCGGCGGCCAACAAAAACAGCACCGACAGCAAAGCCCCGCAAAGCAGGCTGACATTCAGGCTGCACCATGCCTCCCGCTCGTTGTCTGCGCCTGTGAACTGGGCGATCAGGATCCCGGCAACGGTGCCGACTGAGCCAATCACCACGGAAAAAATCAACGAAAAATTGCCATACAATCCCACAGCCGCAATATTGACCTCGCCCAACTGCCCGATCATAATCTGGTCAATTATGGAAAAGGATGCCTGCAGCATACTTTGCAGGGTAACAGGAATGGCAATTTTGCTCAGCGATTTCATAAAGTCTGACATGGCATCTTCCTCGTGCTTTCTCTGGGTATCAGTGTGACCGGCAGAACGATTTGCGCCTCGCACTCCCTGCCGCTGCGCATCGCCTCAAGACAGGCCAGCGCAGTTTTTGCGCGCTGCGCGGCGTCCTGATGCACGGTGGTCAGGGTGGGAACGCTCTCCCGGCTGGCGGCGGTGTCATCAAAGCCGATGATTTGTACATCATCAGGAATGCGGACGCCCTTGGTTTGCAAAAACCGCATAAAATCCAGCGCATAGAAATCAGATGCGGCGAAAACGACGGTGCTGTGCAGATTTAAGAAACGGCGAAAATGCTCCGCATAATAAGCACTGCGTTCTTTTTGCAGCGCAGGGATCTGCCAAAACAGGGCTTTGCCCGGCGCAAAGGCAGCGCGAAAGCCATCCATGCGCTCTTTGTCCATGCAAAGGTCGTTGTCGGCAAGGCACAGCGCCTTTGTGTGTCCCAGTTCCCTTGCATACTGTCCCGCCTGATACCCGCCGTCATAATGGCCGATGGTGAGGTTCACGACCTTGCTGCAGGCTGCAAAATAGCCGTCATACACTACGAAGGAAATTCTCGTTTGGCTACGCAGTGCTTCATAATCGGCCTCGCAAAAGCCCATCAGAATCAGCCCGTCCATATTCCACATCGAGGCAAAAACCGGGATCTCGCGGATGTCGGCGGTGGTTTTTATCATCAAAAAATAGCCCTTTTCGTTGGCCTCGCGCGAGAGTGCATTCAGGGACGACATCACAAAGCCGTCCTCCAAGACCCGCCCCTCATACTTGACATGGTCATTCATGACAACACCTATGATGCGGGAGTTATTCCGCGCCAACAGGATACCGGCCATATTGGGGATGTAGCCGGTTTTTTCCAACTCCTGCTCGACCCGCTTTACCGTTGCATCGGAAATTTTAGCGGTTTTTCCGTGGATCACATTGGAGACCGTTGCCGTGCTAATACCCAAAGCCTCTGCAATGTCTGCGATCCGAACCCGGTTCTGTTCCATGCAATACCTTCTTTTTTATTCATCTTATTCCATGGTACAACACAAGAGAAAGATTCTCAATGGTTAAACGCATAACCTATAACAAAAATCGAATCCGATTTTTGTGCGAGATTTCTAATAGCAGTGTGCTGAATGATTACAGGCCTGAAAGCTACTGTTATGGAATTTGGTGGATTTGCGCAGAATAAGACAGTAAAGTTGTGCATTGTGTCAACGGGTAAATTGGTTTGTGCGTGAATTCAAACGGTTTGTGAAAAGGCGCACCTATTTTGTTTCGGATGTGGTATAGTACAGGCAGAAGAACGAAAATGCGGTGCTTTTGCAAAAGCCTGCATTTCAGATTTCTATACAAAGCAGCGGAAAGTGAGTACTGATCTATGAAAGCAACACCCCTTCTCACCGGCTGGACTTACCGTCACTTGGGCGATACCGCACCCGGTCGGCCCGTGACCCTGCCTCATGATGCTATGCTGGCGGAGCCGCGCACTGCCCTGAGCGCGGGCGGCGTCAACACCGGCTGGTATGAGGGTTATGACTATGAGTATCAGCGAACCCTGACGGTGCCCGAAAACGAGCTGTCGGACACCCACATTCTGGAATTTGAGGGTGTCTATCACAACGCTGAGGTCTGGCTGAACGGTCAAAAGGCAGCATTCCGTCCCTATGGGTATACCAATTTTTATGTGGACTGTGCGCCGTTTTTGCACGCAGGGGATAACGAACTGCGGGTGATTGCCCGCAACGCCGATCAGCCCAACAGCCGGTGGTATTCCGGCGCGGGACTGTATCGTCCCGTTCAGCTGTGGACGGCAGGGGAGAAGCACATTTTGCTCAACGGTGTGCGCATCCGCACGGTGTCGCTGGAGCCTGCTGTGGTGGAAATCCGTGTCAGGACCAGTGCGCCCGGCACGGTTCGGCTGATGGTTGAGGGACTTCCCTCTGTTCAGCAGGAATCTGATGGGGAAGCAGTCTTTACGCTGACCATCGACAATGCCCGCCTCTGGACACCGGAAATGCCGAATTTGTACCGATGCCGCGTACAATTTGAAGATGATGAGGTGACCGAGACCTTCGGCGTGCGCACGGTGAGTTGGGGCAAAAACGGCTTCACTTTAAACGGCGAGCGGGTCATCATTCAGGGGGCCTGCATCCACCACGATAACGGCTTGCTGGGCGCTGTCTGCGATCTTGATGCCGTGGCCCGCAAGGTGCGCCTGCTGAAAGAAACGGGCTACAACGCCATCCGCTCGGCGCATAATCCCTGCTCAAAGGCTTTGCTGGCAGAGTGTGATCGTCAGGGCATGCTCGTCATGGATGAATACATCGACCACTGGTACATCCACAAGACGGAATACGATTATGTACCGTATTTTGCGGAGTGGTGGCGGCAGGACCTGACCGATATGGTCGAGAAGGACTACAACCACCCTTGTGTGGTTCTCTACTCCACAGGCAACGAGGTCAGCGAGACTGCCCAAAAGCGCGGCATCGCCCTGACGAAGGAGATGACCGACTTCCTGCACGGGCTGGACAATTCCCGTCCGGTGACCTGCGGTGTGAATATCTTCTTCAACTTTTTGAGCTCCATCGGCTTCGGCGTGTACAGCGATGAAAAGGCAAAAAAGGAGGCTGAAAAGGCAGAAAAAGCCAAGGCTAAGGGAAAAGCCGTCAAGAAAAAGTCGGTGGG
>UQGL01000035.1 GCA_900540595.1 uncultured Oscillospiraceae bacterium
CAGCCGCCGGAGCGGTGCTTAAGCCGTAAGGCGGGAATTGTGCGGTGTTGCCGTAAGACTATTTTACCTGTTACCCCCTTGCACTGGCAAGAAAGAGTGTATAAAATAATAGACATAAGTTTGGATTTTGCGTCGAAAAGGAGTGCGTACAATGCTGATCTACGAGGCCGAGCGCTCAGACCGGCGGGGGTATCTCTACTGCCAGCGTGACCACAATTTCAGCTTCCCCGCGCATCTGCACCACAGCTATGAATTTTTGACCGTGCAGGCCGGGACCCTGACCTGTACACTGGAAACGGATACCTTTGCGGTCCACCCCGGCGAGGCACTGCTGGTGCTGCCGGACCAGATCCACAGCTACCACACAAACGGGGCCTCCCAAAGTGTGCTGTGGATATTTTCTGACGATTGGGTGCCGGAATTTTCGGCCCAGCTGGGGCAGCGGGCCTTTGCGGACCCGGTGTTCCGCATTGAGGCTGCGCCCCTGATGGAGCTGCTCTGGCCGGGCAACAACCGGTGCAAAAAGCTTGCGGGGCTGTACATGATCTGCGGTGCTGCACTGGAGCAGTGCCCCCTGTGCCCGCGCCCCCAGCAGGACGCGGACGCCCATCTGTCGGCCCGCATCATCAACTATGTGCAGCAGAACTATACCGGCAGCCTGACGCTGGAGCAGATGGCGCGCGACCTTGGTTATAATTATACCTATCTGTCGGCGTATTTCAACCAGCGGCTGCACACGGGCTTTCAGGATTTTGTGAACCAGTACCGGGTCAGCCATGCGGCCATGCTGCTGCAGGGCAGCAGCATCCCGGTCACTCAGGTGGCGGAGCAGTGCGGCTTCGGCACGATCCGCAGCTTCAACCGCGTATTTTTAAAGTCATTGGGCATGTCGCCAAGCGCCTTCCGCAAGCAGAACCGATGAAAAAGGCCCTCCCCGGGTGGGGAGGGCCTTGGTGCTGCAGGCGGGTCACCGCTGCAGATATTTTGCAAGGGTGCGCAGGAGGGTGTCCGGCTCAAGCGGCTTGGTCAGATGCTCATTCATGCCGGACTCATGGGCGCGGCGGCGGTCCTCGGTAAAGGCGTTGGCCGTCATCGCAAAAATGGGGATCGTCCCGGCATCGGGGCGGTCAAGGGCGCGGATGGCGCGGGTCGCCTCGTAGCCGTCCAGCTGCGGCATCATGACATCCATCAAAATGGCATCGAAGGTGCCGGGGGCGGACGCGGCAAAAATCGTCACCGCCTCCTGCCCGTTGCGGGCGGCGGTCGTGCGCAGACCGGCATTTTGCAGAAGGAACTCGGCGATCTCAAGGTTCAGGTCGTTGTCCTCGGCCAGCAGGATATGCTTGCCCTGCAGCGCCGAAAGGTCGGCCGGTGCGCCGGGCAGCGGCTGCGGTGCCGCTGCGTGGTCGACCGCAAAGGGCAGCGTGATATAGTAGGTCGTGCCCTCGCCCTGACGGCTGGTGAACTCGATGGTGCCGCCCATTGCATCAATAAGGGCCTTGGCAATCGGCATGCCCAGCCCTGTGCCGCCGTAGGTGGAGCGGGCGTCCAGCAGCTCCTGCGCGAACGGCTCAAACAGATGCTTCTGGAATTCCTCACTCATGCCGATGCCGGTATCGGCGCAGGTAAAACGGATCCATGCTTTGTCGCCCTCGCTGCGCAGCTCATGCAGGGTCAGGGTGATGCTGCCGTTGTCCTTATTGTACTTGATGGCGTTGGAGATGATGTTCATCACAAGCCGCTTTACATGCAGCGGGCTGCCGATAAGATCGGGGTGGGGCAGTGCGATGTCCTCGCAGCGGATGGTGATGCCACGCTCGGCGGCCGGCTTTTCCAGCACATCGCACAGGCCGGTCAGCAGCGTGACCATATTGAAGGGGCGATGTTCCAGCACAATCTCGCCGGACTCCAGCTTGCCCATGTCCAGCACCTCGTTGACCAGCTCAAGCAGCAGGCCGGAGGCCTCCCAGATCTTTTCGCGGCATTCGGCCTGCTTGGCCATGTCGGTGCTGTAGTGGTTGCCGATCTCGATCATGCCGCGTATGCCGTTGATGGGGGTGCGGATGTCATGGCTCATCCGCTGCAGAAACTCGGTCTTGGCGATGTTGGCAGCCTCGGCCCGGTGGGCGGCCTGCTCGAGCGAGGCCTGATAGGCGTGCTCCTGCCGGGCTTTTTCCTGCTGATAGTTCTGCAGCGTGCGGCGGCGCACCAGCTCGATCATCAGCACGATGAGCAGATAAGCCACCGAGGTAAACATCAGGTTTTTGATGGTCTTGGTGTAGATCGTGCCCTCGGGCAGGTAGGCGTAGACATAGAAGTCGCGCCCCTGCACAGCGTAGCCGAAATACCCCCGGGAGCGTATGGTAGCATCCCGCACATAGACCATCTGGTCAAAGCGGCCGTGCTCACGCAAAAGCTGCAGCGGCAGCACAGCATCGGGGGCAAGCCCGAGCAGGCTTGTGTCATTGGAGGCGATGATCGAATCGCCGCGGGCCACAACAAGGGTACCGTCGCCGGGGGTCGTGAAGCCCGCCAAAAGATGCTGGCAGTTGAGGTTATAGCTGTGTACATAGTCGGTCGGGGTGTGGTAGAACGCCGCTACGATGCCGTCCGCATCGGTCCTGGCCGATGCGGCAAGGTCAAGGTAGGAGTCATCGTCACAGACCAGTCGGACGGAGTAGGTCTTTTTCGGGTGGGCGGCCACATCCAGCAGCGGCGCGGTGGCCAGCTCCTGCAGCAGCTGCTGCGGCAGCGCCCCCTCCTTGCTGAAGTACTGCACCACATTGCCGTCCCGGTCCAGCACGGCTGCACCGGTCAGGTAGTGGTTTTCCACACAGCGGGACAGCACCTCCGCCTCAACCGCATCGGTGCCGGTTTGAATATCGCGCGCACACTGCTCGCAGGCCTCGGCAATGCGCAGCATGCTTTTGGACTCGGTGGCCAGCGACAGGCTGGTGTAGTCATCGCACTGATCCTTTATATAGTCCACACGGCTGGCAAAATTCTGCTCACCCTCAAAGTTGTCGGTCCGGATCGAATACGCGCCGATGATCAGCAGAAGCAGCAGACCGATCACAACGGTCAGCAGGCGAAAGCCGAGGACGGTGCGGCGGGGTTTAGTCTGCATAGCCGTCTGCCTCCAGATATTTGTCGGGATCTGCAAGGTAGCCTGCCAGAATGCTGCGGGTGGTGCCGTCGGCCTGCATCTCCTCCAGCGTGGCGGAGAGTGCCTGCGCAATGCCGCGGTCATCGCTGCGGGAGAAGGCAACGCCCAGCTCCACGGCTTCAAGCGGCTCCTCAAGGATGCGGAACTCGAAGCCGTAGTCCTTCATAAACTGCAGGATCGAGATCTCGTGCGCGGCCACGGCATCAGCGTAGCCCTTGGCAAGGTAGCTGTAGATCAGCTCCCGTTTCTGCAGCGAGTGGAGCGCGCGTATCTCGGGGATGCGGGGGTCATTGCCATCGAGAAACAGGCTCTCGGGCTTGGTGGTGGCCTGCACGACCACCGTCTTGCCCGCCAGATCGGCAAGCGTCTGAATGTCGCTGTCCGGCATGACGGCTACGACCTGATGGCTGTACATATACGGCCCGGCCCAAGTATATTCGTCCGCGCGGCCGCTCATCGAAAAGCTGCTCCAGATGCAGTCGATGACGCCGTTTTCAAGCAGCTCGTTTTTTTCGGCCCAGTTGATCGTGACAAATTCGGGGCGGTAGCCCATGCGGCGGAACGCCTCGTCGGCCAGCTCCACATCAATGCCGACAGGCTTTCCGTCGGAGTTTACATAAGTAAAGGGCGGGTAGTTATCGCAGCCGACGGTGATGACCGGCAGGTCAGCATTTGCGTCGGCGGTGTCTGCGGCGCAGCCTGCCAGCAGCACGCCGGTAAGCCAGAGAGCCAGAAGCAGACAGAGAAGATGCTTGCGCGGTTGTTTCATAGGGCGGCCCCTCGTTCTCAAAGCTACTGTGTTATAAGACATACTATATAATTGTAGCACTGCAGTAAAACCGCGTCAAGGCTAAGGTTGTACGATTTAACAAACGCTGCCTTATCCGAGGTACTGTGTTAAAAACCGGACGGTGGTCTGCCGCAGGGCCTTGTCAAGGGCGGCGGCCGTGGCTGGGTCATCGCTGAGATAGTTGTGGTTGCCGGCCGCAAAGGGGTCCAGCACGACCTGACCGTCCGGCAGGCTCTGCACGGCGGCGATCGTTTCGGCCTGGGTGGTGCTGCTTAAAATGCCCTCGCTGCCGCTGTAGGTCAGCAGGGTGGGCAGGGCGCTTTCCCGCAGGGCGGCGTTCGGGTCAGAGGTGCGCATCTCGTCCATATAGGCCGCGCTCAGCTCGACCCCCCAGGCAGTAACGTTGCCGTTGGCCTCGGCCTCGGCGGCCATGGCCTCCACTGCGGAGAAATCGTCGATGTTTAAAAATTCAAGGCCGTTCAGCCCGGCACCGTTGGCGGGGCTCCAAAGCACGAGCGCGGCGATGCCGCCCTTTTGCTGCGGGTAGAGGCTGGCCAGCCGCCCGCCCATGCTGTGGCCGACCAGCGCGGTCGGGCCGGTGCCGTAGGTGCTTTGCATGTACAGGATCGCGCTTTCAACATCATCGGCCATGTGGGAAAGCGTATAGGCGGTGAACGGCTCGGTGCTGTCGCCGCAGCCGGGGAAATCCAGCCGCACCGTGGCGATGCCCTGCGCGGCCAGCTCCTGCGCCAGCGGGGCAAAGTGGCCGTCACCCGCGCGGCTGCCCGTAAAGCCGTGGCAAAGCACGGCCAGCGGCATATCCCCGCTGCGGGCCAGCTTGCCCGGCAGCTGCACCGTGGCGTAGATGGTGCCCCGCGTGCCGGGGATGCAGACATCCTGCGCGGCAGGGGTGCGGCACAGCAGCGCCAGCGCCGCCGCAATGCAGAGCGCCAGCGCGGCAATGCAGCCGGTCAATACATAAAACGCGCGTTTCTGCGTTTGATTTTTCATGGGCGAACACCTCCGTTTGCTCCTATTAAACCGTATGCGCACACAGATGTCAAGGGGGCTTTTGGGATACAAAATGCGGGACGGCCTGTGTTTGCGTATTTGTCGGACTTATGGTAAAATACAGGTAAAATCATATCGGCGTGTCAAAAAATCACATGCTTGGCCTGTTGAATGTGCAGGGGCGAGCAATGCTCGCCCCTACAAGAGCTTTTTTGACAGTCTGAAAATTATATAAGTGAGGACCTTTACCATGGGTATTGTTGTGATCGGCGCTGTTTTTGTCGATATTAAGGGGTATCCGCTGTCCACCTACATACCGGGCGGGCGCAATGCCGGCCGGGTCGAGCAGGTACACGGCGGCGTCTGCCGCAATGTGGCCGAGGATATTGCCAATGTGGAGCTGCGCCCCACCTTTGTCAGTCTTGTGGATGAAACCGGCTCCGGTCAGGATGTCATCGACAAGCTGGCCAGACACAAGGTCAACACCCGGTACATCCGGCGCGTGCCGGACGGCATGGGCACATGGCTGGCCGTGTTTGACAATGACGGCGATGTATGCGCCGCCATCTCCAAGCGGCCCGACACCACGCCGCTGACCCGGCTGCTGCAGGAGCAGGGCGATGAGATCTTTGCGGACTGTGACGGCATCGCCATCGAACTGGACCTTGAGAAGGAGACCGTCAAGCAGGTGCTGCAGTTTGCCAAAAAGTACCGCAAAAAGGTCTATGCGGCGGTGTCCAACATGAGCATTGCGATGGAGCGCCGCGACTTTTTGCAGCAGATCGACTGCTTTGTCTGCAACCAGCAGGAGGCCGGGCTGATGTTCTCAGACAATTATGAGGCGCTGGACGCGGACGAGATGTGCCGCACGCTGGCCGGCAATGTACACAGCGCCAACATCCCCTGCATGGTGGTCACGATGGGGGACAAGGGCGCCGTCTACGCCCGCAGCGGCGGCGAGTGCGGCACGGTCCCGGCCAAAAAGGTCGATGTTATCGACACGACCGGCGCGGGCGATGCCTTTTTTGCCGGCACGGTCATCGGCCTGACTTACGGCAAGACGCTGGCGCAGGCCTGTGAGATCGGCAGCCGGCTGGCGGCCTCGGTCATCTGCATATCGGAGAATGTCTGCCCGCGCTTCCGCCCGGCGGAGTTCGGCCTTGATGTGCCGGTCACGGACTAAAAAAGGCGTTTGCGGCATGAAATGTAAGAAAATGCCAATTTTCCGATTTCGCACATTTTGCCTTTTTAGCAGTGTGTTAAACGCATAATTCTTTGTATATAAGCTGAATTGTTCTTTTTAACACTGTGATTTTAAAAGCACAATTTGCGGAGTTTTAAATTATTTGTTATAATATAACCATGGAAAGACAACAAAGGGCAGCCCCGCAGGGGCTGCATACGCTGGCCGGGGGGATCTGGCTCAGCTTTACCCGGCTGGACAGCCACCTTGCGCCGCTGCCTGTGCAGGCTGCGCGGCTGCTGGTCTTTGACTTCTGCCGCGCCGGGCGGCGGGCCATCCCCGACGGGCCGGAGGAATACGCCATCGTGACAGAGGCACACGCCGCCGTCAGCTTTGCTGCGCCGGACGAGCCGTTCTACCTGCCGGGCGGCCAGTATGAGGGGCTGCAGCTTTTCATCGACCCGGACGCCGTGCAGGCGGACAGCTTTTTGACCGTGATGGGCCTTGAGATCGGCGGTATTGCGGACTACTTCTGCCGGGACGGTGTCCACTGCTGCCCGGTCAGCGAGGCCATCACCGACATTCTGGACGAGCAGTGGAGCGATGCCGAGTACGCCACCCCGGGCGAGCTGCGCTACACGGCGGTGCGGCTGCTGTATGAGCTGCTGCGCCTGCCCGATGACGCCGAGGCCGCCCGCTGCCCCGCGCGGCAGGTCGAGCTGGTGCGCGAAACCGAAACGCTTGTGCTGCGCGATCTCTCGGTGCGGCATACGGCCAAGGCGCTGGCCGAGGGCTTCGGCCTGAGCGAGAGCGGCTTCAAGCTGTACTGCCAGAATGTGCTGGGCGAGGGGTATCTTGCCTATTTCCGCCGCCGCAGGCTGGAAAAGGCCGCCGAGCTGCTGCGCACGACAACGCTGCGGGTGCAGGACATAGCGGCCGGTGTCGGCTATGAGAGCCAGGGTAAATTTGCCAAGGCGTTTTACGACCAGTTCCGCCTGATGCCGATGGAATACCGCCGCTTGGCAAAATAAAGCACAAAGCCCCGTCACCCGGGAAATCGGGCGGCGGGGCTTTTTGGGCGGCGTTACCGCCAGGTAAAGGTCGCCATGCCGTACACATAGATAAAGGCGATGGCGCAGGAAACAAAAAATTGAAAGACAGGCTTCATCCACGGCCGGAGCTTGAGGCCCTTGCCGGTGTTGGCCTCGGCCACAAAGCGGTCCCAGCCCCAGCCAAAGCGGCTGCAGCAGAAGAGTGCCAGCACCAGAGAGCCGAGCGGCAGCACATTGTTGCTGACGATGAAATCCCAGAAGTCCAGCCACGCGCTGCCCGGCGCAAACGGCTGAAAGTGCAGCACGCTGTAGCCCAGCGCCGTGGTCAGCGCCAGCAGAAAGATGCCGACACCGCAGACAAGGCAGCCCTTGGGGCGGCTCCAGCCGGTCAGCTCCCGGATCATGGCAAGGATGTTCTCGCAGACGCCCAGCACGGTGGAGAGCGCGGCAAACACCATGAACAGGAAGAAAAGGGTGCCCCACCAGCGGCCGCCAGCCATGTGGTTGAATACGCCGGCCATCGTGTCAAACAGCAGGCTCGGCCCGGCAGTGACCTCCAGCCCGTAGGTGAAGCAGGCCGGGAAGATGATGATGCCGGCCAGCACCGCAACAAAGGTGTCCAGCAGGATGACATGGATCGATTCGCCCATCAGTGCGCGGTCCTTGCCGATATAGCTGCCGAAGATCGCCATGCCGCCCATGCCGACCGACAAAGAGAAGAACGCCTGATTCATGGCCGCCACGATGACTGTGCCGTTGATCTTGGAGAAGTCCGGCACCAGATAGAACCGCAGCCCCTCCGCCGCGCCGGAAAAGGTCAGGCTGTGCAGCGCCAGCACCAGCATCAGCACCAGCAGGGCTGTCATCATGTACTTGGTCACGCGCTCCAATCCGCCCTGCAAGTTGAAGCTGAGCAGTACGAACGCCGCCACGACTACCACAAACAGATAGGTCACATTGACTTTCGGGTCGGCGATCATCTGCGCAAAGCCGAAATCGGCGTTGCTACCGGTCAGGAATTTGACAAAATAGTACAAAATCCAGCCTGTGACAACGGTGTAAAAGGCCATCAGCGCAATGTTGCCGATCAGGCTGATTACGCCGAAAAGCCCCCACCTCTGGCCGGGCTTTTCAAGGCGCTGGTACATATAGATGGGGCTGGCCTGCGCTGCGCGGCCCACGGCAAACTCCATGACCATAACGGGCAGGCCCAGCACCAAAAGGCAGAGGATGTAGAGCAGCATAAAGCTGCCGCCGCCGTTCTGGCCGCACATCCATGGGAATTTCCAGACATTGCCGCAGCCGATGGCGCACCCGGCGGACAGCATGATAAAGCCAAGGCGGCTGCCAAGGCGTTCGCGTTCCTGCATAGCTTTTACATTTCCTTTTCGGTAGTGATCTCAGCACAGACGATCTCTGTGCGGCCCTGAGTGCGGAATTTGTAGCCCCAGGTGCCGGTGCCGCCGCTGACAATGGCGGTGCAATGGTCGTTGATGATTTTTTTGCCGTAGTTGCGCTCGTTTTTGGCGACCATGCCCACGGCGCCCGCAGGCCATACCTGCCCGCCGTGGGTGTGGCCGCTCAGGATCAGATCGGCCCCCGCCGCTGCGGCGGCCTTGAAGTCCCGCGGCTCATGGTCAAGCCAGACCGTGTAGTGGTCATCCGGACCGCCGGGCATCAGCTGCGCAGCCGTAAAGCGGCTGCCGTTCGTGTACAGGTAGTCCTTGCGGCCCACGATGCGCACCCCGCAGGGCAGTATGACGGAGGTATCCTCGAGAATACGCACCCCGGCGGCAGCAAAGCTGCGCTCCAGCTCGGCGCGGCCAAAGCTTGGCTCCCGCCAGTGGTGGAACAGGTCATGGTTGCCCAGCACATAGTATTTGCCCAGCGGCGCGCGCAGCGCACCGAACAGGGCGCAAAAGGCATCCAGCTCCTCCGGCTCGGTAAATTCGTCAAAAATATCGCCGGTCAGCACCAGCAGGTCGGGGTGGCAGGCCTCGATCTTCTCGCGCAGCTCAGGGATGCGGGTGTGATCCATTGCTGCGCAGCTTCGGGGGTGAATGTCGCTGATCTGCACGATGCGCAGCTGGCCGCCCGGCAGATTTTTCTGCGTTGTCAGGCTGTATTTTGTCGTACAGAGGCGCAGCGCCCGGCGGCGGCCCCACCACATGATTCCGGCAGTCAGCAGCCACGGCGTTATGCCGCCGAGCCAAAAAATATGCCAAACGGCCAGCGGCGTGCCGCCGATGCGGCGCAGCACCAGCCCAATGCCGGTGCCGATGCAGTAAAAGGTCACCAGATGCCCGACAAAGACGATGCCAAGGCCCAGCGGGTCCCGGCTGATATAGGCCAGCAGCGCCATCAGCACCAGCGGCAGGCCGTAGTACAAAACCGGCCACTGTGCCGCCAGCTGCAGCGGCGGCAGCTGTAAAAAGTTGAGATACAGCAAAATATCCAGCGCTGCCTGCCCGAGGCGCGGAAGAACAAATTGGAAGAATGGATGATACATGGTGGTAGCCTTTGTTTCGTGAGAGTGCCTTCCCCCAAGGGGGAAGGTGTCTGCGGCCCCGCCCGCAGACGGATGAGGGGAGCGTGCGGCGTGATTGCCCGTATATGGGATAGTATGGCAAGTTCGCCCCTCATCAGTCCGCTTCGCGGCCAGCTTCAGTCTCCGTGCCAAGTGCCGCCTACGGCGGTTGCACTCCGACACGCGCCTGCGGGCGCAGCCCCAAGGGGAAGCCTTTTTTGCAAAAAAGCCCTGCACCAAATTCGGTGCAGGGCCGAAAAACTGTTTTACTGTTCCTTTGCCTTGATGGCCGCGTCAATCGCGCGGGCAGCCTCTTTGCCGGCACCCATGGCCAGAATGACCGTGGCAGCACCGGTGACGGCGTCGCCGCCGGCGTAGACCATCGGGCGGCTCGTCAGGCCGTCGGGGCCGTTCGTGATCAGGCAGCCGTGCTTGTCGGCGTCCAGACCCGGCGTGGTCGAGCGGATCAGCGGGTTGGGGCTGGTGCCCAGCGCCATGATCATCGTATCAACGTCCAGAACGAACTCGCTGCCCTCCTTGACGATGGGGCGGCGGCGGCCGGAGGCATCCGGCTCACCCAGTTCCATCTCCACGCAGGTCATACCCTTGACCCAGCCGTTCTCGTCGCCCAGCACCTCGGTGGGGTTCGTCAGCGTCTTAAAGACGATGCCCTCCTCCTCGGCGTGCTCGACCTCCTCCTTACGGGCAGGCAGCTCGGCCATGCCGCGGCGGTAGACGATGTACACATTCTCAGCACCCAGACGCTTGGCGCAGCGGGCGGCGTCCATGGCGACATTGCCGCCGCCGACAACGGCAACGGACTTGCTCTTCATGATGGGCGTGCGGGAATCCTCCTTGTACGCCTTCATCAGGTTCACGCGGGTCAGGTACTCGTTGGCGGAGTAAACGCCGTTCAGGCTCTCACCGGGGATGCCCATGAAGCGGGGCAGGCCGGCACCGGACGCGACATAGACGGCCTCAAAGCCGTAGTCGTTCATCAGCTCGTCAATGGTCAGCACCTTGCCGATGACCATATTGGTTTCAATGTCAACGCCCAGCTCCTTCAGGCCTTCGACCTCGTGCTGGACGATGTCCTTGGGCAGACGGAACTCGGGGATGCCGTACATCAGAACACCGCCGGCCACATGCAGGGCCTCGTAGACGGTGACCTTGTAGCCCAGCTTGGCCAGATCACCCGCAACGGTCAGACCGGAAGGGCCGGCGCCGATGACAGCGACCTTGTGGCCGTTGGAGGCGGGGGCAACGGGCTTGGTGTGGACATTGTTGCGGTACCAGTCGGCAACAAAGCGCTCCAAGCGGCCAATGCCGACAGCCTCACCCTTGATGCCGCGGACGCACTTGCCCTCGCACTGGTGCTCCTGCGGGCAGACACGGCCGCAGACGGCGGGCAGCGCGCTGGACTGTGCGATCACATGGTAAGCAGCCTCAAAATCACCCTCGGCCACATGCTTGATAAAGCCGGGAATATCAATTTCAACGGGGCAGCCGCTGCGGCAGGGGTGGTTCTTGCACTGCAGGCAGCGCTTGGCCTCGTTCACGGCCATCTCCTCGGTGTAGCCGAGGGCGACCTCCTTGAAGTTTTTGTTGCGGACATTCGGCTCCTGGCTGGGCATGGGGCACTTTTTCGGGTCCATATTCGGCATGATCACTGCACCTCCTGTTTCAGCAAGTTGCACTCGGCCTCGCGGGCGTGTGCCTCAAAGGGCTTGTACATCGTGCCGCGGTGCATAGCCTCGTCAAAATCGACCTCAAAGCCGTCAAAGTCGGGGCCGTCCACGCAGGCGAACTTCGTCTGGCCACCCACGGTCAGGCGGCAGCCGCCGCACATGCCGGTGCCATCGACCATGATGGGGTTCATCGACACAACGGTCTTGACATTGTGCGGCTTGGTCGTCTTGACGACGAATTTCATCATAATCAGGGGTCCGATGGTAATGACCTCGTCAAAGTTTGCGCCCTCGACGATCTTCTTTTCCAGCGGCGCGGTGACAACACCCTTTTCGCCGTAGGAGCCGTCATCGGTCATGATGATGAACTCATCGCAGCAGGCGCGGAACTCGTCCTCGAGAATGACAAGATCCTTGTTGCGGAAGCCGACAATGCCGGTGACCTTGGTGCCCTGCTCATGCAGTGCCTGTGCCACGGGCAGCGCAATGGCGCAGCCCACGCCGCCGCCGACCACGCAGACATTCTTCAGGCCTTCGATCTCGGTTGCCTTGCCCAGCGGGCCGACAAAGTCGTGGACAGCCTCGCCCTCTTTGAGGGAGTTGAGCTGCATCGTACCTGCGCCCACGACCTGAAAGATGATGGAGACAGTGCCCGCCTCGCGGTCAAACCCGGCGATGGTCAGGGGGATGCGTTCGGAATCCTCCTTCGCACGGACGATGATAAACTGGCCGGCCTTCGCCTTTTTGGCGATGAGCGGCGCATGGATCCAGAGCTCGGTCACGGTGGGGTTGAGCTCCCGCCGTTTGATGATAGTAAACAAAGCGATCTCTCCTTCTCCTTGTTATTCTATAAAGTAGGTGCTTATATTGTAGCGTATTTCCCGGGGAATGTAAAGAAGAAAGTTAAGATGAACAAACAGGAAAAAACAGGCAAACGGGATATGGCGGTAAGTTTCGGCGGGGTGAGGGTACCCCGCCCTACGCACGGGTTTTTAAGCGGGGTTGTAGGGCGGCCAGCCCTCTGGCCGCCGTGGTCGTTTGCGATGGCGGGAAGTGCCCGGGAGGGATGAATCCCTCCCCTACAAATGGCCGGAGAGTTGGCGGCAATGAGTGTAGGGGGCGAGCCTTATTCCGGAAAAACAAAAAAACGAGACGGCCACTGCCCCGTCTCGTTTTTTTTAAAAAGAAGGAGAAAAACAGAACGTCTCGCCGGCGCCTGAATACGAACGGAACCACCCCTCTACAAGTGATACCCTCCCTACGGATTCGGCAGGGCGCTCTGGTATTCTTCCTCTTCACTTTTGTTTGAAAGCGTTTCGCTTTCGATGTACTTATATTACATCATTTTTGTCGAATTTGCAAGATGTGTGCTTGTACAATGTGCTGTAAAGCACGGTTGCGGTTTTGTGCATGTTGCACAAGTGCTCATAGAAATGTCATAGAAAAAGCGCTTGCAGCATCGTAAACCGCAAGCGCAAGAAAGTTTCTTTAATTTGTTTCTGAATATGGATTATTCGACCGGGACGATCCAGCCCTTGGTGTCGGGCAGCTTGCCCCACTGGATGCCGGTCAGGGTGTCGTACAGCTTCTGGGTCAGCTCGCCGATCTTGCCGCCGCTGATGTGGGCAACCTTGCCCTCCCAGTCAAGCTCCTTGACGGGGGAAACGACTGCGGCGGTGCCGGTGCCAAAGACCTCCTCCAGCTTGCCCTCATCGGCAGCCTTCATGATGTCGGCAATGGCAACGCGCTCCTCATGCACGGGGTAGCCCCAGTCCTTCAGCAGCTCAATGATGGAGCGGCGGGTGACGCCGGGCAGAACGGTGCCAACGCAGGGGGCGGTGTAGATCTCGCCATCGATCTTGAACATGATGTTCATGGAACCGACTTCCTCGACATACTTCTTTTCAACGCCGTCCAGCCACAGCACCTGAGAGAAGCCGCGCTCCTCGGCCAGCTCACCGGCCTTGATGGAGGCAGCGTAGTTGCCACCGCACTTGGTAAAGCCGGTCAGGCCTGGGGCGGCGCGGATGTACTGATCCTCGACATAGATGCGCACAGGGTCAAGACCCTCGGCGTAGTAAGCACCGGAGGGCGCGCAGATGATCGCAAAGCGGTAATGCTTGGCGGCATGCACGCCGAGGCCTACATCGGTAGCGATGCAGAACGGGCGGATATACAGCGATGCACCGTCAGAATGGGGCACCCAGTCGCGGTCAACATCGACCAGCGTCTTGACGGCCTGCACAAAATCCTCCGGCGGGATGGCGGGCATGCCCAGACGGTCGGCAGAATCATTGAAGCGGTTCGCGTTGCACTCAGGGCGGAACAGCTGTACCTTGCCCTCGGCGGTGCGGTAGGCCTTCATGCCCTCAAAAATTTCCTGCGCATAGTGAAAAACGGTGGTGGCGGGGTCCATCTCCCACGGGCCGTAGGGAACGATGCGGGCGTCATGCCAGCCCTCGCCTGCGGTATAGTCCATCAGGAACATATGGTCGCTGAACTTTTTGCCAAAGCCGAGCTTTGTCTCGTCCTGCGGTTTTTCTTTCGGATGGGTTGTTTTGGTGATTTTGATGTCCAACATGATGTACACTCTCCCTTATCTATTCAAGCGCACCGCCGCACAGCAGGTGCGGGTGATGGTTACTGCTATTATAGCGCTCTGAATCGGTAAATACAACCCCTTATTTACAAAATGTGTATTTTGTGTTGCATAAAACGCAAAATACGCTTTCCACAGGTTTCCACAGCTTTCCACAGGCGGGCGGTGGAAAATGTTGAAAATAATCCCTTGCGCACCGTGGAATTTTCCGGTTTTCCGCTTTTTAACGGGAAAAGGGCGGGGAGTTTTCCACGGTTTCAACGGAGTTTTCAACATTTCCACGGTGGATAACCGTTATACACGGTGGATAACTTGCGGCGAATATACGGAATGTGAACGGGGTGTGAACAGAAAAAAACGGCTCTCTCTGCAAACGGGTAGAGCCCCTCAGGCCTCGCAGGCTCGGCCAGCTCCCCTGTAAGGGGAGCCTTTTTGCGCGAGCTTCGCCCGCGCGAAAGCCTCCTCACGAAGTGGGGAGGTGGTCGAGCGCAGCGATGACCGGAGGGGCTTTGCCCGCCTGCCCCGCGCCCAACCAAAAAAGCGTGCCGCTCTCTTTCCCACAAGAGAGCGGCACGCAGTCCAAACTCAATTTTCTTTTCGGTGCACCACAAACATCACCATGCTGAACACCAGCATGAACGCGGCCGCTGCGGCGGCGATCAGCAGGATCAGCTGGAAGATCTTTACATCAAATTTGGTCTGCAGGGTGTCCCGTGCGGCGGAGATCGCATCCGACCCCGAGGAGACGGCGGACTGGGTGCCGTCGGCCAGCTCGTTGGCGGCAGCCAGCGCGGCTGCGGCGGCATCGCTGTCCCCCAGCGCGGCCAGCGCATCGGACAGGGCCTGCCCGCCCATGGCGACAAGGCGGTCGTTCGTCTCGCTCTTGACCTTTTCATGGTTGACGGCCCCGGCCAGATATTCGGCAAACAGGTCGGCCGCACCGCGCACAGCGGGGGCGTAGTCCTCCTTGATCTGCCAGCCATTGACCGACCACATGCCGTTCATGTAAAACAGCAGCTGCATGCCGGAATCATCAAGCAGGGCGCGGTAGACAGCGTCCGCAAAGCTGCTGTTGGAGGTGTCCTGCGTGCCAAAGCTCAGCGAGATAAACTCCTTGGCGCGGTCGTACTCGGTCAGATTCTCATAGTAGCTGCGCAGGGCATCGGCCAGATCGGTGTCCTGCGTGACCTTGGAGCCGACGATCACCGAATCCATATCGGCGCGCAGGTCCTGATCGCCGAATTTGCTCAGCGAGCCGTCATCGTCAATATTAAAGGTAGCGCGCATCGCGGCGGCGTACCCGGCAGCGTCCTGCGCCTGCCCGTAATACTGCTGCGCCAGCTGCTGGCAGTCGCCGCCCCAGCTGCCGGTGATGGGGATGCCGTTGTAGACAAGGTTCATCGAGGCCAGCATATGGCCGAAGTCGATCTTCTCGCCGGTGGGCAGGGTGACGGTGTTCAGGGATTGCAGCGAGGCCAGCTCGGCATCGCTGCTGTTGACATAGCTCTCAAACTCGGTATCGCGCACGCCGGCGGTCAGCTGCCAGATCGTGGTGTTGTAGTCACCCGTGCGGGTGTAGGAGAGGGTCAGCACAATGGGGTCGGGCGCATCGTCCCGGGACGAGGAAAACTCCCGCGCCAGCGCCTGCAGGCGGGAAAGACGGTCCAGCGTGGTATTGTAGTCATCCTCAGCATGGGCGGGCAGTGCTGCCGCACAAAAAAGCCCCAGCAGCAAAAACAGCATAGCCAGCAGGCGGGGCATACGGTTCGATGTGGAATTCGTAGTCAAGCACCTCCGGTAACACACGACAACACCGGGGCGTCAAGGTCTGCAGCCCGCGCCCCGGCAAATTCGTTTTAACCAAATTGTAATATTTAGTATACCACACCCGGACAGGGTTTGTCACCTGTTTTTTGGAATAAATCCGTTTGCCCGACAGCAGCAGAAAGACCGACAGCGAGAGATAAGGCGCTGTGCGGGCTTATGCTTTGGGTTGATACCGTATGTCCGACACAGTGTAGACGGTGATGAACGCCTGTGGGTCCTCGCGGTTCATAAAGTTCATCAGCCGCTGGTACTCGGCCTTATCCACAATGGTGATGATCTCGCGGTGCTTTTCCATGTTGTATGCGCCGTAGGATTCATACACCGTTGCACCGCTGTGCAGATCGTCCAGAATGAAGCGGCGCAGCTCCTCCTCCTTTTTGGTGATGATGCAGACCCGCCGCTTGATGTTGTGGTCAAAGATAAAGTGGTCCAGCACCAGACCGTTGAAGTAGGTGCCCAGCACACTCAGCACTACGGTCTTTTTATCATAGACCAGTGCGGCTGAGAGCGCCACACAGATGCCGGACAGCGACATTGCGCGGCCCAGCTCAATATGCAGGTATTTGTTCAGGATCTTCGCCACGATGTCCAGCCCGCCGGACGAGGCGTTGCGGTTGAACAGGATGCTCAGCCCCACGCTGACTACCAGAATGTAGCACAGCACATCCAGCTCCTGACTGTCGGTCAGTGAGCCGATGCCGGGGAAAAGCCGCTCCAGCAGGGCGAGAAAGAGCGGCAGCAGGATGCTGGTGTAGACGGTCTTGGCGCCGAATTCCCGCCCGCAGGTCAAAAAGCCGATGATGAGCAGCACGACATTCAGGATCATTGTGATGGCCGACAGCGGCAGCGGCACAAAGTTTGCCAGCACGATGCCAAGGCCCGAGATGCTGCTGACCGAGGCGTGGCTCGGCACCAGAAAGAAGTAGACCGCCGCCGCAATGATCGCAACCGCCCCGGTCAGGACGGCAAGCTCCTGCACGGCGGCAAGCGGGGAAGTGTGTTTTTTGTTTGTCATCTTGATTTTCTCCTCATTCGGCCTGTTCCGGCCGGAGAATATTATACCGCCAACCGGTGGCTTTTTCAACACAAATCGGGGGAGCCTGCGGCCTACTTCTGCGTGTCAAAAAATCGCATTTCTGGCCCATTGAATGTGTAGGGGCGACCATTGGTCGCCCACAGGAAACGCCCGCCACACCGTAGGGGCGCATTCCATATGCGCCCGCAAGGGGGCAGCCGCCTGCGGGGCGTCGGGGACGCCGCCCCCTACAGCTACCCGCACAGTGTATGCAGGTCGCAGCAAGCTGCACAAGATTTTTTTCGAAAATTTCAAAAACGCTACTTTTCAAGAACTTGTCAAGAACTTGAAAAAATGATATGCTATATCCGGCTATGTTACACAGATTAACGGCGCGGCGATGCTGTATCAGCCGGCAATTTCTTTTGGGGTAAGGCGCAGAGGGTCGAAAATGAGTTACAAAAACAGCTATGAAGACGGAATCTATTCTTCTGACATGACAAAGCTGGGAGACAGTGTGCTTCAGTCGATGCAGGAAACCATTCAAAAAAACGGCGGTGTCGGGACCATTACCGGGTACTTTGACGCGGATCTGTCGATTTTGTCGATCGGTGATTTGCTGCTGCACAATCTGGGGTACAGCTACGAATCCCTTATGGCGCAGACAAAGGGCTCGCTGAAAAAGCTTTTTTACGGGGAGAATGTCACTTTCCTTGAGAATGACCGCTTTCGCCAGATTCATGGTGCGGGAGAAGGGCAGATCCTCACAGCGGACGGTGCCCCCGTCTATGTGTGCCTCTACAAAGAAAATACAACGGATGCCGCCGGAAAGCCGGTCTGGGTCATGTCCGTGCAGATCAACTGGGCGTATGAGAATCTCGCTCTGGTCAATGAATCCATACGCTCGGCGCTCTGGTATTTTGACTGCAATGAAAACAGTGAGATCGTCAATGTGTATTGGAGCCATGCGTTTCGGCGCCTCCTTGGGTATCGTGATATTCTGGATTTCCCGAGCGAGCTGGCTGCATGGTCGGAGCTTCTGCATCCGGAGGATAAGGACCGTGTCCTGAAGCTGCTGCAGGACACGATTGCAGACAAAACCAATCAGACAAAGTATAAGGTGGAGTACCGACTGAAGACAAAGGTTGGCCGATACCTGTGGTTCCGGGCGTCTGCGGAGGTGATACGCCGTCTGGATGGCTCGGCCAAGCGAATCGCCGGAATCCTCAGCAACATTGACGCAGAAAAAAAAAGCCGGATGCAGGCGCAGCGGGCAGCCGCCTTTCACCGCGCGTTCACCAGCGCAAACCTCTGCGAATACTATGTGAACCTTGAAAAAAACACATTTGACACCTTCAAGGTGGAAGCCTCCCTGATGACGGCCTTTGAGCAGAGCCATACATGGGATGAGCTGGTCAGGTTCCTTGTGGACAACTATGTCGTTGAACAGGACAAAAAGGCTGTGACGGATTTCTATAACCGCGCCTACATTGCAGAAAAATTGAAGGGACTGGACACCGAGCTGTGCCAGGAATGCCGCATCATGCTGAATGGCGAGGAGCGGTGGGTCCGCAATGTCGTCATGCGCGGTGAGATAGAAGATTCCGAATATGCGATGATCTTCCTGCGGGACATCACAGAGTCCAAGGCAGAGACGGCGCGGCGGATGCAGATGGCGTCGGACAACGCCTCCATGGAGCTTCTGATCCAGAGCATGGTGCGGCTGCTGGATCGCTTTGTTGTCTGCGATCTTGAGAATGACCGGTATCGGTTCTACAATCTGCAGGGGGAAATGATATACGCGCCGACCGGCACCTACCATGCTTTTGTGGAGCAGGTGATTGCAAAGTATAAAACGTTCGAGCCGCTGGAAGCTTTGAAGACGGCGATGTCCCCGGAAAATATCCGTAAGAACCTGACCGCAGAAAGCGATGTCTATAAATTTGAATACTGCTCTCTGGACGAAAACACCTACAAAATCGCCTCGTTCATTCCGCTGGAGTGGGAGGGCACAAGGCTGGTAAAGGTTCTGCTGGCCTCTATGAATGTTTCACAGGAGAAAAGGGCCGAGATTGAATCCCACAGGGCGTTGAAGGAGGCCTACCGCGCGGCGGAGAATGCAAACCGGGCCAAGACGGAGTTCCTCTCCAATATGTCCCATGATATTCGGACGCCGATGAATGCAATCGTTGGCCTGACAGCGATTGCAGGTGCGAATATCGAGAATCCGGATAAGGTGATCGAGTGCCTTGGCAAAACCACCAAGGCGAGCCGCCATTTGCTGGGACTGATCAATGAAGTGCTGGACATGGCGCGCATCGAAAGCGGAAAGATGTCCCTTGCCGAGGAGGACTTTAATCTGCCGGAGCTGGTCGATAACCTGATTACCCTTACAAAGCCTGCCATCGATGAGCATCGACATAATTTTGAAGTCCATGTGGACCGTATTGAACACGAGGCCGTCTGCGGCGATAGCCTGAGAATTCAGCAGGTCTTTGTAAACCTGATGAGCAACGCCATCAAGTACACCCCGGATGGCGGCAATATCACATTCTCTATTAAAGAAAAGCCGAACGGCTTCTCGGAGCTTGGCTGCTACGAGTTTTCGATTGCAGATAACGGCATCGGCATGACGCCCGAATTCCAGAAGATCATGTTTGAGCCGTTCAGCCGGGCAGACGATCACCGGACGACCAAGGTGCAGGGAACGGGTCTGGGTATGGCAATCAGCCAAAATATCGTCAACCTGATGAATGGCAGCATCAAGGTCAACAGTGCGCCGGGCAAAGGCACAACAATCACGGTGACGATCTATCTGAAGCTGCAGGAGAGCGAAAAGGAGCAGGAAAAAGAACTGCTCGACCTGCCGGTGCTGGTTGTGGACGATGACAAAACCTGCTGCGAAAGCACGGTTGCAACCCTCAAGGACATTGGCATAGCAGGCGAATGGGTGCTTACGGGCAGGGAGGCTGTGGAGCGCTGCTATGCGCGCCATGAAGCCGGGTGCGACTACTTTGCGGTGATTCTGGATTGGAAGATGCCGAAAATGGACGGCATCGAGACGGCCAGAAAAATTCGCGAGCGGGTAGGCAAGGATGTGACCATCATCATCCTGACCTCCTTTGAATTCAGTGAGATCGAGGAGGAGGCCCGGGCGGCAGGCGTGGATGCGTTTATCGCAAAGCCGCTGTTCCGTTCCCGCCTGACGGCGACCCTGCGGCAGTTTACATCCGGCAAAAAGGAGAAAAACGCCCGAAGCCTTCTGGAAAGCTTTGCCAAAACCGATTACACGAGCAAGAGGGTCCTTCTGGTGGAGGACAACGAGCTGAACCGTGAGATCGCTGCCGAAATTTTGGGTATGACGGGCGTAGCCGTTGACATTGCCGAAAACGGAAAAATAGCGGTCGAAAAGGTTATGGCAGCCCCGGAAAAATGGTATGACATGATCTTCATGGACATCCAGATGCCGATCATGAACGGGTACGAGGCTACTGCGGCGATCCGCTCCCTTCCCGGCGGGCGCGGAAAGGTGCCGATCATTGCCATGACGGCGAACGCCTTTGCCGAGGATGTACAGCTGGCAAAGAACACCGGCATGAACGAACATATCGCAAAACCGCTGGAGCTTGACAAACTCAACGATGTTCTGAAGCAATGGCTGCAATGAGTTTGGGGAAAACATAAAAGGGGCTGCTGCATGAGGAATTTTCCCTCGTACGGCAGCCTTTTTTTCATTTATAGCAATTTTCAATAATACAGCACAGTACCACGATTTTCGCCCCGAGAAATGACACAAACAAGACTTAATGTATCTTCCCTGTGGTTTTTATATTTTCGGCAGGAAAGGAGGATTGATTGCTATGCCGAGAATCTGTAAAACAGATTCTGATTCAGGGACACCCTAAAACCCATTTTGCCGGAGCCCCGGCCCAGCGCAAAATCCCAGGTGGATACCCCTGCGCCGGGTGTCTGCCGCTCACTTTTTCCGCGTGGCAATGTCCTGAAAGCAGAAATAGTCCGGTTGGTGGCGGGACTGGGTGTACTCAAACAGCAGACCGGCGGCGTTGAAAGTCTGGTTCACAACGACGGCCACGCAGCCATAGGTGCCCATGTCCAGCAGCTTTTCATCGCGGGCGGTGGCGTGTTCCACCGTCATGCGGCGCTTGCTGGTGATGATCTGCATTCCCAGTGTGTTCTCAATATATTCGTAGATAGAGTTTGCGGCAATTTCCGGTGTCAGGCCGGGGACAAACTCCTTTAAAAAGTAGTTGACATCGAGAATCAGCGCTTTGCCGTCGAGATACCGCACGCGTTCAATACTCCATAGCTCATCCCCAACCGAGAAACCGCTCTTGGCGGCAAAGCACTCATCAGCGATGACAGTCTTAAACTTCGTGACCTTCGTCACAGCGTGCAGACGGTTGCGGCGGGCGGTTTCTTGAAACGTCTCGATGCCGCCGATGGTAAATGTCGTTTTGCCCACCGGCTGGTAGATGACCCGCACGCCGCGCCCCTGCATGGTCTGCACATAGCCGTCGTTCACCAGCTCGGCCAGCGCGCGGCGCACCGTGTTGCGGGAGCAGGCGTATTCCTCTATTAAGGTATTCTCGCTGGGCAGCAGCGATTGATAGGGGTAATCCTGCGCCTCGATACGTTTTTGGATGCTGTGATAAATGCCCTCATATTTTGCCTTTGGCATGGTGTGTACCTCGCAACTTGTTCAAACTTTTACTTTAGTATACCGTCTTTTCGGCTAAATTTCAAGTTGGTAACTTGTGAGCAGTGCCGAAAATAGGCGTACTGCGCTGCTTTTTTGCAAAAGCATATTGACTTGTATGAACAAGTTTGGTATTCTGTGGCTGTAAGCGGAACTTGTATGAACAAGTTCAAAGATGCCCGCTCTACCGGGCAAAAGGAGGAAAACATCATGGGTAAATACGAACAGGACGCGCGGCGGCTGCTTGAGTACGTCGGCGGCAAGGAGAACATTGCGGCGGTATCTCACTGCGTATCGCGCATGCGCTTTGTCCTCAACGACCCCGCCAAGGCGGACGTTGCCAAGATCGAGGCGCTGAAATCCGCCAAGGGCACCTTCACCCAAGCGGGCCAGTTCCAAGTCATCATCGGCAATACGGTCAACGATTTCTACAATGATTTCATCGCGGTCTCCGGCATCGACGGTGTCTCCAAGGACGCTGTCAAGAGCGCGGCCAAGCAGAACCAGAACGCCCTGCAAAAAGTTATGAGCGTGCTGGCCGAGATCTTCGCCCCGCTGATCCCTGCCATCATTACGGGCGGTCTGATTTTGGGCTTCCGCAACTGCATCGACAGCATCTATTTGTTCAATAACGGCACGCAGACCTTGTGCGATATCAGCCAGTTCTGGTCGGGCGTGGACAGCTTCCTCTGGCTGATCGGCGAGGCCGTTTTCCACATGCTGCCGGTCTGCATCTGCTGGTCCGTCACCAAAAAGATGGGCACGACCCAGAGTCTGGGCATCGTCCTCGGCCTGACGCTTGTTTCCGGCCAGCTGCTGAACGCCTACGCTGTCGCATCCACAGCAGCGGCAGATATCCCCAAGTGGGATTTCGGCTTCTTCACCATCAACATGATCGGCTATCAGGCACAGGTCATTCCCGCCATGCTGGCCGCGTTCACGCTGGTCTATCTGGAAAAATTCTTCCGCAAGATCTGCCCGCCGGTCATTTCGATGATCGTTGTACCGTTCTGCTCGCTGGTCCTGTCCGTCATCGTCGCTCATACCATCCTTGGCCCCATCGGCTGGAAGATCGGCTCCGTCATCTCTGATGTTGTCTACGCTGGCATTTCCGGCTCCTTCCGCGTGGTCTTTGGCGCAATCTTCGGTTTTGTCTACGCCCCGCTCGTCATCACCGGCCTGCACCACATGTCCAACGCCATTGATATGCAGCTGATTGCCGACTTCGGCGGCACGATGCTGTGGCCGATGATCGCGCTGTCCAACATTGCCCAAGGTTCCGCAGTCCTCGGCATGATCTACTTACAGCGCAAGAACGCCGACGCCCAGGAAGTCAACGTACCCTCCTGCATCTCCTGTTACCTCGGCGTTACCGAGCCCGCTATGTTCGGCGTCAACCTCAAATTCCACTTCCCGTTCATCTGCGGCATGATCGGCTCGGCCATCGCGGCAGCTGTCTGCGTGGCTACTTCCACCACGGCCAACGCCATCGGCGTCGGCGGCCTCCCCGGCATTCTGTCCATCCAGCCTGCCTATATGCTCAGCTTTGCGCTGTGCATGGTCATTGCCATCGTTGTGCCCTTTGTGCTGACCGTCAGCGTCGGCAAAAAGAAAGGCATTGCCTGATTTTGTGAGGTGTGTACCATGAATGATTTTAAAGATAAAGTTGTCTACCAAATTTACCCGAAATCCTTC
>UQGL01000036.1 GCA_900540595.1 uncultured Oscillospiraceae bacterium
CTTCCCGCCGCCGCAAACGGCCACGGCGGCCAGAGGGCTGGCCGCCCTACAACCCTACTTGAAAATCTGTGCGTAGGGCGGGGTGCCCTCACCCCGCCGAAACCTGCCGCCACAACCCCCTTGTCCATCTCCCGCAAAACCAACCGCCCCCTCCGAATCCCACTTCGGAGGGGGCGGTTCACTAACCTTTATATATACCCTAAATAGTGCTGCGAATTACTCCACATCCTGCAGGGCGGCGTAATCCTGCTCGCCGGTGCGGACTTTGACGACCTTTGCCACATTGTAGACAAAGATCTTGCCGTCGCCGATGTGGCCGGTGTACAGGGCCTTGGTGGCGGTGTCGATGATCTTGTCCACCGGGATCTTGCTCACAACGACCTCGACCTTGACCTTCGGCAGCAGGGTGGCGTCCACCTCGGCGCCGCGGTACTTCTCGCCGCTGCCCTTCTGCAGGCCGCAGCCCATGACCTGAGTCACCGTCATGCCGGTCACGCCGATGTCGTTCAGCGCCTTCTTCAGTGTCTCAAACTTGGCAAGCTGCACGATGATGGAAACCTTGTGCATGCCGGAATCCAGCCCGGCGGGCAGCGGTGCCTCCTGCGTGACCTTGACGGCCGCCGCAATCTTCTCGGGGCTGGCCTTCTCGATGTCGTCCTCGCCGAGGTCGGTGTTCTCGTTGACATCCAGCTCGGCGTAGGTCGGGTCGCTGATGGCAAAGCCTGCGTAGGCGCTGGTCAGGCCGTGCTCGTGGATGTCGAGGCCGTCCAGCTCCTCCTTCTCGGAGACGCGCAGCCCGATCGTCTTTTTGATGATCGTGAAGATGATGTACATCGTGATCAGCACCCACGCGGCCACGCTGACAACACCCAGCAGCTGGATACCCAGCTTGGCAAGGCCGCCGCCGTAGAACAGGCCGCCCTCGGTGGCAAACAGGCCGACGGCCAGCGTGCCCCAGCAGCCGTTGACGCAGTGGACGGAGACCGCACCGACCGGGTCATCGATCTTGGCAATCTTGTCGAAGAACTCGACCGAGAAGATGCAGAGCACACCGGCCACAATACCGATGACGGCGGCGCCGAACGGATCGACCACATCACAGCCCGCAGTAATGGCGACCAGACCGGCCAGCGCGCCGTTGAAGGTCAGCGAAACATCGGGCTTGCCGTACCGCACCCACGAGACGATCAGCGCCGCAACAGTGGCCAGCGCGGCGGCAAGGTTGGTGTTGAAGCAGATAAGGCCTGCGGAAATCATCGTATCATCGCCGGTCATGCTGACGGTGGAGCCGCCGTTGAAGCCGAACCAGCAGAACCACAGGATGAAAACGCCCAGCGCCATGGCGGTCAGGTTGTGGCCGGGGATGGCGCGCGGCGTGCCCGCCTTGTTGTACTTGCCAATGCGGGGGCCGAGCATCCAGGCACCGAGGCAGGCCGTGACGCCGCCGACAAAGTGGACCGCTGTGGAGCCTGCGAAGTCATGGAAGCCGAGCTGCGCCAGCCAGCCGCCGCCCCAGATCCAGTGGCCGGAGATGGGGTAGACGATCAGGCTGATGGCGGCGGAGTAGCAGCAGTAGGCGCTGAACTTCGTGCGCTCGGCCATCGAGCCGGAAACGATGGTGGCGGCGGTCGCGCAGAACACGGTCTGGAACACCGCGTAGACCCAGACCGGCAGCGTACCAAAGTCATAGCTGCCGCGGATGAACGGGTCAAACCCGCCGATGAGTGCGCCGGAGCCGGCGAACATCACGCCGAAGCCGACCAGCCAGTAACAGGGTGTACCGATGCAAAAATCCATCATATTCTTCATCAGAATATTGCCGGTGTTTTTAGCGCGGGTCAGGCCGGCTTCACACAAAGCAAAGCCTGCCTGCATAAAGAACACCAGAAACGCCGCAACAAGTGTCCATGTTACATCTGCTGAGTTGTACATACCTTGAAACCCCTCTCTCTTACTTTCGCACAGAATACTTGCAAAAGAAACAGAAAAAGCGCCGGGCAGAAATACTCTGCCCGGCGCCTTTGCCGTTCTTTTGTTGCGCTTATGCTATCACAGAGTTGCAGCCTAGTCAAGAGGGTGGGGACATATTTTGTTCATATTTGTAGAAAATGCTGTACAACCAGCCGAAAATGCTGCTGAAAAATTGGGCGGTGTGCACAACGGCAAACGGGCAAGGCCCCTCCGACTTCGCTTCGCTTGTCACCTCCCCTGAGAGGGGAGGCTCTCACGCGGGCAAAGCCCGCGCAAAAAGGCGCCCCACGCAGTGGGGAGCTGGCCCGAGCCTGCGAGGCCTGAGGGGCTTTGGCACCTTCCCGCAGCCGCCCCAACATCCTCATCCATACAATTCCCCAAAAATATTCATTTTTTTGTAAAAAAATCTACCCAAAAAAATCACTTTGTGCTATAATATCATCAAATAGCCTTTTTCCGGCCGTTTACCAATTAAAGGAGGATCATCCATGCCCAACCTAGCTCTGCTTGCCCTTGAAGCCAGCGACGGCACCGTTGTTCTGACCAGCATTACACTGGTTTTCGCGATGCTGGTGGCCCTGTGCCTTATCATCACGCTGGAAGGCAAGATCTTCGACAACATCAGCAATAAGAAGAACGACAAGCCTGCCGCGCCCAAGGCCCCTGCGGCCCCCGCTGCCAAGGCTGCCCCTGCCGCCAAGCCCGCTGCCCCTGCAGCCAAGGCTGACAACGGCTCCATCCCCGGCGAGATCATCGCCGCCATCTCCGCTGCCGTGGCCTCTGTGTGCGGCGGCAATGCCGTGATCCGCGGCATCAAGCGCGTTTCCAAGCCCGCTGCCGGCTCCCGCCGCGGCGCATGGGGTGACGCAGGCGTGCGCGAGCATACCACGCCCTTTATGTAAGGAGGTACGGAAATGGGTGCGATTTTTACCAATATTGCGGAGATCTTCGCAAAGTCCGGCTGGGCACAGATCTTCTTCACCGAGGGCGGCTGGAAGTACGCCGTCATGCTGGCAGTGGCCTGTGTGCTGCTGTATCTGGCCATCGTCAAGCAGTTTGAGCCGCTGCTGCTGCTGCCCATCGGCTTCGGCATGCTGATGACCAACCTGCCCCTCGACGGCATCTTCCACATGGACATCTTCATCAACGAGACGAATCATATCAACTGGGAGCTGCTCGGCTCCTCCGGCGGTATGGTCGACTACATCTATCTGGGCGTCAAGCTCGGCATCTATCCGCCGCTGATCTTCCTCGGCATCGGCACGATGACCGACTTCGAGCCGCTGATCGCCCGCCCGTCCAGCCTGCTGCTGGGCGCTGCCGCACAGCTGGGTATCTTCTTCACCTTTGTCGGCGCTAAGATTCTGGGCTTCACCAATCAGGAGGCCGGCGCTATCGGCATCATCGGCGGCGCGGACGGCCCCACCGCCATCTATGTCACCACCAAGCTGGCCCCGCATCTGCTCGGCTCCATCGCGGTCGCCGCGTACTGCTACATGGCGCTGGTGCCCGTCATCCAGCCGCCTATCATGAAGGTCCTGACCACTGAAAAAGAGCGTCAGATCGTCATGACTGCCCCCCGCCGCGTCTCCAAGACCGAGAAGATCCTCTTCCCCATCATCGTCACCATCATCGTTGCCCTGACCCTGCCTGACGCCGCCATTCTGGTCGGCTGCCTGATGATGGGCAACCTGATGAAGGAATCCGGCGTTGTCGAGCGTATCACCAAGACCGCCGGCAACGAGCTGATGAACATCATCACAATCTTCCTCGGCTTCTCGGTCGGCTGCACCACCAACGCCGCCACCTTCCTGAACATCCAGACCGTTGAGATCATCGTTCTGGGCATCGTGGCCTTCGGCGTCGGCACCGCCGGCGGTGTCATCCTCGGCAAGGTCATGTGCGTGGTCACCCACGGCAAGATCAACCCGCTCATCGGCTCCGCCGGTGTTTCCGCCGTTCCCATGGCCGCCCGTGTTTCCCAGAAGGTCGGTCAGGAGTACAACCCCCGCAACTACCTGCTCATGCACGCCATGGGCCCCAACGTTGCCGGTGTTATCGGCTCCGCCGTTGCGGCCGGTATCCTGATCAATATGTTCGGCTGATACTGACATAAAAAGTAAGCACCCGCATGGTTCGCGCCATGCGGGTGCTTTTCTCTTTGGCTTCTCCCCGGGGCTGCGCTCGCAGGCGCGTGTCGGAGCGCAACCGCCGCTTTTGCGGCGGCTCTTAGCGCGTAGACTGAAGCTGTCGCCCGCAGGCGGCTGATGAGGGGCGGCGTTCGCGCAGTAACCCGTTCACGGGCAATAGAGAAAGCGCTGCCCCTCATCCGCCCTCGGTCGGGGCCTCGGGCACCTTCCCCCAGAGGGGGAAGGCGTTCTCGCGGGCTTCGCCCGCGCAGCAAGCCGCCCCTTACAGGGGAGGTGGCCGAGCGTCAGCGATGGCCGGAGGGGCTTTTGCCGCGTTTACTTCGCCTCAAACCTCTCCCCATCAATCTCGACATACGCCACCGCCTCGGGGTCGATGATGTTGTAGGTGTTCACCCGCAGAGCGCTCTGACCGGAAGATTTTCTCATGCGGCCATAAAAACCCTGGTAAAACTCTCCGTCCCAGCCGTAGGTCAGTTCCGTGCCGTCGGCGCGGAACAGCTTTACGCGGGACTGTACATCGTACCGATGCGTGTCACCCAGCGGCAGACTGCCGTGATTCTTGCCGATGACGCTGACCGCCAGCGGCTCAATACGGATTTCTTCAATGTCGAATGTTGCGTCGGGATATTCAGCAGCCTCTTCGTCGGTCATATCATAATGGAACCAGTGGCCGCCCTTCAGCGAGATGGTTTTCTTCACATCCATTGTCACCGCTTCAGCCATGTCGGGCAGCATGACCTTAACATGTGCAGAGGCCTTGTGATTTGTCAAATCGCAGATATACAGCGTTCGCGTGTCGGTGGCCGTCTGGGTCAACGGAATATCCACATAGCAGGAGAGAACATCGCCTTCGCTGACCGCGTTGCGCGTTGCCCACGAACCAATGGCGTACCCATAACATGGCCCTACCTGTGCGTTGCTTGCAATATAGAGCCGCTTGTCGCCGCTGTTGTCCGCTGCACGCAGGTAAAACGCGCCGGTGTCCCACACCAAATCGTTTGGCTCCATCCCTTGGGCGTTGTCCACATCGTACAGCACCCGCAGCGTGTTTTCGCCGCGCAGCAGCGCCTTTACACTGACCGTGCGGCCGTTGATCTCGGTGGTCAGCGGTTCGTCCAGTACCACGCCGTACTTCTGCACCAGTGCGTTCGTCTCGTTGGCGGCGCTCATGGGGTGGAAAAGCCCCAGCACCACCGCGCCCGCGGCCACTAAGCAGAGCGCTGCCGCCGCAGCTGCCAGCCGCCAGCCGCGCAAAGCATGCAGCCTTGGGCGGCGCGCCAGTACTTTTTGGCGCAGTGCAGCGGTTTCCTCCGCCGTCAGGGCGTCCGCCAGCGGCGGGTTGTCGTTCATCCAGCGTTCCAGTTCGGTCATAGGTCAGCCCTCCTTCAATAGCTTCTGCAGTGCCAGCCGTGCGCGGTGCAGCCGGGTGCGCACCGTGGCGGCGGGCATGGCAAACCGCGCACCCAGCTGGGCCGCCGTCTCGCCGTATAAGTACCGCCGCAAAAACAGCTCTCCGTCCGGCGGCGGCAGCGCCATGATCTGCGCCATGATCTGCGCCATCAGTTCGCGGCTTTCAAGATGGCTTTCCAGCGCTACAGCCAGCTCGGCGTCATCGCGGTCGTCCAGCGGCAGCGTCTCGCCCCGGCGCAGCAGCGCACGGTAGCGGTCAATGGCGCACTGCCGCGCCGTCAAAACGACCAGCCGCCGCCGGTGCGCCTCGTCCGCAGGCAGGTGTGCCCCGCGCCAGAGCTTGTAAAATGTGTCGGCCTCGGCCTCCTCGGCGTCCTGCGGGTGGCCCGGCAAAATAGCCCGGCAGACGGCCCGCACCGCGCCGCCGTAGTCCCGCAGCAGTGTGTCCAGCTCGTGTTCTGTCATGGGCGTCGCCCCCTTTCATAAAGAGTATACGACAAAAACGGGCGGAGTGTTTCAGGAAAATGCAAAAAGGCCCCCTTGTCAAAGGGTGACTCTCCACAGTGTGGGGAGATGTCGCGAAGCGACAGAGGGGCCCGGGCCCGAAGGGCTGTCCGCGGAGCGGACTGGGGGATTCCTGCAGCCTTGCGGGAGCACATACGCATCAGCAAGGCCGCTGGAATCCCTCCGGCCTTGCTGACGCTCGGCCACCTCCCTTTGACAAGGGAGGCTTTACCTCCTCCCTGATCTGTGCTATAATACGCTTAATAATGGGGTACTGTTGGAAAGAGGTGAGCCGATGCTGAAGGTAACGCTTTTGGGTACGGGCGGCACGCAGCCGCTGCCCGACCGTGCGCTGGCGGCCGCCGCTGTGACGGTGGCCGGGCGCAGCGTTCTGCTCGACTGCGGCGAGGGCACGCAGGTCGGGCTGCGGCGGTACGGCGTCAGCGCGTACCGGCTTTCGGCCGTGCTGCTGACCCACTACCACGGGGACCACATTCTGGGTCTGCCCGGGCTTTTGCAGACGCTCGGCAGCCTGAACCGCACCGAGCCGCTGACCGTCTACGGCCCTGCGGGGCTGGATGCAGTCGCGCGGCCCGTCATGGCGCTGGCAGGTGCGCAGCCCTATCCCGTCCTCTGGCGGGAGGCGGACGCGCCGTTTGCCGTAGATGCGCTGAAAATCACGCCGTTCCCGCTGGAACACCGCGTGCCCTGCTGCGGCTACGCGCTTGAACTTCCCCGCGCAGGCCGGTTTGACCCCGCGCGGGCGCGGGCGGCGGGCATCCCGGTGGCGTATTGGAAAACGCTGCAAAAGGGTGCGGCGGCCGGCGGCTTCACACCGGAGCAGGTGCTTGGCCCGCCGCGCCGGGGCCTCAAGGTCGTCTATGCGACTGACACCCGCCCCTGCGCCGCGCTGGAAGCCGCCGCCCGGGACGCCGACCTGCTCTGCATGGATGCGACCTACGCCGATGACGCCGACCTGCCCAAGGCCCGGCTCTACGGCCACACGACCTGCCGCGAGGCGGGCGCGCTGGCCGCCGCCGCCGCGGTGCGCCGTCTCTGGCTGACCCACTACAGCGCCGCCGTGACCGACACCGCCCCCGGGCTGGCTGCGGCCCGCATGGCTTACCCTTTAGCGCTGGCCGGGTATGACGGCATGGCGCAGGAACTGGAATTTGACAAAGAATGACGAACAAACGCAAAAATATCATCTTCATTGCGGCGGTTCTGGCCGCGGCGGCGGTGCTTTGGCTGGTATGCCGCACCGGCGGCAGCGGGCATACGGCGGTGCTGCGCTACGGCACGCCGCAGACGGAGCAGCGCATCGACCTGCGCAGGGACGCCGACTATGACATCGACACCGGCCGGTACACGATCCACCTGCATGTGGAAAACGGCGGCATTGCCTTTGTGGACAGCCCCTGCCCCGACCACCTGTGCGAGGGGTTCGGCGTGCTGAAAAACGAGGGCGACTGGGCCGCCTGTATGCCGGCGAAGGCGAGCGTTACCATTGAATAAATGTAGGGGCGGATTCCATATCCGCCCGCGGCACCTGCCGTAAGCTGCACGGGCGCATATAGAATGCGCCCCTACGGCGGCATATGTTTAACAAAAGGAGTTACTATGAACCCAACATTCAAGCAAGTTACCAAGACCCGCTATGTGCAGCTGGTTTCGGAGCTGGCACAGGAAATTTTTGTGCAGCACTACACCAAGCTGACGCCCAAGGTCGCCGCCGCACTGGCCGATAAGTACCAGAGCGACATCCTGACCGATGACGAGATCCACAGCGGCGTTATCAACTATTTCCTCGTCTATCTCGGCACCGAGCCGGTGGGCTATTTTGCACTCGACCTCGGCCCGGCGGGCGCCATGTGCCTGAGCCGCCTGTTTTTGAAGGAGAAGGCCCGCGGCAAGGGCATCGGCCGCAGCGTTGTGGCCTACGCCCAGAAGCTGGCCGAGGGGGATGGCCGCAGCCGCCTGTACCTGAAGGTGTGGGCGCGCGACCTCAAGGCTGAGGGCTTTGCGAAAAAATGCCGCTTCCGCAAGGCCGAGACCGCCCCGATGGAGGTCCTGCCCGGCGTGACGCTGGATATTACCACATGGGAGAAGCTGTGGCGGTAACGCAGTGAATTTGTAGGGGCCGATGCTTGCATCGGCCCGCGGGGCGTCGAGGACGCCGCCCCCTACAAACGGCAGGCTGCCGGGTAGGGGCCGGGCATGCCCGGCCCTGTACATTCCGGCAAGCACCCCATCCCCGCAAGGCCGCGGGCCGGACATGTCCGGCCCCTGCAGCGCGGTAAACGCAAAATCTGGAGATACACTATGAAACTTCTGCACTTGGCTGACCTGCACCTTGGCAAACGGGTCAACGGGTTTGATATGCTGGAGGATCAGCGCTTTATTCTGGAGCAGATCCTGACCCTCTGCGATAAGCACGGCGTCGAGGCCGTGGTGCTGGCGGGCGACATCTACGACACCCCCGTCCCCCCGGCTGCGGCCTGCACGCTGCTCGACTGGTTTTTGACACAGCTTTCGCTGCGGCATGTACCAGTGCTGGCCGTGTCCGGCAACCACGACAGCGCCGAGCGCCTTGATTTTGCCAGCGGCCTGCTGGCAGAGCAGGGCGTCTACATCGCCGGGCGGTTCCACGGCATGCCCAAGCAGGTCGTGCTGCATGACCGCTACGGCCCCCTTGAATTTACCCTGCTGCCCTTTGTGCGGGCGGCCACCGTGCGCCACTATCTGCCCGAGGCCGAGATCTCCGACTATGATTCCGCCGTGGGCGCGGCGCTCGCCGTCTGTGAGCCTGCCGCCCCCCGCCGCGTGCTGGTGGCCCACCAGATGGTGGTCTCCGGCGTATGCCCGCCCCAGCTTGCCGGCAGTGAGACGGCCCCCCTGACGGTCGGCACGGTGGATTCTATTGATGCAGCGCGGTTTGCGGGCTTCTGCTATGCGGCGCTTGGGCATATCCACCGCGCGCAGCGGGTCGGCATTGACGCCGTGCGGTACGCCGGCTCGCCGCTGTGCTACCATCTGGACGAGTGCGGTATGCAGAAATCCGCCACCCTTGTGCGGATCGGCAAGCGCGGTGTCGAAAAGATCGAGCAGCTGCCGCTGACGCCCCGCCGCGCCATGCGCCACCTGACCGGCCCGCTGGCCAAGCTGGTCGCGCACCCCACCGATACCGAGGATTATATCTGGGCGACCCTGACCGACCCGACTCCGCTGCCCGATGCGATGGCCCAGCTGCGCGCGGCCTACCCCAATGCGATGCGGCTCGACTACCAGCCCAGGGGCACGGCTGCGCTGCCGGCCGATATGACGCAGGCCGTCAAGGGCAAGCCCTTTGCCGAGCTGTTTCAGGACTTTTTCACCAAGATGAACGGCCGTGCCCTGACGACCGAGGAAGTGCTGGCCGTGAAAAAACTGCGCGAGGAGGCGTCAAAAAGCGAATGAAACCCCGGAAGTTGATCTTGAACGCCTTCGGCCCCTACGCCGGCCGCACAGAGCTGGATTTTGCGGCGTTCGGCGGCAACGGCCTGTTTTTGATCGGCGGCGATACCGGCGCGGGCAAGACCGCCCTGTTTGACGCCATCACCTTTGCGCTCTACGGCGAGACCTCGGGCGAAAATAGAAAAACAACGATGCTGCGCAGCGATTTTGCTGCACCGGAGGCCGAGACCTCGGTGGAGCTGACCTTTACCCACCGGGGGCGCAGCTACACGGTGCGCCGCTGGCCCGACCAGCAGCGCGCGGCCAAGCGGGGCAGCGGCATGGTCAAGGTGCCCGCCAAGGCCGAGCTCATCCGCGAGCCGGACGAGCCGGTCAGCGGTGCCTCCGCTGTGACGGACGCCGTTGTCAAGCTGCTGGGCATTGACGCCAAGCAGTTTGCGCAGGTGTCGATGCTGGCGCAGAATGATTTCACCCGGCTGCTGAACGCCCCCTCCGCCGAGCGGGCCGCCATCCTGCGCCGCGTTTTTGACACGGCCGACCACCAGCGCCTTGGACAGGCCGCCGTGGACTACGCCCGCCGCGCCGAGGAGGAATGTAAGCGGCTGGATGATGTACTTTTGATGCATGTGGGTGCCCTGCTGGGGGATGGCGCCGATGAGCAGACCGCCGCCGAGCTAGCCGAAATGCAGGACGACCGCGACCCGTTTGCCGCAGGCGCTGCCGCCGAGCTTGGCAAGCTGCTGCTTGAGGCCGATGAGGCGAACGAGAAGCGCCAGACCGCCGTCATGAAGGAGCTGGACGAGAAGATCGCCCGCGGTGACGCCGGCCTTAAAATTGCCGAGGAGCGCGCCGCCCGCCGCCGCCAGCTGGCCGGCCTCATCGCCGAGGAGCAGCGCGCCGCCGATGTCGAGCACCAGACCGACATCATCATGGCCGACCTTGAAAAACGGACGGCGAGCCTCAAGGAGAGCATTGCCAAAAACGAGGCCGACCGCGCCGCGCTGAGCCAGGCCGAGGCCGACCTGCTGAAAACCGACCACCGCATTGAGCTGGCGGAGGGGCTTTCCGCCGACTGCAGGCAGCTTTTGAGCCAGCTGCAGGACGCCGACAAAGCCCGGCAGGACGCCGCAGACCGCCAGACCGCCTATGTGGCGGCGCAGGCCGCGCTGGACAAGGCCGAGGAAGAGTACAGCACGCTGCAGCGCCAGCTTAACGCCAACCGCGCCGGCCTGCTGGCCCGTGATCTGGAAAAGGGCAAGCCCTGCCCGGTCTGCGGCTCGACCCGCCACCCCAAGATCGCGGCCCTGCCCAAGGACCACATCACCGAAAAGCAGCTGGAGGAGCGCGAGAAGGAGCTGACGGCCCAGCGCCGCACAACGGCCGCCGCCAGCCGCACCGCCGGTGACGCCGCTGCCCACGCGCATGAGCTGCGCGCGGCATTGCAGCGCGATGCAGATGGATTTTTCGCACGCCGCGGGGACCGCTATACGGGCAAGCCCGCCGCCGAGCTGACACCGGACGAGCTGAAAGCCGCCCTGACCGCCCAGCAGGAGAGCTTGGCCGAGGGGCTGCGCGGCCTGCAGGCCGACCACCTGAAGCTGAAGCAAAAGACCGACCGCGCCAAGAGCCTTGCCAAGCAGGCAGACATCCTGACCCGCCAGTTGGCTGAACTGGACAAGCAGCAGTTTGCCGCCACCCGCCGCGCCGCCAACGCCAAGGCAGGCCACGCCGCTGCCACGGCCCGCGTGCAGCAGATGCAGGAGACGATGCCCAAGCGGGATAACCCCGATGCGCTGGAGCGCCTGCAGGAGGCGCTGGCCCGGCTGCGCAGCGACCGCGCCGCCGCCATGGATGCCCGCGATGCGGCGGTCCACCGGCTGCACACCAACCGCGCCGCGCTGGATGCCCTGCACAAGGCCATGCGGGAGAGCGCCGCCGCCCGGGAAAAGCGGGCCATGTGGGACAACCTCTCCAAAACGATCAACGGCAACCTGACCGGCAAAATCAAGCTGCCGTTTGAACAGTACGTACAGGCGTTCTATTTTGACGGCGTGGTCGAGGCTGCCAACCTGCGCTTCACCCGCATGACGGACGGGCAGTACCGCCTGCTGCGCCGCCGGAGCGAGGCCGTCAGCGGTAAGACCGCGCTGGATCTCGATGTTTTTGACGCCTACACCGGCAAGACCCGCCCGGTGGGCAGCCTGTCGGGCGGCGAGAGCTTTATGGCCGCCCTGAGCCTTGCGCTGGGCATCAGCGATACGATCCAGCAGAACGCGGGCGGCGTGGTCATCGAAACGCTGTTTATTGACGAGGGCTTCGGCTCGCTTGACGCCGACAGCCTTGAAAAGGCCGTTGATACGCTGGCCGGGCTGGCCGGGGGCGATAAGCTCATCGGCGTCATCTCCCATGTCGAGGCTCTGCAGGACCGCCTGACCCGCCAGATCCGCGTGACCAAGACACGGGCGGGCAGTAAGGCAGAAATTGAGATTTCGTAACCCCGAAGGCTTCTCCCCTTGGGGGAGAAGCTGCCGCCCGCAGGCGGCTGATGAGGGGAGAGCCTGCCGCTGCCAGCCGCAAAAGGGAGGGCACGGCAGACCCGTCCCTCATCCGCCCTCGGGCGGGGCCTCGGGCACCTTCCCCCACCAGGGGGAAGGCTTTTCTGTTGGAAGGTAACCTATGACTGTAAAATCAACGCTGCAACAACAATTAGAAAACCTCTCCGCTGCCCGCTACCCGCTGCACATGCCCGGCCACAAGCGCCGCGCCTTGCCCGCACCGGGGCTTGGCTGCGCTGCGTGGGATATGACCGAAATTGACGGTGCGGACGACCTGCACGATGCGGACGGCATTTTGGCCGCCGCCATGCAGCGCACCGCCGCCCTGTACGGCAGCCGCCGCTGCTGGTATCTGGTGGGGGGCAGCACAGTCGGCCTGCTGGCGGGCATCCGCGCGCTGGCACCCTTCGGCAGTGGGGTCATCGTGGCGCGCAACTGCCACAAGGCCGTCTATCACGCCCTTGAGCTGGGGCAGCTGACCGCCCATTACCTGACGCCGCCGGTCGATGCGGCGTTCGGCATCTACGGCAGCGTGCCGCCCGCCGCGGTGGCTGCCGCGCTCGATGCGCACCCGCAGGCGCGCTGCGTCATCCTGACCAGCCCGACTTACGAGGGCGTTGTAAGCGATATAGCGTCCATTGCAAGGCTCTGCCACGCGCACGGCGTGCCGCTGCTTGTCGATGAGGCGCACGGCGCGCACTATCTGCCGTTTGCCGCGCAGTACGGCTGGCAGGGCAGTGCGGTCGCGGCGGGGGCCGACCTTGTCGTGCAAAGCGCCCACAAAACGCTGCCCAGCCTGACCCAGACCGCCTTTTTGCAGCTGAACGGCAGCCTTGCGGACCCCGCCGAGGTCGAGCGCCAGCTTGATGTATTTGAGACAAGCTCACCCAGCTACCCGCTGCTCGTCAGTCTGGACGGCTGCACCAGCTGGCTGGCGCAGCAGGGGTGCGCGGCCTTTGCCGCATGGCGCGCCCGGCTGGACCGATTTGACGCTGCAGCGAAAAAGCTGCAGAACACGCGCATCCTGTGCTGCGGCGCGGACGCGCCCCACCCGGACTTTTTTGCGCACGATGCCGGCAAGCTGCTGCTGCAGATCGGCGCGGCGGGCGCGGCGTATTTGCGGGAAAACGGCTTTGAGCCGGAGATGGTCTGCGGACCCAATGTGCTGGCGATGACAAGCCCCTGCGATGCAGAGGACGCGCTGGACCGGCTGGCCGATGTGCTGGCCGCGTGGGACAAGACCGCAGCGCCGCCCGCCGCAGCGCCGCATATCCTGCCCGCGCCCGGCGCGGTGCGCTGCACGATCGGCGCGGCACTGCTGCGCCCGTCCCGCATTGTGCCGATGCAGAGCGCTGTGGGGCAGACCGCCGCCGAGTACCTCTGGGCCTACCCGCCCGGTGTGCCGCTGATCGCCCCCGGCGAGGAGGTGACGGCGGCGCTGGCCGCCGCGTGTGAGGCGCTGGAAAAGGCTGGGACAAGGATCAAGCATATTGGGGGAAGCGGGCCGGATAAGATTTCGGTGATTTGAAGGCCGCAAAGCCCCTCAGGCCTCGCAGGCTCGGCCAGCTCCCCACATTGTGGGGAGCCTTTTGCGCGGGCGGAGCCCGCGAGAAAAGCCTCCCCTTATAGGGGAGGTGGCCGAGCGAAGCAAGGCCGGAGGGGCTTTGCCGCTGCCGCTTTGCCTTGATTGCCCCCTTGACACCCCCGCCAAAACCGTGTATAATAGTAATAATTCTAAAATGTATAAAGGGGTGACTGTTTTATGAAGCACATCCAGACTCTCGAGACCCGCGATATGGCGAAGAGCCTGCTGAACGGCGGCTGCGGCGAGTGCCAGACTTCCTGCCAGAGCGCCTGCAAGACCAGCTGCGGCATTGCCAACCAGCCTTGCGAGAAGACCGACAAGTAATTTTTGCTGGCTTTGATGCCGGGATGCCGCAGGGCAGCCCGGCATTTTCTATGATATGATGCGGTGGGGCGCATAGGGAATGTGCCCCCGCAAGGGGAATGCCGTAGGGGCGGATTCCATATCCGCCCGTGGCCGCCTGCCGTATATCCAACCTGACAAAACGGAGAAAACCATGATCCATCAATACAAATTAAGCGGTTACAATATCGTGCTGGATGTCTACAGCGGCAGCGTACACGCCGTGGACGATGTCGCCTATGACGCCATCGCCCTGATCGACCAAGGCAGCAACCGGGAGCAGGCCGCCGAAGCCCTGATCAAAAAATACGCGGACCGCGCCGATGTGACCGCCGCCGACATCAACGATGTGCTGGACGACATTGACGAACTGACCGCCGCCGGTCAACTGTTCGCGCCCGACGCCTACGCCGACCACGCGTTCGACTTCAAGAACCGCTCCAACGTCGTCAAGGCGCTCTGCCTGCATGTGGCCCACACCTGCAACCTGAACTGCAGCTACTGCTTTGCCGCGCAGGGCAAGTTCCACGGCGAGGCCGGTCTGATGAGCTTCGAGACTGGCAAGCGCGCGCTGGACTTTTTGATCGAAAACTCCGGCACCCGCCGCAATCTGGAGGTCGATTTCTTCGGCGGTGAGCCGCTGATGAACTTCGAGGTCTGCAAGCAGCTGGTTGCCTATGCGCGCAGCATCGAGGGAAAGTATAACAAGAACTTCCGCTTTACGATGACCACCAACGGCATCGGCATCACGGACGAGGTCATCGACTGGTGCAACAAGGAATGTCATAATGTTGTGCTTTCGCTCGACGGCCGCAAGGAGGTCAACGACCGCTTCCGCGTGGATCTGGCCGGTAACGGCAGCTATGACCGCATCGTGCCCAAGTTCCAGAAGCTGGTCAAGGCGCGCGGCGGCAAGGGCTACTATATGCGCGGCACCTTTACGCATCACAATGTTGATTTTACCAAAGACCTGTTCCATATGGCAGACGACCTCGGCTTCAGCGAGCTGTCGATGGAGCCTGTTGTGGCGCCGCCCGACTCCCCCGAGGCGCTGACCGAGGAGGATCTGCCCAAGCTGTTTGACCAGTATGAGCTGCTGGCCAACGACATGCTGCGCCGCCAGAAGGCCGGCAAGCCGATCACCTTCTACCATTACATTCTGGATCTGAAGCACGGCCCCTGCATCTACAAGCGCATCTCGGGCTGCGGCTCCGGCACCGAGTATATGGCCGTGACCCCGTGGGGCGATCTCTACCCCTGCCACCAGTTTGTGGGCGACCCGAATTACAAGCTGGGCAATGTCTGGGACGGCGTGACCAACACCGCCCTGCGCGATGAGTTCAAGCTCTGCAATGTCTACGCCCGCCCCGACTGCAAGGATTGCTGGGCGCGGCTCTACTGTGCGGGCGGCTGCGCGGCCAACGCGCTGCACGCCACCGGCGACATCCACGGCACCTATGAGTACGGCTGCAAGGTGTTCCGCAAGCGGATGGAGTGCGCACTGATGATGCAGGTCGCACAGCGCCTTGACCCCGAGCTGGCCAAGAACGCCGTGCAGTTCGAGAGTGACTGCGATGGCTGCGGCGAGGGCAACGACGGCGCGTGCGAGAAGTAAATAGCCATTGAGTATGCCGCTCTGTAGGGGCCGGGCATGCCCGGCCCGCAGCTTACCGGCAAGCACCTGCTTGCGGTTTATGTTGCGGGCCGGACATGTCCGGCCCCTACCGCGTCACAATGGCAAACGGCAGCTGCGGAGGGGTCAAGACCCCTCCCTACAGATCGGGGTCCACGGGTGCTTTGTAGGGAACGGTCTTGACCGTTCCGGGGACGTGTGCCGTTATTGCATGGTAAAACATTGTTAAGGCGTAGGGGCCGGGCATGCCCGGCCCGCAGCTTACCGGCAAGCACCTGCTTTCCGGTTTATGTTGCGGGCCGGACATGTCCGGCCCCTACAGGAATATAAAAGATAAACACCTGTCAGCTGTTTATCTGCCAATCGCCGCGCACTTCTCCTTCAGCCAGGCCTTCTCGTCCTCGTTCAGGCGGGGGCTGAGCATCTCATAGACATGGGCGTGGTAGTCGTTCAGCCAGTTGAGCTGGTCGCGGCTCAACTCGTCCACAAGGACCGGCTCAGTCGAGATGGGCACCAGCGTCAGCGGGGCAAAGCCCAGCCAGTGGCCGTACTGGTTCTCGCCCATGTCCACGCACTCCAGCTCGTTCTCGATGCGGATGCCGACCTCGTCAGTCTCATAGATGCCCGGCTCGTCGGTGATGGTCATGCCGGGCTTGAAGATGACGGGGTTGTTCGGGCGCAGGCTCTGGGGACCCTCATGCACACCGGAGATGAAGCCAACGCCGTGGCCGGTGCCGCAGCGGTAGTTGATTTTGTGCGCCCACACCGGGCCGCGGGCAAAGGTGTCCAGCGCAAAGCCGGTGCAGTAGTCCAGAAAAACGGCGCGGGCCATGTCGATGTGGCTCTGCAGCACCCATGTGTAATAGCGGCGCTCGTTGTCGGTCAGCGGGCCGACCGGGTAGGTGCGGGTGATGTCGGTCGTGCCGCAGTCATACTGGCCGCCGTTGTCCACCAGCAGGAAGCCGTGCGGCTCAATGACGCTGTTGACCTCGCCCTCGGCGTGGTAGTGCATCATGGCGGCGTTCGCGCCGTAGGCGGCAATGGTCGAGAAGCTGTCCTCAAAGTAGCCGGGCTGCTCGGCGCGGCGCTTCTGCAGCATCGTGTCGATGTCGATCTCGGTCAGGGTCTTGCCCTCGGCCAGTGCCTTTTCCAAGTCCATCTGGAAGCGTACCACGGCCACGCCGTCACGGATGTGGCACTCGCGGATGTTCTTCAGCTCGACCTCGTTCTTGATGCCCTTCAGGGCGAAGATCGGGTCTGCGCCGACCACCGTTTTGTGGGCGGTCAGGGCCTCGTACAGGGCAAAATTGGTCGTTTTTTCGTCAATAAGGAACACTTCCTCAGCGGGCAGGGCGTGGACGGCGTCGATCAGCTCATTGTAGCCGCGCAGCGTCACGCCGCTCTCGGCCAGCGTGGCGGCGTCAGTGTCGGACAGGCGGCCCGGCGCAATAAACAGCGTGCAGGCGTCCATCGTGACCAGCGCATAGGCAACGGCCAGCGGGGTGCAGGGCAGGTCGCGGGCGCGCAGGTTCAGCAGCCAGCCCACGCAGTCCAGACCGGTCACGGCCAGCGCGGTGGCACCGGCCTTCTGCAGTGCATCGCGCACCAGAGCAATGCGGTCGGCGGCGGTCGCGCCGGTCTGGGCGGGGGTCAGCAGGTTGCAGGGGGTGTCGGGCAGGGCAGGGCGCTCACCCGTGGCGTCCCAGATGGGGGAGGCGACATCAAGGCTCTTGAGCGCGGCACCCTTTTTGGCCAGTGCGTCACGGTATTCCCTGGCGATCGTGGCGGGCACGCAGCTGCCGTCCAGCAGCAGTGTCTCACCCTGTGCAAAGTGGCTCTCCAGATACTCGGCCACGGTAGGCACGCCCGCAGAGCCTGCGTGCATGCACTCGATCTCGCTGCCGGCCAGCTGGCGGTCGGCCTGCACATAGAAACGGCCGTCACACCACAGGGCGCTGCGGTCTTGGGTCACAACGAGGGTCGAATTCTCCCCGATAAAGCCGGAAAACCACGGCAGAGCGTTGTAATAGCCGGGCAGATACTCACTGCAGTGGGGGTCGCTGGTCATAATCAGCACGCCATCGGCCCCGGCTGCCTTCGCGGCAGCGCGCAGCGCGGCGATTTTTTCATTGGTAGTCAAAATGGATCGCTCCTTTTTGTATATAAATGTGGGTTAGGTATATCATACCACGAATGCTGCAAATAATAAATAGATAAGAGATAAAAGATAATAGATAATAAAAAAGGTGGAGTTTGCGCTGAGCGCAAACAAAATGCGGCGGTAGGGGGCGGCGTCCCCGACGCCCCGCCATGCAGAAGATGGTTTGCGGGCAATGCGTAGGGGAGGAATTTATCCCTCCCGGGGTGTTTGCGGCGGCGCAGGGTTCCCGGGCGGCATGTATGCCGCCCCTACGGGCCAACCCGCTAACGTCTGCCTACCCGGCGGAGCGGTCAAGACCGCTCCCTACAAAGCACCCGTGAACGATAGCCCGTAGGGAGGGGTCTTGACCCCTCCGAGGCAGTAATCCAATAAATTTTGCAAAAAATTCAAAAATTACGGCGCAAAAAGGCGCAAAACCCCTTGACTCGTTTGTTATAATAGTATTAGCAGTTAGTCTTTTAGATTGCCAAAATCATAAACATCTGAATAGAGGTACCCAATTATGGCTGAAAACAAAACCAAGATCGACATTTTCTCCGGCTTTCTCGGTGCCGGCAAGACCACCCTTATCAAAAAGCTCATCAAAGAGGCGTTCGCGGGCGAAAAGATCGTCCTGATCGAGAACGAATTCGGCGAGATCGGCATTGACGGCGGCTTTATGCGTGAGGCCGGTATTCAGGTCAACGAGCTGAACTCCGGCTGCATCTGCTGCAGTCTGGTCGGCGATTTCCGCGAGGCGCTGAAAAAGGTCGTTGAGACCTACCACCCCGACCGCATCCTCATCGAGCCGTCCGGCGTCGGCAAGCTGAGCGATGTCACCCGCGCGGTCGAGGGCGTGGCCGAGACTCTGCCGGTGCTGCTGAACAGCTTTGTCACTGTGGCCGATGTCAACAAGGTCAAAATGTATATGAAAAACTTCGGCGAGTTCTATGACGATCAGGTCAGCCATGCCTCCTGCATCATCCTGAGCCGCACCGGCAACGCCGGCGAGGATAAGGTTGCTGCCGCCGTTGCCCTGCTGGCCGAGAAGAACCCCACCGCCACCATCGTCACCACCGACTGGACCGCCCTGACCGGCGCCCAGATCGTCTCTGTCATGGACGGCAAGCGCGACCTTGTGGCCGAGCTGCTGGACGAGGCCCGCGCCGCCAACGAGGCACATGCCGGTGAGGAGGAGCATCACCACCACCATCATCACCATGATGAGGACGAGCATGACCACGAGCATTGCTGCCATCACGACCATGATGAGGATGAGCATGATCACGAGCATTGCTGCCATCACGATCATGACGAGGATGACCACGATCACGAGCATTGCTGCCATCACGACCATGATGAGGATGACCACGACCACGAGCATTGCTGCCATCATGACCATGACGAGCATGACCACCATCATGAGCATCACTACGATGAGCATGGCGTCTGCAGCTGCGGCCACCACCACGACCACGATGCCGATGAGGTGTTTACCAGCTGGGGCAAGGAGACGGCCCACAAGTACAGCCGCGAGGATCTCGACAAGGCGCTGCACGCGCTGGACGAGGGCGCTTACGGCATGATCCTGCGCGCCAAGGGCATCGTGGACGGCGGCGACACCTGGTATGAGTTCGATATGGTTCCCGGCGAGCATGAGATCCGCACCTGCGGCCCCGATGTCACCGGCAAGCTCTGTGTGATCGGCTCCGAGCTGAAAGAGCACGAAATCGCGGAGTTGTTCCATGTTTGATGTTGCAATGCCTTCCCCCTTGGGGGAAGGTGCCTGAGGCTCCGCCCGAAGGCGGATGAGGGGCGAGCCTGCCGCAACAGCCCACGAATGACAGGCCGCGATTAGCTCTCCCCTCATCAGTCCGCTTCGCGGACAGCTTCTCCCCCGGGGGAGAAGCCTTCGACTGCTACTAACCGAAAGGACACCCCTATGCCTAAACAAATCCCCGTATACCTTTTTGTCGGCCAGCTGGAGAGCGGCAAGACGAAATTCATTCAGGAAACGATGGAGGACCCCAACTTCGACTCCGGCGACAAGACGCTGCTGCTGGTCTGCGAGGAGGGCGAGATCGAGTATGATCCCAAAAAGTTTGCCTTCGGCGGCGTGCATGTTGCCCAGATCGAGGACAAGAGCGAGCTGACGCAGGAGAACCTGACCGCGCTGGAGAAAAAGTCCGGCTGCGGCCGCGTTATCATCGAGTACAACGGCATGTGGCTTGTGCAGGAATTGTACGATGCCATGCCGGACAACTGGCTCGTCTACCAGTGCCTGGCCACGGCAGACGGCACGACCATCAAGACCTACGCGGGTGACAGCGCCATGCGCAGCCTGCTGTTGGATAAGATTCGCGGCAGCGAGCTGCTGGTCGTCAACCGTGCCGAGGCTGTCAACGATGATGAGAGCCGCCAGCTGATCCACAAGCTGGTCCGTCAGGCCAGCCGCCGCTGCGACATTGCTTATGAGTTCGCCGATGGCAGCGTTGCCTACGATGACATCCCTGACCCGCTGCCCTTTGATGTGGACGCCCCCGTCATTGAGATCCCGGAGGAGTTCTTCGGCGTCTGGTACATGGACTGCATGGACGATCCGAAGAAATATGACGGCAAGACGGTGAAATATCTGGCGCAGGTCTGTCAGACCCAGCAGGCCGGAAAAGGCTCGTTCGTGCCCGGCCGCTTTGCCATGACCTGCTGCGTGCAGGATATCCAGTTTGTCGGCATGCCCTGCCGCTATGACGATTACAAGAGTCTGGAGCAGCGCAGCTGGATCAACATTACCGCCAAGGTCAATGTAAAATACCACCCCATCTACAAGGGCCAGACGCCGGACTCCACCGGCCCGGTCCTGACCGCGATTTCTGTGGAACCCGGCGAGAAGCCCGCACAGGATGTCGTGATGTTCAGCTAAAATAAGCATAAAAAGCACCTGCCTTCGTCAGAAAGCAGGTGCTTTTTTGTTGGTCGGCTTGTAGGGGCCGGGCATGCCCGGCCCGCAGCCTTCCCGCAGACGACCGTCTGATTTTATGTTGAGGGCCGGACATGTCCGGCCCCTACGGCGTTGCTTATCCTCTCGTTCCCTCAATCTTGGAATCCGTGCTCCAGCCTTGCAAATCGGTGGGCGTCAAACTGGACATCCAATTCTCGCGCTCGTCCTCCCACTGATCCCAGGCGGCCTGACTGCGGATGGCTGTGCCGCTCTCAAAGGCATCGTCCCACGGGTTGGCGGGGTCCGGGTCGGTGGGGTCCCAGCCGCGCTTCTCAGTGTCGGCGGGGTCGGTGTAGATCGTGCCGGGCTTGCCCATCGGGCCGGGGTTCTCCTTGTCGTTGTAGATCACGACCGGCGTGCCCAGCGGGCAGTTGTCGTAGATCCACTTTACATCCACGACCGCCAGCCGGATGCAGCCAAGGCTGGCGATCGTGCCCAGCTTGTTGAACTCGTCATACTCCACATCGTCCTTGTGCTGGCTGTAGTAGGGTACGCTGTGGAACAGGTAGCTGCTGTAGATGCGGGTCGCATACTGGCCGTAGCTCGGGCCCATCAGCAGCCGCCAGCTGTAGTCCACAGGGGTGGAAAAATAGCCGGTCGGGGTGTCCGCGCCGCCGCTGCAGACCATGGCCATAAAGGGTACGGCGTAGCGGCCGGTGGCGGCGTCCACGGTGTAGACGGTGACGGTCCCGCCCGCGTTGTTGACGGCCAGCAGGTAGGGGTACCCCTCCTTGGCGGTCAGGGTCATGCCGTAGGAGGCAAACTGCTTTTCCAGCGCAGACAGCACCTGCTCGGCGTTGTCGTCCCAGACGGAGGGGTCCTCGATCACCGGTGCGGTGCGGGTCGCGTTGTCATGGGCAGTTGCCATGGCGGGCACCATGGTCGGCTCCGGCGTGGCGGTCGGGGCGGGGGCGGTGCTGCTCTCCGGCGTGGCGGTGGGCAGGGGGCTTTGCAGCGGGGTCTCGTCCTTGGGGGCGTTGGGCATCTGCACACAGGCACACAGCAGGCTCAGGCAGAGCAGCAGCGGCAGGATACGGCGTAGGTTCGACATAAAGGCTCCTTATTGCTTGGCGACGCCGTACTCCGCTGCCACAAACCGCTCCAGCGCAGCAAAGCTGCGGCGGACCTTTTCGGTCCCGATGCAGTAGGCCATGCGGAAGTAGCCCGGGCAGCCGAAGCTGTCGCCGGGGACAAGCGCCAGATCGTATTTCTGCGCCTTGCGGCAGAACGCCTTGGCGTCCTCCTCAAGCGCTTTGGGGAAGATGTAGAAGGTGCCGTCCGGCTTGACAACGGTAAAGCCGAGCGCGCACAGCTCGTCATAGAGCAGGTTCATGTTCGTCTCATAGACAGACAGATCGCTCGTCACCGCAAGGCAGCGCTCCACCGCCATCTGGATCAGGGAGGACGGGCAGTTGTGGCCGGTCCCGCGGGAGATCTGCCCGCACATCGGCACGATAGAGGCGGCGTCCTCGCACCGGGGGTTGGCGGCCAGATAGCCGATGCGCTCACCCGGGACGCTCAGGCTCTTGGAGAAGGAATAGCAGGTGAGCGTGTCATCGTAGAATTTGGCAGGGTAGGGGATCGCGGTGCCGCCGAACGCGATCTCGCGGTACGGCTCATCGGAGATCAGGAAGATGTGGTGGCCGAATCGGGCGGACGCCTCAACAAGGAAATCCGCAAGCTGCTGCAGCGTTTCGGCGCTGTAGGCGGTGCCGCTGGGGTTGTTGGGGCTGTTGATGAGGACGGCGGCGGTGTTCTCGTCCACCAGCGGCGCAAAGGCGGCAAAGTCGATCTGGAAATCCGCGCAGCGGGGCGGTGTGACGCGCAGCGTCAGGCCCGCGCCCTCAACATAGGGCTTATATTCGGGGAAGAACGGCGCAAAGGTCACGATGTTCTGCCCGGGCACGGCCACGCAGCGCAGGGCATGGGCCAGCGCGCCGGCCGCACCGCTCGTCATAAAGATGTGGTCGGCGGTGTAGTCCATGCCGAAGCGTTGGTTCAGGCTCTCGGCCACGGCCTTGCGGGCGGAGGGCAGCGTCAGGGTCGGTGTGTAGCCGTGCAGCGTGACGGGGTCGGTGCTTTGCAGCAAATTCTCGCACGCGGCGGTGAACTGCGGCGGGCAGGGCACCGAGGGATTGCCCAGCGAGTAGTCAAATACATTTTCGTAGCCGATCTGTGCGCCGCGCGCGGTGCTCCACTCAGAAATCTGCCGAATGACAGACTTGGCACCCAGCATATCTTTATAGTGCTGTGCAATCATAATAACAGCTCCTTTGCAAAATGTTTGTCGAGATGCGGGAGGGGGAACGGCAGTCCCTACTGGGGACTTTTCCGCTGCCGCAAACGGCCGCGGCGGCCAGAGGGCTGGCCGCCCTACCTATGCCCCGGGAAAGGCTGCTCCCCTGCGGGGCGTCGGGGACGCCGCCCCCTACATTTCCATTGCCGTAAACCTTCCGGCCACCCTGTAGGGGCCGGGCATGCCCGGCCCGCAGCCTTGCGTCAGCTCCCGGTTTCG
>UQGL01000037.1 GCA_900540595.1 uncultured Oscillospiraceae bacterium
GGGGGGCGAGGCTGATTTTTATTTTACTGTTGGGGCCTATAATACTGCGCCAGCACGCGCAGCAGAGCGGCCTCATTCAGCGGCTTTGAGATATGGTCGTTCATACCTGCCTGCCGGGTGCGCTGTACATCCTCGGCAAAGGCGTTTGCCGTCTGCGCAATGATGGGGATCTCCTTTGCCTGCGGGTGGCTGCTTTCGCGTATCGCGCGCGCCGCCTGCAGACCGTCCATCACCGGCATGACAACATCCATCAGGATCGCATCAAACAGCGGGGCCTCCCCCTTACCGGTTGCCAAAAAGGCATCGAGTGCCGCCTGACCGTTTTCGGCCACTGTCACCGCAGCCCCGGCGTTTTCCAGCAGGTAGCAGGCGACCTCGGCGTTCAGCGCGTTATCCTCGACCAGCAGCAACTTCATCCCGTTCAGGCTGGGCAGCGGCTTGCACGCGGCAGGCTGCTTCGGCGCGCTCAGATCCAGCTCAAGGGGCAGCTCAATGACAAAGGTCGTGCCCTCGCCCAGCGTGCTGCTTACCGTGATCGTGCCGCCCATCAGGTCCACAAGCTCTTTCGCGATGGCCAGCCCCAGTCCGGTGCCCTTCAGCTCACTGCGCAGGGCTTCATTCTCCTGCATAAAGGGCTCATAGATATGGCGCTGGAACTCCTCGCTCATGCCGATGCCGGTATCCTGCACCGTAAAGCGGTAGACAGCGTGGTTCTCGTCCTTGGGGATCTCGTCCAGCGTGTAGTTGATCGTGCCGCCTACCCGGTTGTACTTGACCGCGTTGCTGGAGATATTCGCTATGATGCGCTGCACATGCAGCGGACTGCCGATAACATGGCTGTGCCGCTGATTGAAATTCACATGGCAGGTCAGCTGCATCCTTACCACCTGGGTGTGCAGCGTGTCCCCGCAGCGGGCCAGCAGCTCATACAGGTCAAAGGGCTCATGGGTGATCCGCATATGGCCGCTCTCCATACGGCTTATATCCAGCACATCATTGATGAGCGTTTCCAGCTGCTGCCCGGCGGCGGTCAGCTTCTCCATCGTGTCGCGGACCTTTTCAGGATTCTCCGCGTTGTCGTAGGCGATCTTAGCCATGCCCAAAATGCCGTTGAGCGGCGAGCGGATGTCGTGGCTCATCCGGGAGAGGAAGGATGATTTTGCCCTGTTGGCAGCCTCGGCGCTGTTGCGCGCCTCGACCAGCCATTTCTCGCGCTTGTGCAGGGCGTTGCAGTCGCAAAGGGTCAGCAGCCACATAACGCGGCCGTCCGGCAGCTGCTTTTCGTCCTTGCAGAGGTAAAACCAGCGCCAGCCCCCATCCCGGGTGTGCAGGCAGAGGGTACGCCTGCCCTTGAACTGACGGAAATTCTCAAGGTCACGCAGGTCGCAGTCCTCGGCAAAGCAGTCAGCAAACTGCATCGTGTAGCCGCTGCCGAACACCTCGTCCCCATGGCAGCCGAGGGATCGCAGCGCCAGCTCGCTGATGATGCCAACCGGCAGCCCCGGCGTGTAGAAGCCGCCTACAACGCCGACGCCGTTATTTTTATCCAGCAGCTGCTGGATGGATTTGTCGATTACCTGCAGATCCTTCCGCTGAAAATCGCTGCTGAAAATTGGCTCCTCGTAAAAGCTTTTGATCATGCAATGCTCCCTGTTCTCCTGTTGTGGTTTGCGCTCAATTAGTTACATTGTAATTGTTTTGCGGTTAAATTGCAAGCGTTATTTGTTTTATTGCAACAAATACAGCGATTCTGTCCATTTGCTGCACCAAAAACACCAAGGGGGCAGGCCTACAGGCCTGCCCCCTTGCAGCGAAAAGCTATGGCAACACCGCACAATTCCCGCCTGACGGCTTAAGCACCGCTCCGGCAGCTGCGGCACGGCATCTGCGTTGCCAAAATGCTCGATAATACACAAAGTATTATCTGCGCTTTTGGCTTAGCAGCTGCCGTACCTCGCTCGCCGTATCGGCACTTAGAATTATGCGGTATTGCCTTATGTTACTTTGTCAGACTGACTGCGGCACTCTGCAATGAGATAATGCGCTTTTCAGTCGTTGGTCGAGATGTCCGTGCCGAAATATTTTTCGCTCAGCGCCTTGAGCGTGCCATCGGCGCGCAGCTCCTCAATGGCGGTGTCGATGGCGGCGCGCAGGGTTGCGGTCTCCTCGCCCTTGCGCATCGGGATCGCAACCTCGTTGGCATCATCGGTCAGCACAGCGATCTTGACATTGGCATCGGGATGCTCCTTCGTGTAGTCGTAGAAGGTCACCTCGGCGTTGAGGGTCGCATCGATCCGGCCGCTGTTCAGCAGCTCAAAGGTCTGGTTCAGGTCATCGACCGCCGTGACGGTCGCGCCGTACTGCTCGGCCAACTGGGCATAGGTGCTGGAGATCGTGTTTGCGGTCGTCTTGCCGTTCAGATCCTCCAGCGTCTGGATGCTGTCATCGTCCGCCTGGGTGATGACAGCCGTGCGGTTGTAGGCGTAGGGGGTGGAGAAATCGTATTTTGCGGCGCGGTCGGGGGTGATGTCAACGCCGTTGACCATAATGTCATAGCGCCCGGCGTCAAGACCGGCCAGCAGGCCGTCCCACTCGCCCTCAACAAACTGCGGCTCCACGCCGAGCTTTTCGGCGATTTTGGTGCCGACCTCAACATCGTAGCCCACAAGGGTATCGCTCTCATCGTGGTAGGTCCAGGGTGCCCAGGTGCCCTCCATTGCGATGGTGATGGTGCCGCGGGCCTGGATCTCGCTCAGCAGGTCGGCGGCGGTGGCATCGGCAGACGCTGCCGTGCCGGAGGATGCTGCAGCCGTGCCGCCGCAGGCAGTCAGCGCAGCGGCCATAGCGGCGGTCAGGGTCAGGGCGGTCAGCCTGTTCAGGTTTTTCATTACAAAAGGCTCCTTTGCTTGTAGGTCTGTAAAAATTCTTGGGTGCGGGGCTGCTGCGGGTCGTTAAAGAACGCTTCGGCGGTGTTCTGCTCCACAATGACGCCCTGCTCCATAAACACCACGCGGTTGGCCACATGGCGGGCAAAATCCATCTCATGGGTGACGACCAGCATCGTGCGGCCCTCCCGCGCAAGCTGGCGCATAACGGCCAGCACCTCGCCGGTCAGCTCGGGGTCAAGCGCGGAGGTCGGCTCGTCAAAATAGAGGATCTCGGGGTCGGCCGCCATGGCGCGTGCAATGGCTACCCGCTGCTGCTGCCCGCCGGAAAGCTGGCTGGGGTAGTAGTCGGCGCGGTCATCCATGCCGACCTTGACAAGCTGCGCATGGGCCAGCTCCTCGGCCGTGCGGCGGGGCATCTTGCGGGCAATGATAAGCCCCTCGGTCACATTCTGCAGCGCGGTCTTATTTGCAAACAGGTTGTAGTTCTGAAAGACAAAGCCCGTGCGGCGGCGCAGGGCGTTGATCTCGCCATGGGTGGCGCGGTGCAGCTCGATACGGCGGCCGTCAAAATCCATCGTGCCGGCATCTGCCCTCTCAAGAAAATTCAGGCAGCGCAGCATGGTGGTCTTGCCGCTGCCGCTTGAGCCGAGGATGGCCACCACATCGCCCTTGTTCACATCCAGATCAATGCCCTTGAGCACCTGCAGCGGGCCGAAGGCCTTGCGCAGGTTTCTGATTTCCAGCATAGCTTCAACTCCTTTGTGCGCCGCGGCTGTTGAGGTAGCGCTCGCCCACAGCCTGCAGGCGGGTCAGCACTGTGCAGAACAGCAGGTAAACCAGACCGACCTCGATATACAGCGCCAGCGGCTCATAGGTACGGGCCACAATGCGCTGGGTCGTCATAAACATTTCGGTCACGGTGATGTTGGCCGCCAGCGAGGTATCCTTGATCATGGCGATCAGCGAGCTTGCCAGCGTGGGGAACGCCGTGCGCAGTGCCTGCGGCAGGATGATGCGGCGGATGATCTGCAGATAGTTCATACCGACGCACTGCCCGGCCTCGAGCTGGCCCCGGGGGACCGACTCGAGCGCGGCGCGGATCGTCTCGGCGCAGTACGCACCCTCGTTGATCGAAAAGACGAGGACCGCCGCGGGGAACGGCTCGATCAGGATGCCGACACCCGGCAGACCGTAAAAGACGACAAAAAGCTGCACCAGCACCGGCGTGCCGCGGATGACCCAGATGTAAAACCGGGCGATGCGCTGCAGCACCGGCACCTGCGCAAACTGGACCAGCGCCACCGCCACGGCGATGATGAGCGCCAGTGTGAAGGAAATGGCGGTCAGCGGGATCGTAACGGTCAGACCCGGCAGCAGGATTTTACCAAAGGAATCCAGAAGGATGCCGACAAGGCGTTCGGACATGGGGCGGTTCTCTCCTTTATATACGGGGGCGGTTGTATTTCCCACCAAAACAGTATGCTATGAAATTGTAGCACATCCGCCCGCATTTTGCAAGAGCCGCCGGGGCTATGGTATTTTTGCCGGTGGTGTGCTATACTGTTGAGGTGGAAAAGGTACACTACTTCCACAGAAAAGAGAAACATCATGAACACTACCGAAGAAAAACGCGAATCCATCCCGAACAGCGTCAACCGGATGCTGTTTGCCGGTATCGGCGTCATCCTGCAGGTCGCGTGGATCTGCTGGCTGGCCATCAAGCTGAACGACTACTCGACCGCCATTCAGGTCTGCACCTCGGTGCTGGCCTTCCTGATCACGTTGCGCATATACGGGCTGCATATCAACTCTGCGTATAAAATATCTTGGATCATCCTGATCCTGCTGTTCCCGGTATTCGGCCTGACGATCTACCTGCTGTTCGGCCGCGCCGGCGCGGTCAGCGTCATGCGCAAGCGGTTCAACAGCAATCTTGCGCTGCTGCGCAGCTACCACGCGCCCCTGCTGGCCCAGCGCCGGGCGCTGCCCTACCCCGACCGCACCGCGCGCAACCACGCCCACTACCTGCAGACGCGGGCAGGCTACCCGGCCTATGACAACACCGATGTGACCTTCTACGGCGACACCTGCGCCGCGCTGGAGGCACAGAAGGAGGCACTGCGCAGCGCCGAGCATTTTATTTTTATGGAGTACCACGCCATCGAGGACGCCTCCGCCTGGCAGGAGCTGGAGGACATCCTTGCCGAGCGCGCCGCCCACGGTGTCGAGGTCCGTGTTTTTTATGATGATGTGGGCAGCATCGGCTTTATCACGAGCGCCTTTGTCAAAAAGCTGGAGAGCCGCGGCATCCAGTGCCGCCAGTTCAACCCGGTCATTCCGATCCTGAATGTTTTCATGAACAACCGCGACCACCGCAAGATCACAGTCGTGGACGGGCGCATCGGCTTTACCGGCGGCTACAATCTGGCCGAGGAATATTTTAACCGCACCCACCCCTACGGCCGGTGGAAGGACACCGGCATCCGGCTGGAGGGTGACGCTGTGCGCAGCCTGACGCTGATCTTTTTGGAGCTGTGGGGCGCGACCCAGAAGGAGCCGCCCGAGATCGAGCGCTACCTGCCCGAGGTCCCCTACACCGCGCGTGAAAACGCCGTGGTGCTGCCCTACGCCGACAACCCGCTGGATGATGAGGCCACCGGCGAGAATGTCTACCTGAACATGATCCGCAGCGCGAAGGAATATGTCTACATCACAACGCCCTACCTGATCCTGAGCGATGAGATGCAGCGCACCCTGCGGCTTGCAGCCTCCAGCGGCGTTGATGTGCGCATCATCACGCTGGGTATCCCTGACAAAAAGCTGATCTTCTCGGTGACGCGCAGCTACTATGCGGCGCTGGCCAAGAGCGGCGTGCGCATTTATGAGTACACGCCCGGGTTCATCCACGCAAAGCAGTGCGTTGCAGACGGCGCAGAGGCCGTTGTGGGCACGATTAATTTTGACTTCCGCAGCCTGTATCTGCATTTTGAGAATGCGTGCTGGTTCTGCGGCTGCCGGGCCGTGGCCGAGGTGCGCCGCGATTTTGACGAGCTGTTTCCCCTCTGCCATGAGGTGACCGAGGAGTACGCCGCCCGCCGCAGCGTTGCCCTGCGCGGTCTGGACTGCGTGCTGCGCCTGTTCAGCCCGCTGATGTGAGCCCATATACAAAAGCCGCCCGTGTGGGACCCACACAGGCGGCTTTTCGTTATTATAGGGCAGGTTATGCGCCGAACACCTTGGTGTAGTCGGCCTTGAACTTCTCAATACCGGCATCGGTCAGGGGGTGATGCAGCATCTGCTCAATGACCTTGTAGGGCACGGTGGCGATGTCGGCACCGGCCAGCGCGCAATCTGTCACATGGATGGGGTTGCGGACGCTGGCGGCGATGATCTGGGTGTCGATGTCGGGGTAATTCAGGAACATATCATGGATGGTCTCGATCAGGTCGATGCCGGGCTGGCCGATGTCATCCAGACGGCCGAGGAAGGGGCTGACATAGGTGGCACCGGCGCGGGCGGCCAGCAATGCCTGATTGGCGCTGAAAATCAGGGTGCAGTTGGTGGGGATACCCTCCGCAGAGAGGACCTTGATGGCTTTGAGGCCCTCGGCCGTCATGGGGATCTTGACGACCATGTGCTTGGGATCGAGTGCGTAGATGGCGCGGCCCTCGGTGATCATCCCCTCGGCGTCTGCGGTCGTGGCCTTGACCTCACCGGAGATGGGGCCGTCCACGATCGTGGTGATCTCCTTCAGGGTCTCGGCATAGTCGCGGCCCTCCTTTGCGATCAGGCTGGGGTTGGTGGTCACGCCTGCGATAATGCCCATGTCATTTGCCTTGCGGATCTCGTCCACATTGGCGGTGTCGATATAAAACTTCATAGAACGCTCCTCCTGTAAAAAATGTGCTTTACTGTCAACATTATTGTACACGGCAGACCGTGCCCGGGCAAGAAAGTGTGTGATAAAAACCGGACAGAAGTTTGGATTTTGCGCACCGCTTACCCCTGCCCGTAGTAGGCGTTGGGGCCGTGCTTGCGCAGGAAGTGCTTTTCCAGCACATGTCGGGGCGCCGGCTCTGCGTTGGGGTCCAGCGTCAGGGTCAGGATGCCCATTTTGGCGACCTCCTCCAGCACTGCGGCGTAGTAGACGGCCTCGGCGGCCGTTTTGCCCCATGTAAAGGGACCGTGGCTTGCGCAGAGCACGGCGGGAAGATGCACCGGGTCGATGCCGCGCTCGCGGAAGGTTTCGATGATGACCTTGCCGGTGTTCAGCTCGTAGTCCTCCTCGATCTCTGCGGGGGTCAGCTCCCGGGTGCAGGGCACCGGGCCGTAAAAGTAGTCCGCGTGGGTCGTGCCGAAGGCGGGCAGGTCCCGCCGGGCCTGCGCAAACGCCACCGCATGGGTGGAATGGGTGTGGACGATGCCGCCCAGCGCCGGAAATGCCCGGTACAGCGCAAGATGGGTCTTTGTATCGCTGCTGGGGTTGAGGTCTCCCTCGACCTTGTTGCCGTCCAGATCCATGACGACGAGCTGCTCCGGCGTCAGCGCGTCATACGCGACACCGGACGGCTTGATGACGAAAAGGCCGCGCTCCCGGTCGATGCCCGACACATTGCCCCATGTGTAGGTGACAAGCCCGCGGCGGGGCAGCTCCATATTGGCCTCATAGACCTGCTGCTTGAGTTTTTCCAGCATTCTGATCGCTCCTTGTTGGCTTTTGTCTTCATTATAGCAGACCCGGTGAAAAAAAACAGGCCCCAGAGTCAAAAACACTGGATTTTTGTTCAAATATTTGCAGCGGCGCGGCCGGAATTGTGCTGTGCATAACACCAAAACCTGCATACAGACAGGATTTTTGGCGTTGCCTTGCGTTTTGCTGCGGCACAGCGCACCAGATATGGTGGCGCAGGCAGGATTTTGCAGCGGGGTGTTGTAATAAAGCGCACAATAGAACACCCCGCTGCCGCACCACTTTACCTTGACAAACACGCGCTTTGTTGTATCATAAGGGTAGGAGGAAGAGCCTATGCTGACTTGTAACATGGACGTGGAGGAGCGCAGCGTCTGGCTGCGGGCCACCCCCGGCGCCGCCGCCATGGCGCAGCCCTTTTACTGCACCGAGGCCGGCAACTTTTACGGCCGCGCCCACTTTGCCACAGCCCGCACCGACAAGGATAGCTATATCCTGTTTTACACCCTGTCCGGCAGCGGTCTGATCGAGCAGAACGACCAGCGCATCGAGCTGCCTGCGGGCAGCGCCCTGCTGCTGAACTGCCGCACCCCGCAAAGCTACTGCACGGCCCCCGGGCAGGACCACTGGCATCACTACTGGGTGCATCTGGACGGCGCAGGCGTTGCCAATCTCGCCGAGGTGCTGCTGCCGCAGGGGCGGCTTTCCGCCGTGCCGGTCAGCCGGCTGGAAATGCAGCCGCTGTTTGAATCGCTGACCAGCGAGTGGGAGCATGGCACCACCGCCGCCCAGATCGAGACCGGGCTGCTGCTGCACAGGATGCTGGCGCTGATGGCGCGCCAGCTGCTGGCCGGGGACGAGAGCCGCTCCAACCGCACCCTGATTGAGCATGCGGCAGAGTTTATCCGCCAGCACTACGCCGAGCCGCTCTCGCTTGACCGGCTGCTGGCCCAGACGCCGGTGAGCAAAAGCTGGTTTTTGCGGTTGTTCCGCCAGTATATGGGCACAACGCCCTATAATTTTTTGTTGTCCACACGCATCACCCGCGCCAAGGAGCTGCTGGTGCTGACGGATTTTTCCATCAGCGAGATTGCGCATCAGGTCGGCTTTGGGGACGAGAGCAATTTCTCGACCCGCTTTGCCGCCATGGTGGGGCAAAGCCCCCAGCAGTACCGCAAAAGTGCGATGAAGCCCGCCGGGGCCGAGTGACTGCGCTTTGAAGATTTTGGGTTTTGGGAAAGAAGGCATTTTTCATGAAAACCGAACGCATTGACCGTGTGCGCACTGCCCTGCGCGCAGCGGGGCTGACCCAGATGATCGTCTGCGACCCGAAGAGCATCTGGTACCTGACCGGGGTCTCCGTTGACCCCTATGAGCGGCTGCTGGCACTCTATCTGCCGGTGGACGGCGAGCCGGTGCTGTTTTTGAACCGGCTGTTCCATCTGCCGGAGGTCCCCTGCCGGGCCATCTGGCATACCGACACCGATGCCCCGGTGGCACAGATTGCCGCCGTGGTGGACCCCGCCGCCCCGCTGGGCATCGACAAGGAGTGGCCGGCGCGGTTTCTGATCCCGCTGATGGAGGCGCACCCCGGTATGCGGGTCGTTCTGTCCAGCGATTGCGTGGATGACTGCCGCGCCTGCAAGGACGCCGAGGAGCAGGCACTGATGCGCACCGCCTCCCGCATCAATGACGCTGTGAACGAGGCTGCCAAACAGTATATAAAGGCCGGCATGACCGAGCGCGAGGTTGCCTCCTTCATCGACAGCCAGTACCGCGCCCACGGCTGCGAAGGGCCGAGCTTTACCACGATCGTCTCCTTCGGTGCCAATGCCGCCGACCCCCACCACGAGCCGGATGATACGGTGCTGAAGCCCGGCGATTGCGTGCTGTTCGACATGGGCTGCATCAAGGACCGCTACTGCAGCGATATGACCCGCACCTGGTTCTGCGGGCAGCCCACGGAGAAGCAGGCCGCCGTGCATGACCTTGTGCGCCGCGCCAATGAGGCCGCCGAGGCGCTTATTAAGCCCGGCGTGCGGCTCTGCGACCTTGACGCTGCCGCCCGCAGCCTGATCACGGCGGCCGGTTATGGTGAATACTTCAACCACCGGCTGGGCCATTTCATCGGCCAGACTGACCACGAAAAGGGCGATGTAAGCAGCGCCAACACGGCCGTTGCCAAGCCCGGCATGATCTTTTCCATTGAGCCGGGCATCTACCTGCCCGGTGAGTTCGGCGTCCGCATTGAGGATCTCGTCCTTGTGACCGAGACCGGCTGCGAGGTGCTGAACCGCAATGATAAGCACTGGGCTCTTGTAGGCCAATAATGCCCGGCACACCCCGCATAGACAAACAGTTCCCCCGCCCGCACTGCTGCGGACGGGGGAGCTGTTTGTCTATTGCGGAATTGCTTAGTCGAGGAAGTTCTCGTTCAGGGTGACGCCGAAGTCGCGGGCGATGGCGCGCAGATCATCATCGGTGATGGTCTGGCGGATCAGGCCGCCGCCCATAGACAGCACCTTGACATAGATCTCGGCGCTCTTTTCGATGGTGTGCGCCAGACCGAAGGTGATGTCAAAGTCCGGGCCGGAGGCAAACAGGCCGTGCTGCGCCCAGACAGCAGCCTGATAGGTCTTCATCTTCTCGGAGGTGGCCATGGCGATGTCCGCGCCGCCCGGCACCATCCACGGGCAGACGCCGACGCCCTCGGGGAAGACAACGGGGCACTCGGTAGCGCTCTGCCACAGCGCGCGGGTGAAGTCGCGGTCGGTCAGCGGCAGGATATAGGTCAGCGCAATGACATTGGTGGCGTGGCAGTGGTAGATCACACGGTTGGCACCGTTGGTGGCCGCCTTGCGGACGCTGTGGTTCATGAAGTGGCTCGGGAACTCAGAGGTCGGGCGGGCACCCTCGGCCAGACCCCAGACAATGCGCCAGCTGTCGCCCTTGTCGTTGATCTCCACGATGCCGATGCTGTGGATGGGATCGGGCTCGACATTGCGGAAGAACTTGCCGGAGCCGGTCGTGATGAAGTACTCCCCTGCAAGGTTATCGGCCTGAACACCCATGTTGACCCACTCGCGCGGCTCGGCGTCGAAGTAGGGGCGGCAGGCAGCGACCTCCTCCGCCGTCATGCGGTAGGTCAGGTTGCCGCCGTTGCGCTCATGCCAGCCCTGCAGCCAGCCATCGTTGCACATGCGAATAAAGCCCTTGACGCAGGGAATCTCGTAAATTGTAGACATAGTTTTTTGCTCCTTTGTATGTGTGTAGGCTTCCCCCTCCGGGGGAAGCTGTCAGTGGCCCCGACCACTGACTGATGAGGGCAAAGCTACCGACAGCAGCCCGTTACCGGGCAATTGCCGCAAGGCCGCCCCTCATCCGGCCTCGGGCGGGGCCTCGGCCACCTTCCCCCGCAGGGGAAGGCATCCTGAAATCAGCGCGTAACAATATCCACCGGCACATTGAAGATCTTGGCGACCTTCAGGATCGTGTCGATATGACGGCCCGGGGCGGCGGCCATGTGGTGGGTGGGGCCGGCCTCGCTCCAGCGGTTGCAGAACTCGCGTGCGCCGCAGCTGAACCGGGTGCGCATGTTGGTATCGCCAAAGGTGAAGATGGGGCCCGGCTCGTTGACGCCCTCGGCCACGACAAACTTGAAGTGACCGTCCTTGTCCTGCGTGATGCCGAGGTAGGTCACATCGCCAACCGGCGGGTAAAACTGGGTCAGATAGCCGCCGCCGGTCTTGCCGTGGAACACCGGCACGATCTTCATGGTCGGCTTCTTGGCCTGAGAGATGTCGGCATCGCCGGAGCCGGAGTGACCGATGATGCAGATATCCTCGTTGAAGTCAATGGAGTACATCTCGCTCAGCTGGCCGCAGCCGGAGATCGTCTTGAGGATGGACATGGCCATCGACACCTTGATGTCACCCTCGACAGCACAGGCAACGCCCTGCTTGATCAGCATCGAGAATGCGGGGATCAGCATCGAATCCAGCACGCCCGCCTTACCCTGCGCAAAGCCGTCATAGTGGCTGGCCACAAAGGCGATCTTCTCGTCCTTGACCCACTGCTCAAACGCGACCACATAGCGGGCCATATCCCAGACCTTCTCGATGGTGCCGCCGCCCTCGATGTCAAAGGTATCCAGAATATCCTGTGCCTTGGCGCGGATGGCATCTTCATCGGTGATGTTGTCGGCAATGGCCCACATCTTCTCCCAGTCGAACTGCTTGGTGTAGAGCCACATGCGGTTGTACAGGTTCGTCTCGTCAATGTACAGATCCATCATGCCGGGGTAGGGGCGGCCGATCTGGGCGAGGTTTGTATCGCGGAAGCGGCGGCGCACCTGCGCAGCCTTGCACCAGTCGCTGATCTCGGCCGCGACAACGGGGTCACCGCCCTCTACCACGCCGGTGATAACGGCATGGCGCTTGCCGGCGCGCTCCAGATCCGCGACCATCTCACCAACGGCACCGCAGGCGTACAGCTCGCCCAGCCATGTCGGGATGTCGGTGTTGGCGTAGTCGGGCGCTTTCTTCTTCTGGACATTGACCAGCACGACCGGCACATCCAGATCGCGCACTGCCGGCAGCATATTATAAGAGGTAGCGTAGGTCAGCAGCTGCAGGATGACCAGATCAACATCGGCAGCGCGGAACTTATCGCCTGCTGCCATCGACTGCTCCTTGGTCGTGACGATGCCGCCGTCAACGATCTCAACGGTGTCGGGCAGCGTCTTTTTGAAGGCGGCATACTGGCCCTCAAACTCCGGCACCAGCGTGGGGAACTGCGGCAGATAAGCGCCCAGCGCAATAGCAAACACGCCAACGCGGGCCTTGGTTTCAACTAACATGGTGGACCTCCTGTATATGAATTTGTTGTATTTGGTAGGGGCCGGGCATGCCCGGCCCTGTCGTGTAAGGCAAAAGGTTGTTTGCGGGTAAGTAGGGCGGGATGCCCCCACCCCGCCGGGCCGTTTACTGCGGCTGGTATTCCTTAATTTCAAAGCTGCGCTTGATAGCGGCGCGGGCCTCGGCCAGATCAGCAAACACGCCCGCGTGGATAAGCTGCACCATCAGGTTACCCAGCGCCGTGCCCTCGGTCGGGCCGGCAAAGACGGGCAGGCCGGTCGCGTTGGCGGTCTGCTGGTTGAGGTAGGCATCCTGACTGCCGCCGCCCACAATGTTCAGGCTGGTGTAGGTCTTGCCGGTCAGCGTCTGCAGCTTTTCCACCGCGCGGCGGTAATCCTGCGTCAGGGAGTTGTAAACGCACTGCATAACCTCACCGGTGGTGGCGGGGACCTGCTGCTGCGTGTCTGCACAGGCGGCCTTGACCTCCCCGATCATCGACTCCGGTGCCAAAAAGCGGTTGTCGTCCGGATCGACACAGCTGGGGAAGTCTGCCGCCCCCTTGGCGGTGGCGATCAGTTCCGGGAAACTGGGCCGTGTGCCGGTCTGCTCGCCCAGTTCGCGGCGGATGGACTGGATCATCCACAGGCCCATGATGTTCTTGAGATAGCGGTAGCGGTACTCGTAGCCGCCCTCGTTTGTAAAGTTGGCAGTGCAGCTCTCGGGGTTGGTGATGGCGCGCGGGTTTTCGACGCCGAGCAGGCTCCATGTGCCGCTGGAGAGGTAGGCGGCGAACTCGTCCCGCGCCGGCACCGCCAGAAAGGCCGAGCCGGTGTCATGGGTCGCAGGCAGGATGACCTCGGCATCAAAGCCGACCTCTGCCTGCACTGCCGGGGTCAGATGCCCCAGCACGGTACCCGCCGTTTTGATGGGCTGGAAGATGCCGCGCGGCAGGCCGAGCCTTTGCAGCAGCGCATCGTCCCAGTCTTTGCTGTCCGCGCCGACCAGCGCCGTTGTGCTGGCGTTGGTATACTCATTGGCGGCTACGCCGCAGAGCAGGTAGTTGAGGTAATCGGGCACCATCAGGAAGGTCCGGGCGGCTGCCAGCTGCTCGGGGTGTTCCTTCTTGAGGGCCATAAGCTGGTAGACCGTATTGAACGGCTGGTACTGGATGCCGGTGCGGGCATAATGCTCGGCAAAGGTCAGGCCGTACTCCTTTTCAAGCGCCTCGCGGATGCCCTCGGTGCGCTCATCGCGGTAGGCCACGGCATCGCCGATGCGCTGCCCTGCCTCGTCCAGCAGAACGAAATCCACCGCCCAGGTGTCAATGCCGATGGTTGCGGGGGCAAACCCGGCATCGTGGGCGGCGCGCAGGCCGTTGATGACCTCCCTGGCCAGCGTGTCGATGTCCCAGCAGAGGTGACCGTCTTTGCGCCGGACGCCGTTCTCAAAGCGGTAGACCTCCTGCAGGACGATCCTGCCGTCCTGCACGGTGCCGACAATGTGCCGCCCGCTGGATGCGCCGATGTCGACCGCCAGTGTACAAGTCTGCATAGTGTTCTCCTTCTTTGCAAAATGACAGTGCTTTTCACTTAATGTATCTGCATTATACGCCGCCGTCTGCGGCTGTTCCATCCCCAAAACAACTTGATTCTTTGTGAAAATTCCACTCTTTTTCTGCCCTGCCGTCCCCTTTTGCCGCAGCGTCAGGGCACAGGCGGGTAAGCAGGCACATTTACAAAAAAGGGAGGGCCGCCGAAGTGGTCCTCCAAGGAAACAGGCCTAATTATATACAAGCCCCCAAAATTTGCTTTACAGCACCGGGATTCCCGGCCCGGTTTGCATATATTCCAGCGCCGTATGTTTGCAATCGCATTACAGCTTCTTCAAATAGAATCGGTTCATCGTGCTGTGCTGGGTCACACACAGCTTCTCGATCTGCTGAAATCCCATCTTCTCATACAGCTGCAGGGCTACGGAAAAGTTTGTATGTGTTTCCAGATACAAGCTCTTGTACCCTGCCGCTTTTGCGCCCTCCTCAACGAGCCGTACCAGATCTTTTCCGTAGCCTTTCCCCTTGACGGAATCCACCAGATAGAGCTTTTGGAGCTCTGCACAATCGTCCAGACCTTCAAATTCCGCAAACCCCGCACCGCCAATAACCTGTCCGTCCTTACCAAGCGCGACAAAGTACCGGCGCTTATCGGGCTTCTCGCTGTAAAAGGCACTCAGATGGTCCAGCTCCGGGTCGAAATACACAGTCCCCGGAAGATCCAGATGGAACTTCTTCAAATTATAGCGGGCAATCTCGGCGACTCTTGCATCATCAGAAGGCTCAATTTCTCTATACTTTACCATCGTACTCTCCCCCACTCATTCCTTATCGGCTGCCCAACTGCTCAAAATGGTAGCGCGGTTTTCCAACACTCTTTTTCCCGTATTCGATCGCTTCGGTCGGGCAATAGCAGATACATGCCATACAGTGGGTACATTCGTTTCCCCACACCGGCCTTCCGGCCCTGATGGTAATGTTGTTCAGCGGGCAGCGGTCGGCGCATTGTCCGCAGCCGATGCAGGCATCACGCACCTGAAACGCAGCGGCTTTCACAAAAAGCCGATAAAAAATCGGATTTACTGCGCTGCTCATAAACCGGTCATAGAGGTTGCTTCGCGGTGCCGGGAAAGGCTTCTTTTCTTTCAGGCAGGCAATGGCGTCTGCAATAGCAGGCTCGGCTGCCCTCACGATGCTTTCGGCCTCTTCCCTCTCCGGGGCCTTGAACATGGCGATATAATTTTCCGGCATGACGATCTGTGCCGTGCCCTTATACTGCAGGCGCTTTTGTTCGGCAAGGACACGATTGAATTTTGCGGCATTGCCGATCTCGCTGCCGCAATCCATCACAAACCAGATGCGCTTTGCCGAAAGCAGCTCCGTTTTGGTAAGCCACGCAGACACGATTTGCGGGATGCGCCACGCATAGGTAGGTGTGACGAGGACAATATCTTCCCCCGCCTGTATCGGCGCATAGTCTGCCGCCTTGATTTTTGCATTCAAGTCCACTATTTCGTCCTGCAGCGCCTCTGCAATGCGCTCGGCGATATAGCGGCTGTTTCCGGTCCCTGAAAAGCATAGTATCATTGTGGTGTTCCCTCCGCAAGCTGGAATGAATCTTGCTCAACTACTTATAACACTATCAAGTGGTCAACGCACCAATGCACAAAACGAATCCAATGGCACCCACCGTCATAAACGCCAGACCTATTCCGGCGGGTTTTTTTCTTTTTTCCATAAGCTGTAATTGTTCACCGTCTATAGCTTTCAGCGGATAATTTCTTCTTTGTATCAGATATAACAGCAACCCGCTCGAATTGTTTCCGTTGGCTGCAAGCAACCCCCACAGCTTCGGATGTTCCAGTCCACGCGCAGCCGCATCAAGCGCCGTTAGCTTGTAGATCTGATAAACGGTTTCTGCCCCGCCAACAACTGCGACTGCAACAAATATCACAGCCAAAACAATATTCCACTCTATCATCCATTTCTCCTTAAATCCGTTTGATAATTTGATACAGCAGCACTGACGAGCTCATAATAGCCAGACAGAATACCACAAGCAAATAATAGCTCTTGTCCGGCAAAAGCATACTTAAAGCAATCAACAGAATCACTGTAACCGCATTAAGTATAATAGCGCCTATCAATTTCTGCGTGCTTTTTACAACATTTGTACATTCTTCCAGATGCTCCATCATTTCCCGGTCTCCCTTTAATAAATCATCAAGACTTGTGGAATAAAGATCGCTTAACGCAATGACGCTGATAATATCCGGATACGATTTTTCATTTTCCCAATTTGAAATTGTCTGCCTGGACACATTGATCTTTTCAGCAACAGTTTCTTGCGTAAATCCGGATTTCATACGAGCATCCTTCAGCTTTTTCCCGATCTCCATATTCGCAGCCCTCCTTTCGGGAACATCTTGCCACATTGCACCTCTATTGTCTATCAAATTGCTTTTACACGAAGGAATTTCAAGTGTCAAAATTGCTTTACATAACGAATGAACGCGGTTTTAAGAACGAATTTTATCTCTTACAGCCTCTGCGTTGCTGCATTCAGTATACCACGCTTTTTTCTCTCAGGAAAGCTTCTGCACACAAAAAACAGACCGCTGCCGTGCTCAAGGCACACAGAGGTCTGATGGCAATTCCGATACTTTTTCTGTTTCAGGGGACGACCGCTTCCCGCCATCGGCACCAACGGCTTAATGCCATGCACTCAAAGCGCTGTCGAAGCAGGTGGACAAGCCCCTGCGCATCGTGGACAAAGGCCGCCACCTAACGACCACGAAAGAGGACCCTGCCCGCGGCATTGATGCTGCCACATTGGCCGCCGAAACGGGCCACGCCCAGCCCAGCACCACACTGGTAATTTATACGCAGGTCTACCACAAACAGCCGAGCAGTGAATTGTACGAAAAACAAAAAATCGCAGCCACACTATTTTGCAAAAACAGCGCGTCTGCGTTCTTTTATTGGTGGGCCGTGAGGGATTCGAACCCCCACTCAAGCGGTTATGAGAAAGCATCGCTGGTAAAAATTCTAGAATCACCGTAAAAATTTGCCGATATTCTACAGATAAGAGCAACTGATTTTAGGTAATGTGTAGTAATTTTCGCAGCGTTTCTCAACCAAAATGCAGAGCCGTAGATAAATTGGTAGATGAGTTTTGTAGCGAAGCTGGATTAAAAGTCACACACAGAAATTAGAGGTTATGGCCGTAAGGCTAATACCTGTGCAACAAACTCATCCTCAGTCTGCACAAAGTGATAGGGCGCATACTCGCCATAGGCTTCGGGGCGGCTGATGGTCATAATCTCTACACCGGTATTCCCAAGGGCTTCATTCAGCGCCCATTTCAAATCGGCTAAACGTTTCCCATGTACGGTTTCAAATGCTATGCAACCGTGGGCATAGCGGTCTTTAGCAATAACGTAACACATTTGTTTACCCTTATTTTTGGCTCGGCGCAAGAAGCTTCCGAACGTCAGGCGATTGCGACCAATTCACTAAGATCGGGATACTCGTCAATATGATTTCGCACATATGTACGGGTGAAGCCTGCAAACTTATGGCTTCTGTTTAGCATTCCACGCAGGGTTCTGTAATTTCTCTGGCTGGGATTTTGTTTGTAATTTGCAAGACAACGATATAATGTTGTCATAGTAGTCTGTAAAGCGTTTACCCGTGTTTGGCATTCAAGGATTCGGATGCCGGTGTTCTCTTTTTCAAAGCACTCAGTTAGTAACCCTGCTGTGCGGACGGCATCCTCAGTGGATTCGATTGCGGTCACGACTACATGACTGTCTACAAGTTCTTGCCGGATGGATGCTTCGGGGTCTTCTTTACAGCAGTCGATGATATGCTCCTCATATTTTTTCTGGTTCTTTACACTGTTGCAATGTGGACAAGAAAGAAACAGATTATTCCAATCAAACATCAAATCACGGTCTTTACCATGATGCGGCTTTAAATGTTCAATGTGGATGCTTTGCAATTTGTCAATTTCACAGAGATAGCACTTTCCGTTAAAGTCCTTGTTTAGCTGAAAAACAACATCTCGTTCTCTATAATTTTCGGTTCCCTTTTCCTTTTCAATCGCAAGCGATGCGGGAGCCGTTTTAGTACGATTTACTTTTACCATACTTATTACTCCCGGTTCATCAATTCCAACTTGAGACGACTATATTCTTCCGAAAAATCAAGCGCCAAGTAATCGGGAACCTCATCCAAATAAGTCTCTAATTCCGATGCACGAGCAAAATCTTCATCTGTCAATGTGGCCTTTTGGACAATTTCCTTGTACTCGGTAAACTTCTGACGAAGTTCAGCTGACAACAAATCCGTATCGAAGTACCCTTCAACAACGCCCTCGTAAGGCAGGTCGGTTAAGCCATCTTTTACCAGAAGCTTCTTTTCCAAGTCATAGACGACGGCATTCGCAGTGGAATTTAAGATGAACGGAGAATGTGTGGTTAAAACAAACTGGATATTCGGGAACAGCTGCGTCAAAATCGGAACGATTTTCTTCTGCAAATCAACATGCAGATGGGTTTCGATTTCGTCAATCAGCACAAGGCCCTCTAAATCATAGCGACGCTTGGATTCCATGCGCATGATTAAATCGCCAATGATATCAAAAACAGCAGCATAGCCCATTGACAGAGTGGTGAAATCAAACGGATCATGCCCTGCCTGACAAATGGTAAAGGCAAAGGTTTCGATGTCGAATTTCAGTTCAAGAGTATCATCGGAATAAATGGAGCGCAGAACATTCTGGAATCTGTCAAACCAAGCATGGATTTCGGCGGCGCGGGCTTCATTCCCATTGGTTTTAGCAAAGGCTTCTGTTGTTTTTAGGTTGACAAGATATTTGACAAGCTGCTGACTGGGATGGTCTTTGAGAGAGTAGACCTCCTGCAAATCAACTTTTTCAATATTTTTGGAAATCTGAACCTTGATTTCACGGTCGTCGCCGTAATAAGCGAGGATATATTCACCTTTTAGGTATTTCTCACGCAGATTGAGATAGGACGGGAATGCGAGGACAACTCCATCTGCCCAATGAGATAAGAACTTGTTCCAATGGGCAATACTATTACGAATGCCCTCGCAAGCAAGTTTTCCGCTTTCAGAATTAGATGCAGTTTGAAGTCGTTGCTCGTCAAAAGCAATATTTTCTAAGCAATCTGATTGGATGACAAAGTTGTCCGAAACTGCATACGATAAAAAGTCAACAGCACTTTTCAAAACGCTGGTCTTGCCGCTGCCGTTCTTTCCTGTCAAAATCAAATGCTTGGGCTGGCTTTCAGAAAGAGGTATCGTAATATCCTTCAAATGGCGAACATGGTTGATGCGAAGTTCTGTCATGAATGTCTTGTCCACAATAACCCCAACTTTCATTGCTATACTGGCATACACTAAGTATAAACGTTTTTCTGCAAAATAACAACATGAAAATTTGAAAGAAGTATTATCATAAAATAGAGAGGTCATGTTAGTCACGCTTTCAATAGCAGCAAACTATATCAAGGTGAATTTGATAACTCGATATAGACAGCCGGAGGATACTTGACAAGGAAAAAGAACACTGGTACTATATAGAAAATAATCGGGCTGGTCGAAAGACCATGGTCCACCGAGCGGCGGGGAATTTCCCCGCCATTTTTATTTCTGTGGTTTGTGATTGGTAAAGAAAATTCCGGCGAGGGAGATACACTCTCCCCCGCCGTTTATTATAGATTCCCGAAAGACTTTGAAAAGAAAGAAGGCATTCCCTATGAGTATTATTATAGGCATCGACCACGGCTATTACGCTATCAAAACAGCCCACTGCTCGTTCCCGGCAGGGCTTACCAGTTACGGAGAACACG
>UQGL01000038.1 GCA_900540595.1 uncultured Oscillospiraceae bacterium
AGGAAAAGCTGAAGGAGCCGGAGACACGCAAATATCTGGCCAATGCGTTCCGTGATGGCGAAATCAAGACTGTTGGCACGGATATTGACAAGCTGATGCCACCTGTTTCCCGCTTTGGCGGCGGTGGCCGTGCGCAGAAGAAGCAGGGTGTAATCGATAAGTTGAAGGGCTTCTTTGATAAGTTCTTTGGGATTGGTGGAAGTTCATTTGAGGAGGGAAAACATGACTAAATGGTATAGAGGATAGTACTATAACGGTAACATCGATAATGGTGAGTAGAGAAAAATGGATATTTTTTCAACCAGAGAATTGGCAACGGCTTTTTGGGGCGGTGCGATTTTGATAGCTGTAGGAATGGCTATAGTTACCAATAAAAAGATAAGGCAGGGGTTTATAGGAGTTCTGAAATGCTTCTTCAACAGGAAGCTAAGGAAATTATGGGAAATATATTTCTTGTACATCGGAATAATCACGCTGATGTTTTCAAGGTTTCCAATATGGAAAAATATATATTTAAAAGATATTATTCTTTGGACGCTTTTTTCTGGATTGACTATTTGTATGAATGCAGTCGCTGGCGAAGCTGATGAAAAGTATATATCTAAAGTCCTTAAAGACAATATCAGATTTACTGTAGTCACGGAATTTCTATTGAGCACTTTTACATTTAGTCTTTGGGTTGAACTGATAATAATTCCGATAATGACAGCTATTACTTTGCTTGATGTAGTTGCAGCACAAAAAAGTGAGACGGTGGCCGTACATAAACTGCTTCAAAGCGTGATAGCCTTTATTGGGCTATGTTTGGTATTTCAAACAGTAAAAGTGGGAATTCTGGAATATCGAGAACTCAATATGGTAGATACATTGGTGAGTTTTTTCATTCCGATGGTCTATTTGCTTTTTGTCACACCACTGGAATATGTTTTTGAACTATATTCAAAGTATGAAATGCTATTTATACGGATGTGTTTTAAAGAGCCGCGGGATAAAAAAGTGAAGCGAAAAAGACACTTGAAGGTGATAAAAGCGTGCGGATTATCCGTTAGGAAAATTATACTGTTTCAAAAACAGTACATACCACGAATGTATGTTTCAATGTCTGATTCGGAATTTGAGGCGTTGATAAGTCAGTTGGAAGAGATTTGTCAATAAAGTTAAAAGCTTGAAAATGTGTGAGCAATCGATTATAATATTGATAGAGGGTTCATTGGTTGTGTGATACTATCCTGATACTAAAAAATCAGCAAGCCACATCTAGCACAGCAATCTCATGAAAAAGTGGATATTCAAGAATAGCCTTACTAAACAAATTTGTTTAGTAAGAATCCGAACTTACCGAGTTTGAATAATCGCCATTAACTGACCACCTTCCCGCCGGGACTTTGCCCGGCGGGATTTTTTCATTGCATGGGGCAGGGGAAAGTTGTACAATAAAAGCAAAAGAACGGCAAAAGGAGAAGAACTATCATGAAAGAAATTCCTATTACTTCATTCCGGAATCTCAAGATCGGTCAGGCTGAGAACACGGCGGCGGGCACAGGCTGCACGGTGTTTCTACTGGGGCAGGACGGCGCCCCGGCAGGGCTGGATGTACGCGGCGGCGGACCTGCCTCCCGCGAGAGCGAGCTGCTCAAGCCCTTGGCGGCGGCACAGGTCATCCACGCCATTGTGCTGGCGGGGGGCAGTGCCTTTGGACTGGACGCGGCCGGCGGCGTTATGCGGTATCTTGAGGAGCGCGGCATCGGTTTTGATGTTGGGGTCACAAAAGTGCCTCTGGTCTGCCAGTCAGATCTGTTTGATCTGACCGTGGCTGACGCCCACACCCGCCCGGATGCTGCCATGGCGTATCAAGCCTGCGTGAACGCGGAAGCCGGCAACTACCGTGATGGCAACTATGGCGCGGGCACCGGCGCAACCGTGGGCAAGCTGCTGGGCATGGACCACTGCATGAAGTCCGGCATCGGCAGTTATGCTGTGCAGGTGGGGCCGCTGCAGGTAGGTGCAGTTGTGGCTGTCAATGCGCTGGGCGACATTTACGACTATGAGACCGGCCGCAAGGCTGCAGGCTTGTTGGCGGATGACGGCAGGACCTTCCTCGACTCCGAGCTGCTTGCACTGCAGAGCATTGAGGTAAAGGAAAACAAATTTGTCGGCAATACAACGATCGGTGTTGTCTTTACGAACGCGCGGTTTGACAAATCCCGGCTGTGCAAGATCGCTGGCATGGCACAGGACGGGTATGCGCGCGCCATCCGCCCGGTGCATACCACGGCAGACGGGGACAGCATCTACGCTGTTTCGCTGGGCGATGTGGCCGCTGATCAGGATGTTGTGGGGGCACTGGGGGCGCGTGTGATGGCCAAGGCCATTCTGCGGGCCGTGCAGGCTGCGGAGCCTGCCTATGGCTTCCCGGCGGTCAGCAGCCTGTAAGGCGGCACTGCACAATCCCCGCACTGCGGGACGGCCGCCAGCAAAGCAATACCGATGTAAAATAACACTCCGGGGCGATTGCACAGCCCCGTTTTTTGGCGTATAATATCCCTGAATACATCACCGATCATGGGGAGAACCATTTTACTATGGCGAAGCTGGACGAACAAATCAGGACAATGAAGGGGTATTTTGAGACCGACTGCGAGGCGGAGGGCAAGCTCTCCCTCGGGCTGGAGGTGGAGCATTTTGTAACACACTGTGACGGCAGGGCGGTCACATTTGCGCAGCTGCAGGCGGCTTTGCGGGATCTGCAACAGCAGGGGGATGCCCCCGTTATCTCGGAGAGCGAATACCTTGGCTTCCGTGCTCCCGCGCTGTCGGCGGTTATCGGCCCGGCCTGCCAGCTGAAGATCACTATGACGCCCCAGCGGGATGTTCAGGATATCATGGACAGCTACAACCGGTTTTATCTGCAGCTGTGCCTGACGCTGGCTGCCTGCGGTCTGCGCGCGTGGACAGTGGGATACCACCCTACCCAGCGGGCTGAGGCACTGCCGCTGATTCCCCAAAACCGGGCCGAGGCACTGGACCGCTATTTTAAGAACACCGGTGCCTGCGGCGGCCAGATGCTGCGGGCGACCGCAGCAACAAGACTTTCCATTGATTATTTCAGCGAGCAGGACTTTGTGCGCAAAATGCGGGCAGCCAGCCTGCTGACGCCGTTCTTTGTGCTGCTCAGTGACAATGCGCCGGTGTATCAGACAAGCCGCAACAGCGCCTACGGCATATCTGCCCGTGTGCGGCAGGATGTGGACCGCGACCGCTGCGGGGTGATCCCGCATCTGATGGATCCGGATTTCGGCTTTGCCCGCTATGCCGAGACCGTGCTGACCAAGCCGCAGATCGTGGCCTGGCGCACGAACCGCGCCAAGGCGGTAGGCAGCAAGACAGCTCCGGAGTTGTATGGCGCGCACATCAGCCGGCGGGAGGCAGCGCAGGTTCTGTCGATGTTTTTCTATGATGTGCGGCTGAAATCAAGAATTGAACTGTGCGCCGCAGATTGTATGCCGCCCCGCTATGTTGCGGCGTATTTGCAACTTGTCAAGGCGGTGTTCGGCAGCCCGGCAGCGCTGCAGAATGTGCTGCGCCACTATAGCGGCGTTACAACGCTGGATATTGCAGACGCGAAGCGCGCGATCTGTAAGGACGGCTACAATGCACTTGTCTACGGCCGCCCCGCCGGCAGCGAAATCGCCTGGCTGCTGATGCAGGCCCGCAGCCGCACGCCCTCGCAGGAGGAGCGCGCCCTGCTCGAGCCTTTTATGACATTGCTGATGAACCGCAAGACGATCCGCGAGGTCGAAAACTACAACGAATAATCCGCCCCGCCGCAGCACATACTCGCCCAAAGGGGGCGTGTGCAGTTGCGGGAAACATCGTATCATGCGGTCATTGCGGAGATGACGGTCCGCGCCCTGTGGGAGATGCAGAATGTGATGGACTGCATCCCCGATGAGCTGTGGGATACCTGCTACGGCGGTGCGCCGCTCTGGCAGCATGTATACCACACGCTGCACCATCTGGATCAGTGGTTCATTAACCCGCGCGACAACGATTTTGTGGAGCCGCCGGTCCACACACCGCACCTGCAGGAGCTTTCGATCTACCCGGCGGCCCATCTGAGCAGGCACGATACGGACGATTATTTTTACACGATCAAGGCGAAGCTGTCTATCTATTTGACTTCGCTGCACGATGAGGACCTGCTGCAGCGGCCGGAAAACTGCGAGTGGACGCGGTTTACTCTAATTTTGGCACAATACAGGCACCTGTATATGCACATGGGTATGCTGATGGGCTTTGTACAGGCGGAGACCGGTCTTTGCCCGCGCACCCTGCAGGTCGGGCAGGACCTGCCCCGGCCACCCTACGACCCATATGAATGAGAGGCATCTATGAAAAAAATCTCTGTCGCGGCCGCGGCGCTGGCCGCTTTACTGTTGAGCGGCTGCGCCCGGACCGCGGACTCCACCCCTGTATGGCAGACAGATTTGCCCGTTACCGGGGTACATATCGAGTTGAGCGGTGCTGAGCTTCTCAGCGATGCGCCGGTTCTGTACGCCCACACGCGGGAGGATTCGGCAAGGAACAACTATCTGGATATGCCCGCCGTGCAGGCGGAGGGGGCGCCGGTCGTAACATTTTACGGTGTCACGGCAGAGGATATAAGCCTCGTCTTTCTTGAGAGCATCGGCGATTTGTATGTCGATTATGACCGCGTAAAGCCACAGGTCGAGCTGGATTATCGGCTGACACAGGGGGCTGACAGCGTGTCCTATCGGCTTGACACAGCCTACAATTTTGAGTTTACCGTAAAAACACAGCAGGGGAGCGATACCCTGCTGGTTGTGAGCAGAAGAAGCGATATTACGGGATAAAAATACCGCCCACCAGCCATGAAAAGGTCGATGGGCGGTTTTCTTTTATGTGTTTTCCGGCATGTCCACCGTCACCGTTGGGAAGGCAAAGCTGCAGCCCTCGGCGCGGACCAGATCCAGAATCTGCAGGTTCAGACAGTTCTTGACCTTGAGAAACTCCCGCAGAGAGACCCTTGAAACATAGACGCGGCAAAGCAGGTCAATGCTGCTGTCGTTGAATTTGTCCAGTGTTACGCTGACGCCGTCCGGCAGCACATCCGGGTGGGCCTGCAGCAGCGCAGCCAGCTTGTGGCAGAGTGTTTCAATCTTGCCGCGCGGCGTATCGTAGGTCAGGCCGATGGTAAAGGCCCAGAGACGGCTGGTGCGGCGGTCGCAGTTCTGGATATATTCGGAGCAGATCTTTGAATTTTCAATCGTGATCGCCACATTGTCTGCTGTGCGGATCCGGGTCGAGCGGAAGGAAATATCCTCGACTGTGCCCTCATAGCTGCCAAGCACCACATAATCTCCGATGCCGAAGGGATGCTCCAGCACAAGGGTGACACCGGCGATCAGGTTGGAAAGCGTTGACTGCGCCGCCAGTGAGACCGCAAGACCGGCGACCCCGGCACCGGTCAACAGACCGCTGACCGGGACCCCAAGCTGGTCCAGCATGGCAATGCCGGTAAAAAGTAAGACAAGCGCATGGAAGATATTCTCAAAAAAGCGCCCCATCGTCTGGTTGGTGGTCATATCGAGGTGGTTTTCGGCGCTGTGGAGCAGCAGCCGTGTTACCGGTGCGGCCTGCCAACTGCCCAGGCCGATGAAAACGGTGATGAGCAGGCCGGATGCCGTGCCAAGCAGCCTGCTGAACACCTCCCCATGGACAAAGCTGAAGGGAAGGAGGGTGACAGCAAAGCAGGCCAGAAGGACCCGCAGGATCATCGCAATCGGCACAATATAGCTTTCCAGCAGAATGTGCAGCCAGGATGCGATATGTTTTTTTATGCGGCCGAGAAATTTGCGCGCCAGAAACTTGTAAAGCTCCGGCAGTACGGCGGCCAGCGCTGCAAATACCAGCGCCGGGATCAATGTGCCAAAGTCAAAGGCCAGTTCAGATATTTCAGGCATAGAGTGAAACCTCATATTTGTGTGCCGCTGTGCGGCGGCAACGGGAAAACTTCTATCCAATTATAGCACAACCTCTTGCATTTTGTAAAACCTGTGCTATAATCTTTAGCAGAAAGTCTGTTTCAGGGCGGGGTGCGATTCCCCACCGGCGGTGAGCGGCGTTGTGCCGCAAGCCCGCGACCGGCTGCGTAAGCAGCCGCTGACCCGGTGTGATTCCGGGGCCGACGGTATAGTCCGGATGAAAGAAACGGAAAGCTGTCTGTATTGCTTTTTGTGCGCCCTGCTGTATGCTTATACGGCAGGGTGTTTTATTTTGCAATGCGCGGAGCCTCCCGGGTTCGTGAATCGGCTTTCACAAATTATATCGGGAGGAATCTCACTATGCAAAACTCTGTCACCAATGTCCGCAAACTCACCGGGACCGCCATGCTCGGCGCGGTAGCTGCCGTGCTGATGTATCTGGAATTTCCCATTCCCATCATGCCGTCCTTTGTCAAGCTGGATGTCTCTGAGCTGCCCGCCCTGCTGGCGGCGTATGCCTACGGCCCTGTGTCCGGCATTGCCGTCTGCCTGATCAAAAACCTGATCAAGCTGCCCAGCACCAGCACTGCTGCCGTGGGCGAGCTGTTTAACTTTGTCATGGGCGCGCTCTTTGTCGGTGTGGCCGGCTTCGTCTACAAGCGCAGCAAGACCCGCCGCAGCGCACTCATCGGCGCAGGCGCCGGTGCGCTGGTCATGGCGCTTGTCAGTGTGCCGTACAACTATTTTATAGTTTACCCGGCCTATGTGGTGCTGTACCACCTGCCGCTGGAGGCCATCATCGGCATGTATCAGGCCATCAACCCCAGCGTGGACGGACTTCTGGCCTGCCTGCTGACCTTTAACCTGCCGTTTACCCTTTTTAAGGGGCTGCTGGACGCAGCGCTCTGCTTCCTGATCTACAAGCCGCTGTCTCCGATCCTGCACGGCAGAAAGTAAGGCGCGCGGCCAACCCTAACCGCAAAAACCACACACGGACAGCAGAATGTCCTACTTTTGTGCAAAACTGCTGAACTGCACAACGAATTATCGTTGACTTAAACAAAAACCTGTGGTATAGTAACTTCACAACAACAGAATAGCAACTTATCAAGAGCGGCTGAGGGAACAGGCCCGATGAAGCCCGGCAACCTGCGTGAGAACGCAAGGTGCCAAGTCCTGCGGGAAACCGAAAGATAAGCGTTTTGCGCGCAGTCTTTTCGGCTGCGCGCTTTTTGTTTCCGGGGGTTGCGTTTCTGCCTAAATTAACAGGAGGCTTATACAATGTCCAAAGTTCTTTTCACATCCGAGTCTGTCACTGAGGGGCATCCCGACAAAATCTGTGACCAGATCTCCGACGCAATCCTCGATGCCATTCTGGCTCAGGACCCCGGTGCCCGCGTTGCCTGCGAGACGACCTGCTCCACGGGCCTTGTCCATATCATGGGCGAGATCACGACCGACTGCTATGTCGACATCCCCGGCACTGCCCGCGAGGTCATCCGCTCGATCGGCTATGACCGCGCCAAGTATGGCTTTGACTGCGAGACCTGCGGTGTCATCACCAACATTGACGGCCAGAGCCCTGACATTGCGCTGGGTACCAACGATGAGGTTGCCGGTGCCGGTGATCAGGGCATGATGTTCGGCTATGCCTGCGATGAAACGCCCGAGCTGATGCCGCTGCCCATCAGCCTGGCCCACAAGCTGGCCAAGCGCCTGACCGAGGTCCGCAAGAACGGAACCCTTGATTACCTGCGCCCGGACGGCAAGAGTCAGGTCACGGTCGAATATCAGGACGGCAAGCCTGTGCGTGTGGACGCCGTGGTCATCTCCAGCCAGCACAGCCCTGATGTCAGTCAGGAGCAGCTGCATGCGGACATTCGCCGTGAGGTCATCGAGAAGGTTATCCCGGCAGAACTGCTGGACGAGAACACCAAGTACTACATCAACCCCACCGGCCGCTTTGTCGTTGGCGGCCCGCAGGGTGACTCCGGCCTGACCGGCCGCAAGATCATCGTGGATACCTACGGCGGCTATGCCCGCCACGGCGGCGGTGCCTTCAGCGGCAAGGACCCCAGCAAGGTCGACCGCTCTGCCGCCTATGCCGCCCGCTGGGTCGCCAAGAATGTGGTAGCCGCCGGTCTTGCCACCAAGTGCGAGGTCGAGCTGGCTTATGCCATCGGTGTGGCCAAGCCGGTCTCCATCATGGTCGATACCTTCGGCACCGGCAAGGTGGCCGATGAGAAGATCGAGCAGGCTGTTGAGAAGGTCTTTGACCTGACCCCTGCCGCCATCATCCGTGAGCTTGACCTGCGCAAGCCCATCTATCGCCAGCTGGCCGCCTACGGACACATGGGCCGTGAGGATCTGGGCGTCAAGTGGGAGAACACCGACCGCGCCGAGGCCCTGAAGGCCGCCGTCGCCGAATAATTGCTGCTTATGCCGCGCCCCGCACCGCCAATGGTGCGGGGCGCTTTTTTGTGCGCGGGGCAAAGGCGGTTTTTCAAAAAAATATATCTGCAATCCTGCCAAACATTTTACATCCGTACCGCCGATTTTTGGTTTGCCAAATGCCACTGTATGGGGTATAATATCTTTATCTGTGAAAGTGCGGCGATTTTGCGGGAAAGGAGGGCAAGGATGGAGCAGAACGAACAGCAGCTGATGAAGCTGGAGGGTACGGTCGAGCATGTGATCTACGAAAATGCCGATACCGGCTATGCGGTTTTTGAGGTCGATGCAAACGGGACCGATGTTGTGGTGGCCGGCAATGTGGGCGGCGTGGACAACGGCATGTCCGTGACGGTTTACGGCCACATGGTCAACCACCCCAGCTATGGCGAGCAGTTCCGTGCCGAGACCATTGAGGCCCGCCTGCCCGAGGATACAAGCGCCATTTTAAGCTATCTTTCCAGCGGTGTGCTGCCTTATATCGGACCATCCACCGCCAAAAAGATCGTCTCCCGCTTTGGAGAGGACACCCTGACGGTCATCGCCGAAACGCCGCAGCGCCTCTGCGAGCTCAAGGGCATCACCGAGCAGAAGGCTGCCGTCATCTCCAATGAATTCCGCCGCATGTACGGTGTGCGGGAGGTCGTGGCATGGTTTGCCCGCTACGGGCTGACCGCCCAGCAGGCGGTCACTGCCTACCGCGCCTTCGGCCCGCATACCGTGGAGGCGCTGACCCAGAACCCCTACCTGCTCTGCGGGGAGCCGCTGCAGCTCAAATTCGGTCAGGTGGACGGTATTGCTGCCGCCCTGCAGTTTGAGACAGGCTGCCGCCTGCGGGTCACAGCAGGGCTTTTGTATGCACTGCGCCACAATGCAGGCAACGGTCACACCTGCCTGCCGCGCGGCAAGCTGCTGGAAACAACCTCGAAATTTCTGCGGGTGGCCCCGCCGGAAATCGAAGCCGGGCTTGAGGAACTGCTCTCAACCGAGGAGCTGCGCACCCGCACCTTTGACGGCACAGAGTATATCTATCTGCCCGATCTCTACGCTGCGGAGGAGGATATTGCCGCCCGCCTCGGGCAGCTTTCGACCTTCCCGACCGAGGCCCCCAAGACGCTGGACACTGATATACGCGCACTGGAGATCGCACAGGGTTTCGCCTATGCGCCGCTGCAGCAGCAGGCAATCCGGCTGGCGCTGTCCAGCCGGGTGATGGTCCTGACCGGCGGCCCCGGCACCGGCAAAACAACAACGGTCAATGCGATTCTCGCCCTGTATGAGGCTATGTATGACCGTGTCGCGCTCTGTGCGCCCACGGGCCGCGCCGCCAAACGCCTGAGTGAGCTGACCCACCATGCGGCCTCAACGATCCACCGCCTGCTGGAGGTGGACTACAGCACCGGCAATGTGCGGTTTATCCATAACGAGAAGAACCTTTTAAAATATGATGTCATCATCCTCGATGAGATGAGCATGGTGGATGTAAAGCTGTTTCAGGCCCTGCTTGCGGCGGCGCGCTACCACTGCCGCATCATCATGGTGGGGGACGCCGACCAGCTGCCCAGCGTGGGGCCGGGCAACATTCTGGGTGAGATACTGCGTGCCGATGTTGTCCCCACTGTGCGGCTGACCGATATCTTCCGTCAGGCGCAGAAAAGCCTGATCGTCCAGAACGCTCACCGCATTGTGGAGGGACAGATGCCCCAAAAGGGCGGTGCGCAGGACGATTTCTTCATGATCGAGGCCAACGGCCTTGCCTGTCAGAAGCTCGTCTGCGACCTCGTCAGCACCCGCCTTCCCAAGGCCTACGGCTTTGACCCGGTCCGGGATATTCAGGTGCTTTGCCCGACCAAGGTCGGCCCGACCGGCAGCGTGGAGCTGAACAAGCGCCTGCAGGAGATCCTGAATCCGCCCGCCAAGGGCAAGGCGCAGCTTGGCACGGCGGAGAGCGCCAAGATCCTGCGCCTGGGCGACAAGGTCATGCAAATCAAGAATGATTATGACATTACCTTTGAGCGTCAGGGCGCGGAGGCCGGTGTCGGTGCCTACAACGGTGATATGGGTGTCATTACCGGCGTGGATGTGGACGCCCGCAGCGTTACGGTGCAGATGGATGACCGCAAATATACCTACACCGCCGACCAGCTTAATGAGCTGGAGCCGGCCTACGCTGTCACGGTACACAAGAGTCAGGGCTCGGAGTTTCCGGCTGTTGTGCTGCCGGCGGCTGATGTGCCGGCGAGGCTGTGCTACCGCAATCTTTTGTATACCGGCGTGACCCGCGCGCGCAGGCTCTGCGTGCTGGCAGGCACAGCCCGCACCGAGCAGGCCATGGTGCAGAATGTACGCCAGAACATGCGGTTCAGCGGTCTGCGCTACCTTTTAAAAGAGGCCGCGGCCCCGGCGGACAATGGCAATACCAACTTAGCTATGGAGAACGATCCATGAAACAATACGACATCGGAATTGATCTGGGCACGACCTCGATCATCATTGCGACCGAGGAGCAGGGTGTGGTTTTCCGCCAGCCGACCATCGGCGCGGTGGACACCCGCACCAACTCCATCATTGCAGTGGGGGACGCCGCCCTGAAGATGGTGGGCCGTGCGCCCGCCCATATCGACCTTGTGCGCCCGCTGCGTGACGGCATTATACAGGACCACCGCATGACGAACGAACTGATTGTGCGGTTTGTCAACGAGGTCTGCCGCTCCCGTTTCTTCAAGCCGCGCATCGCCGTCTGCGTGCCGGCCGCCATCACCGGCATTGAGGCGGACGCCGTAGTGGAATCCGTCATGGCGGCAGGGGCCAAGCAGGTCTTTCTGGTAGATGAGCCGGTGGCCGCTGCGCTCGGTGCCGGGCTGCAGATTCGCCAGCCGCACGGCTGTATGGTCGTGGACATCGGCGGCGGCTCCACCGATATTGCCGTCATCAGCATGGGCGGCCGGGTCAAGGCGGCCAGCCTGCCGGTGGCGGGCAACGCCTTTGACAACTGCATCGCCCAGTATGTGCAGGAAAAATTCCAGATCGCCATCGGCCCGCTGACCGCCGAGCAGCTGAAAAAGCAGGTGGCTTGCTGCACCAAAAGCGAATTTGAGGGTGTTATGGAGGTGCGCGGTCATTCTTGGGAGACGAACCTGCCTGCCCGCCGCGTTGTCTACACCCGCGATCTCTATGAGCCTGTGCAGGAGCTGGCTGCCCGCATTGCCGCTGCCGCCCGCAATGTGCTGGAAAGCACCCCGCCCGAACTGGCAGCGGATGTATCCTCCACCGGCGTGCTGCTGACCGGCGGCGGCTCTCTGCTGCGCGGGCTGGCAAGCTATATCGCAGGGGAACTGCACACCGATGTGGCCATTGCGCCCGACCCGCTCAACTGCGTGGCGCGCGGTACGGCCATCAGCCTGAGCGAAGGAAAATATCTTACCGCAGGCTTCCGCGATGCCACGCCCAAAAGCTGGAACAAGCGCCTGAACCACACCTATGACCCTTTCTCTGCGGAGTGAAGTGTGGTATAATAAAAAATATTCTCTGTAGAGACAACGCCGCCGTGTAGGGGTACGAACACCCCATGAAAGGACTTCCCATGCCCGACATCACCACCGAATATCTTGCCCTGCGCGATCAATATATCGAAGCCCGCTTTGCCCGGCTTAACGCGGTGCAGCGGCAGGCTGTGTTTGCCACCGAAGGCCCGCTGCTGATTCTGGCAGGTGCAGGCTCCGGCAAGACCACCGTGCTGGTCAACCGCATCGCCAACATCATCCGCTTCGGCTCGGCCCACGGCAGCCGTGAGCTGCCCCGCCCTGTGACCGAGGCTGACCTCAACGACCTGCGCACTGCTGTGGCCAATGGCCGCGACCTTCCCCGGGAAACCGCCTATCTGGCCGTGCGCCCGGCCCGGCCGTGGAATGTGCTGGCCATCACCTTTACGAACAAGGCAGCAGGGGAGCTGAAGGAGCGTCTGCGCGCCATGCTGGGGGATACCCTCGGCGGCGATGTCAACGCCTCCACATTCCACTCTGCCTGCGTGCGGATGCTGCGCCGCGATGCCGAGCGCATCGGCTTTCCCAAAAGCTTTACGATCTATGATTCCGATGACCAGCAGCGTGTGATCAAGCAGATCTACAAGGATCTGATGATCGATGATAAGTTCCTGCCTGTCAAGTCGGCCATTGCGCAGATCTCCTCCTTCAAGGATAAGCTGATGTCCGCCGAGGAGGTCGCCGGTGAGCCGTTTGCCAACACCAAGGCACAGCTTATCTCCAAAATTTACACAGCCTACGCAGGCCGCCTGAAGACGGCGGGCGCGATGGATTTTGACGACCTGATTTTCCACACTGTCCGGCTGCTGCAAAACGATGCCGAGGCGCGGGAATACTACCAGAACCGCTTCCGCTATGTCGTTGTGGATGAGTATCAGGATACCAGTGTGGCCCAGTTCCATCTGGTGCGGCTGCTTGCGGGCGGCACCAACAATGTCTGCGTTGTCGGCGATGACGACCAGTCCATCTATAAATTCCGCGGCGCTACGATCGAAAATATCCTGAATTTTGAGAAGGTGTTCAGTGGCGCCAAAACGATCCGGCTTGAGCAGAACTATCGCTCCACCGCGAATATTCTGAACGCCGCCAACAGCGTCATCAAAAATAATATGGGCCGCAAGGGCAAGACCCTCTGGACCGAGAGCGGAGACGGCGAAAAGGTCCACCACTACACGGCCACGAACGAACAGGACGAGGCCAGCCATATCGCCGATGTCATCGGCGAGCATCTGCGCGAGGGTGCGAGCCTGAAGGACCACGCCGTGCTCTACCGCATGAACGCTCAGTCCAACCCCATTGAAACCTATTTCGCCCGTGCGGGCATCCCGTACCGCATCGTGGGCGGCCAGCGCTTCTTTGACCGCAAGGAGGTCAAGGACATCAACAGCTATCTGGCCGTCATCGTCAACCCGCGCGATGATGTGCGGCTGCGCCGCATCATCAACGAGCCTGCGCGCAAAATAGGCATGACGACCATCGAAAAGATCGGCGAACTTGCCTCCGCTGCCGGTGTGCCGATGATGGAGATCATCGCCCATGTGCGGGACTACCCCGCACTGCAGCGCGCCTGTGCACCGCTGGAACGGTTCTATGAGATGTACCGCGAGCTTTGTGATCTCTCAATCAGCGAGCCGCTGGATGTGTTTGTCGGTGATGTTATCAAAAAGAGCGGCTATGAGGCCATGCTCAAGGCCATGAAGGAGGAGGGGGAGACCCGCCTCGAGAACCTGGGGCAGCTTGTCAGCTCGATCAAGACCTACGCAGACCAGAACGGTGAGGACGCGACCCTTGCCGGTTTCCTGGAGGAGGTCGCGCTGATCTCTGACCTCGACAGCTATGACAACGATGCCGACAGTGTGACAATGATGACGATCCACTCGGCCAAGGGTCTGGAATTTCCCTATGTTTTTGTCATCGGCATGGAGGATGGCATCTTCCCCGGTGATATGGCCAAATACAACGAGGAGGACATGGAGGAGGAGCGCCGCCTTTGCTATGTGGCCATCACCCGCGCCAAAAAGGAGCTGTATCTCTCGTCCTCCCGCACACGGATGATCTTCGGCCAGACGCGCCGCAACCCGCCGTCCTCCTTCCTTGCGGAGATCGACCCTGCGCTGCTGGACGAAACGCAGAGCCCGGAGCTGTCGAGCTATGGCGGCGGCTTCGGTGCCGGATACGGCAGCTACAGCACGAATGTGCCGGGCGGCCGCAGCGGCTACTCCGGCGCGTCCCGCGGCTACCTGAACAGTGAGTACAACGCCCGTCCGCGCGGCGGCTTCGGCGGCGGCTACAGCAGCGGCTTTGCCAGCGGCGGGCATGAAAGCCCCAACAGCTATGGCGGCCGCCATACGGTGCAAAGCACAGGCTTCGGCTCCGGCTACGGCCGCAGCCGCGGGGCCGGCAGCGCAGTCCCGGCCGGGGCGGGCACCTCCACACTGGCGGGCGCACCGTCCGCTGCAGCCCCCAAAAAGAAGGAGGCCGTCAGCTATGCGCCCGGCGATATTGTGGAGCACCGCGTATTCGGCCGCGGCACGGTATTGAACGCAACGCCCATCGCGGGGGACTGCATCGTTGAAATTCAGTTCGACCGCGTAGGTGTCAAAAAAACAATGGCCAACTATGCGCCGCTGAAAAAGGTGGAGGAATGATATGTTAGTTCAGCTCATTGCCCATACAAATGACCCCGAGAAAACGATTGCCGCGGCGGCGAAGCTTTGCTACTCGGACGCACATATTGAAACGCTGCTTGACGGTCTGACACCTGAAAAGACGGCGGCCTTCCTGCAAAAGCTGACGGATCTCGGCCATGCCAGCCCGATCGAGCATGCAAGCTTCACCTTTGGCATCGAGGGCGTGTCCCGCACCTTTTTGGCACAGGTAACACGCCACCGCATCGGCAGCTTCAGCGTCCAGAGTCAGCGCTATGTCCGGCTGGACGATTTCCGCTATGTCATCCCGCCGGAGATCGAGGCTATCCCTGAGGCCAAGGCGCAGTTCATCGCCTCGATGAATGAGGACGCCGAAAAGTATCTTGCGCTCGTCCGTACATTGGAGGATGCCCACACGGCACGCTTTATGGCCGAGGGTCTTACGGAAAAGGCCGCCCGCGCCAAGGCCTCCAAGCAGGCCAATGAGGATGCGCGCTTTGTGCTGCCTAATGCCTGTGAGACCAAGATGGTCATGACGATGAACTGCCGCAGCCTGCAGAATTTCTTCAATCTGCGCTGCTGCAACCGCGCCCAGTGGGAGATACGCGCTGTGGCCGATGAGATGCTGCGCCTTGTGCTGCCGCTGGCACCGCATGTCTTTGCGGCGGCAGGCCCGCGCTGCCTGACCGGCCCCTGCCCGGAGGGCCGCATGTGCTGCGGCAAGCAGGCCGAGGTGCGCGAAAAATACGCGAAGCTCAAAGAGGAGGCAGTGTAAATGGGGCAGCTTATCATTTTTGAGGGACTGGATGGCTCCGGCAAGGGGACCCAGACAAAATTGACGGCGCAGCGCCTGCAGCAGCAGGGGTACGATCTGCGGCAGATCACCTTTCCGGACTATGAAAGCGAGTCCTCGGCACTGGTCAGAATGTACCTTTCGGGTGCCTTCGGCGATAGGCCTGATGATGTGAACGCCTACGCGGCCTCCAGCTTTTATGCCGTGGACCGCTATGCCAGCTATAAAACCGGCTGGGGCGAGTTTTACCGGGAGGGCGGTTTGGTCCTATCAGACCGCTATACGACCTCCAATGCGGTGCATCAATGCTCCAAGCTGCCGCCGATGCACTGGGACGGCTTTCTGAACTGGCTGTTCGACTTTGAGTATAAGAAGTTTGGCATCCCCGCGCCGGACGCCGTGGTCTATCTGGCCGTTGATCCCGAGGTCTCCCAGCGGCTGATCACCGAGCGTTACCACGGTGATGAAAGCAAGCGTGATATTCAGGAGCGGGATGTCGAGTATCTGGCCCGCAGCCGCGCCGCCGCCGAGTATTGCGCCCGCACCCTCGGCTGGCACCGCATCGAGTGTACCGTCAATGTCAACGGAACAAAGACGATGCGCCCGGTGGAGGAGATCAATGATGAGATACTTGCACAGCTGAAGACGGTCCTGTAAAACAGAACCGGCATTTCTCCGATATAAAAGAACTACGGTACAGAAATAAAAATTGACAAAAGAGGTGAGGCCCATGCTGCGCAAGGCAACCGAAGAAGATCTGTCCGCGCTGGTGGCGCTGCGCTGCAAAGCGGCCGGCACCAACCGCGCCGATGCCGCAGGCTGGCTGCAGAATGTGGCAGGGCTTGAAAATATTCTGGTACTGGAAAAAAACGGCCAGCCCCCCGCAGCAATGCTGGCCGCCGTACCGGTCGGGTACGGCCAGCATCACGGCATCTGGCTTTGCGGGGCGGCGGGGGCACAGGGCGTGCCGCTGGACCGCCTGCTGCCCAAATTGATCGAAAGCTGTCTGCGTGCCTATGGGGCCAGCGGGTTTGACTTTGCCGTCATGACCTCCGATGGCACCCAGAATGCGGAAACGCTCAAGGCACTCGGCTTTGCCGGGCAGCTGCCCCTGCGGCTGCTGCAGATCCCAATCCGCCGCGATCTGCTCGCACAGGCGGTGTTTGACAGCCTGACCGTACACAAGCTGGTCGAGATGCGCCATATCTACCAGCCCGGCTGCATTTGCCTGCCGGAGCAGGCGATGAATGAGATCATGACCCAGCTTTACCGCCGCGGGCTGACTGTGGTGTCCAACCGCCGCGGATACGGGTTATACTATACCAAGGGCGATACGCTGCAATTTCTGGAATTGCAGGCCGATAACGACCACTGCGCCGACCTGCTGCTGCAGGCTGCGCGGGAAAAAACCGGTGCGCAGAATGCCCGCATCCTGCTTGCGGAGAACCAGACCCTGTATCTGGGGGCCGGACGCCGCTGCGGCTACGGCATGATCGCCTTTTTGGGCAGACCGTTCCCGACAACAGATGCGTATTTCAGGATGCTGTTGTGACCGCTGAATCAAAAACCATCAACAGGAAACACAAAGTTAGGAGTATCCCATGAGGATCAATCGTTCAAATCCGGAACCGTCCGGGGCCCAGCAGCCCGCCGTACAGCCGCAGACTGCTGCCCCGCAGCAGCCGGCCCCCCGCCGCGAGGAGCCGCGTCAGGAGCCGCCGAAGCCAAAAAAAGAAAAGCCTAAAAAACGCCCCGAGCCCGAGGAATACGAGGCGTATGAGGAGGACGAGGAGGAAAAGCCCCGCCGCCGTTTTCCGGTCGGCTGCCTGATCGTGCTTGTGATTTTGGCGCTGGTCGGCTTCGGCGGATATAAGGTGTCCCAGTTCTACGCCGAGCTGGACGGTCAGGGAACGCTGGGCGAGGTACAGACTATCACCGTGCCGGAGGGCTCCTCCGTGTCCAGCATTGCCACGCAGCTCAAGGATTCCGGCATTATCCAGTATGACTGGCTGTTCAAGCAGTATGTCAAGTACAGCGGCAAGGCCGGGGAGATCCAGTACGGCAGCTTTGAGGTCCAGTCCGGCATGGCCTACAACGAGATCATCAAGGCCCTGTCCGTTGTGACCCGCCGTCCCACCGTCAATGTGACGATCCCCGAGGGCACGACCGCTGTGGGCGTGGCCCAGATCTTTGTCGATGCCGGCCTTGTGGAGGATGTGGACACCTTCCTGTCCTGCGCCAACGGCACCGATGGCTCGGACTGGAGCCAGTATGATTTCTGGAACGCTATCCCGGACAATGGCCGCCTGATGAAGTGCGAGGGGTACCTGTTCCCTGACACCTACAACCTCTATGCTGATGAGAGCGTCTATTACTATGTGAACCAGCTCTACGGTGAGTTTGACGCCAAGACAGCAGATTTGGCCGATACCATCGCCGCCAAGGGCACCAGCCTTGACGATGTTGTGAAGCTGGCCAGCTTCATTCAGGAGGAGGCCGGCCTTGCCAGCGAGGATCCCAAGGTCAGCGCCTGCTTCCACAACCGTCTTGAATCGTCTGACCCGCAGTGGGCGGAGCACAAGCTGGAATCCAACGCTTCGAGCTATATTATGCAGGACCGTGAGAACAACTATCTCTGGAACTCTCCGACTGCCGAGTATTTCGGCTGGCCGGAGCAGGGAGCTATCCCGGAGGATGTGCTGGCTCTCTATGACACCTACGCCATCAGCGGCCTGCCCGCAGGCCCCATTTCCTGCCCGGGCTATGCCGCCATTGAGGCAGCGCTGAACCCCGACCAGCAGTATCTGGACGAAGGATACTACTTCTTCGTCACGGGCCACCCTGACACCGATGTGGCCGGGCAGTATTTCTACGCCAAGACTGCGGACGAGCATTACCAGAACTGCGTCAAGGCAGGCTGGGCCTCGTAAAGCCCGCAGCTGCCTTTCACGACAGGGCCGGGCATCCCCGGCCCTTACGGGTGAATCATGTAAAAACGGAGGAATCATCAATGCTGCAGCAACCGGAACTGCTGGCCCCTGCGGGCAGCCTGGAGACCCTGAAATATGCTGTGATGTACGGCGCTGACGCCGTTTACTGCGCCCTGCCGGAATTTGGTATGCGCGCGGCCCCTGTAAACCTGACGGTAGGGGAGCTGCGCGAGGGCTGCATCTTTGCCCATGTCCGCGGCAAAAAGGTCTATCTGACCCTTAACACCCTGCCGACCAATGAGGAACTGTCCAAGCTGCCGCAGTATATACAGGATGCCGCAGAGGCCGGTGTGGATGCCTTTATCATCGCCGATCTGGGTGTGCTGGCGCTGGCCAAAAAATACGCCCCGCAGGTGGAGCGCCATGTCTCGACCCAGGCGGGCATTACGAACTATGAGGCGGCTAAGGTTTGTTATGAGCTGGGTGCCAAGCGCGTTGTCCTTGCGCGGGAGCTGCCGCTTACCGAGATTGCCCAGATACGCGACAACTGCCCGCCTGATCTGGAACTGGAGGCCTTTGTCCACGGCGCTATGTGCATGAGTGTGTCGGGCCGCTGCCTTCTGTCCAGTTATATGGCCGGCCGCAGCGGCAACCGCGGCGAGTGCGCCCAGCCCTGCCGCTGGAAGTATAATCTGGTGGAGGAGCATCGCCCCGGCCAGTGCATGGAGATCGGGGAGACACCCGACAACGGCAGCTACATCCTGAATGCCAATGATCTTTGCACCGCTCCGTTCATTGACCTGATCTGCAAGGCGGGTGTTGACTCACTGAAGATCGAGGGGCGTGCCAAGACCTTCTACTATGTGGCCTCCGTGGTCAGTGCCTACCGCCGCGCGCTGGACACCTTCCTTGCTGATCCGTACAATGATAACTTTGAACTGCCCGATGCGGTCATCGAGGAGCTGAACCGTACAAGCCACCGCCACTATTCGCCGGGCTTCTACTTTGGCAAGGAGCAGGCCCAGCAGACGCCCAGCCACACCTATGTGCGCGACTGGGATTTCATCGGCACGGTGGAAAGCTGGGAAAACGGCATTGCCCACTGTACCCAGCGCGGTAAGTTCACAGCAGGGGACAGCATCGAAATTCTGCAGCCTGACGGCAGCGTCATTCCGCTGGCACCCGCCTGGATCGAAAACGCCGACGGCGAGCGCGTGGACGCCACCCCGCATCCCATGATGCAGTACACCATCCCCTGTGAGGCCCCCCTGATGCCCTACAGCCTGATCCGTATGCAGAAAAAGGCGGAGTGAAGCCGAAATTATCTGCGAAAAAATAATTTAAAAATCTGCAAAAATCGCTTGACTTTTTGCAGAACATCCCTTATAATAGTTCCTGCGATGGTCGTGAGGCAGACGCCTTGCAAGGCCGCGCAGGCTGGGTATGGCCCGGTAGTTCAGTTGGTTAGAACGCTAGCCTGTCACGCTAGAG
>UQGL01000039.1 GCA_900540595.1 uncultured Oscillospiraceae bacterium
CAGCGGCAACGGCATCGTCTATGCGGACGGCACCGAAAAGCCTGCCATGCAGGAGATCCGCTACTGGTACGACACCCCCGGGCGCCGCGCCGCGCACGATGCGCGCAACAGGCTGGCTGCAGAGCGCAGCGCCGCCGCGCTGGCCGCTGCATGGCAAAAGCGCCCCGCACACCCCCTGACGGTGGTCGAGGGTGACGGCAACATCGGCGTCAAGGGCAGCGGGTTTGAGGTACTGTTCTCCATTGCGGAGCAGGGCCCGATTTCGCTGCGCAGGGACGGGACCGAATGGCTGTGGCGCGCCCCGCGCCCGGCGTTCTGGCGTGCCTCCACTGACAATGACCGCGGCTGCAGCTTCCCGCAGCGGGCCTCTGTCTGGATGGGCGCTGATGTCTTTGTGCAGAGAATGGGCTTTACCGTGCAGGAAAAATCCGAGCAGCGTGTGCGGGTGCAGTACCGCTTCGGCGTGCCCGGCGTGCCCGGCGCGCTTGTCGAGATGACCTACACGGTCGAGGCACAGGGGGCTTTGCAGGTCGAGGCCGTCTACCATGCAGTACCCGGCGCGCCCGAGCTGCCCTGCTTCGGCGTCAAGTTTGAGACGACCGCCCCCGTGGTCCGCACCTGCTGGACGGGCCTTTCGGGCGAGACCTACCCTGACCGCTATAAGGGCGGTGTGTTCGGCTGCCATGCGGAGACCCCGCACATTGAGCCGGCGCTGGTGCCGCAGGATTGCGGCCTGCACATGGACACCCAGCAGGTGTGCCTGCAGCTGGCCAACGGCAAGACCCTGACGATCGAGCAGACCGGCGAGGCGTTTGCCTTCAGCGCGCTGCCCAACACGGCGCAGCAGATCGAGGCCGTGCAGCACCTCTGCGAGCTGCCCGAAACCGGCCGCACCAGCATTACGGTGCTGGGTGCCGCGCGCGGTGTCGGCGGCATTGACAGCTGGTGCACCGATGTGGAGGAGCCCTACCGCCTGAGCGGCGAGTGCGACCGCAGCGTGCGCTTCCGCATCGTGCTGTAAAAGATGAAATAAAAAGGCTCGTTGAAGCGCTGCTTCAACGAGCCTTTTTTGAGCAGGTCAAAAAATCACATTTTTGACCTGCTGAATGTGTAGGGGCGGCCATTGGCCGCCCGCCAACTTGGCGAGCATTGCGCGCCTTTACAGATTGCCCGGCGGGGCTTTGCGGGCGGCGGTTTTGCGGTATTCGTTGGGGCTGATGTCCTCGACCTTGTGGAAACACTTGGAGAAGTAGGCCAGCGAGCGGAAGCCGATCTGCTCGGCGATCTGGGTCAGGCTGAAATCGGTGCTGGTCAGCAGGGCCTTTGCCTCGGTGATGCGGCGCTTCATCAGGTAGTCGATGGGGGAGGTGCCGTACTCCCGCTTGAAGGAGTGGGAGAGGTAATATTTGTTGACATGCGCGATCTCGGCCAGCGAGTCGAGCGTGATGGTGCGGCTGTAGTTTTCGTCAATGTAGCGCTTGGCGGCGGCACACTCCTTGCTTTCGGCCGGCGGGGTGCTGACCCGCAGCGAGAGCGAGGCCGTGCGCACGAGCTTGACAAGCAGCACCTCGGTCAGGTCCTGGCAGACCATCTCGCAGCCGTCCTCGCGCGCGTCGATCTCACGCAGCAGCATCTTGGTCAGGCCGAGCAGATCCTCGCGCATGGCACCGCACTTGACCATCGTGTAGCCCTGATCCCGCTGGTTGAAAAGGATCTCGACCCCCTCAATGCCGAGCACGATATACTCAAGCGGACAGGCCTGATAGCTTAACTCGGTGTGCAGCGTGCGGGGGTTTACGATGACCATGTCATCGGGGGCGACATCGAGCATCTTGCCCTCGACATTGAACTGGCCGCGCCCGTCCACGCAGTAGAAAACCTCGGTGCAGGAGTGGGTGTGCGGCACCGAGTTCCAGTCGCCGCCGAAGCGGCTTTTGCTGACATACATCAGCCGGATGGCCTCCCGCGGGGGAACATCCATGTTCAGCTCATACCGTGTGTTCATGGGGAATACCGCCTTTTCTGAAACGATGACAAAATGGTAAAAGCCCTGCGCGCAAGATGAAACAAAAATAAAGCAAGATGCGACAAACAAAAGTGACAGCAGGAGGATGATTTTTCTGCTATTATAGCGCAGATGGCGCAATATTGCAACGCTGTTTTGTTAAAAAAACAGCGTTGTTGCTCAATTTTGCGCTTTAGAACACTAAACAGACGGTGAAAACAGCAGATTGTACAAGAAAATGGGTCGGTTTTTGTACAATATTTTTGTCGTGGCAGAATGTTGCCTGCAAAACAGACGAGCATAGCAAGATAGTGCAAATGCGCAACAAGAAATGGTCTGTTCAAGTTCGCAAGAAACCGGTATGATGTTGTCAATGAAACATGGTCTGCCTACGGCGGACCGGAAGGGGACGGGAACATGGAGCAGTTTGGAAGATTGACACTTCCCACAGACGCAGATGTGGTGGAGGAGACCCTGCGGCTGAAAAATCTGTTGGGCGCGGATGCGCTGCGCGACTGCGACGGCACCGAAATGCCGCAGGAATTGCTGACGGACCCCGCCAAAAAGTACGCTACCTATTATACGACCCGCAAGGACAACGCATGGGCCGAGGCAAACCCCGATGAGGTCCAGCAGGAGTATCTGATCAGCGACCGCCACACGGCGCGCGGCACGACGCTGCGCATCCACCTGATGGACGGCTTCCACACCCAGCAGCTCAAGGTCAACACGCTGGACGACCCCAAGCGCTGGTGGGAGGTCATCGACCGCACGACCGGTGAGGTCGTACCCACCGACAAGTGGTTCTTTGACGAGCCGACCGGTGAGGTCGAGATCGAAACCGTCCCCTACCACGAGTACACCGTCAGCTTTCTGGCGTTTTTGATCTGGGACCCCGTACACATGTACAACTTCCTGACCAACGACTGGAAGGACACGCCCCACCAGCTGACCTACGATGTGCGCCAGCCCAAGACGCAGGCGTATGTAAAAGAAAAGCTGCGCCGCTGGTGCGAAGCCAACCCCCACATTGATGTGGTGCGGTTCACGACCTTCTTCCACCAGTTCACGCTGACCTTTGACGACCAGAAGCGCGAGAAATTCGTCGAGTGGTTCGGTTACAGCGCCAGCGTCAGCCCCTACATCCTTGAAAAGTTCGAGAAGTGGGCAGGGTACAAGTTCCGCCCCGAGTTCATCGTGGATCAGGGCTACCACAACACGATGTTCCGCGTGCCGAGCAAGGAGTTCCGCGACTTTATCGAGTTCCAGCAGCAGGAGGTCTGCGCGCTGGCCAAGGAGATGGTGGACATCGTCCACTCCTACGGCAAGGAAGCGATGATGTTCCTCGGCGATCACTGGATCGGCACAGAGCCCTACGGCAAGTATTTTGCCTCGATCGGGCTGGACGCCGTGGTCGGCTCGGTCGGCAGCGGCGTTACGCTGCGGATGATCTCCGACATCAAGGGCGTCAGGTACACCGAGGGCCGTCTGCTGCCCTACTTCTTCCCCGATGTGTTCACCGAGGGCGGCGACCCGATCGGCGAGGCCCGCACCAACTGGATGAAGGCACGCCGCGCGATTTTGCGCAGCCCGCTGGACCGCATCGGCTACGGCGGCTACCTCAAGCTTGCCAGCAACTGGCCCGGCTTTATTGACGAGATCCAGAATGTGGTCAGCGAGTTCCGCCAGATCCACGAAAATATGCAGGGCACAAAGTCCTATGTTGCGCCGTTCAAGGTGGCCATCCTCAACTGCTGGGGCGGCCTGCGCAAGTGGATGAGCAATCAGGTCCACCACTCTATCTACCACCGCGAGACCTACTCCGCCGAGGGTGTTCTCGAATGTCTGAGCGGCATGCCGTTTGATGTGGAGTTCATCGACTTCGATGACATCCGCAACGGCATCCCCAAGGACATCGGCGTCATCATCAACGTCGGCGATGCGTACACAGCCTTCAGCGGTGCCGAGAACTGGATCGATGAACAGGTCGTGACCGCTATCCGCAAATTTGTGGACGAGGGCGGCGGCTTCATCGGCGTGGGTGAGCCCACCGCCTGCCAGCATCAGGGGCGGTTCTTCCAGCTGTCCGATGTGATGGGCGTGGACCGCGAGATGGGCTTCTCGTTAAGCACCGACAAGTACAACACCTGCGACCCGCACCACTTTATCCTTGAGGATATTGACACTGCCGTTGATTTCGGCGAGGGCACAAGCCGCATCTACGCGCAGGGCAAGCACTACCAGATACTGGCGCAGGACGGCGAGTACAGCCAGCTTGTTGTGAACGAGTACGGCAAGGGCCACAGCGTCTACTTTGCCGGGCTGCCCTACTCCCCGCAGAACTGCCGCATTTTGCTGCGCGCCATCTACTACGCCGCCGGTATGCCGGAGGAGATGAAGCACTACTATGTGACCAATGTGGACACCGAAGTCACCGTCTTCCCCGAAACGAAGCGTATCGCGGTCATCAACAATGCAGATGCCGAGGAAAAGACAGACCTCTACATCAAGGGACGTCTGATTGACAGCCTGACGCTGGCCCCGCGCGAGATGCGCTGGGTAGACGATGCCGAATAACACCCGATAATTTATGCCCCGCCGTGGGACATACGTTATACAGCCAAAGAATGGAGAAACATTTTTAAGGAGGAAACCCCCATGAAAAAGAAGAATGCAGCAGCCCTTATGGCGGCAGCTATGGCAGCATCCCTGCTGGCCGGCTGCGGCGGCGCCGCCAGCAGCGAAACCACCTCTACCGCTGAGAGCAAGCCCGCCGAGTCCACGGCCGCCAGCAGCGCCGCCACCGAGGCCGACGAGACCCTGACCGTCTGGGCATGGGACCCGAACTTCAACATCTATGCGCTGAAGCAGGCTGAGGCCATCTACCAGAAGGATCACCCCAACTTCAAGCTGAACATTGAGGAAAATGTCTACAGCGACATCGAGACCAAGCTGATCACCGCTGCCACCAGCGAGGACTACAGCACCCTGCCCGACATCTTCCTGATGCAGGACTACTCCTTCCACAAGATGGTCGCCAACTTCCCCGGCATCTATACCGACCTGACCGACTCCGGCTTGGATTGGGACAAGTTCTCCGGCGGCAAGCTGGCTGATTCTACCGTCGATGGCCACCACTACGGTCTGCCCTTCGACAACGGCGCTTCCGTCATGGCGGTTCGTTCCGATATGATCGAGAATGCCGGTCTGACCGTCGACGACTTCAAGGATCTGACCTGGAGCGAGTTCGAGGAGAAGGCGCAGAAGGTCGTGGACGCCAACGGCGTGCCGATGCTGACCTCCTCCGGCGGTTCCGAACTGATCATCGAGATGATGCAGTCTGCCGGTGCCTCCCCCGTGGTGGACGGCGAGGTCAAGATCGCCGACAATGCCGCGCTGAAAGAGTCCCTGACCGTCTACAAGGACATGGTCGACAAGGGCATTCTGGCCGAGTACACCGACTGGGACCAGTACATTGCTTCCATGAATGACGGCAAGGCTGCCGGCGTCATCAACGGCTGCTGGATCATGTCCAGCGTGCAGGCTGCCGCGGATCAGTCCGGCAAGTGGGCTATCGTGAATATGCCCAAGCTGGACGGTATCGACGGTGCCACCAACTACGCAAACTGCGGCGGCGCAAGCTGGGCCGTTTCCTCCAACTGCAAGAACACCGAGCTGGCTTACGACTTTCTGAAGAGCACCTTCGGTTCCAGCGTCGAGCTGTATGACGATCTGCTGCCCAACGCCGGTGCGATCGCCAGCTACCTGCCCGCTGCTGAGAGCGACGTCTACAACCAGCCCTCCGAGTTCTACGGCGGCCAGACCGTTTACAAGGACATCGTTGAGTTTGCAGGCAAGGTTCCCGCATTCGACTGCGGCGCTTACTACTCTGACGTGCGCAGCGCCCTGACCGATGCCGTCACCAACATCGTCCAGAACAACGCCGACATTGACAGCGAGATGCAGAACGCCCAGGATACCGTGGAGTTCAATATCGCTGGCTAAGCAAAACATGACACACACTGTGTCCGGTTACAACTGAGAATTTGCCAAGGGCACGGTTTGCATCTGATACGTCCGCTGCAAGCCGCGCCCTTGCTTTTGTGGCAAAATAGGAGACACTACGATGAAGAAAAAAGGACTTGATATGGAGCAAAAACGCAACCTGATCGGCTGGGCGTTTCTGCTGCCTGCTACGATCCTGATATTTATATTCTGCTTCTACCCCATGGTACAGGCGCTGATCCTCTCGTTCCAGAAGGGTATGGGCAGCAATGTACAGCCCGCGGGTTTTGCAAACTACGCGCGCATTTTAAAGGACGCCACCTTCCAGCAGTGCCTGTTCAACACGGTATTTTACTTTGTGATCCAGGTGCCCATCATGCTGATTCTGGCGCTGATTTTGGCGCAGCTGCTCAACAGCCCCGATCTGAAGGGCAAGGGCATCTACCGCACCATGATCTTCCTGCCGTGTGCAACCTCGCTGGTTTCCTACTCCATGATCTTCAAGTCGCTGTTTGCCAACGACGGCCTTGTCAACCGGATGCTGTCCACCGTGGGCATCCCCACAGTGGATTGGTTCCAGAACGCATGGGCCGCGCGCTGGGTCATCGTCATTGCGCTGGTCTGGCGCTGGACGGGCTACAACATGGTGTTCTATCTGGCCGGCCTGCAGAACATTGATTACTCGATCTATGAGGCGGCCCGCATTGACGGCGCCTCCCCGCTGCAGCAGTTCATCCACCTGACGATCCCCCTGCTCAAGCCGACGATTCTGCTGACCGCCATCATGTCCACCTCCGGCACGCTGCAGCTGTTTGACGAATCGGTCAACCTGACGGCGGGCGGCCCCGGCAAGGCGACCATGACGCTGACGCATTATATCTACAATATCTCCTTTGTGGAGACGCCCAAGTTCAACTATGCGGCGGCCCTGTCGGTGTTTATCCTGATTGTAGTGGCCGTGCTGTCCGCGATCCAGATGAAAGTAGGTGACAAGCGTGACTAAGGGCAAAAAGATTCTGACCCACGCCATCCTGATTTTGGCAAGCTTCCTGTCGGTGTTCCCGCTGTACTACATGCTGTGCGGCGCTACGAACCCCAGCATTGATGTTATCCGCGGCAAGCTGATCCCCGGCACCTATCTGATCGAGAACTTCAAGGCGCTGGTCGCCAACCAGAATCTGGCGCTTGCCATGGCAAACTCCTTCCGCAATGCGATCCTGATGACCTTCATTACGCTGCTGGTCTGCTCCATCGCAGGCTACGGTTTTGAGATCTATCACGATAAGGCGAAGGATATTCTCATGAGCGTTCTGCTGCTGGCCATGATGCTGCCGTTTGTCGCCATCATGATCCCGCTGTTCAAGATGATCTCCGGCTGGGGCCTTGTCAACAGCTGGGCGGCCTTTGTGCTGCCGTCCATCTCGACCCCGTTCATGATCATGCTGTTCCGTCAGGCCGCGCGCAGCTTCCCCAATGACATCATCGAGGCCGCGCGGCTGGAGGGCCTGAGCGAGATCGGCATCTTCTTCCGGATGTTCATCCCCATCATGCGCTCGACCTACGGCGCTGCCATGACCGTTACCTTCATGAACGCATGGAACAGCTACCTCTGGCCGAAGATCGTATTCCAGAACAACAGCTCCATCACGATGCCGATGCTGGTCGCCAACCTCAAGAGCGGCTACAGCGTTGACTACGGTATGCTGATGCTGGGCGTTCTGATCTGCACGCTGCCCACCGCCATCATCTTCCTCTGCCTGCAGAAGAGCTTTGCCAACGGCATTACGGGTGCAGTCAAGTGATGGAGCAAATCTACTGTTTGACCCCGGCGGAATGGCGCTATGCGCAGGGCTGCCTGACGCTGGCCAAGCGCCTTGGGCTGATCGAGGACGACACCCCTGCCGCGCTGGAAAAGCGCCGCGCCGCCAAAAATGCTGCGGCCGCCCGCTGTAAGGCAGACGGCACGATGGTGTACGGCGTGCGCCATTATTCTGCGCCCGCCTACCTGCAGTATGAGCTGACCCGCTTTAAGCTGGATTTTGTCGAGCCGTGCGGGAAGATTCGCGCGCTCGGCGTCTGCCCCGATTTTACCGAGGTGCAGACCCGCGCGTGGTATGACGCGAACCGCGATCTGTTCACCCGCTATTTCGGGGACAGCTTCTCCTACGAGGAATCGCGCCAGATCATTGAAAAGCGTATGCGGGAGGAGGTGTACGAGGCCCTTGTGCAAGACATACTATGTGAACCCGCTGACCGGCAAGGACGAGAATGACGGCCTGCATGAGGATCGTGCCTTTGCCACGCTGTTTGCGGTAAACCGCCTTGCGCTGGCACCGGGCGACACCGTCCTGCTGAGGCGCGGCTGCCGCTTTGAAAAGCAGTTTTTGCAGCTGCAGTGCAGCGGCAGCGAGGGCAGCCCCATCACCATCGGCGCTTATGGTGAAGGCTGCGCCCCCTGCATCGCCGCCGACGGACAGGGCATCTGGTATCAGGACTATGGGTGTGCGCTGGACTCGCCCACCCATCTGCATCACGGCTATGTTTCCTCCGCCGTGCTGCTGTATGATGCCGCCTATGTCACGGTGCGCGATCTGGAGATCACCAACCGCGCCGAGGCTGTGATCGGGGAGCGTTACTCTCAGGCCGACAAGATGCAGCGCACCGGCGTGGCTGTGGTTGCCAAGGATAAGGGCATCCGCCGCGGCATCACGCTGCAAAACCTGCAGGTGCATGATGTAAACGGCAATGTGTACGATAAGCACATGAACAACGGCGGTATCTATATGACCGCCCTGCGCCCGCAGAACGAGGCCGCCACCGGCGCGGCGCGCTTTGGGGATATTCTGGTCGAGGGCTGCTATGTCGCGCATGTCAGCCGCTGGGGCATCGCCGTGGGCTATACCTACGCGCATGCACAGTTTCAGGGTGCGGCGCTGGACGAAAAGCCCTTTGCAGCATACGGGCATGAGAACATTGTCATCCGCGACAACTATGTCAAGGCGGCCGGCGGTGACGGCATCACCGTCATGTATGCGCTGCGCCCGCTGGTCGAGCACAACACGGCGGATTCCGTTGCCTGCGAGATGAACGACCGCATCTACAGCGAGCCGGGCAACCGTCTGGGCAAGGTAGCGGCAGCCATCTGGCCGTGGAAGTGCAAGGACGCGTTGTTCCGCTATAACGAAGCCGTTGACACCCGCCTCAATCAGGACGGCATGGCCTACGATGCGGACTCCGGCGACGGCACGGTGTATGAGTACAATTACAGCCGCATGAACGAGGGCGGCTGCGTGATGTTCTGCCTGCAGGAGGCCGTTCACAACACCTTCCGCCGCAATGTCAGCTATGACGATCTGGGTGGCACGATCAGCCCCTCCGAAAACCCGGACGCACGGATAGAGGAGAACACCTTCTATGTCCGTGGCGGCGTCCCCTTTGTCCGCCCCCACATGGGCGACGGCAGCTATACCGAGCGGGACAACACCGTGATCCCCCTGCCGGAAAAAGAATAAGAATAAAGATGCGCCCCGGATGCTGAGAGTTTCAACATCCGGGGCGCTCCTTTGTGGAAAAACGGCGGGCGATAAAGCAAAAATGCGGCATTTACCCCTTGCCCCCGCGCAGCGCCTCTAGGTCGCTGCGGGTGTCGATGTCCCGCAGCTCGGCGGCGGGGGTGGGCAGCAGGCGGATCGCCTGCGGGTGGGCGCGCAGCACGGCGCTGCCGCCGCTGCCCTCCGGCAGGTGAAGGAGGGCAGCAAAATAATCCCGGCCGAACAGCACAGGGCTGCCCGGTGTGCCGTCGGGTGCGGCCGGCCGCCGGATCGTGTCCGGCGCGGCACCGATCGCCAGCGCCTCCAGCGTCTGGCGGGTCAGGCAGGGCTGGTCCCCCGGCAGAAACACACACCCCTGCAGGTCGGGCTGCTGCGCCAGCAGCGCGGCCAGGCCAAGGCGCACCGTATCGCTGCGGCGTGGCTCGGCATGGCGCAGCACGGGGAAGCCCTCTGCACGGCAGAGGGCCTCGACCTCGGCCGAGCGGGTCACGGCAATGCGCCCGGCAAACACCGGCGCGGCGGCCAGCGCCAGCGCATGGGCAGCCAGTGGCCGGCCGTTCAGCTCGGCCATCAGCTTGTTGCCGCCGAACCGCCGCCCCAGCCCAGAGGCCATGACGATGCAGCCCAGCGGCGGCACAGGGCAGTCCAGATCGTACACAAAGGCGTCCGGGTCGGCGCAGAGCGCGCGCAGGAACGGGGTGTCCTGCTTGCGGACGACCGCGAGAACGCGGCAGACCTTCAACAGATCCAGCACGCTTTGTTGAAAATCCGCGCAGCCGCTCTCCAGATAGCCAAGCTCGTCCAGCACGGCCCAGCCGCCGGCCGCCGCCATCCGCTGCAGAGCGGGCAGCCCCACGGCGGCAAAGCCGGCCGGCACGGGGCGCATCCGGTTTTCACCGGGGGGCAGGGCGGCATCAAACCGGCCGATGACCGCCGCTGCCCCGGCGGCTGTATCGCGCATCTCGACCCATCTGCCCGGGACGGCAGCGGTGAGAAGTATCGGGGCATCGGGGCAGAGGGATGGCATAAGTGCGCGCAGCAGCGTTGTTTTGCCGCTGCCGCGCCCGCCGGTCAGCAGCAAGTGGCGCTTACCGCTGGCCCGGAAAGAACGCAGAATAGAGCTCGCGGCTGGTCTGTACACAGGCATCACGGTAGGCCTCATACCTTTCTAAAAATTGGCGGGCCTCGGCGGTCAGGGTGCTGCCGCCGCCGCCCCGCCCGCCGATGGTCTTGCAGGTCAGGGCAAAGCCCAGTTCTTTTTCGGCGTGCTGCACAAGCCGCAGCGCCTTGGAGTAGGAAAGCCCCATCTGCGCCGCTGCGCTGCGCAGCGAGCCGGTCTCCTCGATCAGATGGAGCAGGCGGCAGGGCCCCTCGCCAAAAAAGCGCTCGCCTGCGTCATCGCAGAGCATCACGCGCAAAGCAGGTTTCATGGTATCACCTCACAGCGGCAGCAGGGCCAGACGGTGTCGGCCCCGGCAGTCGGTAACGGGCAGCAGCTCCAGCGGGCCGTACACGGCGGCAAGAGCTGCCTGCAGCACGGCAGGCGGGTCGGTTCTGGGGTGCAGCACCGCCGCGACCCTGCCGCCCTGCAATACCACCAGTATATCACAGCTGTCCAGCGCCAGCGCGGGGTCGTGCAGGCAGACCAGCGCGGTCTTGCCGCCGGTGTGGACCAGCTGCGCCAGCAGCGCGGTCATCCGGCTGCGGTTCGCAAGGTCAAGCGCACTGTCCGGCTCGTCCAGCAAGAGCAGCGGCGCATCCTCGGCAATCGTGCGCGCCAGAATACAGAGCTGCTTCTCGCCGCCGCTCAGCGTCAGGTAGTCCTGCCCGGCCTTGTCGGCCAGACCTACGGTGCGCAGGGCCTCGTCCGCAGCGGCGCGCATGGCGGCGGTGGGGCTTTGCAGGACCCCCAGCCGCGGGTTGAAGCCCATAAGCACGACCTCCCGCGCCGAGAGCGAGACCGAGATGCCGCTCTGCTGCGGGATATAGCTGACGGTCTGCGCCAGCCTGCGGGTGGACAGGCTCTCCAGCGGGACGCCGTCCAGAAGGCACTGCCCGGTGTGAGGCAGCAGCCCGGCGGCCGCCTTGAGCAGCGTGGTCTTGCCGCTGCCGTTTACCCCCAGCAGCCCGATCAGCTGCCCGGGCACCGGGACAGAAAAGCTGACCCCTTGCAGCACGGCCGCTGTGCCGTACCGTACGGTGAGGTTCTGCACGCAAAGCCCCACGGGCGGGGGCGTGGTTTGTGGCATCATGAGGCATCCCTCCCCGGCCGCAGGATCAGATAAAGCAGAAACGGCACGCCCAGCAGCGAGGTAAAGATGCTGACCGGCAGCTCGGTGGAGGCTGCCGTCTTGGCCAGCGTGTCGGCGGCCAGCAGCAGGGCGCTGCCCAGCAGCCCGCTCAGCAGGCAGGCCGAGCGCCGGTTGTGCCCCGCCAGCAGCCGGGCGCTGTGGGGGGCCAGCAGCCCGACAAAGCTGATAAGCCCTGTCACGCTGACAACGGCAGCGACCGTCATGGTGGCAAGCGTCAGCAGCAGCAGGCGCATCGCACCCACCCGCACGCCGAGCAGCCGGGCCTCGCCCTCCTCGATCGAGAGCAGCAGCGCCTGCCGGTGCAGCGCAAAGATCGCTGCGCAGCAGACCAGCACGACCGGCACCGGGAACCACACCCGGCTGCGGGTCACGGCGGCCAGACTGCCCATGATCCAATACTCGATGCTGGCCAGCTCCTTCTCGGGGTCGGCGGTCAGCTTGAGCAGCATCAGCAGCGTCTGGGCCAGCGCGTGGACGGCGATGCCCGCCAGCACCAGCGACATTTTGCTGCGCCCCGGCGCGGCAGCGGCCAGCCCCAGCGAGAGGAACACCGCCGCCAGCCCGCCCGCAAAGGCACAGACCGTGGTGGACAGCGCCCCTGACGAGACGAACAGGATGGCGAACGCCGCGCCGACACTGGCCCCCGAGGAAACGCCGATGATGTCGGGGCTTGCCAGCGGGTTGCGGAATACGGTCTGGTAGACAAAGCCGGCCGCCCCCAGCCCAAAGCCGCCGACCAGCGCCATGACGGCGCGGGGCAGCCGCAGCACGGTGAAGGTGCGCACTGCCATGGCATCGCCGGCCAGCAGCGCCGCCGGTGTTATGGGGTAGCGGCCCAGCACAAGGGCCGCACCAAAAGTCATAAAAACGCAGAGCGCTGCGCCCAGAAGGCACAGCGCCGTGCGCTTGCGGTTATTCATAGGAGGCAGGGGTGAAGCCGTAGTAGGTCGTGTAGAATGCATCGGCGCAGTCGTGGTAGAACTGCTCGCTCACCTGCTCGGGGTGCAGCACGCTGCCCAGATAGACGCTGCCCAGGAAGCTGCCGGGCACGGGGGAGTCCACAGCCTCGATGGCGTGGGGCAGTTGGTAGACATGACCCTCCTTGACGGCGGTGCAGTCGGCCAGCGCGGCATCGTTCAGGACGGAATCGACATCATAGTCGGCATCGGACGCCAGAATGATGTAGTCGGGGTCCCAGTCCAGCACCTGCTCATAGGAGACCTCGGCCCAGTAGGTGTCCTCAACACTGGCGGCGGCGTTGAGACCGCCGGCGTTCTCGATCATATAGTTCTGGTACATGGCGGGGCCGGCGGTCTGCAGCACAGAGCTGTTGCCGGCCATGTAGACGGTGGGGGCCTCGGCATCGCCGATGGCCTCGCGCAGGCTGAGCAGGTTGTCCTCGATCGCGGACTTCAGCTCCTCACCGCGGGCAACGGTGTTGGTGGCCTGAGCCAGCAGGTCGATGGCGCCGTACAGTTTGTCCTGATCCTCCGGCTTGACGGCCAGCACGGTCAGGCCCAGCTCCTCCATCTGGGGGATGGAATCCTTCAGCTTGGCGGGCACGATGACAAGGTCGGGGGTCAGCGCGGCGCAGCCCTCAAGGTCAAACTCCTTGGCGGTGCCGATGCTGGGCAGGCTCTGCAGTTCGGGGGCGGAGAGGCTGTAGATCGTGCGCTGGTCGGCCTTGGCCTCAACGCCGACCAGCTCGTCATGCACGCCGAGGGCGATGAGCAGGCTGGTGGAGATGTAATAGCCGCTGGCCAGCGTCTTGGGCTCGGTCTCGATGGTGACCTCGCGGCCCAGCTGGTCGGTGACGGTCAGCGGGTAGGTGACGGCGGTCTCGGCGGCAGCGGGTGCAACGGCAGCCTCCTCGGGGCTGGCGGTGACCTCGGGTGCAGCGGCGGCGGAGGCGGCTGCCTCGCTGCTTACGGCGGCGGTGCTGCCGCAGGCGGTCAGCGCCATGGCGGCGGCCAACAGCAGGGCGGTCATTTTGGTCATTTTCATGAATCTTTTTCCCTCATACAATAAAAAATATCGTTGTATTTTTAAAACAACAACGGTATTATACCAGATTTTATGGTAGAATAAAAGTACCTATCCACGAAAAGTGTGATTTTTTCGCCCAAAACAGAAAAAACGGAGATTGACCCATGATGACGATACGCGAATATGCCTGCCCCGCCACGCTGGAGGAGGCATGGCAGCTGAACCAGAAAAAGCCCAACCGCGTGCTGGGCGGTATGCTCTGGCTCAAGATGGAAAAGATCAATGTCGGCACGGCCATCGACCTGTCGGCCTTGGGGCTGGATACGATCGAGGAGACTGACACCGAGATCATCATCGGCGCTATGGCAACGCTGCGCGATCTGGAAACGAACGCCGCCCTGAATGCCTACACCGCGGGGGCTGTGCGGGAGGCTGTGCGCCACATTGTCGGCGTGCAGTTCCGCAACTGCGCCACGGTGGGCGGCAGCATCTATGGCCGGTTCGGCTTTTCCGATGTGCTGACGCTGTTTTTGGCGCTGGACTGCGAGGTCGAGCTGTACAGGGCGGGCCGGATGCCGCTGGCGCAGTTTGCCGCGATGCCCTATGACCGCGATATTCTGACCCACATCTGCCTGCGCAAGACGCCGGGGCTGAAAGTGCAGTACCAGTCGGTGCGCGCGACCCAGACCGATTTCCCGATCCTGACCTGTGCGGCCGCCCGCACGGCGCAGGGGCAGTACCGCTTTGCCATCGGCGCGCGCCCGATGAAGGCCGTGCTTGTCACGCCGGACTGCGACCCGGCGCAGCTGCCCGCCGCCGTGCAGGCAGCCGTCAAGACCGGCAGCAACCTGCGCGGCAGTGCCGAGTACCGCACCCACCTGACCGGTGTGCTGGTCCGGCGTGCCGTGGCCGCGCTGGAAAATTGACGGAGGTATACCATGCAGATCACATTTACCTTAAATCATAAAAAAGTAACTGCCGAAATCGCGGCTGACACCGTGCTGCTGGACCTTGTGCGCAGCCTCGGCTGCAAGAGCGTCAAGCGCGGCTGCGAGACCGCCAACTGCGGCCTTTGCACGGTCTTTCTCGATGAAAAGCCGGTGCTGTCCTGCTCGGTGCTGGCGGCGCGGGTCAACGGCCGCAGCGTCACCACGCTGGAGGGGCTGCAGGAGGAGGCTGCCGAGTTCGGCGCCTTTATCGCCGATCAGGGTGCGGAGCAGTGCGGCTTCTGCAATCCGGGCTTTATTATGAATGCGCTGGCGCTTTTCCGGGAAAACCCCGACCCCGGCGAGGACGAAATCAAGGAGTATCTGGCCGGCAACCTCTGCCGCTGCTCCGGCTATGAGGGCCAGCTGCGGGGTATTTTGAACTTTTTAGCGTGGAAAAAGGGGAAGGAGGCTGCCCAATGAAAACCGTGAACCAGTCCATGCGCAAAAAGGACGCCATGCAGCTTGTGACCGGCCAGCCCGTCTACATGGATGATGTCATCCCGCAGGACTGCCTGATCGTAAAGCTGCTGCGCTCCCCCCATGCCAACGCTATCGTGCAGGAGATCGACACGAGCCGTGCCCTGCTGGTGCCGGGCATCGAGGCGATCTACACATGGAAGGATGTGGATCAGCAGGGCCGCCGCTACACCCAGGCGGGCCAGACCTACCCTGAGCCGAGCCCCTATGACCGGCTTGTCATCGACCGCCATGTCCGCTTTGCGGGGGATGTTGTCGCAATTTTGGCCGGCAAGGATGAAAAATGCGTCGATAAGGCGATGAAGCTCATCAAGGTCAGGTATGAGGTCCTGCCCGCCGTGCTGGACTACCACACGGCGCTGGACAACCCCGTCCTTGTCCACCCGGAGGAAAACTGGGAGTCGCTGGCACCGGTCGGGGCCGACAACAAGCGCAACCTGTGCGCCCACGATGAGAGCGGGGCGGGCGATATTGAGGCGGTGCTGGCGGGGTGCGATGTCGTCATCGACCATACATACCACACCCGCGCCTGCCAGCAGGCCATGATGGAGACCTTCCGCACCTACTGCAGCATAGACGCCTACGGGCGGCTGAATGTCCTCAGCTCGACCCAGATCGTTTTCCACTGCCGCCGGATTCTGGCCAATGCGCTGCACATCCCCAAGTCGATGATCCGGGTGGCCAAGCCCCGCATCGGCGGCGGCTTCGGCGCCAAGCAGACCTCGGTCTGCGAGGTCTACCCCGCCTTTGTGACATGGAAAACCAAAAAGCCCAGCAAGATCATCTTCAGCCGGTACGAGAGCCAGATTGCCTCCACCCCGCGCCATGAGATGGAGCTGCATGTCCGCCTTGGTGCGACAAAGGACGGCATCGTCAGGGGCATCGACCTCTACACCCTGTCCAACACCGGTGCTTACGGCGAGCATGGGCCTACAACGGTGGGCCTGTCCGGCCACAAATCCATCCCGCTCTACGGCAAGGCCGAGGCATTCCGCTTTGTCAGCGATGTCGTCTACACGAACCACATGTCCGCGGGCGCTTACCGCGGCTACGGTGCGACCCAAGGGTTGTTTGCGGTGGAGTCCGCCGTCAATGAGCTGGCCGACAAGCTGGGCATCGACCCGTTTGTGATCCGCCAGCGCAACATTGTCCATGAGGGCGATGTGATGCCCGCCTACTACGGGCAGGTCAACACCAGCTGCGCGCTGGACCGCTGCCTGCAGGCCGTGCATGACAACATCGGCTGGGACGAAAAATACCCCGTGCGCGACATGGGCAACGGCAAGGTGCGCGCCGTGGGCATGGGCATGGCGATGCAGGGCTCCGGCATCACGAGTGTGGATGTGGGCAGCGCCAGCCTGAAGATCAACGATGACGGGTTCTATACCCTCTCAATCGGTGCAGCCGACATGGGCACCGGCTGCGACACGATTCTGGCGCAGATCGCCGCCGAGGTGCTGGAGTGCCCGCTCGACAATGTGACGGTCCTCGGCGCGGACACCGATTCCTCGCCCTACGATTCCGGCTCCTACGCATCCAGCACGACCTATGTCACCGGCAAGGCGGTCGAGCAGTGCGCCGAGCAGCTCAAGCAGAAGATCTGTCAGGTCGGCGCGGGGCTGCTGGGCCTTGACGAGCGCGCGGTCGTCTTTGCGGGCGATGGCGTGACGAGCGAGGACGGCACGCAGCGCGCCACGCTGGCGCAGATCGCCGCAGCCTCCCAGTGCGGCAGCAATACGGCGCTGGAGGCAGTCGTGACCCACAGCTCGGAGATCTCGCCCCCGCCGTTCATGGTGGGCGCGGCCGAGGTCGAGGTCGATCTGGAAACCGGCGAGGCGCAGGTCATCCGCTATGAGGCGGCCGTTGACTGCGGCACACCGGTCAACCCGAACCTTGCGCGGGTGCAGGCCGAGGGCGGCATCCTGCAGGGCATCGGTATGGCGCTGACCGAGAATGTCACCTACGATGACCGCGGCATGCCGCAGGAAAACTCGCTGATGCAGTACAAGATCCCGGCGCGCAACGACATCGGGCATATCCATGTCGTGTTTGAGAGCAGCTACGAGGGCACCGGCCCCTTCGGTGCCAAGAGCATCGGCGAGGTGGTCATCAACACCCCGCTGCCCGCCGTGGCCGATGCAATCTACCACGCCACCCACAAGCGGTTCTATGAGCTGCCCATCACCCGCGAGCAGATCGCGCTGGCCGGGCAGTAAAAGGCAGGGAACGGCGAAAAAGACCCTCTGCGGGGGATAAAAAAATTGCAAGCCGGCAGATCGCCGGCTTGCAATTTTTTTTGGAGGAAAGGGATCCGTCAAAGCAGCTTGCAGCCCAGCGCCTGACTGGTGCGGGAGAGCGAGAGGTTGGCAAGCTCCTGATTGTCAAGGGTGTAGCGCAGGACCAGCACATTCGCGACAAAAAGCATTGCCAGCTTGGCGGGGATGCTGCCCGAGTCGAGCGGGTTCTCCTGCGCGCCGCAGAGCAGCACGACATCGGCCAGCGCCGCGCCGGGGGCGTCATCGTAGTGGGTGATCAGGATGACCTTGGCACCGTTCTCCTTGGCGAGGCGCAGCGTGTCCATCATGTCGCGGGTCGAGCCGGAGTAGGAGACGAAGAGCAGCACATCCTCGGGGCCCATCAGGCTGGCCGTGATGGCCTGCATGTGGCTGTCGCCCGCCGTGCGGAATTTGGTCGAGATCATCGAGAAGCGCGCCCAGATGTCCTCCGCCAGCACCTGACTGCCGCCCTGACCAAGGCAGTATACCTGACGCGCGCGCTGCAGCAGCGTGGCGGCGTGGTCGATGGCGTCGGGGTCCAGCACATTGCGGGTGCCGTTCAGCGCCTCCACAGCGGTGTTGTAGGCGTGGGTGACCAGCGTCTGGGTGTCCACACCCGGCTCCAGCTTGAGCGCGACCGGCATCGCGGTCGCGGTAGCCTTCGCCAGCGCGATCTTCATTTCGTTGTAGCCATCAAAGCCCAGCGAGCGGCAGAACCGGAAGATCGTTGCCTCGGCTACGCCGCAGGCCTTTGCCAGCGAGGAAATCGAAAGATACTGGGCGTCCTCAGCGTGCTGGACAAGATAATCGGCCACGATGCCGCCTGATTTTGTCAGGCTGTCGCGCTTGGTGCGCAGCATCTCCCAAAAGCTCTGTTCTACCATGATTCTCGGGGTCCTTTCTCAAGCAAATAATGCGGTCAATGGGCGGCGGGGGCGCTGCCGGTCAGCTCCCTGTACAGCCCCTGCGCCAGCGCCCTGTGGGCTTCCTTTGTCATGTGCATGCCGTCCACCGGCGAGCATACCGCGCCGGGCAGGGTGTTCGCGTCCAGAAAGCGCACGCCGGGCAGGCCCTGCAGCATCGGCGCAAGGCGGGCGGCAATGCCGGCGCAGCGCTCGTGGCAGCCGGGGCCCATCTCCTCGCGGAAGATCAGCCTATCATATTCCGGCGTGATGACCGGCGGCACAATGACCAGCACATCGGGGTGGGCGTTGTCGCGCCAGCACTCGGTCTGCAGCGCCTTTTTGGTCAGCCGCGCAATGCCCTGCGCGATCTGGTAGGAATCACAGGCGAAACGCGCCTTGCAGTCGTTCGTGCCCAGCATGATCGTCACGGTGTCAAGCGGCGCATGGCTCATCAGGATCGGGTTGATCAGGCGCAGGCCGTTCATCCCCTCGGTGATGGGGTCGTCAAACACGGCGGTGCGGCCGGGCAGGCCTTCCTCCGCAACGGCCCAGCCGGGGCCCAGCAGAGACTGCAGCACCATCGGGTAGCGTTCATCGGGGCCGTAGCGGCCGTTGCGCACGGGGTCGTAGCCGTAGGTGTTGGAATCACCGAAGCAGAGAACCTGACGCTCTGTGATATTTTCATAGGTCATGGCAAAGGCTCCTTTTGTCAGCAAAAATGAAAAGATATTTCTTTTCTCTTATTATAACGATTCTAAAATGGGCTGGCAATAGGCAAAAGCGCTATTTCCAAGGATACCTTTTTGTACAACATTGCCCTTTCAAGGGAAAAAACTGCCTGCCGGCTGCGGACAGTACGCAGCATGTGCAGGATTTTTTCTATAAGGCAATACCGCATAATTCTAAGTGCCGATACGGCGAGCGAGGTGCGGCAGC
>UQGL01000040.1 GCA_900540595.1 uncultured Oscillospiraceae bacterium
TGGGACCTCTTGCAGGAAAAATGCTGGGCAGTATGTTCTGGTTCTTTGAGTATCGATTCACCATTCTGCCTGTCCTGCTGACAATTCCGGTATTTCTTCTGCTGGGGTGGCTGATTCCTTGCATGATGTGTGACAATGCAGCGAAATGCAGTGTTGTAGAGCAATTAAGGGATGCTCAATAACTGTTAAGCAAAAAACGGCCCTCTGCCAAGGAAAAGGCAGAGGGCTGAGTTTTAATCTAAGGGTTTACATTCAGTTACAGTTTTTAGATAAATTTCGGGGTTTCCGTTCAATATCAAGTCTGCATATCCAATCGGATCATTGTAGATCAGATAGTCCAATTCTGACCGCTGATACATATTATCGGCAACCTCATTCTCCACGGCGATGGTATCAATGGCAATCATGCTGCCATTTGCAAATTTTAGTTCCACACAAGCATTATCCATGTTGAACTCACAAGAAATCAATCTATCCATAAGCAACCTCCATAATATGGGATATTAAATCATCCCAAAATATTTCATAGCTTCTCGGATTGCTTTCTCTTTTTCCGGCGGACACTGGGGCTGTCTGGAATCTTCGGATTTGGGCAGATTGTAGTTCTTGCCGACCTCAATCCCACATTTTCGTTTAATCTGCGAGATATAAAGGTTGGATACCTTTAACCCGCTATGCTCCAGCACATAGTCCTTGATCTGGGTGTAGGTTGCCCCATCCTGAAATTCGGACATATCCATATCTTCCAAAGAGAACTCAACCCGAATCTTTTTCGAGTCGACCTCACCCTTGGAAAGCAAGACAACCGTCTCTACATGCCGCGTCCGGGGGAAGAGGTCCACCGGCTGGACCTCCACGGCCTTGTAGCCATGCTCGGTCAGCCATTTGGTGTCGCGTGCGGCGGTGGCTGCATTGCAGCTGACCATGACCACTGTGCGGGGGGCCATCTCGGCAATGGCGGTCAGGGCAGCCTCGTCGCAGCCCTTGCGCGGCGGGTCCACTACGATCACATCGGGGCGGGCACCCTCGGCGGCCAGCTGTGCGGCTGCCGCACCGGCATCCTGACAGCGGAAATCCGCCCGGTCGTCATCCAGCCCCAGACGGGCGGCTGTCTGTTTGGCACCGTCCACGGCCTGCGGCACGACCTCGACACCGACCAGACGCCGGCAGTCGGGCAGCATCGAAAGTCCGATCGTGCCCATGCCGCAGTAGAGGTCAAGCAGAAAATCTGTCTCCTTCAGCCCGGCATACTCCCGTGCCTTGGCGTACAGTGTTTCGGCAGCGGGGGTGTTTACCTGATAAAATTCATGCACGCCCATGCGCAGCGGGACGCCGGCAAGTGTATCCTCAATGACGCCGGGGCCAAGCACGGTGCGGGTTTTGCGGCCCAGAATCACATTGGTGCGCTCACTGTTGCGGTTAATTAAAATCGTTGTTAAATCAAATTCTTTTTGCAAAATAGCGCAAATCTCTGTTTCGTTGGGCAGGCCGTTACCGTTCACAACAAAGCAGAGCAGCCGCTGGCCGCTGTGCCAGCCCTGCCGCATGTAGAGATGCCGCACACGGCCGGTGTGCGTTTCCTCGTTGTAGGCAGTGATGCCGTTTTCCTCAAGCAGCGCGCAGGCGCGCGCGGCCAGTTGGTTCATCCACTCCGGCTGCAGGCGGCAGTCGGCACAAGCGACAATGCGGTGGCTGCGTCCGGCAAAGAAACCGGTCACGATATGCCCATTCTCATCCGTGCCGACCGGCAGCTGAACCTTGTTGCGGTAGCGGTCGGCAGCGGGGGCGGCCAGCACCTCCCGCACGGGAACATCCAGCTTGCCAATGCGCGCAAAGGCATCCCGCACAAACTGTGTCTTGGCGGCGCACTCAGCCTCGTAGCGGATATGGCGCAGCCCGCAGCCGCCGCAGGGGCCGGCAACGGGGCAGTCCTGCCGGATGCGGTCCGGACCGGGGGCCAGCAGCCGCTCCACACGGCCGAAGGCATAGCTTTTCATCGGCTTTACGATGCGAACCTCGGCAATGTCGCCGGGGGCGGTCAGCGGCACAAAAACGGCCTGACCGTCCTTGTGGGCCACGCCGTTTCCGTCATTGGAGATGGATTTGATCTCGAGGGTGATGATCTGATTTTTCGTAAAAGGCATGTCTGCTCCTTAAAAACAAAGTTACGGGTTGGTGTTCTGCGGGGTGGTTTCCTTTTCCAGCGCGGACAGATACTTGCTCGGCGGCACGCCCTTGACCTTTTTGAACACGCGGGAGAAGTAGAACTGGTCAAAGAAGCCCACCGACACGGCGATCTCAGCAATAGAAAGGCCGGAGTTTTTCAGCAGGCTGCAGGCCTCACTGACACGGTAGTTCGTCAGGTAGTCGATGGGGCTCTGCCCGACATTCGACATGAAAACACGATACAGATGGCTGCGGCTGACGCCGACCGCCTTGGCAATGTCGTCCACCGAGATGTCGTGCGAGTAGTTGAACTGGATAAACTTGATGGCGGCCAGCACATACTGGCTGCTCGACGAGCCTACATTGGGCATGGCCTCGCGGGCTTCCTTCATCAGGTGCGCCATAAATATGTACAGGTAGCCCGTCATCATTGCCTCGCAGTGAGGCTCCGGCCCGCGGGAAAGATAGATGTTGTACAGCGCTTCCCGCGCGGTCTGCAGATCCCGGCAGTGGTGTACAGGGTGCGCCTCGGAAAACGGGGTCTGCTGCACAAGCTTATTGGCGCACGCGCCGTTGAAGCCGACCCAGTAATACTCCCACGGGTCGGTCTCATCAGCGGCGTAGGTGATGAGCTGGTTCGGCTTGGCGAGGAACAGATCACCCTCCTGCAGGGTGTGCGATGCACCGTTGACCTGATAGACACCCTTGCCCGCTACGACCAGATGGATCAGGTAGTGGTCGCGCACGCCGGGGCCCCAAGTGTGGCCCGGCTGGCACTGCTCACGTCCGCAGTTAAAGATTGAGAGCTCGACATTATCTGTGTAGCTCTGCTTGTAGGATTGCTTCATCTCATTGATGGTCATGGCTGCACCTCACTTCTGTGATATTCCTATTATAGCAAGCTATTCATCAAAAGTCCATAAAAGAGCCTGAAATTATGTTTGCTTTTTTTGCAGGATTTGCTATACTGAAAACAAGAAATCGACAGAGAGCTGTTCGTTTGGCTGTCTGCCTAAAAAAGAAAGGCTCATTTTGTGCATATCTACGAAAAGAGCCGCCCGACAGGAAAGGTGAGTGGAATCATGGCAAATACCATTGAACTCAAACAGCAGATCGCACAGGGCGAATATGACGCCGCCTTTACCAAGCTGTACGGTGCATCCGCCGTGCAGGAGCAGCGCAAGCGCTATACCGACCTGATCGATGAATTTGAAAAGAAGTACGGCACCTCCCGCACGGTCCGTCTTTACTCTGCCCCCGGCCGCACCGAGATCGGCGGCAACCACACCGACCATAACAACGGCGTGGTGCTGGCCGGCTCCGTCAATTTGGATATGGTTGCGGTCGTTTCCCCCAATGAGGATAACATCATCCGCGTCAAGTCCCTGGGCTTTGACAAGATCGATGATGTCGATGTCAATGTTCTGGTTCCGCAGCCGCAGGAGGCTGAGCACTCCGCCTCTCTGATCCGCGGCGTGGCAAAGGGCATTGTGGATGCCGGCGGCAAGGTGGGCGGCTTTGACTGCTACAGCACCAGCAATGTGCTGCGCGGCTCCGGCCTGTCCAGCTCTGCAGCGTTTGAGGTCTGCATCGGTGCCATCCTGCGCGGCGAATATAACAACAATGACATGGAGAAGTTCAGTCAGGTCAAGATCGCACAGATCGGCCAGTTTGCGGAGAATGTTTTCTTCGGCAAGCCCTGCGGACTGATGGATCAGACGGCCTGCGCGGTCGGCGGTGTCATCACCATCGACTTTAAGAATCCCGAAAAGCCTGTTGTTGGCCAGACTGCCATTGATCTTGCCAAGCACGGCTTTGTCATGTGCATCAGCGATACGAAGGGCAGCCATGCTGACCTGACTGACGACTATGCCGCCATCCGCCGTGAGATGGAGAGTGTTGCAGAGCAGTTCGGCAAGAAGGTCCTGCGCGATGTGGACGAGGACGAGTTCTACAAGGCTATCCCGCAGCTGCGCAAGGCTGTGGGTGACCGCGCTGTTGTCCGCGCTATCCACTTCTACAACGACTGCCGCCGCGCCGCGCAGCTCTGCGACGCCGTGCGCGATGATGATTTTGATACCTTCCTCAAACTCATCATCGAGGGCGGCCACTCCAGCTTTGAGTTCAACCAGAATGCCTACAGCATCAAGGCCCCGCAGGAGCAGGGTGTGCCGCTGGCGCTGGCGCTGAGCCAGAAGGTGCTGAACGGCCGTGGTGCATGGCGCTTGCAGGGCGGCGGCTTTGCAGGCACCATTCAGGCGTTTGTCCCCGTCGATCTGCTGGATACCTACAAGGCGGCCATTGACGGCTGCTTCGGCGAGGGCAGCTGCCATGTGCTGAACATCCGCAACTACGGTGCTGTGCCCGTCACGCCCGACATGTAAAATTGGATAAAGCATAAAAATACCGTACCAGTGCAGAAATGTGCCGGTACGGTATTTTTTGTTATGTCTGTAGGGTCCGGGCATGCCCGGCCCGTATGCTTACGGCAGACACCCTCTTATCCGTAGATTTATAGGGAAGAATTTTGCTCCCTCCGCGGCGGCCTGAGGACAGGCCGCCCTACAGGATTACATTTTCTTCCGCAAGATCCATATTCCCAGTGCCAGCATCCCGCAAACCACTATGGTAAACACCGCATGAATCTGTATGCTCAGATACCATGGCGCAGATTGCAGCGCATACAGCCCGGGGTGGGCGTGGTAGTCCCAGCAGGTGTACAGGCTGACGCCCAGAAACACCCCGATAAAGCACCAAAACGCAGCGTTTAAAATAATGTACAGATTTTTCACTGTTTGTTCTTCTCCCAAATCAGCGCCAGCCCCTTAAACAGCAGGTCTGCGTCATAGATGACTTTGCGCTTGCAGCAGGGGGTGATGTACGGTGCAAGCCCGCCGGTCACAACCACGGTCAGCGGCTGGCCAAGCTCTGTCTCGACTCGATCAGCCAGTCCGTCCAGCTGGGCGGCCGTGCCGAACATCGCCCCGTTGTTCAGCGCGGCTACCGTGTTGGCACCGATGAGATGCTCCGGCGGCTCGGGTGCAATGGGCGGCAGTTGGGCTGTGCCTGCGCTGATGGCCCGCAGACTGGTTTGCACACCGGGTACGATGAAGCCGCCCAGAAACTCCCGCTGTGCAGAGATGACATTGTAGGTCGTGGCGGTGCCCAGATCGACTGTCATGCAGGGCAGGGGATAGTGTGCAGCGGCAGCGGCGGCATCGGCAATGCGGTCACGGCCAACTTTGGCAGGCTCGTCAACCTGAAAGCTAAGCCCCATGTCCAGACCACAGCTGACGATCAGCGGCTCCTGCCCGGTCAGCCGCTTGCAGGCCGCTGCCAGCACCTCGGTCAGCTGGGGGACAACGCTGCAGACAATGACGCCCTCGCAGGCGACAGGGTCTACCTGCAGGCGGCGCAGCAGGAATTTCATCTCGGCGGCATACTCATCCGCTGTGCAGCGGGGCCGCGTGACCATTCGCATTGTGAACTGGATAGAGCAATGCTCTGCCCCCGTCAGACCGCCGATACAGATGTTGGAGTTGCCGATGTCAACTGCTAAAACCATAATAAATTCCTTTTATAGATAAAAGATAAGAGATAATAGATAAGAAATATGGTGGATCGCGTCGCTTTGCGCCGCTCAAAATTATTATACTTGTTTGCATATAAGGCGTCAATCTGCTATAATAACCACAATACAAATTTTGTTTTCGCCAAAGGCGAAAGCTCCACCAATTTTATTGTCTTTTATCTAGTATCTCTTATCTAGTTAGTAAGGGTGTTGATTTTATGTTACTTACCGGAAAAACCATCGTCCTCGGCATCACCGGAGGCATTGCGGCCTATAAAATGCCCAATGTGGCGCATGCGCTGGTCAAGCTGGGGGCCGATGTTCATGTCCTGATGACCAAAAATGCCACCGAGTTCATCTCTCCGCTGGTATTTGAAACGCTGACCCGCCGCCGCTGTCAGGTGGATACCTTCGACCGCAACTTCCAGTACGATGTGGCGCATATCAGCCTTGCCAATGCGGCGGACCTCATGCTCATTGCGCCTGCCACGGCCAATGTCATCGCCAAGCTGGCCCACGGTCAGGCCGATGATATGCTGACCACCGTCACGCTGGCTGCGACCTGCCCCAAGCTGGTTGCGCCCGCCATGAACACCCACATGCTGGAAAATCCCATCACGCAGGATAACCTCAAAACACTGCAGCACTATGGCTTCACCGTCATTCCGTCCGGCTCCGGTATGCTGGCCTGCGGCGATGTCGGCTCCGGCCGGCTGCCTGAGGAGGGCGTGCTGGTGGACTATGTGCTGCGCGAGCTTGCCTGTGAAAAGGATCTGCGCGGCAAAAAGGTCGTTGTGTCGGCCGGTGCAACGCAGGAATCCATGGACCCGGTGCGCTACCTGACAAACCATTCCACTGGCAAGATGGGCTATGCCGTGGCGCGTGCCTGTATGCTGCGCGGCGCAGAGGTCACGCTTCTTGCCTCAACCGGCTGCACGCTGCCGCCTGTTCCGTTTGTCAAGACTGTGCCGTTCACAACAGCAGCCGACCTCTTTGAGGCTGTAAAGACCCATGCCATGGACGCCGATGCACTGGTGATGGCGGCTGCCGTGGCGGACTACCGCCCTGCCACCGTGGCAGCTGACAAGGTGAAAAAGCATGACGGCGAGATGAGCATTGCCCTTGAGCGCACCGAGGACATCCTTGCGTGGGTGGGCGCACACAAGCCGGAAAAGCTGTTTGTCTGCGGCTTCTCGATGGAGACGCGCGATCTGATCGAGAACTCCACTGCCAAGCTGAAGAAGAAAAACATGGATATGATCGTTGCCAATAACCTGAAGATCCCCGGTGCGGGCTTCGGCGTCGATACCAATGTCGTGACGATCATTACCGGGCAGGGCATCACCGAGCTGCCCCTGCAGAGCAAGGACGGCGTTGCCGGGCATATCGCAGACGCAATCGCCAATAAATAACACATACCCCCGCTCCCTCCCGCATATTCATTTATGAATCATGCAAAGGGGGGCTTTTTTATGTGCGGAATTGCGGGGCAGGTCGGGCGCGACCCCCGGACGATACAGAGCCGGTATGCGGCCTACTGCGCCATGCAGCAGACGCTGGCGCGCCGCGGCCCGGACCAGCGAGGCATGTTCATCAGCGGCCGGGCGGCGCTGATCCATGCACGGCTGGCGGTCGTGGATCTTGAAAACGGCCTGCAGCCCATGCAGCTGGACTGGCAGGGGGAAACCTATGTGCTGGTCTATAACGGAGAACTGTACAACACGCCTGAGCTGCGGGCTGCGCTGCTGCACCGCGGCCACCGCTTTGCCGGGCACTCCGACACCGAGGTGCTGCTCCATGCCTTTGCGGAATGGGGCGAAAGCTGCACGGCAATGTGCAACGGCATTTTTGCGTTTGCGGTCTGGCAGGTAAATGCGGGCAGGCTGTTTCTGGCGCGGGATCGCTGCGGTGTCAAGCCGCTGTTCTATACCCTGACAGAGCAGAGCCTGATCTTCGGCAGCGAAATCAAAACCCTGCTGGCCCACCCGGCCGTGCCGCCGCGGGTGGATGCCGCCGGTCTGGCGGAAGTGCTGCTGCTCGGCCCCGGCCGCACACCCGGCTGCGGCGTGTTCTGCGGGGTAGAGGAGTTACTGCCCGGGCAGTATGCTATCTACGAGGCCGACACGGCTCGACTGACACTGCATACCTACTGGTGGCTTGAGGATCATGAGCATCCCGATGATTTTGCGGCCACGACGCGAAAAGTCCGTGACCTGGTGACGGATGCCATTGAGCGCCAACTTGTCTCTGACGTACCCGTGGCGACATTCCTCTCGGGCGGGCTGGACTCCAGCCTGATTTCTGCCATTGCGGATGCCAATTTTACAGCCCACGGCAGGCAGCTGCAGACCTTCTCGGTGGGATACCGGGATAACCGGAAGTATTTTCATGCTACAAAATTTCAGCCCGGTGCGGATGCCCCTTATATCCGCAAAATGAATGAATTTCTCCATGCCCGCCACCATTGGATCACACTGGACACCCCGGAGCTGGTCCCGGCGCTGTATGCAGCGGTGGATGCGCGTGACCTGCCCGGTATGGCGGATGTCGATGCATCGCTGCTGCTGTTCTGCCGACAGATCAAGCCCCATGCCACGGTGGCGCTGTCGGGAGAGTGCGCCGATGAGATTTTCGGCGGTTACCCGTGGTACCGCGACCCGGCAGTGCGGGAAAAATATGGCTTCCCATGGGCGCAGTCCACAGCCTATCGCGCCTCCTTCCTCAAGCCCGGTGTGCTGGGCAGCATTGACCCGGCTGCTTTTGTGGATGCCCGCTACCGCCAAACGCTGGCAGAAACCTCCGTCCGACCCGGCCTGTCGGCAGAGGAACAGCGTATGCGCCAGATGATGAACCTGAATTTCAAATGGTTTATGCAGACCCTGCTTGACCGTAAGGATCGCATGAGCATGTACAGCGGGCTGGAGGTCCGGGTGCCGTTCTGCGACTACCGCATTGCGGAGTACCTCTACTCTGTCCCGTGGGAATATAAAGACTACCGAAATCAGGAAAAAGGCCTGCTGCGCGAGGCAATGCGGGGCGTACTGCCGGATGAGGTGCTGTGGCGGCGCAAAAGCCCTTATCCTAAGACATGGAATCCCAGCTACCTTGCGGCCGTCTCGGCCGAGCTGCGCGGTGTGCTGGCTGACCCGGCCGCGCCAATTTTGCGCATTATCAAGGCCGACGCACTGGAAAACCTGCTGGCATCGGGCGCGGATAACCCCATCCCGTGGTATGGCCAGCTGATGACAACGCCGCAGACCATCGCATGGTTTGTCCAGCTGAACTACTGGCTAGAGAAGTATAAGGTGGAGCTGGTGTGATGTGGAGGACGGCGGTCAGGGGACTGACCGCCCTACGGCCTTTGCCCCGCGGGTAGGGCGGCCAGTCCTCTGGCCGCCGCAGCTCGTTCCCGTCACTGCAGACCTTCCCCGCAAAAATAATTTATTTTTCCTCCCCATCTGTTCAAACCTTGCCCGATGTGCTATAATAACTCAATAGGACTACAAATAGAGAAGGGAGACCCCTCATGCAGCAGGAAACCGTTATCGTTCTGGATTTCGGCGGCCAGTATAATCAGCTGATCGCGCGCCGCGTCCGCGAATGCAACGTATATTGCGAGATCTATTCTTACCGTACCGACCTTGCCAAGATCAAGGCCAAAAACCCGAAGGGCATCATCTTCACCGGCGGCCCCAACAGCGCCTATCTGCCGGATTCGCCCACGATCGACCCCGAAATCTTTACTTGGGGTGTGCCCATCCTCGGCATCTGCTACGGCAGCCAGCTGATGATGCATATGCTGGGCGGCAAGGTCTGCAAGGCCCCCGAGCGTGAGTACGGCAAAACGCTGGTCGATCTGGATACTGCCAGCCCGCTGTTTGATACGCTGCCCGCCCAGAATGTCTGCTGGATGAGCCATAACGATTATATCGAGCAGGCAGCCCCCGGCTTTGAGATTATTGCCCATACCCCAAACTGCCCGGTGGCCGCTGCGCAGGATAAGGCCCGTGGCCTGTATGCTGTGCAGTTCCACCCCGAGGTTCTGCACACTGAGAACGGCACCAAGATCCTGCACAACTTTGTGTATAAGGTCTGCGGCTGCGCCGGTGACTGGAAGATGGACTCCTTTGTCGAGAACTCCGTCAAGGCCCTGCGCGAGAAGATCGGCGACGGCAAGGTGCTGTGCGCCCTGTCCGGCGGTGTCGATTCCAGCGTCTGCGCGGCTATGCTGGCCAAGGCCATCGGCAAGCAGCTGACCTGCGTTTTCGTTGACCACGGTCTGCTGCGCAAGAACGAGCGCGAGCAGGTCTGCGAGGTCTTTGGCGAGGGCGGTCAGTTTGACATCAACTTTGTCTGCGTTGACGCCCGCGACCGCTTCTACAAGAAGCTGGCCGGCGTAGAGGCCCCCGAGAGCAAGCGCAAGATCATCGGCGAGGAGTTTATCCGCGTATTCGAGGATGAAGCAAAAAAGATCGGCGCTGTGGACTTTTTGGCACAGGGCACGATCTACCCCGATGTCGTGGAGAGCGGCCTCGGCGGCGAAAGCGCCACTATCAAAAGCCACCACAATGTCGGCGGTCTGCCCGATTATGTTGACTTCAAGGAGATCGTGGAGCCGCTGCGCGACCTGTTCAAGGACGAGGTCCGTCAGGCCGGCCGCGAGCTGGGTCTGCCAGAGTACCTTGTTGCCCGCCAGCCGTTCCCCGGCCCGGGTCTGGCTATCCGCATTATTGGCGATGTGACCCCCGAAAAGGTCGCCATCGTGCAGGATGCCGATGCCATCTGGCGTGAGGAGGTCGATAAACTCCCCATGGCCCAGCGCCCCAGCCAGTACTTTGCCGCGCTGACCAACATGCGCAGTGTCGGTGTCATGGGTGATGAGCGCACCTACGATTACGCCATTGCCCTGCGCGCCGTAACCACCACCGATTTTATGACCGCCGAGGTCACAATCCTGCCGACCGAAACCATCACCACCGCAGCCAACCGCATCGTGAACGAAGTCAAGAACATCAACCGCGTCATGTTCGACTACACCACGAAACCGCCGGCAACGATTGAGTTTGAATGATTTGAAATCGTTGATAATCATTGCAGTAACGATAAAATTTGAAACATTGATAGTTGTCTGATACTGCTTTGATACTAACTGAAGATTATTCGCACTGAGAGACGCAGAACGCCCTCTGAAAAACGGTGAGTTTTTCAGAGGGCGTTTTTGTCTCTATTTTTCTTTTCGCCACTTTCTGTGGTATGTTTCAGGATAACAGGCATCAGCAGTTGCAGGCCAGTTGAGTCTCCATTCGGTGTATTCTTCTTGTGTAATTTCTCCATTTGCAAGTTGCTCTTTGCGCAACTTCCATTCCCCTAGATAGTCTTCCATGCGGTCATAATCATAAATAATAGCGATGCGTTTTTTGGGCTGCTGAGAACCACTGTCATCAAGCACATCGACTAGTCTAATACCGGGATGTTGGTCGTCTTGATCGAAAAGAGTATACATAACATCTTCTGCGCAATACATATCAGGTTCATAAAGAGCATAGAAACTGACATCTAAGACATCCGCAATTTTATGAAGTAAAGCATCTTTAGGCTTACGGGTATTGCTTTCGTATTGTGCGATACGAACATCGGCGCCTCGTTTATTAAATCCAACTGCAACGCCTAACTCCTTTTGAGTCATACCGCGAAAGACGCGCGCTTTCTTTATTCGATCACCAATTGACAACGTTAATAACTCCTTCGTACTGTGAGTGTACAAGCGCAGCATTGCATGAACGACTGCATGAGTATTATACCATTAAACTATTAAAATCGCAACAAAAATTTAACAAAAAAGTTTAGGAAAAAAGAGCTTAGATAATTGGCTTAACTAGATATGCTTAGTATAATGGAGAAAACGTTAAACATATAAGCTTAGTCAAAAAGAAAAAGGACTTAACTGGCAAAAGGTCAAGCTTCAAATAGGAAAGGACTATGTGGGGCGACATAGGTGTGAAGCGTCAATCATTCAGCCAGTTGAAATAAATATTTGAATGAGGAACATAAAATGGATAAAAGTATTTTTATCAGAGCAGACGAACTTGCTGTAGAATTAGATGTTTCTAAGGCATTGGCTTATAAGATGATCAACCAGTGGAACGAGGAACTGAAAGCCAAAGGCTATACCACTGTGGGTGGCCGTGTAAGCCGCCAGTACTATTACGAAAAGATTTACGGTGCGGAAAAGGAGAAAGTCGATGCCTGCGTACAAGGATGCCCAAAAGGGTACATGGTATGCAGCCTTTTACTATCAGGATTGGAAAGGCATCAAGAAAAAGAAATTAAAGCGCGGCTTTCCCACAAAGAAAGAAGCCTTGGCGTGGGAACGCACATTTCTTCTTCAGCAGGCTGCTGACTTGACCATGACATTTGAAGCCTTTGTAGAAATCTATATTGTTGACAAGCAGAACCGTCTGCGTGAGAATACATGGTCCACTAAAGAGCATATCATTCGCACTAAGATACTGCCGTACTTCAAAGAAAAACGACTTTGCGATATTAAACCGCAGGATGTCATCGCGTGGCAGAATGAATTGTTAAACTACCGCGGCAAAAACGGAGAACCGTATTCTCCAACGTACCTGAAAACACTGCACAGTCAATTCAGTGCGATTCTGAACCACGCGGTACGATTCTATGGACTGAACAAAAATGCAGCAACGACTGCGGGCAATATGGGCTCTTCCAAGCACCAAGAGATGCTGTTCTGGACAAAAGAGGAATATCTCAAATTTGCAGAAGTGATGATGGACAAGCCGTTATCTTACTATGCGTTTGAAATCCTCTACTGGTGCGGTATCCGCGAGGGAGAACTGCTGGCGCTGACACCCGCAGATTTTGATTTGGACAAAGGGCTACTCTCTATCACAAAATCCTATCAGCGTTTGAATGGCAAAGATGTGATTACAGACCCCAAGACACCGAAAAGCGTTCGGGTCGTTCAAATGCCGGATTTTCTGACAGAGGAAATCCGAGACTATCTGAAATCGCTTTACAAGGTGAAGCCGACTGACCGAATCTTTGAGGTGACTAAGTATTATTTACATCACGAAATGGACAGGGGCGCAAAAGAGGCCAGGGTCAAGCGCATCAGAATCCACGATTTGCGGCACCCGTATGTCAAGCCCAAGACAAAAAAATTTATAACTTTTTTTGAAGTTTTTGGGCAGCTTCATAGCTGCCCATAGCTGTTTCAAATGGGTGTTCACGGTTATACCTCCTTTTCGGATTCCTTAGTTTCTAAGAAATCCTGTGTTGCATATTCAATCTCAATCCGATCTCCTGGAAAGACGTAAACTTTGTTGATAAGCCGGTCAATCAGAGCTTTTGTCAGAATGTTGGCGTTTCCGACTTCCTGCACAATTTCCTGTTGTTTCAGCTTAATCTCATAATCACTTTTTATCTGCTTTGTCTGTGCAGTGATGACAGCATGAACATTTTTGGCTTGTACCAGTTCCGTGTCATAAACCGCTTTTCGTGTTCGATAGGTTTCCAAATCAATCTCTCCGAGTGCATACTGCTCATAAAGATGCCGCTTGCTGTCTTGAATAGAACGGAGTTTTTCTTCATGTTCGGCCTGCTGGACTGTCTGCAAATCCAATTTATCCTTATTGCTATCAATTCCCAATGCCGGACACATTTGAGCCCGAATTGTTTCAAATACAACCTGCTCCAGATCTGCCATCTTTATGCGCACACCATGACAAGGAAGCGTTTCAGCCACCTCGGAATGACGGCAATAAAACCACGCACCATTTCGTAGAGACATTGCATGATCGCAGCATCCACAGAATACCTTACCACGGAGCAGATAATCACGCGGCTTTTTATTTAACAGAGAGAAACGCTTAATAGAAGCATTGGCTTTCTCAAATAGATCCACACTTACAATAGCCGGATGATGGTTCGGTATTTTGAACCACTCACTTTCATCCTTTAACTGTGTATGTCGGCTGCCAATCTCTTTTACCTTTCTCTTGCCAATTACATAGGTACCGATATATCTTTGATCTTCTAAAATACGCAGGACCGTTGATGTACTCCAAACGCCGTTTGTTCGGGAAACATTGTAATAGTCCTTGCCTTTAAGTTTGCGATATTCCCCAGGGGTGGGGATATTCATAGCATACAATCTTCTTGTGATCTCGGCTGCGGTGTTGCCTTCAGACGCCCATTGAAATATCATCTGCACATTCGGGGCAACATCCTCGTCCGGTTCCATACGTCCGTCTGCACTCTTGCGATAGCCGTAAGGACAGATGACACTCTGATATTCTCCACGACGCATCTTTGCGTATTTTGCACTTTTGGTTTTCATGGACATATCCCGGCTATAACACTCGCTAATAAGATACTTGAAAGCAATATCAATCCCTCCGGTATCACCTTTGAAATTAGCCGTGTCAAAATCATCACTGACGGAAATAAAACGGGTGTGGTAAAGAGGAAATACCCGCTCAATAAAATAGCCGGTTTCAATGCTGTTACGTCCAAATCGGGAAAGGTCTTTTACAATAATACAGTTGATCTTTCCAGCCTGAACCATTGTTAAAAGTTCCTGCACCGCCGGACGCTCAAAGTTTGTCCCTGTATGACCATTGTCAATAAATTCCAAAATCTCACTGTTATCCCATTCCGGCAGAGACATAGCTTTTTCACGAAGAATCAGTTTTTGATTTGGTATACTCAAACTTTCGGTTTTGAAATCTTCCACAGAAAGACGGATATAAAGGGCAATCACATAGTTGCGCACGGTTCCACCGCCTTTCCCTGAAATTCATTTTTGAAACGGAAGGTTACATGAATATTCCGCTCGTGGTCGATCTCAATTCGTTCAATGAGCCGTTCAATCAGTTCTGCAGTCAGTACATGATCCTGTGCCAGTGTTTTTGCATCCTTTTCCATTGCACGGTATCTGGCAAGCTGGTTGTCCAGGGAGTCCATAGATTTTTCAAATACTTCAATCTCACCAGACAGAGCATTGATAGCATGTTCATAATCCGCTTTCAATTCAAAGTATTCGTCATTTGTCAAAATACCCTGTACAAAATTTTCATATAGGCCACGGATCAGCCGGCGTGTTTTTTCAATTTCCTGTCGTTTGGCCGACATCTGAATTTTCAGCTTATCTTTTTCCTGTTTTTGTCTTGCCTCCAACTGAAAGAGTGGCAGCGACATTCCCAGCGCAACTGTCAGCTCTTTTTCAAGAATATCCGTAACAGTAGAAATCAGTTCTTTCTCCTGTATCATCGCACCTTTGCAGCTATCTTTTTCTACCCGGCTGTTTGTAAGGCAGTGGAACCAGTAAGTGTCGGGTCCTTTCCGGCGCTCGGCGCGTTGCCTGTGAAGGCTTCTGCCACAATCAGTACAGAACACTTTACCTTTGAAAATGTTTGGTGTGTAGGGACGTTTTGGAGTTGCTTTGCTTTCTTCACAGATCTGTTTTCTGTATTCCTGAACTGCATGAAACAACTCATGGCTGATGATCGGTTCATGGGTGCATTTTACAATAATCAGATTATCTTCTCCAGCCTTGACCTGCTGATGATCTACAATCTTTGTTTTCCCTTGCACCAGATCGCCTGTATAAACTTCGCTTTCTAAGATTTTCATCACTGTACGGGTCTGCCATTTGCCGCTTCCGATCAGTCCCGGACTGGTAATCTCGCCAGTGGTCTTTTTATAATGGCTCGGTGCCGGAATCCCCATCTCATTTAGGTTGCGGACAATCCGGTTCAGTGCCACATGTTCATGTGCCCATTCAAAAATCTGTTTTACTACAGGGGCAGTATTTTCATCAATCAGAAGTTTATGGCAATCATCCGGGTCTTTCCTGTAACCGTAAGGTGCCCGTGCACCAATATAGTCGCCATCTTTCATAGCCTGCCGCGCCTGTGCTTTGATTTTTCGCCCAATGTCCAGAGCATAGGCTTCATTGATCATATTTTTCAAAGGCAGCATGATACCGCCATGAAGATTTCCGGAATCCGCTGTGTCAAACTGATCCGTAACAGCAATGAACCGAACATTATGCGCATGAAAATATTGTTCGATATAATAACCTGTGTCAATAGAATTTCGCCCTAATCGGGAAAGATCCTTAACAATCACACAGTTAATGTGGCCTGCTTCAATATCAGATAGCATTTGCTGAAATCCAGGGCGGTGAAAATTTGTCCCTGTTGCTCCGTTGTCGATATAAGTATCATACACAACGAAGTCCGGTTTATCTGAAAGAAAGTCATTCAGTACCAACTTTTGGTTTTCTACTGAGCAGCCCCGCTTTTTGTTATCCTCCACAGAAAGACGGATATACAGAGCCACATGTACATACAAAGATGGTGCCGGCATGGGAGCTGCCGTCTGTTTTCTGCTTTTTCTTGCCATTTAGCCCACCATCCTTTCTTCGTTTTTTGTAGCAATCTGTTCCGCCAAAGAGATTGCTTTCTGATACTCATCCTGGTAATTAAATTCAATATGCAGTTCATCTTTACCCATTACCCGTATGCTTCGGATAAGCTGCATGACTGCCCGACGGTCAATACCCTCCATAGTAGAAAATTTCATAAAATGGTTGATCCAACGGTTTCGTTCGCTTCGGTTTTCTAATACATCTGTAAGTTTTTCGTTCCATTCAGCGATTGCTTTTTGGAACAGTTCAATATCTGCATTGTATTTTCGCTTGTAAGAGAGAAATTCTTCCTTTGTCAGAATTCCACTCACCAGATTTTCATAGAGTTTTGCCTTAAAGCCCTCGGTCTGTGCCACACGCTTTTCATTTACTCTGATCTGTGCGGCATATTCCTGCGCCAATTCCCGGTTAATCCGTTCTTGACTGATACTGGACAGCAGGGCATCCAGAGAAGCAACATTTTCAATATGTCCTTTCAAACTGTCCTGTACACATTCAATCAGATCCGACTCTTTCAGCATGACCGACGATGTGCAGCCATTCTTTTTACCGGTCGGGCAGTAATAATAGTGATACTCTTTATCTTTATAGCGGTTCGTCTTGCGGGTCATACGGCAGCCACAGCAGCCGCAGATCAAAATGCCGGAAAACAGGTAAACCTTATCCGATTTAGGAGAAGTCCTTGTGTCAATCCTGCGGAGCCTTTGCACCAGATCAAAATCGTGCTTTTGTATGATTGCCTCATGGGTTCCCTCCACACGAATCCATTCCGAAGAAGGTTTGTCCTCACGCTCTTTTAATTTGAAATGGGGCGTTGTCTGCTTGCCCTGGACCAGTGTTCCGGTGTAAGTTTCATCCTGTAAAATGCGGATGATTGTAGTTGCAGACCATTTGCAATCCTTTCGGTCTGTATAGCCACCTTTTGCATGAGGCATTCCGTGATTGCGCTTATACGCCAACGGTGAAAGAATTCCTAATCGGTTCAGTTCATCCGCTATATGGGAAGCGCTGAATCCTTCCAGCCGTTTTCTGAAAATATCCCGCACAACATTGGCAGCATATTCGTCTACTTCCAGGCTCTTGTGTTTATCGCCGACTTTCACATAACCATAGATGGTAAAAGCACCTACAAAATCCCCGCTGCGCCGTTTTACTTCCAGGGCACTCCGTGTCTTAACGGAAATATCCCGACAGTAAGCCTCATTCATAATGTTTTTGACAGAAACCGTGAGATCATCGGCAGCGTCATTTTCCGTATCCACATTATCGTTAATTGCGATAAAACGCACTCCATAGGCTGGAAACACCCTGCGCATATAGCGGCCTGTTTCTATGTACTCACGACCTAAGCGGGAGAGGTCTTTGACAATCACGCAATTAGCTTCGCCTTGTTCGATCATCTGCATCATTTCCTGAAATGCCGGGCGATCAAACAAAACGCCACTATAACCATCGTCAATTTTTTCTGCCACAACCTCAATTTCCGGGTGTCGGGCTATGTAATCATCGATCAGGCGCCGCTGATTGGCAACGCTGTCACTTTCTACTGTTTTATCATCCGTATAAGAAAGACGGATGTACTTAATCGCTTTGTAAACCTGCATAAAAAAACACTCCTTTCGTTGCACAGAAAAATCCCCGCAATTCAAGAAGTGTGGTTAGTCCATATTCAATTCCTTTTCCGATTCTTATTCTACCATGCTTTTACGGAAAAGTCAGCCCCTTTCTTAAAATTGCGCCTATCGTAAAATACCCTTGATACATTCTTCCAGGGTAGCACCTTCAGCAGAAAAGCTGGCCTGTACAGTAAAACGGCCACACTTAAAATGGTATGGATTTTTTATCTGCTGAACAAATTCTGCAATCCGTTCATCACGGGAAAGTTCTTTGTTGACAGAAACATCCCGAATGTCTACCAGCGTACCCACTTCACTGACAATGGTGTTCATTTCCATAGTATCAACTCCCTTCTGAAAACTGTGTTATCAAAACCACATGAATAGGTCGGATCTACGGTTGTTACACACATAAATCCGGCCCATTATATCTGATTTCGATTTTACTGCCGTATTTG
>UQGL01000041.1 GCA_900540595.1 uncultured Oscillospiraceae bacterium
AACTCCGGCGTTTCAAAAATGTCGATGCGCTGGTAGTCGCTCTGCTTGGAGTAGAGCTGGCGGTTGACCCGGATGCTATGCTTGACATCCGGGGTGTGAAATTCCGAAAACCACATTTCCATACTGCAAACCTCCCTGTCAAGCCAGCACATTCAGGCGCAGGATGTCCGGGTCCTCGGGGCCGGTCATGCTGCAACCCTTGGCCTTGGCATACTCGATATAATCCAGAATCTGCGCGGTGATGCGCTCGCCCGGGGCAAGGATGGGGATGCCCGGGGGATAGCACATGACGAATTCGCTGCAGACCATGCCCTCTGTCTCGCGCAGAGGCAGGCTCTTTTTGGGGGCGTAGAACGCCTCCTGCGGGCTGGCGGCAACCTCGGGGTCGATGTATTCCTGACTCAAGAGGCCCGCACCATCAGTGTGATAGCGGCGCTTGATTTCAGCCAGTGCGCTGACAAGACGCTCGACCTCCTGCGGGCGGTCACCGATGGAGAGATACGCTAGGATGTTGCCGATGTCGCCGAACTCGATCTGGATGTCGTATTCATCGCGCAGAATGTCGTACACCTCAATGCCCGCAAGGCCGATGTCCAGCGTGTGAACACTCAATTTTGTCGTATCAAAGTCAAAAACGGAGTTGCCGTTGCAAAGCTCCTTGCCGAAGGCATAGTACCCGCCCACGGCGTTGATCTCCTCGCGCGCGTACTCGGCCATGTCGGCCACCTGATGGAACACCTGCCGTCCCCGCAGTGCCAGATTGCGGCGGGAAATGTCAAGGCTCGACATCAGAAGATAGCTGCCGGAGGTCGTCTGGGTCAGGTTAATGATCTGCCGCACATAGCCCGCATGGACATTGGGGCCGGTCAGCAGCAGGCTGGACTGGGTCAGGCTGCCGCCGCTTTTGTGCATCGAGACGGCGGCCATATCAGCGCCCGCCGCCATGGCGGAGACAGGCAGTCCGCCGCCGAAGTAAAAGTGGGTGCCGTGTGCTTCATCGGCAAGGCAGAGCATACCGGCGTCATGCGCCATCCGCACAATGGCACGCAGATCGCTGCAGATGCCGTAGTAGGTGGGGTTGTTGACCAGCACCGCCACAGCATTGGGATGCTCGGCAATCGCTTTCGCCACCTGCTCACGCTTCATGCCAAGGCTGATGCCCAGCCGGGTATCGACCTCGGGGTTGACATAGACCGGCACGGCACCGCACAGCACCAGCGCGTTCAGCACGCTGCGGTGGACATTGCGGGGCAGAATGATTTCATCGCCGCGCTTGCAGGCGGTCAGCACCATGCTCTGCACAGAGCTGGTCGTACCGCCGACCATCAAAAAGGCATTCGCCGCACCGAACGCCTCGGCGGCCAGCTCCTCAGCCTCCCGGATGACCGATACCGGGTGGCAGAGGTTATCCAGCGGCTTCATGCTGTTGACATCCACCCCAACACACTGCTCACCCAGAAAGGCGGTCAGCTCGGGGTTGCCGCGGCCGCGCTTGTGCCCGGGCACATCAAAGGGGACAACGCGCATTTTTCGGAACGTTTCCAGTGCCTCGTGGATCGGCGCGCGGCGCTGATCCAGACGGGAACGCTTCGGATCTCCGTTCATTTTTCCCTCCGTCCGCAGTTCCTTTACAAACAAAAAGCGCAAGCCCTGCACAGATGTACAGGCTTGCGCTTAAATTCAGCATTTTTTGCACAGGCAGAAATCCCCCCGGCCTTGCACCGAGAGAGCATTTTTACCGTATGATTCAAAAAGGCTGAGCGTGTCAGAGTCTATATAGCAATTACACTTTTACTACTCTTATTGACCGTTTCACAAGTCTGCACGATACCCGTGCAATTTCATGGTTGTAAAGGAACCAACTTATAAAATTTGAGCTTCTAACTCAATCAATAAGGCAACCTGCGTTGCCGATCGGCAGTGGACCCGGCTGTCCGTATGGCCATGGGGCACAACGAAGCTTTTGCAATCGTTCGCCCCGCCCCTGTTGGGCGGTCCGTAGGTAAATTGCTTTGAAAAACTCTTACAAACTCGATTCGTCTTTCAAAATCGTGAGAAGTATAACACAGATGTGATGCATTGTCAAGAAAAGGGGAGATATTTTTTCACGCTTTTTGCCACGCTTTTTACAAAAGGGGATAGACTGCTCAGAGCAAAGCCTTCAGCCTTTTTGCAGGGGAGCTGTGTAGGCTGTGTGTCCATCAGTGGCAGCTGTGGTTTCCGCAGCCATGGCTGCCGCAGGTGTGGCTGCCCTCACCGTGCGCTTCATCGTGGTGGGTGCAGCGCACATCGGGGTCATAGCCAAGCTTGCCTGCCAGCAGGGCCAGCACGGCTGCATCGGCAGCGCCGCTGACACCGCCGTAAAAGCGGATGCCGGCCTGCGTCAGGGCGGCCTGCGCGCCGCCGCCGATGCCGCCGCAGATCAGTGTATCAACGCCGTTTTGCTTTAAAAATCCAGCCAGCGCACCGTGGCCGCTGCCATTGGTATCGACCACAGCTGTGTTGAGGATCATACCGCCGGAAACCTCGTACAGCTTGAACTGTGCGCTGTGGCCAAAGTGCTGGAAGATCTGTCCGTTGTCGTAAGTGACTGCGATTTTCATGGGGGATACTCCTTTGTCAGGGTGTGGGTCGGAATAGATGCAGCTTCGCTAAATGCGGATAAAGGCGGGGGTTACAGATACCGGACCGTTTCGGTCAGCGGCTTGCGGGCGCTGTGGTTCGGCAGCGGCGTGACACCCTCGGCGGCAAAGCCCAGATCAAGGATCATGAGGATCTCCTCGTTTTCGGGCAGTCCAAGTGCCTGTGCCAGCTTGTCGGGGTCAAAAAAGTTCAGCCAGCAGCTGTCCACACCGGCGTTGGCGGCGGCCAGCATCAGGTGCGTTGCTACAATGGATGCATCCTCCACGCCGGAGTCCCGCTTGCCGCCGGGATATGTAAAAACACTGCTGCGGTCAAAGGCTACCACAAGGCAGGTCGGTGCGCCGTAACGGCAAGGCGTGGCAGCGTCGATCTTGGCCAGCCCCTGTGCAGACTGGATGACATAAATGCGCTGCTCCTGCAGATTTTTGGCGGTCGGTGCGACCCGACCGGCCGCGAGAATCGCGTCCAGCTGTGCGGGCGCAAGCTGGCGCGCACTAAAATTTTTGCAGGAATAGCGGTTTTCAATGACCTGTGTAAACTCCATCAGAATAACCCTCCTTGTATGGCGGCGGTAAAGAGCTGCCTTTATGGTTTGATTCTACCACCGAACCGCGCAGCTGTCAATTTTAGGCGGTTCAATACTTAACACTTTAAAGTAAGTTTCAAAGTCGTTCAAACGGCTTCTATAGCAAAGTGCGCCGAAAGATACCCTTGCATGTCCGTGGATGTCTCGGTATACTGTTTATAGAAGTAAGGGGCGCGGAGCCCGGCCCCGGAATAGCGCAAGCCAGAAAGAAGGAAGGACTATGAAGTACGATTTTACATCCATCATGGATCGCCACGGCAAGGATGCCATCGCTGTTGACGGTCTCGGCACCGGCTTTGCCCCGGACCTGCCCAGAGACGGCTTTGACATCATCCCCATGTGGGTCGCGGACATGAACTTTCCCACCGTGCCCACCATCCCGGAAGCCATCATCGAGAGAGCCAAGCACCCGGCCTTCGGCTACTTTCAGGCAACGGACGAGTATTACGATTCGATCATACAGTGGCAGGCGACCCGCAACGGTGTCACCGGTCTGACCAAAGAAGCAATCGGCTACGAGAACGGTGTTCTGGGCGGCGTTATCTCGGCGCTGACCGCGTTTGCAGCCCCCGGTGACGGCGTACTGCTCCACAGCCCCACCTACATCGGCTTTACGATGAGCATCAACAACAACGGCTACAAGATCGTCCACAGCCCTTTAAAAAAGGACGAAAACGGTATCTGGCGGATGGACTATGAGGATATGGACGCCAAGTTGAAGGCTGAGAAAATCCATGTGGCCGTATTCTGCAGCCCGCACAACCCCTGCGGCCGCGTCTGGGAAAGGTGGGAGCTGGAGAAGGCGATGGAGGTCTACAAGGCCAACGACTGCATCGTCATCTCTGACGAGATCTGGTCTGACATCATTCTGGAGGGTTACAAGCACATTCCGACACAGTCCGTCTCCGACTGGGCGCGCCAGAACACCGTGGCGGTATACGCGCCCAGCAAGACCTTCAATCTGGCCGGTCTGGTAGGCAGCTATCACATTATTTATAATAAGTATCTGCGCGACCGCGTTGTTGCCAAAAGTTCTAAGCCGCATTACAACGATATGAATGTACTGTCGATGCATGCCCTGATTGGCGCCTACAAACCGGAGGGCTATGAATGGGTGGACGAGTTGCGGCAGGTAATCACCGGCAATGTGGACTATGCCTGTGAGTACATCCGCACGCATTTTGAAGGCGTTGAGGTCAGCAGGCCGCAGGGCACCTACATGCTGTTTTTGGATTGCACCAAATGGTGCGAGAAGCACGGCAAGACCATCGACGAACTTGAAAAAGCCGGCTGGGATGTGGGCGTAGCATGGCAGGACGGGCGGATGTTCCACGGCCCCTGCGCCATCCGCATGAATCTGGCACTGCCGCTGAGCCGCGTAAAAGAAGCCTTCGACCGTCTGGATAAATATGTATTCAACGCCGAGTAAAATTGACACAAAGTCTAGATGCGAAAGCCGTATAAAGGTCCTATACACCATGAATAGCGAGGAATTTCCATGAAGATGCAAGAAGATGAGAACCGGCGGCTCAATCAGGCGCTTGAGGACGCCGTGCAGGGCCTGCAGCAGGCTCCCACGCAGGAGCAGCTTGCCCACACTTTGACCGTTGTGCGCCGTGCCATGCAGGCCGGCGGGCAGTGGATCGCCGCCGTGGAGACAACGCCCGGCGCGTCCGCCGCGCTGCGCCCCAAAATTGTGCAGACCGCCGATGGTGGGCGCTGGTGGTATGCCTTTACCTCGTTTGACGAGCAGATGAAAAGCCCCGATGCCGTGAAATCCACATTCTGGGCTGACATAAACAGCCTGTTTGACGCCGCGCTGGCTGCGGAGGAGATTCAGGGTATCATCCTGAATCCGTGGCACTGTACGCTGCAGCTGGATAAAACGCTGATCCGCATCATCAAGCCGTAAAAACAGGGGAGAGGGTAAGTATGAAAATTCGTTCTGTTGCGATTCTGGGGGCCGGTGCTGTTGGCTCCTATCTGCTGTGGGGGCTGACCGACAAGCCGGGGGTGACGGTCAGCGTTGTGGCCGAGGGCGCCCGTGCCGACCGGCTGCGCCGCGCCGGGTGTACGATCAACGGCAAGACCTACCGCCCGCAGGTACTGAACCCTGCGCAGGCCCACGGCGCAGACCTGCTCATCGTTGCGCTGAAATACGGTGCCCTGCGCGGGGCGCTGGATGACATCCGCGCGATTGTGGGCGAAAATACCACCGTCATGAGCCTGATGAACGGCGTTGACAGTGAGGAGATCATCGGGGCAGCGGTTGGCGGCACTCATGTACTGCCCGCGCTTATTAAAGTGGCATCCCACCGCACCGAGGATGGCGTCTTTTTTGACCCGGACACAACGATCGGGATCATCTACGGCGAGCCGCAGCCGCCCTTTGACAGCCCCCGCGTGCAGGCTGTAGCCGACCTGTTTGACGGCACGGGGCTGCACTACCAGACCACAGTGCATATCCGCGAGGAAATCTGGAGCAAGTTCCGGCTGAATGTCTGCAACAACCTGCCGCAGGCAATTTTGGGCGCAGGTGTCGGCTGCTACCGTGACAGCGTCCATATGCAGGCCATCAGTGACGGCTTGCGCCGCGAGCTGGAGGCCATCGCCGCCGCAAAAGGCATTGACCTGAGTCTGGTGGACAGCGCCGTCAGCTACGGCAGCCTTGTAAAGCCGACCGCGCGGTACTCGACCCTGCAGGATCTGGACGCCCACCGCCACACCGAAATCGAGATGTTCTCCGGCGCGCTCATTCGCATGGGGCAGGAGCTTGGCATCCCCACGCCGTATAACGAGTACACCTACCACATGATCAAGGCCATGGAAGAAAAGAACGACGGCCTGTTTGACTATGCCGAGGGAGAAGCAGCGACAAGGGCGCAGTAAAGCGTAAGTTTGCGGCAGCAATGCAGTAGAATGTAAAAACAGGCGCAGCAGGGCAGACTTGCGGCGCCTGTTTTTTTGTAAGATTTCCGGAGAAATGCTATTGCATCAGGCAGGGGGCGCACATCGTGCGCTGAGGAAAAGACTTTTAATGGGGGCACAGTTGAACACGCAAGGATTTCTACCCGTTGCATTCGTTCCGGTTACTTTTTATAATAAGGGCAACACCGCACAATTCCCGCCTGCCGGCTTAAGCACCGCTCCGGCGGAGCTCCGCGCCAAGAGCCGCCGCAAGCGGCGGTTGCGCTCCGAAGCGCTTCGCTGCGGCTCGGTGTGCGGTACGGCATCTGCGTTGCCAAAATGCTCGATAAGACATCCAGTATTATCTGCGCTTTTGGCTTAGCAGCTGCCGCACCTCGCTCGCCGTATCGGCACTTAGAATTATGCGGTATTGCCTAAGAGCAAAGACAGTTCTTTCAGGCTTTTTTGATATTGATGGATACAGTAAATATAAAGAGCAAAATATGTACACTTCTTCACGATGCGAATATTGAAATCACAATAGAAAAGTGATATTATAACATAAGTACAACTTTGAATATGCAGAGATTCTGCGGCAGACAGGACGAATGCCGATAGTTATACGCGAGGGGAAAAACGGTTGTGGAAGTATTATTGACAGGCAATACAAGCTGTGTTACAAAGGCGTGGATCGAGGCGGCCTTTCCGCAGGATCATGTCCTGATTGCAGGATATGAAAAGTCGCAGGACCCCCATTTAAAGGCGATTGCGCTGGACAACAAGAGACTGCTGTCGCAGCTGACGGATACCTACGAGTTTGACTGCATCGTGTATTTTTCGCAGTACCTGATCCCTCACAATGAGCAGGTCGGTGAACTGGAACGGCTGCGCCATGTGCTGCAGATCAACCGTGAGCGCCCGGTCCGCATACTGTATCTGGCCGGGCCGGAAAGTGTCGTTACCCCCGAGACGGGCAAGACCATCATGGCAAAAGCTGCGGAGGAGCTTTGCCGTCACTACGCAATGACCAGTCAGGTGCAGGTCAAAGTGCTGCACATGCCGTATCTCTACGGAACGGACGGTGCGGGCGGCGGACAGGGCTTTGCACCGCTGTTTGAGCAGATGGAGGCAGGCAAGCTTTGCTTTGATGAACAGGCACAAAGCCCGCTGTACGCCCTCTGCAGCGAGGATCTGGCAGAGTTGGTGCCCCGTATTTATGACGCTTGGACTCCCGAATGGGAGGAGTTTACCGTGCCCGTGGTGTTCGATGTGAACTACAGCCATCTGGGCGAAAAATTGCAGCAGCTTTGCCCCGGCCTGCAGGTCAGTTATGGGCAGGATTCCCCGATGTATTACCCGGCCGATGACGGCTTGCTGCGCAAGCGTTATGGGTGGTTCCCCCGGTATGCTCTTTTGGATGACATGCCGGAGCTGTACGGACGCTGGAAGGAGGCACGCACCCCGAAACGGGACCTGCTCGGGCGGATATGGAATACCTTGCGCACCCGCCGCAGGCTTTTGGCTGCGGCAGAAATTGCAGCGGCCTGGCTGGTGACGGAACTGCTTGTGCAGATGACCGCTACACAGGCGCAGTTCCGCATGGTCGATTTTCGGCTGGCATTCATCGTGCTGGTGGGCACGATGTACGGCCTGAATGCAGGCGTGCTGGCGGCGCTGCTGGCCTCGCTTTCTCTGATGCTGGGGTACCTGCAGCAGGGGACAACGCCGCTGCTGCTTTTCTACGATCCCGCCAACTGGCTGGCTTTTATCGTCTACTTTATCGCGGGCGCACTGTGCGGTTATGTTCAGATGCAAAATGCAGAATCCATCCGCTTTGTACAGCAGGAAAATGAGCGTCTTAAAGATCGTTTGCGCTTTGTGCGCAGGCTGTATCAGGACACTCTGGAGGATAAGCAGATGTTCCGCCGCCAGATTCTGGGCAGAAAGGACAGCTTCGGCAAAATATATGATGTGACCCGCCAGCTTGACGACATGCAGCCGGAAAAGCTGTACTATAAGACCGTCCAGATTATGGAGGATGTTCTGCAGAACAAAAGTCTCGCGGTCTACCATCTGGACGACAACCGCCACTTTGCCCGGATGATGGCCTGCAGCCCCGGCTTTAAGGGGAACATGCCGCGCTCAATCGAGACAGAGCAGTATCTGCCTGTGCTTCGCGCTATCGAGCAGGAGGGACTGTGGGTCAATCGCGAGTTGATCCCCGAGATGCCGATGTACGCTGCGGCGGTGCGCGAAAATGGGCGGGCCGTAGTGCTGGTCGTTCTTTTTGACGCGGTGGATGACCAGCTTACGCTCTATTACCAAAACCTGTTCCGCATCCTGTGCGGTCTTGCAGAGACGGCACTGGTGCGCGCCTTTGAATATGAGAATGCAGTATATAACGAGCAGCATCTGCCCGGAACGCGGGTGCTGCGCCCGGCTGCATTCGCCGCTAAGCTGGATGCTGCCTGCACCCTCAAGGAAGAAAAGATGGCACAGCATCTCTTGCTGCGGGTCACGGATACCTTTGAAAATGAGACCCGTCTGTACGCTGCTTTGGACCATGCGATTCGCAGCAGCGATGCGGCGGGGCGGGGACCGGACGGCAGATTGTACCTGCTGCTGAATCAGGCTGAAGAAAGCGAACTGCCGATCATCGAACAGCGCCTGCAGAAGCATGGCATCTCAGCGCAGCCGGTCCCGTTTGAGCAGCAGCTTGCGCTGGCCGCAGCCGCAACGCAGGAAGGGGAGCAGAGATGAACCTGACCGCTTTGGCACTGGTGCTGCTATTGCTGCATCTGCTGGTGTGTCTGCTGCTGTGGAGAATGGTACGGAAGGGTCTTTTGGATGCCCAGGGGTATTTTCTTCCGTTTATGCTGCTGATCCCATTTTGGGGACCGATCTGTGTACTGCTGCTGACCACGCGCAACGCCCTGACAGACAGGGCTGTCACCCCGCCGGATTTGGAAAAGCTGCGCATCAACGAAGAACTGTTCCGCAGCATTCTGGTTGAGAACCGTGAAGCGCGTGAGACCACCGTGCCGCTTGAGGAGGCGCTGATCGTCAACAGTGCCGAGCAGCGGCGCAAGCTGATTTTCTCGGTGCTGAACGATGACCCGATGCAGTATTATGATCTGCTGCAGCAGGCGCGTATGAATGAGGACAGCGAGGTCGTACATTATGCTGCGACGGCGATGGCGCAGATCTCCAAGCAGGCCGATCTGACCCTGCAGCGCCATGAGGCAGATTATGCAGCCAAGCCCAATGACCCGGAGGTGCTGGCGGCTTACAGCCGGTATCTCGGCGAATATCTTGATTCCGGTCTGGTGCAGGGACGCGCTGCAGAGATCCAGCAGCGCCAGCTTATCCGGCTGCTGAAGCAGCAGCTTACAGCAGGGTTGGATTTCAGGCTGGGCTGCCGTCTGGCACAGGCGTATCTGGTAATGCAGGAATATGACGAGGCAGAGCGCGTGCTGGAAAAGCTTACCGCACAGTGGCCCCAGCGTGAGGAGCCGTGGCTGCTTCGCCTGCGCAGTGCAGCAGACCGCAAAGACGGTGATGCCCTGCGAAAAACCATACATAATATACAGGAGCAGGATGTCTACCTGAGCGCCAAAGGCCGCGAGACGCTGCGCTTCTGGCAAAACGAAAAAGAAGGAGATGACAGGGTGTGAAGCGTGTACAGGATTGGCTTTTGCGTTTCCGCTGGCAGAAGCTGCTGCTGGTGTGGGGCGTATTTTTGCTGATTGCCGCCGTTCTGTTTGCGGAGCGCAGTGGCGTGCAGTATACCCATACCCGTTTTCGCCTGTCGTATCTGGCGCAGGAACAGGCCATCTCCAAGGCGCAGGCGCTGCAGGAGCAGCCCGCCACCTGCCTGCTGCTCTGTGATACAAGGCAGAGCGGTGTGGACGATGCAAGAGAGCTTTTTACACAGCTTCTGCAGGACATGAAGGTTGCCGCCGATGTGGTCGATCTGGCCGAAGTCTCGGTGAATGATCTGCCCGCACCGGAAAACTATCAAACCGCTGTTGTGCTCATGCCCAATGTTGAACCTTTGGGAGAGGAACTGCTCCGCCTGATGAACTGGGTCGAGGACGGCGGCGGCCTGCTGTTTGGTATGAGTCCTTCCAACGACCGGTATTTTAATGTGGTCTCCGCCAAGTTGGGGGTGCTGTCCACCTCCGGTGAGTACAAGCAGGCAGAGAGCATTGTGCCGGCCGAGGGCTTTATGCTGGGCGGCGGGCAGCGCTACGAGCTTTCCGACCCGTTTGACTCCTCACTGGCAGTGGCCCTGCGCGAGGATACTGAGGTATATGCCACAACCGGGGATGAAAAGGTCCCCCTGATCTGGGGCCACCGTCAGGGCTGTGGGCGCATCGTGGTGGACAACATTGGTATCTATGACAAAGTCATGCGCGGTTTTTATGCAGCATCCTACAGCCTGCTACAGGATGCCGTGGCTTACCCTGTCATCAACAGCGCTGTCTTTTATCTGGACGACTTTCCTTCCCCGGTGCCGGGAGGGGACGGCACCTATATCCGGCGGGATTACGGTCTGAGCATCAGCAATTTTTATTCGCAGGTCTGGTGGCCCGATCTGACCCAGTTGGCGGAGCGCTACGGCATCCGCTATACCGGTGTGATGATCGAAAACTACGAGGACGACACTTTGTCCGCGCCTGAACGGCAGGCCGATACCGAGCAGTTCCGCTACTTTGGTGGTCTTTTGCTTCGTCAGGGCGGCGAGATCGGCTACCATGGCTACAACCACCAGCCGCTCTGTCTGCCGGATACTGATTACGGTGATGCCTACGCCTATAATCAATGGCCCAATGCCGATGCCATTACTGCGGCGATGGACGAACTGATTGCGTTTCAGAAAGCCGTTCTGCCTTATGCCGAAGGCTCGGTCTATGTGCCGCCCTCGAACATTCTTTCGGCAGCGGGACGCGAGATCCTGGGCACCCGTGTGCCGGGCATCCGCACCATTGCCAGCACATATTTTGAGGATAGCTCCGGCCTGCCCTATGTGCAGGAATTTGATGTTGCACCGGACGGCATCGTTGAGCAGCCGCGCATTGTTTCCGGCGGCATGGTAGGGGACAGCTATATGCGGCTGGCAGCTGTCAGTGAGCTGAATATGCATTATGTCAGCACACATTTTATGCACCCGGACGACCTCTTGGATGAGGACCGCGGTGCAGCCGAGGGCTGGGAGGTCTACAAGGGCGGACTGGTGGACTATCTGAACTGGCTGGAAAAAGCCGCTCCGCACCTGCGCAAGCAGACAGGAACCGAATGCTCCGGCGCAGTGGAGCGCTTTGCCGCACTGACGGTCACAACCACAGGCACCAATGATGCGTGGGAGCTGACGCTCGGCAATTTTCACGATGAGGCGTGGCTGTTGTTCCGCGCCAATGACGGCGTACCCGGCACAGTCACCGGCGGGCAGCTGACACTATTGACCGGCAACCTGTATCTGCTCAAGGCAGAGCAGCCGACCGTGCAGATCTTGCGGCAGGAGGGGTAAGATGCGAATCTGTCTTGTGCTGGAGGGGTCATACCCATATGTCCACGGCGGTGTTTCAACCTGGATGCACAGCTATATACAGGCCATGCCGGAGCATGAGTTTGTGCTGTGGGTGATCGGTGCCAAGGCTGCGGACCGCAGCCGGTTCGTCTATGATCTGCCGGGCAATGTTGCAGAGGTGCATGAGGTGTTTCTCGACGATGCGCTGCGCCTGTACGGTGAGCAGCGTCCCGTGCATTTTACCCCGCAGGAGCATGAGGCCCTGCGCGAACTGGTACGCCTTGGGCACCCCGACTGGGAGATTTTGTTCCGCCTGTTTCAGGAAAAAAAGGTGCATCCGCTCTCCCTTTTGCAGAGCCGCGAATTCATGGGCCTGTTTACCGAGGTCTGTCAACAGGAGTACCCGTATGTTGCCTACGCTGATGCGTTTCATACCATGCGGTCGATGCTGCTGCCGGTTTTGTATCTGATCAGTGGAGAGGTACCGAAGGCGCAGGTCTATCACGCCATTTCCACAGGCTACGGCGGTCTGCTTGCCTGCTTGGGCGGCTGTATGCACCATGCACCGGTTCTTCTGACAGAGCATGGCATCTATACCCGCGAGCGCGAAGAGGAAATCATCCGTGCCGAGTGGGTCGTGCCGTCCTTCAAGAACCGCTGGATACGGTTTTTCTATATGCTGTCGGAGGAAATTTACCGCCGCGCCTACCGCGTCACCAGTCTGTTTACCAATGCGCGGCGCACCCAGATCGAGATGGGCTGCGCAGCTGAAAAGTGCATCGTGATCCCGAATGGCGTGCAGTATGAGCGGTTCTATCAGATTCCCCTGAAGCCAAAGGACGACTGGGTGGACATCGGTGCGGTGGTTCGTTTGGCACCGATCAAAGATGTAAAAACGATGATCTATGCGTTTTTTGAACTGAGCGCCCGGCAAAAAAATGTGCGGCTGCACATTATGGGCGGTGTCGATGATGAAGAATACGCCCGGGAATGCTATGCGCTGGTGGAGCAGCTTGAACTGAAAAACCTGATTTTCACCGGCCGTGTCAATGTGGTGGAGTATATGCAAAAGCTGGATTTCACCATATTGACCAGCATCTCGGAGGGGCAGCCGCTCTCGGTGCTGGAATCGCTGGCCGCCCGGCGTCCCTGCGTCACCACCGAAGTCGGCTGCTGCCGCGAGCTGCTGGAGGGCGCACCCGGAGACACCTTCGGCACGGCAGGGTACTGCGTGCCGCCGATGTATCGTCAGGGACTGGCCGATGCCATGGAGCGCCTCTGTGCCAGTCGCGCCCGGCGTGAGGAAATGGGCGAAATCGGCAGAAAACGCGTGGAGCGGTATTACCGTCATGAGCAGATGCTGGCCAACTACCGCGCCCTGTATGCGGATACAGCCAAGACATATCATCTGGCGGAAACACGATAAAAGAAAGGAACCCATGGCAGGTATTGGATTTGAACTGAAAAAGCTGTTCCGGCGCAAGGGACTGTTTGCCACCCTGCGCGCCTACGGCTATGCGGGCGTCATCTGCACAGGGCCGATGCTGCTGGGCGTACTGCTGCAGGTCGGCATGCTGGTGCTGTGCGGCTGGGCCGGGGCAGCCCGCGCGGATCAGGATCTGCTGGTCTGCATGGTCACCTACACGCTGCTGGCCAGTCTGACCGTCACGAGCTTTTTCTCAATGCCGGTCACGCGCTTTCTGGCAGATATGCTGTATGAGGAGCAGGAGCAGACGATTTTGCCCTCGTTCTGGGGCAGTAATACGCTGCTTTTGGTGGGCGGCTGTGCTGCTTACGGCATTTTTCTGATCTTCTCGGGGGCTACGCTGATGCAGGGGTTGCTCTGTCTCTGGCTGTTTGCCGAGATGATCGTAAATTGGAACGCGATGAGTTACCTGACTGCCGTCAAAGACTATCGCGGTATTCTGTGGGCCTTTGTGGCGGCGATCGGTATCTCGTTCGGGTTGGGATACCTATTGATCTTCCTCCTCGGCGCGCCGGTTTTGGAGGGCTTTCTCTTTGCAATCACAGTTGGCTACGGCTGCATGATGCTGCTGGAGACACTGCTGCTGCACCGCTATTTTCCCCAAAGCAAGGAAAGCCCCTGGACCTTTCTGCGCTGGGTGGACCGTTTTTTGCCATTGGCGTTTACCGGTTTGTTTACCAATCTGGGCCTGTTCGCCCACCTTGTTATTATCTGGGCAGGGCCGATCGGCATACAGGTCAAGGGGCTGTTTTACGGCGCGCCCTACCACGATGTACCCGCGATGCTGGCATTTTTAAGCATCCTGATCACCACAGTCAACTTTGTGGTCTCTGTGGAAGTCAACTTTTACCCCAAATACCGTGCATATTACAGCCTGTTTAACGACGGCGGTGTTGTGGGCGATATTGTGACCGCCGAGGAGGAAATGCTGGCGGTGCTTAACCGGGAACTGTACTATACGGCGCTCAAGCAGCTGTTCGCCACGGCTGCGGTCATCTCGCTGGAAAACACGCTGCTGGAGCTGCTGCCGCTTGGCTTTAATGACCTGATGCACGGTTATTTTCGCACCCTCTGCGTGGGGTACGGCCTTTACGCCATCGGCAATACCGTTATGCTGATCCTGCTGTATTTTACCGATTATCTTGGTGCAGTGCTGGCCTCAGGGGTATTCGCGGCTGCGGCAGCGGTGGGAACGCTCATCTCGCTTTTCTTTGACCAGGCGTTTTATGGGTTTGGCTTTCTGGCAGGTGCGGCGGTGTTTTTTCTGTTGGCGCTGCTGCGGCTGGATTATTATACCTCCAGCCTGCCGTACCGTGTGCTGGGGCAGCAGCCAATCGTGGCACAGACAAAATCCGGAAGGTTTACAAAATTAGCATTGTTTTTGGAAAAAGCAGCGGAAAGAGGGGAATCTGATGCAAAGAAGTAATCTATTGGGGCTTCTGGCCGGCACGGCGCTGGTTGTGCTGCTGGCGGGCTGTGGTGCGGCGGAGCATACCGCTGCCGAGTCGGAGCCGTCCACGCCGGAATCTGCCGTACAGACGGTGGAAAAAGAACCGGTGCAGGAGATCAACGGCATCCCCCTGCGGGAAAACAAGGATCTCTACTCCGTCTATGATGACAGCGGCATTGTGACGATGTATCTTACGGTCAGCAGCGGCAACGAAGCCGAGGGCACAAACCACACCTGGGCTGAAATCAACCACTATTCGGTCTACGACTATGAAAAGATGGGCGTCGAGCGCTATCAGGTCAATGGTCTGCTGCAGGTAGGGGACGAGAACGGCCCGGTCGTCGGGGAGGTCGGCTACAACGAGATCGTCCCCAACGCCACCGTACAGATCCGCGGACAGACATCCAGCAACAACGACCAAAAGAACTATAAGATCGAACTGAAAAAAGGCAAGGGCACATGGCGTGGGCAGCGTACCATTGCGCTGAACAAGCATATGGGGGAGGGGCTGCGCTTCCGCAATAAGATGGCCTATGACCTGATCGAAGGCATCCCGCAGATGACGGGCCTGCGCACACAGTTTGTGCATTTATATGTCAGGGATCTGACCACGGGCAGCGGGGCCGCCTTTGAGGATTACGGGCTGTATACTCAGGTTGAGCAGCTGAACAAGACGGCGCTGAAAACGCATGGCCTTGACCGGAACGGACAACTGTACAAGGTGAACTCCTTTGAATTTCAGCGCTATGAGGGTGACCTCAAGCTGACCACTGACCCGGACTATGACGAGAAGAAATTTGAGCAGCACCTTGAAACCAAGGGCAGCAGCGACCATACGAAGCTTCTCGAAATGCTGCAGGTATTGAATGACGATTCCATCCCCATGGAGGAGATCCTCGGCCGCTATTTTAATGCAGAAAACATTGCCTACTGGATGGCGTTCCAGCTGCTGACCGGCAATGTGGACACCCAAAACCGCAACTGTTATCTGTACAGCCCGCTGAACTCCGAGACATGGTACATTCTCGATTGGGACAATGACGGTATGCTGCGCCATACCGAGGATTCCCTCTATAATTACAGCGAAGCCGACAGCTGGGAATGGGGCGTCAGCAACTACTGGGGCAACACCCTGTTCCGCCGCTGCCTGCAGACCGAGAGCTTCCGCGCGCGGCTGGATGCCGCCATCGAGGAGCTGCACAGCTATATGAACGCTGAACGGATCGACAGCATGGTAGCACATTACCGCACCATCACCGAGCAGTTTGTCTGGCAGATGCCCGATATTGCCAACGAGCGTCTGACTCCGGCGCAGTATGACACCGTAGCCAACAGTCTGAGCACCGAGATCGAGGAAAACTACCGGCATTATTACGACAGCTACTACTACCCGATGCCGTTCTACATTGGCGTGCCCGCAGTGCAGGACAATAAGCTGCATCTGGTTTGGGATGCCGCCTACGACTTTGACGCGGAAAGCCTTGTGTACACCGTGGAGGTCGCCGCCGATTATACCTTCCAAAATGTACTTTTCCGGCAGGAGAACCTGATGCTGCCGGAGACCGAGATGGATCTGCTGCCGGCCGGCCAGTATTTTATGAGGGTGCGCGTCACCAACGAATCGGGCTATACGCAGGATGCGTTTGACTACTATGTCACGGATGCCGGCAAGATCTACGGTGTAAAGTGCTTTTATGTCATGGCTGACGGCAGCATTGCGGAGGATATCTATGTGGAGGGCTGAAAATCTGCCCGGCGTTGTGCAGACCCTGTTGACACCGCCGCCGCGCCCTGCAGCAGAGCGATACCGCCACGAGCTGAAATATCTGATTTCCTATGGGGAAAAGGCTGCACTGGAAACACGGATGCGCCCGATCCTGCAAATGGATCCGCATGCCGGCAGCGGCGGGTACTTTATTCGCAGCCTGTACTTTGACGATTACTGGCACTCCGCCTATGAAGAAAAGGAGGCCGGTGTGCTGCTGCGCAAAAAATACCGCATCCGCATTTATGACAACAGTGACCGGATCATTAAGCTGGAGCGCAAAAAGAAGTTCGGCAGTTGGATCTATAAGGAGGATGCCATCCTGACCCGCGCGGAATTTGAGAAAATTCTGGCGGGAGAATATGCGTTTCTCTTGCAGTCCGAGCAAAATCTCTGCCGGGAATTCTATTATGAGTGTGTCTCGCAGCTTCTGCGTCCCCGCGTAATCGTGGATTATGAGCGCGAACCGTGGATCATGGACGAGGGCACGGTGCGCATCACCTTCGATAAGGATGTGCGTGCTGCCGTGGGCGGGTATGACATCTTTGATAAAACACTGCCCGCCCTGCCGGTGCTGGAGCCCGGCAAACTCATCATGGAAGTGAAGTTTACTGAGTTTCTGCCCGGCATCCTGCGCAGTCTGCTGCCGCCGGCCTCTCAGGAATATACGGCGGTATCCAAATATGTGCTGTGCTGCGACAAAACCGCCTATCAGCATGGCTTTGGCTATTGGCAGGAAACGGGGGCCTCCCCCTACGATACCCCACTGTAATAAGAGGTGTAATATGAGTACAAAGGATTTTATAAAAAAGTCAGTGCTGGAAAATTTCACCCAGTACAGCACACCCAAGCTGTGGGTGGCGTTGTTGGCCGCCCTGCTGATGGGAGTAGTCATCTATCTGGTCTACCGCCGTTTTTATACAGGTGTGGTATTTTCCCGCAGTTTTGCGGTCACGCTGGTGGGGATGTCCGTGCTGACCTGCATGGTAACGCTGGCCATCAGCACCAATGTGGTCATCTCGTTGGGCATGGTAGGCGCGCTGTCTATCGTGCGTTTCCGCACGGCGGTCAAGGATCCAATGGATCTGTTGTACCTGTTCTGGTCCATTACGACCGGCATCACGACCGGCGCAGGCATGTATCTGCTGGCGTTGACGGCGGCCGTGGTCATGATTTTGATGCTGCTGTTGTTCTACCACTGGCAGGAGCGCGGCCGCGTGTACATTGCTGTCATCCACTATACCGGTCAGCGGGCAGGGGATGACATCGTCCGTGCCTTCGGCCGAAACAAGTATGTCGTCAAGTCTAAGACAATGCGCGGCGATACGGTTGAGATGGTTGCCGAGGTGTTCTGCAAGGACAAGGAGCTTGAATTTTCAGACCGCCTGCGCGCCGTACCCGGCGTTGCCGATGTAACTTTGATCCAATATAACGGCGAATATCACGGGTGACAATTCCTTCAATCAAACTGCGCAGACTGCGATGCAGCAGATTAAGGCAATACCGCATAATTCTAAGTGCCGATACGGCGAGCGAGGTGCGGCAGCT
>UQGL01000042.1 GCA_900540595.1 uncultured Oscillospiraceae bacterium
GCCGTGCCGCAGCCGCCGGAGCGGTGCTTAAGCCGTAGGGCGGGAATTGTGCGGTATTGCCTTAGGTTTCATCAGGGGCAATGGACGCTTACTCTGCCGCCAGCGTGACCACAGCCTCGTTGATGGAGTAGGTGGTGCTGGAGCCCCAGCCGGAGACGATTTCGTCGTGGGCGGGGATGGTCAGCTGCTTGCTGCCGTCCTCACCCTCGGTGATGGGCACCGTCAGGGCATCGCTGCCGTTCAGGGTCATGGTAAGGGCATCGTCCTGCGCATCCACCAGCGTGCCGGTGATAGAGGCAGAGCCGTCGGCGGCAGTCAGCGTGCAGACCTTGTGGGAGTAATCCACCAGCAGCACGGCATCCGTTGCGGTGGGCTTCTCACCCTGCACCAGCTCATAGCTGCCCGTGTACTGCTCGGTGACCAGATCCTCGACCTGCACTTCAAACGTAGCGGTCGCACCCAGGAAGGAGGCCGTCACGGTCTTGGTGCCTGTGGTGTCGCTGTCGTAACCGGTGAAGGTCAAGCGACCGCCCCAGATGGACTCCTCCGCACCGTTGGCGCGGGTAGCCGTCACAACCAGCTCACCCGGGTTGAAGGTGTCGCCCGTGTAGAAGGTGCGCAGGTTGGAGGCATCGATCGTCAGGCTCTTGGCAGGGGCATAGGGCTGACCGTAGATGTTGATGTTGCGGGTAATACTACCGCCCCAAACGCCATAGCTCAAGCTGGCTTCCATGCTGTATGCGCCGTGGTCGGTGTCAAAGACGAAGACATCCGCATCTGCGCCGCCATCCACATTGGTGGGGCGCACAGTGCCGTCGGCGTCCTGATTGCCCAGCAGATGAATGACGAAGTTCTTCTCGCCGTTTTCATCGTAGTTGTACCAGTAGCCGTAAACATGGGAGATAGAGTCGCTGCCCACGGAGGTGCTGGGACCGCTGAAGGAACCCCACATCGAACCGTCGGTGTAGCAGTACATATCCAGACAGCCCGGGTCCACGATGGTGCCGAAGCCTTCGGTGTACTGACCTTCGAAGAAGTAGGCGACTTCTCCGTTCGGCTCCTTGGCTTCCCAGGTTTCCTGCGGGATGGCAACCAGGTCATCCAGCGTCTTGGAGGTGAACTCGTTGTCGCTGTAGTTCATAACGGGACCCTCGGCAGAGGTCTGCGCCGCATCGGGGGCAACCTCCGCATTGTCGGCCGAGGGCAGGCTGCTGCTCTGCAGGGAGAAACCGCCCACGCAGACCGCAGCGACCACGACCACCGCACCGGCGGCAGCAAACTGTTTTCCGGTGGCTTTTGCCTCGCCGGTTTTCGTCTGCTTGCAGAAGCAGGCGATCACGCTGAGCAGGCAGGCAAGGAACGTGCCGACCATATAAAGCACGCACAGACCGGCGTTGCCGCCCGCAAAGGTGACATGGTTGATGACGTCGGCAAAGACGAAATACAACTGCACAACGACAAGATACAGGGCGATATTATAAATGACCGCCTGAATCAGTGCGCTGAACGGAACGGAAACAAAGAAGAAAACGAGCGAAGCGGCAGCACCGACCAGCAGCACCACGCCGGGCATCGTGCCGGAGTGGCCCAGAGGGGCGGCCGTGGCCTGTGTGGACAGGAATACAATGCCGGTGATCAGCGCGACCAGCGCTGCGGCAAGGCAGAACCAGCTGCCCAGCCCTTTATTTTTCAAGCCTTTATTCATCAGGTTCCACCTCCATCAATTCTTTTTGGCGGCACGATTCTTCCGCTTTTCCTCGGAGAAAACGTCCGTGTAGGTATGCAGCACATACATCACGACAGCGACAACGGCCAGTGCGCAGAACACAACATCGAGAGCGCGCAGGGTCGTCTGCCACCACGGGGCTGCGTCGGAAACGACAACGTCCTCCGCGCCGGAGCCGCCCATAGAGGACTGCAGCATGATGTAGTACAGATAATGGTTGGAGTCGATGACCTTCTGCAGCAGGTCGCCGTCATCGGTGCTGGTGATCAGCTTCTCGATTTCGGTCGGGCGGGCGGTATCCAGGCAGAAGATGTTGTTGCCCGCCATCAGCATTTCGGGGGCGGAGGAATACTCGGACGCAGTCAGAGCATCGTCGATGATGTAGCCGCCGTAGTTCCACTCGTCGCGCAGGATGTGCTGGATGCCCTGGTTGGCGGCAGCGTACATAACGCCGATACGGTTGTAAGCGGTCATAACGCCGAGAGAATCACCCTCAGCAAGGGAACCCTCAAAGGCGCGCATATAGATCTCGCGGATGGCCTGCTCGTTCGCAAAGGTGGAAATGCCCTGACGACCGGCTTCCTGCTCGTTCAGGAAGAAGTGCTTGACCGTACCGATCAGACCCTTGTTGCGCATACCGTGGGAAACGGCCTTGGCAGCGTAGTAGCTGAGAACGCCGTCCTCGGAGAAATACTCCGAGGTACGACCGGAGTAGGGAGAGCGCAGGGTGTCCGCGCCGGGCGCGTAGGCGATGGGGATGGACGCATACAGCGCATCCTCGCCGTACATCTCGCCAAAGCGGGTCTGCACATCGTGGTTCCAGGTTGCGCCGACGATGGGCAGCGTAGCCCAGCCGGTGCAGTTGCGGCGGTCGCCGTACTTAAACTGACCGTTCATGCCCTCGGGACCATCGACGATGGTGCAGCCGGGCTTGTTGACAGCCTTGACAGCCTTGATGCCCTTGGAGTCGCCCATGTTGATGAGCAGATCGCTCAGCGTCAGCTGAGAAAGGAAGTCGTTCCACTTCGGGTCGTCGAAGGCAACGCCGATCATATCGCTGAAGTTGATCTTCTCATCCAGCTGTACGCCGAGGTTGAAGTCGGAAACGCTCTTGGCGTCGGCTGCCTTGACGTAGGTCTGCATATTCAGACCGTTGTACAGCTTATCGTTGACCGTCAGAGTCTCCAGCGTGGTGGGGTAGGTCGTATCCCACGCGCTGCGGGAGAGGTAGGTGATTTTTTCGTCGTCGTTCGCCCAGTAGTTCACATCGGCGTCGTCGAAGGTGTTCGTGACTTCCACATCGCTGTTGTAGCGGGAGTTGCGGTACTTTTGGGTATCGACCTCGGTGTTGGGGGCGGTCCATGTGGCCACGGCGGCGGTGTTGCCGGTGACGACATTGCCGTCCTGATCGATCAGCTTGCCCGCAACGGCGTCACCGCACTTGGCGGCCAGCACATTGTTCAGTGCCTCGTGTGCGCCGTTGCCGACGGCGAAGTAGTAATCGCCCGCATCGAGGATGTAGCCCTTCGCGCCGTTGGCGTCATAGGACGCGAGGAAGTAGCCGGGCACATCGACCGTGACAGTCTCGGATGCACCTGCGGCCACGTCGATTTTGTCATAGCCCAGCAGCTGGATCGAGGACTTTTCGACGTTGTTCTGCTTGTCGTAGTCGGTGTAGGGGGACTGTGCGTACAGCTCCACCGTAGCCTTGCCGTCCCTGTCGCCGGTGTTGCTCACCGTGACGGTCGCCGTGAAGGTGTCGGTGTCGCTGTTGTAGTCCAGCTTGTCAAGGCTGTACTCATAGGTCGTGTAGGACAGACCGTAGCCGAAGGGGAAGCAGACCTCCTCGGCGTAGTTCCAGCCATCGGTCGAGGCCTTGGTGCCAACCGTGGAATCGGCGTTGCCCTGACCGAGGATGGTGTCCTCGTAGCGGGTCTCGTAGTAGCGGTAGCCGACGTAGATGCCCTCGTTATAGCTGACAAAGCTGTCGCCTGCCGCGCGGGGCGTTTTGCTGCCGTAGTTGTAGGCGTGCAGACCGAAGTTTTCGGCACTGGGCGCGGACAGGGAGTTGGCGGCAAAGGTGGCGGTGGTGTGACCGGAGGGGTTGACCTCACCGGTCACAACGCGGATGGCGCCGGGCATACCGTAGAAGCCGGGGTTGCCGACCCACAGCACAGCGTCAACATTGTACTCGTCCAGCCAGTCCATCTCCATCGCAAAGACGGAGTTCAGCAGGACGACGGTTTTCTTGAATTTGCCGGAATCCTTGATTTTCTGGAAGATTGCTTTCTCGTTGTCATCCAGCTCCAGCATACGCTTGCCCTCGTCGTTGACCATCGCAAGGTCGTTGCCCTCGGTGGCAAAGCGGGACAGCGTAACAAACGCGACATCGCCGTAGGACGCAAACGAGTCGGTGACGCTGCCGGTGAACAGCGCCGGGTCATATTCTCCCACGCTGGAAACGCTTCTTGCTTTCGGCGCTTCGGCGGAAGCGTAGGCGTCCAGCACGGTTTGGTTCACGTTGAAGCCGGCATCCTGCAGAGCGTCAACGGGGGTTTTCTGGTAATCCGGGTTTGTGGAGGAACCGCCTGCCGTGCTGCGGAACACCGGGTCGATGCTGCCGCGGCCAAAGACCGTGACGTTGCGCTCAGACTCGGAAAGCGGCAGGGCATTGTTGCGGTTGTAGAGCAGCACGCTGCCCTCTTCCTCCTCCTGCTCACAGAACTGATAAGCGGCTTCGATGTACTTTTCGTAGCTTGCATCAGACAGGGTGCCGTCAGCGGAGAACTCCGTGCCGCCGTAAGATGCGCCAGCGCCTTCGATGCCGAGTGCGTGGTTGACTTCGCCTTCCTGCTGGAACGCAATAGTCGTTCCGGTCAGGACAAGGTTGGCCACCAGCACAGCCGCGCCGGACAAGCCCAGCCAACGGCGGGACTTGCTTGAGGTTTCCTTTTGTGCCATAGGTTTTTCTCCTTCCTAAACTGTCACAGATGAATGATACGATGCGCTTGCTGCCAAGGGCTGTGCACTTCCCCTTTTGCAGAAACCGTTCATATCTTTTTCACAAAGCTATCATAAAGGGAAGCGTTGACCGGGTCAATGCAGTTGGCGTAAATGTCAAAAAACACGGCACAAATGACAAAGAAGAAAAGCGACCGCCTTTCGGCAGTCGCTTTTGGGTTATGCAGTTTGTTTTTGGCTTTTCCCGCAGGGGAAGGTGACCACCAAGTAAAAAATCGAGTCCTCCACAAAGCAGTCTGCCGTGCCGCCGTACAGCTCGGCAATGCTTTTGATGCTTTTTATGCCGTAGCCATGCTCCTCGGTATCCTGCTTGGTTGTGACGATAGCGCCGTCCCGCAGCATCGGCGGTGCGGGGGTGTAGTTCTGCACGCGGATGACCGCCATGTCACGGCAGCGGCTGATGTCCAGTGTGATGACCCGCTTAGACGCATCGTTTACCTGCGTCAGACACTCAATGGCATTGTCCAGCGCATTGCCCAGCAGAGAGTAAATGTGGTAGTGCTTCATATCCTCCAGACAGCTGCCGTCTGCCGAGCAGACCAGCTGAATACCTGCCTGCCCGCAGAGTGCCGACTTTTGGGTCAGTGTGATGTCCAGCGCCTTATTCCCGGTGAGATAGCGCAGGTTCAAGTTGTCCATTTCTTCTTCCAGACGGGCGCGTTCCTCATCTGTGGCGCGGGAATACTGCTGTTTCAGGTCATGGTAGCGGATGTTGATTTTTTCCATGTCTTTTTTTGCCTGCTCATACTGCTGCTTGTCACATTCCAGCAGCTGCGCCAGCATTTCATTCTCGTGTTCCAGACTCTTGATGCTGCAATTTGAAAATTCCAGCGCCAGAATCGTGATGGCAAACAAGATGCAGAACGCATTCAGCGCCAGATAGGCGGTCAGGTAGGACTCTGCGCTGCTGTCCAGAACATCCTCCAGCACAACACTCAGGTAGACCGCGGCAATCAGGAAAAAGCCGGAGTAAAGCACGGTCTTGACATTGTCAAACAGCAGGCGCCCGCGCCGGATGCGCAGGGTGAACAGCAGGTAGATGACCAGACAGACCACAAGGTTGCTGAAAAGCAGAATGACAAAGGTAACGAGCCCGTCTGTGCGGCCATGCTGAATCAGCCAAATAATAGGCATACAGGCCAGCTTACTGGCAATGTGCTGCACCGCGTAGGCACAGGTTGTATAAAACAGGGCGTGCAGCGGGCTGCAGTCAAAGCTGAACCATATCAGACCAAACAGCAGCGTCGTATACAGCAGCAATTTTGCCCAAAGCGGCAGGAATGTCAGGGTGCCCGTCAGTGCGAGAAAGCCCCATACACCCGCCGCCAGCCGCGGAACGAAGCATCTGCGGCGCTGCCCCCACGGGACAAACAGGCAGGCGCATAGAATCATACCCAGCTGGATTTGCTGGCTCAGTATCCAATTTATGACCGGCACGGGTCTTCCCACTCCTTTTTTGCCATATATCGGGAGAATGCCTCGGTGAAGGCGTCCTTGTAGGTACGCCCGATGGGCAGTGCCGCCCCGCCGATATAGACATTCATACGGCTTACCGCCGTGATACAGCGCAGGTTCACAAGATAACTGGCGCTGCATCGCACAAAGCCGTAGGGTGTCAGCTGCGCCGCGGTTTCCTGCATCGAACCGCGGTTTTTGATGATTTCAGCCTTACCGTCCTCGCCGCACAGGTTGTACAGCAGGTCGTGCTGGCGCACCTCCACATAGGCGATTTCCGCTGCATCCAGCAGCCGCGTCACGGTGCCGTCCTTGACGACAATGTGCGGCGGCGTGACCTTTTGACCGGCGCGCTTTTGCAGCGCCTTCAGCGCCCGCGTCAAATACATATGGAAGGAGTACCACTGTATCGGCTTTACAATAAAGCCCAGCGCGCCGACACTGTACCCATTCAGCGCGAATTGCTGCAAATTCGTGCAAAAAATGAGGATGACATCTTGATCTGTCTCCCGGATTTTTTCGGCCAGTTCCATGCCGGACATCTGCGGCATATCAATGTCGAGATATAAAATGTCAAAATCACGGTCTTGCGCCGCCAGATAGACCGCCGCGCAGTCGAACTCCTGTATGTTCAGTTCTGTGCCGTTCTCCGCGCTAAACCGCGCCAGCGCCTGTTTCAGTTGGTCTCTTTCTTGTTTTTCATCGTCCACAATGCCGATTCGGATCACCGTGCGTTCCTCCCTCCGCGCAAGGTTGTATACAAATATGATATACCCCCGAACGCAGCCGCGTCAACCTTTTACAAGTGAATCGCCCAATTTTTTCAACATATTTCCGGAACGCTGCGTGCTGGGTATGGAAGATTCTTGACCACCGTATGACCACTACTGTGCAGTAGCACTATAAAACATTGAAAAAACCTGTTGTGACAACCAACAACGTGCTTTTTCCTGTTTTGCGAGCCGCTGTGCAGAACCGAGGCACTCAGGGTATAGCAAGCGCGCCTTGACAAGCACCCATGGGTGCGGTATCCTGTAAAAAAAGTGTAATGGTTTGCGGCACCGCCGGGGCAGACCAGCTTTTTATGGTCTGCCCTGTGGGGAAAGCTGCGCAGCGGATGACTGGAATCAGGCGAGGTGGTGTCTATGCAAATCAAATTGAAATATGGGAATACGCAAAAGAGAAGCTTTCTTTCAGACCTGCGCGGCTATTTGAAGGAGAACGGCAAAATCATAATCGGTGATGTTGCCTTTGAAACACGCGAGGCTTTAGAGCAGTGCAAATGGAAGGCCGGCGACGCATGGGACCCTGATGAAATCTACTTTGTCATTGAAGAACTGAGAAAAGAGTTTCCTGTTCTTTCCTTTACACAAATGTCCGATTGTGCAGGCGTCCTGATGTTAGGCTGACAATCACGCTTTCGCCGCGCCGCCCTATTTTTGGAAGAAAAGGTAGCATAGCAATGAATCATCTGGTTATGACCTCCCTGCTTATGGTGGCAACGCATATCGCCTGCTTTGCCGCAATGACCGAGCGGAAGTATTCGGTCAAAAAGACCCTGCTGCTCTACGGGCTTTACGCCCTGTTCTTTATCGTATGGGCCCTGCTGGCGTATATGCTGCTGGGCAAGACCTCCCCGCATGTGATTTCCTTCTCGTTTGTGGGCACCATCGTACCGGCCGTTGCGCTGTTTTTGTACACCTCGGCCGACTCCTTCAGCAAAAAGCTGTTTCTGATCCTCACCTATGCAAACATCTTCTGCATCATACTCTGCCTTTCGGTTTTGCTGTGTGACAGTCTGCTGCCGGGCCTGTCGAGCGTTGGGCAGATATACGCGCGCAGCATCGTGCGCATAGCGCTGACTGTACCGGCAATCCTGCTGTATCTGCGCTATGCCCGCCCGTATATGCGCACGGTACCGGGGGACAAAAGACGGACATGGTATTCCATCTCGCTTGTATCGGCGCTGTTTTTATTTGTGTTTTCCCTGCTGGTCGCACTCATCATGCGCAATACGCGCGACACCGTGTATTCCATGCTGTTTGGCACGACCACGGTGATTTTCGTTGCCGTTCTCTGGGTCATATTCGGCACGATCCAATCCATGAGCGCCGAGGCGCGGATGGAGCTGATCAGCCAAAATGTGCAATACCTGCAGGGGCAGCTTGCCACCGCGCGGGAAAACGCTATGGCAGCCAAGGCCATGCGACATGATTTCCGGCATCATATGCAGAATCTTGCGCTGCTGCTCCGGCAGGAAAAGCCGCAGGAGGCAGAGCATTATATTGAGGAATTTATCCACAGTCTGGACACCGCAAGTCAGATCGATTTTTGCCCGCATGTCACGGTCAACGCTATTCTGAACAATTTTTACAACCGCACGCAGAAGGAGGGCATTGCCGTTTCGGTGACAGCCGAGGTGCCCGAGGATACGGCGATTGCCGACATGGACTTTGTGGCGATCCTTTCCAATCTGCTGGAAAATGCGTGCAACGGCTGTACGGCGTGCGGCTCCCACGGAAAGATCACGGTAAGCCTCCGCATAAAAAAGGGAAAGCTCGTGATCGTGTGTAGCAACCCCTGTGCCCCCGGCCTTGTGATCGTGGACGATATGATCGAGCCGAAGGGCACCGGCATTGAAAGCATCCTGATGGCGGTCGATAAATACGACGGCAACATCCGCTATCACCTGCAGGACGGCATCGTAACGGCCAGCCTTGTCCTGAACTGCTAAGGCAACACCGCAGCCCCAACAGGCGCAAAAGCATAACAAGTTATCACGGAGGCTCCCGGTGAGCCTCCGCTTTTTTTGCGGCAGCCGCCGCTGTATTTCACGCAGAATAACCGGCGTTTCACGCAAAAATGAGGTAAAGCCGGATTATCCGATTATAATCAGAGTATAGATACCCAGTCTGCAGAAAGCCGCTTTTCAAGGCACTGCAAAGCATGAAATACGGGAGGCCTATCCTCTGCTATGAGTCAACATAAGGATCACTTTACACCGCGGATGTTCCACCGCCTGCTCGCCCCCTCACTGGCGTACTCCTTAGGGCTGGCGTTTGCTGCCATGGCAGATGCCATAGTAATCGGCTGGCAGATGGGCGTCACCGGCCTGGCGGCGCTCTGCTTCAGTCTGCCGCTGCATACGATGCTCCTTGCCTTTGTACATGGTCTGGGGCTGGGCGGCAGCACGCGCTATGCCCGGCTTCTGGCGGAGGGAAAGCCCGCGCAGGCAACAGATTGCTTCAACCGCGTCCTGCAGGCGGGGCTTGCCGTCAGCGTGCTGCTTGCCGCGCTTGTCAATCTGTTCCCGCAAGCAATTCTGGAGCTTTTGGGCACCACACCCGCTGACGGCACACTGTACACCGCCGCCAAAGGCTATCTGTGTCTGATCGCATCCGGTGCGCCGCTCTTTCTTTTAAAGTATGTGCTCAACGACTTTTTGCGCAGCAATGACAACCGGCGGCTGGCAACGCGCGGTTCTCTGTATGGCAACGCCATCCGAATCGCGCTGGATCTTGTGCTTGTGCCGGGTCTGGGGATGGGTACGGTCGGTGCCGCCGGTGCTACCCTGATTGGACTTTCGGTGTCGGTGCTGTGCTATATGCCCGCCCTTTTTGCGAAAGACCGCACGCTGCACCTTGCCGCTGTCCGGCCAAACCCGCGCGAGACACTCTCCTGCCTGAAAAGCGGGCTGCCCGGCGCGGCCCCGTACCTGTACCGGATGGTGTTTTTCCTCTTTGCCAATCATCTGCTGCTGCGCCTTGATGGGGAAAACGGCGTGGCGGTTTTCGCCGTGGTGCAAAGCACCGCGTATCTGATTTTGTACATATACATCGGTGCTGCCAAGGCGGCGCAGCCGCTGTTCCGCACCTTTTACGGTGAGAAAAACCTGCCGGCGGCACGGCGCGCCCTCGCGTTTGCGCTGCGTTGGGGCCTTTATGCCGGCAGCACCGCAGCGGCGCTGATCTTCCTGTATCCGGGCCTTATCTGCAGTGCCTTCGGTCTGCACGAGGAGGCGCTGCACTACCTTGGCGCACCGGCGCTGCGGCTGTATACCCTGAGCAGTATTGGGGCCGGTGTCAGCATGGTGCTGCACACCTATTATCGCTCGATTCATGAGGAGCAAAACGCCTTTATCATCACCCTGCTGCGAAACTTTGTAATACTGCTGCCCTGCACGGTATTTTTTGCTACTTCCCTGCCGCAGTTTTGGTGGCTCTACCCTGTGACCGAACTGCTTTCTCTGCTGCTGCTTTTTGTATGGCGCTGTCTGACAGGCCGGGAACGCCTGTTTGATGCCGCGCAGGTCTACTCACTGACGATGCACGGCAGCAGCCGGGAGTTCACGGCCATGGCCGACGGCATTGCAGCCTTTTGCGACCGGTGGCAGGCGCCACCACGGCAGCGCTACTTTGTTTCGATGGCTGCAGCAGAAACCTGCTCGGCGTTCCTCGCACAGGCACCCGGGCATATCGCGGAGATACAGATCACGCTTGTCGCGCTTGAGGACGGCGATTTTGAGCTGCACATCCGGGACAACACCGACTTTTTCGACTCCTTCTCCGCACAGGCCGACCGCCTTGGCGGAAAAGGCGCACTGGACATCGAGGCCGTGGGTATGCAGGTCATCCGCCAGCAGGCCAAGGAGTTCTCTTACCAGCAGTATGAGAGCTTCAGCACCCTTGTCGTGCGGATATAAAAAGTGTTTCCCCGCTTTCCCGATTCCCTTTCCCCTTGCCGAAAAGGCTTGTGCGTGCTGTGCATTTATGCTAAAATATCAGCAATACGGTTACAACTATATAGCAGTAATGCTCTTATACGCCGGAGGAAGGCGGCAGCTTGCGGCCCTGTGCCTTCGGCGGGCATTGGTAAAGGAGAATAGGAAATGAGAAAAGAATGTACCGCGCTGGCACTGGCGGGCGTGCTGCTGCTTGCGGCTGTCCCCTGCGCATGGCCCGTTTGCGCGCAGGACGCAGCGCCGGGCACAGCGGTGGACATCGTATTCACCCACGACACTCACTCCCATCTGAACACCTTCACCACGATGGTGGACGGGCTGGAAACAGAGCTGGGCGGCTTTGCACGCATGAACACCCTGATCGAGGCGCAGCGGGCGCAAAACCCCGATACGCTGGTGATCGACGGCGGCGACTTCTCCATGGGAACACTGATCCAGACCGTGTTTGAAACGCAGGCGGCCGAGCTGCGCATGCTGGGGCATCTTGGGTGCGATGTAACGACCCTCGGCAACCATGAGTTTGACTATCGCTCCAAGGGGCTTGCCAACATGCTGACCAGCGCGCAGGCATCCGGGGATGCTGTCCCGGCCATGGTGGTCTGCAATGTAGACTGGGACACGATGGAGGCCGAGGGCCTGACCGAGGGGCAGCAGCGCCTGAAGGATGCCTTTGCCGCATACGGCGTCAGCGATTATACCGTGCTGGAGAAGGGCGATGTGGACATTGCCGTGGTGGGCGTTTTCGGCAAGGACGCGCTTGCCTGCGCCCCGACCTGTGAGCTGAAGTTTGAGGATCCCATCGAGGCAGTCAAACAGACCGTGGCCGACATCAAGGCCAACGAGGATGTGGATATGATCGTCTGCGTTTCCCACAGCGGCACATGGGAGGACGAGAGCAAGTCCGAGGACGAGCTGCTGGCCAAGGCGGTGCCCGACCTTGATCTGATCCTGAGCGGCCATACCCACACCGAGATCGAGAAGCCGATCCAACACGGCAGCACCTATGTGGTATCCTGCGGCGAGTACGGCAAGAACCTTGGTGAGCTTACGCTGACACAGCAGGCGGACGGCCGGTGGGCCATGTCTGCCTATGAGCTGATCCCGATCACATCGGATATTGCGGTGCACGCCGCCACGCAGCAGACGATCGACAGTTTTATGGACACCGTGGATACCGACTATCTTGCCCGGTTCGGCTACACGAAGGATCAGGTCCTTGCAGAGAATGACATTGTCTTTTCCACCCAGAAGGATCTTGAAAACATCCACGAGGAGCATAACCTCGGCGACATCATTGCGGACGCCTATGTCTACGCCGTGGAGAACGCCGCCGACTATGACGGTGTGCCGGTGGATCTGGCCGTTGTGCCGAGCGGCACAGTGCGCGACACCTACGCCCGGGGCGATATTACGGTCGAGCAGGTGTTCAATTCCTTCTCGCTGGGTATCGGTGCGGACGGCGTGCCCGGCTATCCGCTCATCAGCGTCTACCTGACCGGGCGGGAGATCCGTACTGCTGCAGAGATCGACGCCTCCGTGTCCGATTTTATGACAACGGCGCGCCTGTATTGCAGCGGGCTGAACTTCACCTACAACCCGCACCGGCTGCTGCTGAACAAGGTGACCGATGTCTGCCTTGAGGACGATGGGCAGCCCGTTGCGTTGGAGGATGATAAACTGTACCGCATCGTGGCTGACCTGTACAGCGGCCAGATGCTGAGCGCCGTGACCGACATGTCCTATGGCATCCTCGCCATCGTGCCGAAGTATGCGGACGGCACCCCCATCACCGACTTTGAGGATGTCATCATCACGGAAAACGGCCGGGAGCTGAAGGCGTGGGATTCGATCGCGCGCTATATGGCCTCGTTTGCCGACACGGACGGCGACGGCATTGCCAATGTGCCGGCGTATTACAGCACCACCCACGGCCGCAAGCTGGTCGATACCAGCCGCAGCCCCCTTGCCCTGCTGAAGAATCCCAACAAATTCACCGCCGTTTACGCCGGTCTGCTGGCCGTGGCGGTGCTGCTGATTGTGCTGGTTATACTGCTGATCCGAAAGCTGGTCAAAAAGGCCAGACGCCGCGCCGCATAAGGCCGCCCTTGCCAAAAGGGCGCATCGGGGCTATACTGGATATGAATACAGTATAAGCATTGCCCTAAAAGGAGAGCAAACATGGAGAGCGAAAAAATCATTCTTGACATTGTGGTCGATGTGCAGAAGGACTTTATCACCGGTGCGCTGGCAAACCCCGCTGCGCAGGCCAATGTAGCCCATCTGGCCGATACCGCCAAGGCCCACGCCGAGGCCGGGCACTGGATGTTCTTTACCCGCGACACCCACCCCGACAACTATCTGGAAACACGGGAGGGCCGCCACCTGCCGGTGGAGCACTGCATCGAGGGCGAGGACGGCTGGAACCTTGCCCCCGAGCTGGAAAACGCGATGGCCGGCACCGAGCCTGCGGTCTGCCGCGTGATCAACAAGGCCACCTTCGGCAGCTATATGCTGCCCAGCGATATTCTGGACGAGCTGATGGCCCACAACAAGGCCGTGACCGACCTTGAAAAAATCGTTATCTACGGCTACTGCACCGACATCTGTGTCATCAGCAACGCGATGGTGCTGCGCGCCGCCTTCCCCGAGACGGAGATCGAGATCCTCTCCGACTGCTGCGCCGGGGTGACACCGGACACCCACCGCACCGCACTGGACGCCATGCGTGCCTGCCAGTTTACGATCCTGTAAGGCTGGGGGCATCCGCACCATGACACCGCTTGAAGCGCTCAAACGCTATTTCGGCTACGACTCCTTCCGCCCCGGGCAGGAGGAGATCGTCAACGCCATTCTGGCCGGGCAGGACGCACTGGCCGTCATGCCCACCGGCGCAGGCAAGTCGCTCTGCTATCAGGTCCCTGCTCTGCTGCTGCCGGGCATTACCCTTGTCATCTCGCCGCTGATCTCGCTGATGCAGGATCAGGTCAAGGCGCTGAACAACGCCGGTATCCGCGCCGCCTTCATCAACTCGAGCCTGAGCGAGGCGCAGATCGACAAGGCACTGACCCTTGCTGCCGAGGGCAGCTACAAGCTCCTCTATGTCGCACCCGAGCGGCTGGAGAGCAGCGCCTTCCGCAGCTTTGCCGCAGCGGCCGAGCTTTCGATGATCACAGTAGACGAGGCGCACTGTATCAGCCAGTGGGGGCAGGATTTCCGCCCCAGCTACCTCAAGATCCTTGCCTTTGTGGACAGTCTGCCCCGGCGGCCGATCCTCTCGGCCTTTACGGCCACAGCGACCCGGGCGGTGCAGGAGGATATACGCTGCACGCTGCGGCTGCAGGACCCCAAGGTGCTGGTGACGGGCTTTGACCGCCCGAACCTGTATTTTCAGGTCGAGGCCACCCGCCGCAAGGACGACTTTGTGCTGCAATACCTGCGCGACCACCCGGGCGAGAGCGGCATCATCTACTGCGCCACCCGCAAAAATGTCGATAAGCTGCAGGAGCTGCTGGCCGAGGCCGGCTTTGCCGCCGCCAAATACCACGCCGGGCTGACCGCCGAGGCCCGCCGCACCAACCAGAACGATTTCATCTACGACAAGGCGCCGGTCATCGTGGCCACAAACGCCTTCGGCATGGGTATTGACAAATCCAATGTGCGGTTTGTCTTGCACTACAACATGCCCTCCAGCATGGAGAACTACTATCAGGAGGCCGGCCGTGCCGGGCGTGACGGACTGCCCGCCCAATGTGTGCTGCTTTTTTCGGCGCAGGATGTCATCATCAACAAATTCCTGCTTGAGCGCAGGGAGAACCCTGATTTAGAGGAGGAGGACGCCGCGCTGCTGTACCAGCGCGATCTGCAGCGGCTGCAGGCGATGGAGCAGTACTGCCGTACCACCGCCTGCCTGCGCAACACGATCCTGACCTATTTCGGCGAGCATCCCACCGCGCCCTGCGGCAGCTGCGGCAGCTGCAACAATGTCTATGAGCAGGCCGACCTGACCGATGCCGCCAAGCGGATGATCAACTGCGTGGCGGAGCTGCGCGGGCGGTTCGGCAAGGCGGTCGTATTCGGCACGCTGCAGGGCGCGAACCGCGCCCGCCTGCGGGAGCTTGGCGCACCGGGCCTGAAAAGCTACGGCACCCTGCAGGCGCTGCCGCGCGATACGCTGGACCGGCTGCTGGCCCAGCTTTTGGAGGACGGCTACCTTGTACAGACCGATGACCAGTACGCTGTGCTGCGTCTGGGTGACATCACCCCGCTGAAGGAGGGTGCGCAGGTCCTTGTGCGGCTGCCGCCCCGGCAGGAGCCGGAGCGCACCGCCCCGAAGCCCCAAAACCGCAGCATCATGGACAGCCTGACCGGTGCAGGGCTTGCACTCTTTGCCGAGCTGCGCACGCTGCGCCTTGAGATCGCGCAGAGCGAGGGACTGCCGCCCTATATTGTCTTTGGTGATAAATCGCTGGCCGATATGTGCCTGCGCGCGCCGCGCAGTGTGGAGGGGATGATCGGCGTGTACGGCATGGGCGAACGCAAGTATGAAAAGTATGCAGCGCGCTTTTTTGCCGTCATCGAGGCCTACCGCGCCGCACATCCTGATGCCGTGCTGAGCCTTGATCCCCCCGCTGCGGAGCCTGCCCCCGCCGAGGGCGAGACACCCCGCAAGGCCGCCAAGGGCCCCAAGGCAGCTTTTTCCCTTACCGAGGAGACCGCCGGGCAGTTCCGCTACGGGGACGCCTACACCGGTGCAGAGCTGAAGGCTGCGCTGGCCGAGGCCGGCGGCCCCGGCATGAAGGCCCCGACCATCAAGGCCATTGAGGCATGGCTGCTTGAGCAGCGCCTGATCGCCATGGAAAAGCTGCCCACCAGCGGGTTCTACTATGTCCCCACCCCCGCCGGTGTCGATGCCGGTCTGCGCAGCGCCGAGCGTGTCAGCGCGCGCGGTACGCCCTACGCCGTGCTGCAGTACACCCCGCCGGTGCAGCGAATGATCGTAGAGCATTTTATCGTAAAGTAACGGCATCGCCCGCCGTATAAAAACCTTGCCCGCCGCTGCATAACTG
>UQGL01000043.1 GCA_900540595.1 uncultured Oscillospiraceae bacterium
GCCGTGCCGCAGCCGCCGGAGCGGTGCTTAAGCCGTCAGGCGGGAATTGTGCGGTGTTGCCCTAAACAAATATGCGCCCGCAGCCCCGATGATGCCGGTTTTTACCGTTTTTTACCCGCGCAAAATTTGACAGGAATTGGCAGGAAATGATATATTAGATATATATATAACATTTTTTAGGACACAAAGGCGGCGAGGCTATGACCAGACACGAGGTCGAAAAGGAAATGATGCAATACCGCGCGATTTTTCCAATCGTGCGGCTGCTGGACGCTGGGCAGGTGTGCGGCAACGCCCCGGTGGGGGGGCATTGCCCCTGCCATGAATTCTGGCACAAGGACAACCCCTGCCAGAACTGCATCTCCCGCCAGGTGATGGAGGATCATACCCAGCGCACCAAGCTGGAATATATGGGCCGCGATCTGTATCAGGTCACAGCGGTCTACCGCGAGGTGGACGGCGCACCCTGCGTGCTGGAGCTGATCCAGCCGCTGGACTGCGACAATCTCATCGACCCCGAAAACAGCGACCGGCTGATGAGCAGCGTGTCCGGCTACCACATCAAGCTCTACCACGATGCCCTGACCAGCTGCTATAACCGCCGCTATTATGAGGATGTCATCAAAAACCGGAGCGAGCCGGCCGGCGTGGCCGTGCTGGACCTTGACGATTTCAAGCTGTACAACGACACCTACGGCCATCAGGCCGGCGATGCAGCCCTGCGCACCGCCGTGGAGGTCGTGCGCGGCTGCATCCGCAAAAGCGACCACCTGATCCGCTACGGCGGCGATGAGTTTTTGCTCGTGCTGCCCGGCATTGCACAGGCGGCGTTTGTTGCCAAGCTGGAGCGCATCCGCCAGCAGCTGCACACCGCCGTTGTACCCGGCTACACCCGGCTGCAGATCTCGACCAGCATCGGCGGCGTGATGAGCCGCCCGGGCGAGAGCTGCGAGCAGGCGGTCTCCCGCGCGGTCCGGCTGATGTATCAGGCCAAGAACCACAAAAACACCGTTGTGACCGAGGACACCGCCGGCACCGCCGCCCCCTCGGCCGCCGGGCGGGACCGGCAGGCCCGCCAGAATATCCTGATCGTAGACGATTCCGAGATGAACCGCGCGATTCTGGCCGAGATCCTCGGCAGTGATTACAATATACTGGAGGCCTCCAACGGGCAGGAATGTCTGACGATGCTGGACCAGTACGACACCGCCATTGCGCTGATCCTGCTGGACATCGTCATGCCGGTGATGGACGGCTTTGAGGTCCTGAACACGATGAACCGCAACCACCGGATCGAGGACATCCCGGTCATCATGATCTCAAGCGAGGACGCCGACACCGTTGTGCGCCGCGCCTACGAACTGGGCGTCTCCGACTATGTGAGCCGCCCCTTTGACGCGGGGGTCGTCTACCGGCGCGTCTTTAACACGATCAAGCTCTACGCCAAGCAGCGGCGGCTCATCTCGCTGGTGACGAGCCAGATCCGTGAAAAAGAGAAAAACACCCAGATGCTGATCTCGATCCTGAGCGAGGCGGTCGAGTTCCGCAACGGCGAGAGCGGTGCCCATGTGCTGCACATCGGCACGCTGACCCGGCACCTGCTGGAGCAGCTGACCCAAAAGACCGACCAGTACGCCCTGACGCCCGAACAGCAGGAGCTGATCGTCATGGCGTCGTCGCTGCACGACATCGGCAAGATCGCAATCGACGATGCGATCCTGAACAAGCCCGGGCGGCTGACCCGCGAGGAGTTCGACATCATGAAGCGGCACACCACGATCGGCGCGGCGATGCTGGACCAGCTGCACCGCTACCGCAGCGAGCCGCTGGTGCGCACCGCCCATGAGATCTGCCGCTGGCACCATGAGCGGTGGGACGGCCGCGGCTACCCCGATGGGCTGAGCGGCGACCAGATCCCGATCTCGGCGCAGGTGGTGGCGATGGCCGATGTCTACGATGCCCTTGTGAGCAAGCGCGTCTACAAGGACGCCTACGCGCCCGATGTGGCGGTGCAGATGATCCTGCACGGCGACTGCGGGGCCTTCAATCCCCTGCTGCTGGACTGCCTGACCGACCTGCAGGACACCTTCAAAGCCGAGCTTGCCGCCCCCGAGGCGTGATACCGTCCGCTTGCGGGCGATTTTCCTGTTACTTTGCAACCAGTTTTCAAAAATTCCGTTGTGAAGCTACCATTTTGCTGCCTGTGCGCGGGCTTGGATTGGGAATTATGCCGAAAATCGCCGTTTTCTGCCGCAGGGTGCCGCTTCCGGTTGAAGAGCGGCGCTTGATGTGGTAAAATTGTACATGATTTATACGCTGGAACGGACAGCCGCAGACCGGCTGCCCTGCTTATATGATTTTGTACAGAAAGAATGAGAGGAATTTGGAGTTGCACGTCATTACAAAACGCGAAAAGATGCAGTACGCCTATGTGTTCCTGACGGACCTGCTGGCCCTGGCGGTCAGTATTCTGCTGTCCTGGCTGATCACTGACGGACTGTTCAATGTGCTGGTGCCCTACACCGCACGGGACTGGATGCAGACGCTCTGCACGCTGGTACTGGCCTTTGTCGCGACCTTTTTCTGCTTTGACCAGACCGAGAACATTGTCACCCGCCGCCCCGGCGCCGAGATAAAGCTCTCGCTCAAATTCAACCTGATGCTCTGCGTCATCTACTCGGCCCTGATGCTGCTGACCAAGGCAACGATGCTCGACTCCCGCTATTTTGCGGTGACGGTGCCGCTCATCAACGCTTTGCTGCTGCCGCTCGCGCACGGTGCGCTCAAGCGGCTGCTGCTCCATTTCCAGCGCAGCTGGGGCATGGAGAGTCTGGTCGGCATCGTGACGACCACCGACCGCGCCGACCGCCTCATCAATGAGATCGGCAAGGACTGGTCCCGCCGCATTGTCGGCGTGGCGCTGCTGGAGGCCACGCACGAGATCGTCGGCACCGAGATCGACGGCATTGCGGTGAAGGCGAACTTTACCGATTTTATGGACTGGATCCGGCGCGAGGCGCTGGACGAGGTCTATGTCGATGTGCCGATGGACAGTGGCGAGAGCTTCATCCCCTATCTGGAGGAGATGGAGAGCATGGGCCTGACCGTGCATTTCTGCCTGCCGCTGCTTGACCGGATCGAGGAGGCCTGCTGCGATGAGACGAGCGCCGCGCGGCTGAGCCGCACGCTGGGCCGCTGCGCGGGGGGCAGCATCGTGACAATGGGCACCGTGGAGCTGAAGCTGCGCGACCAGATTGCCAAGCGGTGCATGGACATCGTGGGCGGTCTGGTGGGCTGCATCCTCAGCATCCCGATCATTGCGATCGTGGCGATTCCCCTCAAGATCGAAAGCCCCGGCCCGCTCTTCTTCAAACAGAAGCGCGTGGGCCGCAACGGACGGTACTTCTACATCCACAAGCTGCGCAGCATGTACATGGACGCCGAGGAGCGCAAAAAGGAGCTGATGGCCCAGAACGAGATGAACGGCCTGATGTTCAAGATGGAGGACGACCCCCGCGTGACCAAGGTGGGCAAATTCATCCGCAAGACGAGCATTGACGAGCTGCCGCAGTTTTTTGATGTACTGCGCGGCGATATGAGCCTTGTGGGCACCCGCCCGCCGACAGTGGACGAGTACAAACAGTACGAGAGCCACCACAAGCGCCGCCTGTCGATGAAGCCGGGCATCACCGGCCTGTGGCAGGTCAGCGGCCGCAGCAACATCGAGGACTTTGAGGAGGTCGTCAAGCTGGATGTGACCTACATCGACAACTGGTCGCTCTGGAATGACATCAAGATTTTGTTCAAGACCGTGTATGTAGTCTTCGCCGGACGCGGGGCGAAATAAATAAAGCAGGGAGCCGCCCGACAAGTGGGCGGTTCCCATTTTTGTATATCTACCGGGAAACGAGCAAAGCCCCTCCGGTCATCGCTTCGCTCGACCCCCCCACTTTGTGGGGAGGCTTTTGCGGCCAAAGGCCGCCGAAAAGGCTCCTCGCTTTGCGGGGAGCTGGCCGAGCCTGCGAGGCCTGAGGGGCTTTGCAGCGCGGCCTTGATTTCGCACCTTCCACGCCAAAACGGGGTCTGCTTTGCGGCAGGCCCCGTTTTGGTTGGTATAGGAAAATAGAGAATGGCTTTTGGCTGCCCGCGTCAGACGATCTTGCGGGCTTTGTGGACGCCGGTCTTTAAGAACTCGACCCACTCGGCAATGTTCACGGCGTGGTCGCCGAGGCGCTCCAGATACTTGTCGATCATAAACAGGTCGAGCGCCGTCTCGGCATCATCGGGGTGCGCCGCAATGTAGGCGGCGATCTCCTTGCTGATGCGGCCGAACATGGCATCGCACTCATCATCGCGGGCAATGACCTGCGCGGCGGTGGACAGATCGACCTGCACATAGGCCGCGATGGCGTCCTTCACCATATGCAGCGCAATATCGCCCATAGCGTAAAGGTCGTCCAGCACGCCGACGGTGCGCGCGCCCTCCGGGTGGAGGTGCAACGTGATCTCGGCAATATCGCTGGCCTGATCGGCGATGCGCTCAATGTCGGTGACCATCTTGAGCGCCGTGGACACCTTGCGCAAATCGCCCGCGACCGGCTGCTGGCGCAGGAAAAGCGTTAAGCAGCGGTGCTCGATCTCATGCTCGGCCGAGTCGATCTCGCTGTCCCGCGCAATGACGCTGCGCGCCAGCTCAACATCACCGGTGCGCAGGGCGGTCATGGCGCTCTCGATCGCGCCGCCCGCCGCATGGCCCATCCGGGCCAGCATCGTGTCCAGCTGCAGCAGCTCGGCATCGTACATCTTCCGTACACTTGTACCCATGTTGCAATCCTCCTTAACCGAAGCGGCCCGAGATATAATCCTCGGTGCGCTTATCCACAGGCGTAGCAAAGACGCGCTCGGTGGGGCCCATCTCGACCAGTTCGCCCAGCAGGAAGAACGCCGTCTTATCGCTGATACGCGCGGCCTGCTGCATGTTGTGGGTGACCATGACGATCGTGTAGTTTTCCTTCAGCTCGGTGGCCAGCTCCTCGACCTTGGAGGTCGAGATGGGGTCCAAGGCGCTCGTCGGCTCGTCCATGAGCAGGACCTCCGGCTCGACAGCCAGCGCGCGCGCAATGCACAGGCGCTGCTGCTGGCCGCCCGACATGCCGAGGGCGCTCTTGTTCAGGCGGTCCTTGACCTCGTCCCAGATGGCCGCGCCGCGCAGGGATTTTTCAACGATCTCGTCCAGCTGGGCCTTGTTATGGATGCCGTGGGTGCGCGGGCCGTAGGCAATGTTGTCGTAGATCGACATCGGGAAGGGGTTCGGCTTCTGGAACACCATGCCGACCCGCTTGCGCAGGACATTGACGTCCATCTTGTCCTTGTAGATGTCCACGCCGTCCAGTTTGATGTCCCCGGAAATGCGGCAGCCCTCGACAAGGTCGTTCATCCGGTTCAGGCTCTTCAAAAAGGTCGATTTGCCGCAGCCGGACGGGCCGATAAAGGCAGTGATCTCCTTTTCCGGGATGTCGATGTTGATATTCTTCAGTGCATGGAAGCTGCCATAGTACAAATCCATGCCGCGGACTTCAAATTTGTTCATGAAATGACCTCTTTGCTGTATCTTTGTTTATAGACTGCATATATGCCTTTGCCGAGCCGTAGGGGCCGGACATGTCCGGCCCTCAGCCTTACGGAAGCAGAGCGGTAATGGGTCTGCCGAGGGCCGGGCATGCCCGGCCCCTACAAGCTGCTGCGTATGTAGGGGGCGGCGTCCTCGACGCCCCGCAGGCGGCTTTACTTCTTCGCCAGCCTGCCGGCCACAAAGCCGGACAGGCAGTTGATGACCAGCACCAGCACCAGCAGCACCACGGCGGTGCCGTAGGTCTGGCCGATGTAGAGCCCCTCGTTGGAGAGCAGGTACATGTGTACGGCCAGCGTGCGTGTCGAGCTGAATACGCTCGTGGGTATCTTTGCGACCGAGCTGGCCGTGTAGATCAGCGCGGCAGTCTCGCCCACGATACGGCCCGTGGCGAGGATAACACCGGACAAAATACCGGGCATGGCGCTGGGCAGCACAATGGTAAACACCGTGCGCAGCTTGCCCGCACCGAGGCCGAAGCTGCCCTCGCGGTAGGAGTCGGGCACGGCGATGAGCGCCTCCTCGGTCGTGCGCATGATGACGGGCAATACCATGATGGCCAGCGTGAACGCACCGGCGATCAGCGAGTAGCCCCAGTGCAGCTGGGTGACGAAGAACAGCATACCGAACAGGCCGTAGACGATGGAAGGGATGCCCTGCAGGGTCTCGGTCGTGACGCGCACGACCTTGACGAGCTTGCTGCCGCGGCGGGCGTACTCGACCAGCCAGATGGCGGCAAAGATGCCGAGCGGCGTGGCGATGAGCAGCGCGAAGGCGGTCATCAGCACGGTATTGATGAGCGCGGGCGTCAGCGAGACATTCTCGGAGTTATACTCCCATGCGAAAAGCTCGGGCTTGAGGTTGGGGATACCCATGACGAGGATGTAGCCGATCAGGAACACCAGCACGGCGGCCGTCAGGAAAGCGGCGATCCGCACCAGCCACCGCAGCGCGGCAGCCTGTGCGCGGGCGGCGCGGCGGTTCTGCCCGCCGCCGGGCATAAGCGTATGCGGTCTTGCGCAGGTCATATCGGCCGCAGTCTTTGTTGCGGTGATCTCAGGCATGGTCGCCGCCCCCTTTCACAAGGCTGAAGCAGAGGTTGATGAGCAGGATAAAGACGAACAGCACAACGCCGGTAGCGATCAGCGCCTCGCGGTGGAGGTCGGCGGCGTAGCCCATCTCGATGACGATGTTGGAGGTCATCGTGCGCAGGCCCTGGAACAGGCCCTTGGGCATCCATGTCTGGTTGCCCGCGACCATGACGACCGCCATCGTCTCACCGATGGCGCGGCCGATGCCGAGGATGACCGCCGACAGCACGCCGGACTTGGCGGCGGGCAGCACCGCGCAGAAAACGCTGCGCTCATGGGTGGCGCCCAGTGCCAGACTGCCCTCATAGTAGCTGTTGGGAACGGCGTCAAGGCTCGTCTTGCTGACCGTGATGATGGTGGGCAGGATCATGATGCCCAGCAGCACGGCGGCGGTGAAAAGGCTCATGCCCTTGCCGCTTTTGACATGCAGCACCGTCTTGAAGAAAGGGGTCTTGACCATGGCCTGCACAGCCGGCACCAGCACGATCATGCCGAAGAAGCCGTAGACGACCGACGGAATACCCGCCAGCAGCTGCACCGCCGGCAGCATGACCCGGTTGATGGCCGGGCTGGCAAAGCGGGACATATAAATGGCGGTCAGCAGGCCGATGGGCACGCCGACGAGGATAGCCCCCGCCGTGACATAGATGCTGCCCAGAATCATCGGCAGGATGCCGAAGATGTCGTTGCCGGGCTTCCAAGTGGTGCCCAGCAGGAACTGCATCGGCCCGATCTTGAACAGGGTAGGCACACCGTTCGCAAACAGGAAGATGCAGATCAGCGCGACCGCCAGAATGGATACACAGGCGCAGAGGGTAAACACCACCTGCATGACGCCTTCTTTTAGCTTGGAGGTCATTTCCTATACTCCTTTGGTTATATGCCATGTAGGGGCCGGACATGTCCGGCCCGCGGCCTTCCCATAACCGCGCGGTCACGGGTACGCTGCGGGCGGGGCATGCCCCGCCCCTACGGTGCTGCTATACTTTACTGCACATCGGCCCAGGTGGTCAGCTCGCCGGTGTAGACGCCCCTGATCTGGTCAACGGTCAGATCCTCGGTGGTGTTGGCGGGGTTGACGACGACTGCGATGCCGTCCAGTGCCAGAACGGTAGCCTTGGCACCGCCCTCGACCTCGGAGTCCTTCAGCTCACGGCTGGCCATGCCGATGGTGTAGGTGCCGTCCAGCGCGCCGGAAACACCGGTGGTGGAGTCGGTGGTGAGCAGCTCAAGCTCAGCGTTGGGGTTGACGGTCTTGTAGGCCTCAATCAGCTTCTCCATCAGCGGCGAGACGGAGGAGGAGCCGCCGACGGTGATCTTGCCGGCAGGCTGGGCGGAGGTGAAGTCCGCGCCGTCCTCGCCGATGTAGCCCTTATCGGTGGCAAGCGCCTGACCGTCCTTGCTCAGGCAGTAGGCGATGAAGTCCACGGCCACAGGGTCGGTGGCATCGCCGTTGGTAACGATATTGAACGGACGGGCCAGCACATAGCTGCCGTCCTTGACGGTCTCGGCGGAGGCGGCCACACCGCCGACCGTGACGGCCTTGACGGTGTCGTTCAGAGAGCCAAGGCTGATGTAGCCGATGGCGGTCTCATCGTTGGCAACAGCGGTCATGACGCCGTTGGTGCTGGACTGGATGGCGGCGGCCTCGGTGGTGTTATCGACCTTCTTGCCGTCAGCGTTCTTCTCCTCAACGCCGGTCAGCTCAATGAAGGCACCGCGGGTGCCGGAGCCGTCCTCACGGGAGATGACCGTGATGTCCTGATCGGTGTCAAAGTCACCGGCGGGGGCAGCCTCCGCCGGGGCGGCCTCGCTGGAGGCGGTGCTCTCAACAGGAGCAGCCGAGGAAGCGGCGGCGGAATCAGAGGAACCGCAGGCGGCAAGGCTCAGGGCCAGGGCAGCGGCGGTAACGGCAGCAATAGCAGATTTGCGTTTCATGTGTGTGTACTCTCCCTTTTCACCAAATTTATGTGGTATAGTTTGTGCATTTCGCAGTGCTTCACCGGAAGCAAAGCCATTGTACCGCATTTCCGTGCAGGTATCGACCATGGTGCGGTACAATCGCGGTAAAGCTTTTGCAAAGATGTCCCCGGTTTTGTGTGAGAACGGTAAAGTTTGTAAAGAATATGCAAAAACAGCGGGGGTGAGGGATGGGATACGGCGGCAGGTTTGCGGCAAGGATTGTAGGGGGCGGCGTCCCCGACGCCCCGCAGTGGGGGGGCAGGATTTTCCCCTGCGCACGGATTTTTAAGTGGGGTTGTAGGGCGGCCAGCCCTCTGGCCGCCGTGGCCGTTTGCGGCGGCGGGAAGTGCCCGGGAGGGATGAATCCCTCCCCTACGGATGAACCGTTGACAGCAGTTTAACGGCAGGTAGCGGAGGGGTCAAGACCCCTCCCTACGATGTAACATACAGGGGGGCACAAAGCGAAACCGGGAGCTGACGCAAGGCTGCGGGCCGGGCATGCCCGGCCCCTACAACTGCGGCGAACAAAAAAATCCCGGTGCACACTTGCCTCTCTCCTGCGGCTTTACACAAATTTTACATAACATTTACTTTGCCGTGGTGGTGTGCTTTGTGCGCATACATTATAATAGAAAGCGGTATAGTGAAAACAAAACAGAGAATGGATGTGTAACACCGGATGACCATATTTAATGTGTTCACCCTGATGGGCGGCATTGCCATGTTCCTGTATGGCATGGACCTGATGGGGAAAGCGCTGGAGCAGACAGCCGGCAGTAAGCTGCAGGGCATTCTGTCCACCATGACCAGCAGCCCCATCCGCGGCCTGCTGCTCGGCATGGCCGTCACCGCCGTCATTCAGTCCAGCGGCGCCACCACCGTTATGGCGGTCGGCTTCGTCAACTCGGGTCTGATGGAGCTGCATCAGGCCATCAGCGTGATCATGGGCGCGAATGTCGGCACCACCGTCACCGGCTGGCTGCTGTCGCTGTCCGGCCTCGAGGGTGACAGCTTCATCACCCAGATGATGAACCCCAATGCCTGGAGCCCGATCCTCGGCTTTATCGGCATCTGGATGTATATGATCGGCAAGGACCGCAAGCGCGGCGTTGGTAAAATTATGCTGGGCTTCGCCATTTTGATGGCCGGCATGAACACGATGTCCCATGCCATGTCCCCGCTGGCCGACGAGCCGTGGTTCATGGAGCTGTTCCTCAGCTTCAAAAATCCCATCCTCGGCGTTATCGCGGGTGCGGTGCTGACGGCTGTTTTGCAGTCCTCGTCCGCATCGGTCGGTATCCTGCAGGCACTGACCAGCACCGGCGCCGTGACCTACGCGGCCGCCGTGCCCATCATCATGGGCCAGAACATCGGCACCACCGTCACGGCGCTGATCTCCTCCGCCGGTGCCAACAAGAACGCCAAGCGCACCGCTTTTGTCCATCTGTATTTCAACCTGATCGGCACCATCATCTTCCTGTGCGGGTTCTACGGCCTGAACGCGCTGATCAGGTTCAGCTTCTTTGCCGACACGGCCAACACCTTCGGCATTGCCATCGTCCACACAATCTTTAATGTCGTGACGACCGCGATCCTGCTGCCGTTCAACCGTGTGCTCGAGAAGCTTGCCATCCTGACCGTGCCCGATTCCCCCGCCGACAAAAAGCAGGAGAACACTCTGCTGGACGACCGTCTGCTCACCACCCCCTCTGTGGCCGTGGGCCGCGCCATGCTGACCGGCAGCGATATGGCGGAAATCTGCCGCACCGCGCTTTTGCAGGCCATGTCCACCACCCGCGTCTGGAACGATGCCATTGCGGACGAAGTCCTGCGCAAAGAGGACGCCGTTGACCATTATGAGGACGTGCTGGGCACCTACCTTGTCAAGCTGAGCGCCAAGCATCTCTCAGTGGATGACAACCGCACCGTCAACACGCTGCTGCACACGATCGGCGATTTTGAGCGCGTCTCCGACCATGCCGTCAACCTGATCAAGACAGCCGAGGAGATCCGCGACAAGTCGATCAAATTCAGTGACGAGGCCCTTGGCGACCTAAGCGTGCTTGAGGCCGCCGTGCAGGACATCGTGAACCGCACGGTCGATGCCTTCCAGAAGGGCGACACCTACGCCGCCAAAAAGATCGAGCCGCTGGAGCAGGTCGTGGACGGTCTTGTGCGCGAGGTCAAGAGCCGCCATATCGCCCGCCTGCAGGCCGGTGCCTGCACGATCGAGTACGGCTTTGTGCTGGACGATCTGCTGACCAACTATGAGCGCATCGCCGACCACTGCTCGAACATTGCCGTTGCGATGATCGAGGTCGCCGCCGATAAGTTTGACACCCACGAATACCTCAACACCGTCAAGCACGGTGATGATGTCAAATTTGAGCGCCGGTACGAGAAATACCGTGGCCGCTACACCTTCCCGCCGGAGGCGTACTCCGAGCCTGCGGAGAATCAGGCTGAAGGCTGAAAGCCTTTCCCCGAGGGGCCGGACGAGGGGCGACCTTCCGGCTTCAACCCGTAAACGGGCGGCCACGATAACGTCGCCCTCATCAGTCCGCTTCGCGGACAGCTTCAGTCTCCGCGCTAAGAGCCGCCTGCGGCGGTTGCGCTCCGACACGCGCCTGCGGGCGCAGCCCCTCAGGGGAAGCCTTTTTGTAGGGGCGGGGCATGCCCCGCCCGCAACAGAAAAGCAGCCGCCCGTTATCGGACGGCCACGCAAAGCCGCGGGCCGGGCATGCCCGGCCCCTACGTTTATAGTAAGGGGTATTTACTATGATCTACATTGTCGAAGACGATTCCAGCATCCGTGAGCTGGAGCAATACGCGCTGCAGTCCAACGGCTATGACGCCCGCGGCTGCGAGGACGCCGCCAGCTTCTGGGCTGCCGTGCGCGAGACCCGGCCCGAGCTGGTCATTCTGGATGTGATGCTGCCCGATGAGGACGGCTACCAGATCCTGAACAAGCTGCGCGCCGACCCCGCCTGCGCACACCTGCCGGTCATTATGGTCACGGCCAAGACCAGCGAAATTGATGTCGTCAAGGGTCTGGACCACGGCGCGGACGACTACCTCTGCAAGCCGTTCGGCATCATGGAGTTTATCTCCCGCGTGCGGGCCGTGCTGCGCCGCGCTGCGGCAGCCGCCCCCGCGCCGGCTGCGTCCACCCTGCATTTCGGTGAGATCGTGCTGGACGATGTGGCCCGCACGGTCCGTGTGGGCGGCACACCCGTTGAGCTGACCTACAAGGAATACTCGCTGCTGCATCTGTTTTTGGAGCACCCCGAGGAGGTGCTGGCCCGCGAGCGCATCATGAAGGAGGTCTGGGACACCGATGATCTGCTCGAATCCCGCACCATCGACATGCACGTCCGCACGCTGCGCCAGAAGCTCGGCGCGGCGGGCGAGGCCATCCGCACCGTGCGCAAGGTGGGCTACAAGCTCAGCACGGAGGGCAGCGATGACTGACGAAAACACCCAAAAGCAGCCGATGAGCATGACCCGCCGCTACCGCCGCGGCCTGATCCTGACCGGCGTGCTCTGCGTGCTGGCGATGCTGACCGCCGCCACGCTGCTGTTCCAGCGCAGCTATGTGGAGCGGGTGGACAGCTACATTGCCCAGATCTGCGACGGATACGCCGCCGCCTACAAGGCGCAGGACACCCACGATGCCATGTCCTTTGCAGCCATGCTGCCGGAGGAGAGCGCCCGCACCCTGCGCTTTACGCTGATCGATGCGGACGGCACCGTGCTTTTTGACAGCAAGACCTCAGCGCTTGTCTACGATAGTACCAATACGCTCCATGCCGTCATGGACTCCAACCTGCCCAACCACGCCGCCCGGCCGGAGTTCCGCCGGGCGATGGAGAAGGGTAGCGCCAGCGTGACCCGCGAGAGCGAGACGATGCAGACCGAGACCCACTACTACGCGCTGCGCATCGACACGCCTGACGGGACGCAGGTGCTGCGCGTGGGCGAGGACATTGCGAACATCTGGGGCCTGAGCGCCGACACGCTGCCGCTGCTCTGCGCGGCAGTCGTGCTGATCCTGCTGGCGGCCACGCTGTTCAGTTGGTGGCTGACCCGCCGCATGGTGCAGCCCATCAACCATCTGGCCGAGCATCTCGACACGATCGAGGCCGATGTGCCGTATGAAGAATTGATTCCGCTGGCGCGGACGATCCAGACCGACCGCAAGCTGCGCGAGGACAACGAAACGATGCGCCGCGAGTTCACCGCCAATGTCAGCCACGAGCTAAAGACCCCGCTGACAAGCATCTCCGGCTATGCGGAGCTGATCGAGACCGGCATGGCCAAGACCGAGGACATCCCGACCTTTGCCGCCCGCATCCACAAGGAGGCGCAGCGGATGATCGCGCTTGTCAGCGACATTCTGCAGCTGAGCGAGCTGGACAGCAATCAGGCCAGCCGCACCCGCGAGGCAGCGGCCGAGGCTGTGCCGGTGGATCTGGCCGCCCTTGTCAAGGAGACCGCCCAGAACATGACGGTCAACGCCCGCCGCGCCTATGTGACGCTGCAGTATGACGCCCGGCCCGCCACGGTGCAGGGCAGCCGCGACCAGCTGAGCGAGCTGACCCAGAACCTGTGCGACAACGCCATACGCTACAACCGCCCGGGCGGCCATGTAGAGCTGCGCTGCGGCGTGGGCAGCGACGGCTGCCCCTACTTTGAGGTCGAGGACAACGGCATCGGCATCCCGCAGGACAGCCAGACCCGCGTGTTTGAGCGGTTCTACCGCGTGGACAAGAGCCGCTCCAAGGCGACCGGCGGCACCGGTCTGGGCCTTGCGATCGTCAAGCACATTGCCCTTTTGCACGATGCGCGCATCGACCTGCAGAGTCAGGTCGGCACCGGGACGACCATACGAGTGACCTTCCCGAAAAATCCATAGAATTGTAGGGGCCGGACATGTCCGGCCCGCAACAGAAAGGCAAAATCGCACCTGCGGGAAGGCCGCGGGCCGGGCATGCCCGGCCCCTACAAATCACGCACCAAACAAAAAAGCTGCTGTCCCCCATGCCGGGAGACAGCAGCTTTTTATTTACAATTTTACGCCAGCACGAAGCTCTGCAGCGCCCAGATGCCCAGCACAAGGATGCCGAGCGCGATGCGGTACCAGCCGAACACTGTGAAGGTGTGCTTTTTGACATAATCCATCAGGAAACGGATCGCAAGGATCGAGACGACAAACGCCACAATGCAGCCCACCAGCAGCGTGCCGACCTCACCGAGCGTAAAGACGCCGCCCTTGGCAAGGAACTTGACCAGCTTGAGGCCGGAGGCACCCGCCATGACCGGGATGGCCAAAAAGAAGGTGAACTGGGACGCGCAGGCGCGGCTCATGCCGCAGAGCAGGCCGCCGATGATGGTCGCGCCGCTGCGGGAGGTGCCGGGGATCAGCGCCAGCACCTGCCATGCGCCCACAAGGATTGCCTGCTTGTAGGTAATGCGGCTCAGCTTGGTGGTGGTGGGCACACGGGGGCGGCGCTCGATCAGGATGAACGCAATGCCGTAGACGATCAGCATGATCGCAACGACCACGCTGTTGTAGAGGTGTGCGTCCATCCAGTCATCCAGCAGCAGGCCCAGCACGGCGGCGGGCAGGCAGGCCACAATGATCTTGCCCCACAGCCGCATGACCGGCCAGCGGATGTGCTTGGCCAGACCGGAGTCGCGGCCGTTATCGCCGCAGAAGGGCCACAGCTTTTTGAAGTAAAGCACCACGACCGCAAGGATCGCACCCAGCTGGATGACAACGCGGAACATCTCCATAAACTCGGCGCTCAGGCTGAATTTCAGCACCTGCTCGGCCAGGATCATGTGGCCGGTGCTGGAGATGGGCAGCCATTCGGTAATGCCCTCGATCACGCCGTAGACGATCGAGCGCAGCATGTCAAAAAACAATTCCATTCAACAAACCCTCCTTGCAATGCTACCTTATATCATACCATATTTCGGCAAAATAGGAACAGTTTTTTAAGAATTTACATTTTTTTCACGGTAAACCGCGCGGGCGTCTTGCCGTTTTCGTCAAATGCCACTATAATAAGAGTGATTTCTTGTGCAAAGAGGTTTTGAGGAATGTATAAAACCGTACTGTTTGACCTTGATGGAACCCTGCTGAACACGATCGACGATCTGGCGGACTCCGCCAACCGCGTCTGCGCCGCCCACGGCTGGCCCCAGCACGATACCGCGCAGTACCGCTATTTTGTGGGCAACGGCATCCCCAAGCTGGTGGAGCGTTTCAGCCCTGCGGACTGCCGCAGCCCCGCGCAGCTGGCCGCCACACTGGCCGAGTTTGACCAAGTATACGGCGTGCACATGCACGACAAGACAGCCCCCTACCCCGGCATACCGGAGCTGCTGGCGCGCCTGAAGGCCGCCGGGGTGAAGATGGCGGTATTTTCCAACAAGGCGGACGAGTTTGCCCGCGCCGTGGTGGCCCGCTACTTTGACGCCGACCTGTTTGAGATCGTGCGCGGCGCATTGCCCGATGTACCGACCAAGCCCGCACCCGAGGGCACCCGCGCGCTGATGGCAAGCCTTGGCGTAACACCGGACGGCAGCGTGCTGTATGTCGGTGACAGCAATGTCGATGCCGACACCGCGCACAACGCCGGCCTGCCCTGCTGCGGCGTGCTGTGGGGCTTCCGCACCCGGGAGGAGCTGACCGCCGCCGGGGCCGAATACCTTGCCGAGGACGCCGCCGCACTGGAAAAGGTGATTTTGGGGTGAGGGTGCCCGGGAGGGATGAATCCCTCCCCTACGGATGAACCGTTGACGGCAGTTTAAC
>UQGL01000044.1 GCA_900540595.1 uncultured Oscillospiraceae bacterium
GCGCCACCTTGCCAAGGTGGAGGTAGCGAGTTCGAGCCTCGTCGGCCGCTCCAGATAGACCACCCTTCGGGGTGGTTTTTTTGTACCCGAAACGCGAAAAATAGGGCATACCCTGCATTTTGCCCATTGACACCCGCATATGCACAACGGTATACTTTAACCGTTGCCGTACAGTATCAGCACTGCGGGCGTATGCAAGCGCCATGTCAGCGGTTGGAATTATGCGGTATTGCCCTAAAATGTTCGCTGCCTGTGGCAGCAGAACGATTGCGGTATTTTATAAAAGGAGTGCGGAATCATGAAAAACAATAACAACATCAAAACCTTCGTTGCAGTTGGCATCGGCGCAGCTCTCTTCTTTGTTCTGGGCCGTTTTGTGGCGATTCCCAGCCCGGTGCCCAACACCAACATCAGCCTGCAGTACGCCGTTCTGGGCCTGCTGGCGGCCATGTACGGTCCTGTAGCCGGCGGTCTGATCGGCTTCATCGGCCATGCCCTGATTGACCTGTCCTGGGGTGGCAGCCCGTGGTGGAGCTGGGTCATCGCCTCTGCCTTCACGGGCGTTGTTGTTGGCCTGTTTGCCAAGAAGCTGAATGTGCAGGAGGGCAACTTCAACAAGGCCAAGTTTGCCATGTTTGCCGTTGCAAACCTTATTGCGCATGCCGTTGCCTGGATCGTGGTTGCCCCCGTGCTGGATATCCTGATCTATGCCGAGCCTGTCAAGAAGGTCTTTGCACAGGGCGCCTTTGCCGCTGTGTCCAACATCATCACGGCTGTTGTGGTCGGCGGCCTGCTGATTCTGGCCTACACCAAGACCATCGCCAAGAAGGGCTCTCTGGACAAAGAGTAACCTCGACAAAACCCGTATGCCTTCCCACGAATGCGGGAAGGCTTTTTGCTTGTGACATCACCCTGCGAGGTGCCGTATGGCTGAAACCAAAACCCCGATCATATCCTTCCGTAATTTTTCCTTCCAGTACCGCGCGCAGAAGCAGCCAACCCTGCACGACATTGATCTGGACATCTACCCGGGCGAGCGCGTGTTGATTGCAGGTCCGTCCGGCAGCGGCAAAAGCACACTGGCGGCCTGCATCAACGGTCTGAATCCCTTCTCCAACCCCGGCGAATGCAAGGGAAGTTTGATTGTGGACGGCGTTGACGCGCCCCACAGCAGTATTTTTGAGCTGGCAGGGCATGTGGGCACCGTGCTGCAGGACCCGGACGGCCAGTTCATAGGGCTGACCGTGGGGGAGGACATTGCCTTTGCGCTGGAAAACAGCTGCACCCCGCAGGAGGAAATGCACGAGATCACCCGCCGTGCCGCAGAGCTGGTCGGGATCGAAAACCACCTCGACTATGCACCGCACGAGCTTTCCGGCGGGCAGAAGCAGCGCGTCAGTCTGGCGGGCGTTATGGTCGATCAGGTCAAGGTGCTGCTGTTTGATGAACCGCTCGCCAATCTGGACCCGGCCACCGGCAAGCAGGCCATTGAGCTGATCGACACGATCCAGCAGAAAACCGACACCACGGTCCTGATCATTGAGCATCGTCTGGAGGATGTGCTTTGGCGCAGCGTGGACCGCATCGTGCTGGTCAATGACGGCCGAATCTTGGCCGACCTGCATCCGGATGAGCTGCTTTCCGGCTCTCTGCTGGCGGAAAACGGCATCCGTGAGCCGCTCTATCTGACGGCCATGCGGTATGCCGGTATTGACATCACGCCGGACAAGCACCCTGCGCATATCGACTCGGTCGCGCTGGATGATGCCGATACGGCGCGGCTGCAAACCTGGTTCAAGGCGGAACCGCTGCCTGCGCCGAAGCCGACCCCCGCCCCGCTGCTTGAGGTCAAAAACCTCAGCTTTGGCTACAGCAAGGACCAGCATACCCTGTCCGATGTCAGCTTTACGATCGGCAGGGGGGAGATGGTCAGCATCGTTGGCCGCAACGGTGCGGGCAAATCCACCCTCTCCAAGCTGATCTGCGGCTTTGAGACGCCTGACTGCGGAGAAATATGGTTTGACGGTAAGAATCTCAAAGACGAAAACATCCGCCGCCGGGCCCGGCACATCGGCTATGTCATGCAGAACCCCAACCAGATGATCTCCAAGACGATGATCTTTGACGAGGTCGCCATGGGCCTGCAGGGCATCGGTCTGTCGGAGGACGAGATCCGCGCCCGGGTCGAGGAAACACTCAGGGTCTGCGGTCTGTACCCGTTCCGCAACTGGCCGATCTCCGCCCTGAGCTTTGGGCAGAAAAAGCGCGTCACGATTGCAAGTGTGCTGGTGCAGGACCCGGAACTTATTATTCTGGATGAACCGACAGCGGGACAGGATTTCCGCCATTATACCGATATTATGGAGTTTCTGCGCGGGCTGAACGCGAAGGGCGTGACCGTTGTGATGATTACCCACGACATGCACCTGATGCTGGAATACACGCCCCGCGCGCTGGCCTTCTGCGATGGGCGGCTGATTGCTGACAGGTCGGCAGCGGCTATCCTCTGCGACCCGGCACTCATTGAGCAGGCAGCGCTGAAGGAGACCAGCCTTTACACGCTGGCCAACCGCTGCGGCATTGCCCCGGCGGAGGATTTTGTGGAACGCTTCATCGCAGCGGACAGGGAGGTGCGTGCGGATGGCTGCTAATACCGTTTTAAACTATCTGCCGCGCAAAAGCGTGGTGCATGAGCTGACCGGCACGACAAAGCTGGCCTTCTTTCTGCTGTTTACCTTTGCCAGTATGATTACCTACAACACATGGGTGCTGCTGGGACTGATGGCTGTCAGCTTTGCGGCGTTCAAGCTAAGCAACATCAAGCTGCGCGAGGTCCGCTTCATGTTGGTGTTCATGCTGGTGTTTCTGGCACTGAACGATCTGTTTATCTTCCTGTTTGATCCGAATCAGGGCACGACCCTTTACGGCACCCGCACGGTGCTGTGCCATCTTTTCTGGCGGTATGACCTGACCGCAGAGCAGCTGTTTTATATGTTCAATATTTCGCTGAAATATTTTGTGGCGCTGCCCGTTGCCATCTTGTTTATCTCCGCCACCAACCCCAGTGAGTTCGCCGCCAGCCTGAACAGCATCGGCGTCTCCTACAAGGTCGGTTATTCAGTGGCAATCGCGCTGCGCTACATCCCGGATATCCAGCGCGATTATCACAGCATCAGTCAGGCGCAGCAGGCGCGCGGTGTCGAGTTGGGCCGCAGTGAGCCGTTTTTCAAACGGCTGAAAAACGCTGTTAGCATCCTGCTGCCGCTGATTTTGACGAGCCTGAACCGCATCGACACGATCTCCAATGCGATGGAGCTGCGCGGCTTCGGCAAGAGCGACAAGCGCACTTGGTACACCCGCCGACCCTTCACCCGCCGCGACTTTATCGCGCTGGGCTTTGGTGCTGCGCTGCTGCTCATCAGCCTGACTGTAACGATCAAATTCGGCCGGTTTTATAATCCGTTTGTGTAAGTAAAACCAATCTCGCGCCCCTGCGGCGTTCCGATAAACGGTTGCTTGCCGACATGCCGCAAAGCCCCTCAGACCTCGCAGGCTCGGCCAGCTCCCCACTCCGTGGGGCGCCTTTCCCGCGGGCAAAGCCCGCGCAAAAAGCCTCCTCACGGTAGTGGGGAGGTGGGCGAGCGCCAGCGATGCCCGGAGGGGCTTTGCCCGTTTCCCGCCACCGCAAGCCTTCCAAAGAAAACAGCAAGCCGCCCGCTCAGGCATCATCATACCTGGGCGGGCGGCTGTGTTATTGTATCAAAATCTTACTGCATCAATCCGCAGACCAGCTGTGCATACGCAACAGGGTCCTCGATGGGCAGGCCTGCAATCAGCAGCGCCTGATCGTAGAGCAGCTCAGCGTATTTGGCGACCTTATCAGCGTCACCGGCGGCGTGGGCGGCCTTCAGTGCGGCAAAGACGGTGTGATTGGGGTTCAGCTCCAGCACCTTCGTGCTCTCAACGCCCTCGGCGTTCGGCATACGGCGCAGGACCTTCTCCATCTCCATCGAGATGCCGCCCTCGGCGGTCAGCGTGACGGGATGCTCCTGCAGGGTGGGGTTGACCTTGACCTCCTTGACCTTGCCGTTCAGATCCTTCTTGATCTCCTCAAACAGATCCTTGTTCTCGGTCTCGGCGGCCTCGGCTGCCTTCTTCTCGTCCTCCGTCTCAAGACCCAAGTCACCGGCATTGATGTTCTGGAAGGTCTTTTCCTTGTACTCATGCATGACCTGCAGGCAGAACTCATCCACATCCTCGGTGCAGAGCAGCAGATCATAGCCCTTGCTCAGCACAAGCTGGGCATTAGGCAGCTTGCTCAGGCGGTCGGTGTCGTCACCGGCGGCAAAGTAGATGTACTTCTGATCCTCGGGCATCTTCTCGATGTATTCGTCCAGCGTGACGAGCTTCTTCTCCTTGGCGGAGTAGAACATCAGCAAATCACCCAGCAGATCCTTGTGCATGCCGTAGTCACCGTAGATGCCGAACTTGATCTGGCGGCCGAAGCTCTTCCAGAATGTCTCGTACTTCTCACGGTCGTTGACGAGCATCGCGTGCAGCTCGTTCTTGATCTTCTTCTCGAGAGAGTTGCGCATCAGCTTGAGCTGGTTATCCTTCTGCAGCGTTTCACGGCTGATGTTCAGGCTCAGATCCTCGCTGTCCACAACGCCCTTGACAAAGCTGAAATAGTCAGGCAGCAGATCGCCGCACTTCTCCATGATCATAACGCCGGAGGCATACAGGGCCAGACCCTTCTCGTACTCCTTGGTGTAGTAGTCGTAGGGAGTGGAGCCGGGGATAAAGAGCAGCGCCGTGTAGGTGGCAGTGCCCTCGGTCCGGCTGGTGATGACCCGCAGCGGGTCGGTATAGTCCATGAACTTGGACTTGTAGAACTCGTTGTAGTCCTCGTCCTTGACCTCGCTCTTGGGGCGCTTCCAGATGGGCACCATGCTGTTCAGCGTCTCCAGCTCGGTGTAGGTCTCATACTCGGGCTTGTAGTCGTCACCGGCGTCCTCCGGCTTCGGCTTCTGGCGGGATTTTTCGCGGAACATCGTGATGGGGAAGCGGATGTAGTCGCTGTACTTCTTGACAAGGTTTGCCAGCGTGTATTCCTCAAGATACTCGCTGTAGTTGTCGGTATCGGTATCGTCCTTCAGCACCAGAATGATCTCGGTGCCCACATCGTCCTTGTCAGCCTCAGTCAGGGTGTAGCCCTCCACACCGGTGGACTCCCACTTCCAGGCGGTGTCGGCGCCCTGTGCGCGGGAGATGACGGTGACCTTCTTCGCCACCATAAAGGCAGAGTAGAAGCCGACACCGAACTGGCCGATGATGTCGATGTTATCGCTCTGGTTTTCGGTCTTGAAATCGAGCGAGCCGCTCTTGGCAATCGTGCCGAGGTTCTTTTCCAGATCCTCCTTCGTCATGCCGATGCCGTTATCACTGATCGTCAGCGTGCGGCTGTCCTTGTCCGGCTGGACATGGATCTTCAAATCGTCCTTCGTGATGCCGATGGTGGTATCGGTCAGGCTCTTGAAATAGCGCTTGTCGCAGGCGTCCGATGCGTTGGAGATCAGCTCACGCAGGAAGATCTCGCGGTTTGTATAGATAGAATTGATCATCAGGTCAAGCAGCTTTTTGCTCTCGGCCTTGAATTGATGCATAGCCATAGTAGAAAACCTCACTTATAAAAATGAAATTAGCACTCGTTTATCTAAACTGCTAAAGCTAGTTTAGCACTCTTTTTTATAAAGTGCAACCCTTGTGGGCTATTTTAACAAAAAATTTAAATTCAGCTCTTTTCAAGCGTCGGATTTTGAGGTATGCTTACAATATAAGATAATAAGTACAGAGGCGGATGCCCGCATCGGCCTCTGCAACGATCCTTACCAGAGGAGAATACCACTATGAGCATCTATGGTGACCGCGCCTATGCGGCATTTTTTAAAGGCTATAACTGCTGTCAATCGGTGGCGGTTGCCTTTGCGGAGGAGATGGGCATGACCGAAAAGCAGGCCCTGCAGATCTCGGCAGGCTTCGGCGGCGGTTTCGGCCGTATGCGGGAGGTCTGCGGTGCCTTCTCCGGCATTACGCTGGTACTGGGGGCGCTCTACGGCAGCGATGACCCGGCAAAAAAGACAGCCCTTTACACCGATGTGCAGGCGTTGGCGGCTGAGTACAAGGCCCGCAACGGCGGCCCGAATACCCTGATCTGCCGGGAACTGCTGGGTCTGAAGCAGGCCGAGGGCAGCCCGGTTGCCAGCCCCCGCACCCCGGAATACTACAAAAAGCGCCCCTGTCCGGAGCTTTGCCGCGTAGCCGCTGACATTATGGCGGAGTACATCGCGGCGCACCCGAGAGATTGAATGTGCCCCTATAAAAACAAATCAACGAATCATTGAATCGAGGAATCACCATGCAATGCTACACCCACACCCTTCCCGGCGGCGCATCGCTTGTCGGCTACCTGCGGGAGGAAACCACCGAAATGCCCGCCTTCAACACCCGCCCTGCCATGCTGATCCTGCCGGGCGGCGGCTATGCCTACTGCAGTTCGCGGGAGGCTGACCCGGTCGCCATGCAGTTTCTACAGGCAGGCTACAATGTCTTTATCCTTTATTATACCTGCCGTGGGCAGGAGAGCCAGCCTGCGCTGCGCTGGCAGCCGTTGATCGATGCGGCCGGTGCTATCCTGCATATCCGCAAGAACGCGGTGCAGTTCCATATCGACCCGGCCAAGGTCGCGGTCTGCGGCTTCTCGGCAGGTGGCCATCTTGCGGCGTCCACGGCAATCCTGTGGGACGCTGAGCCGGTTCGGCAGGCACTCGGCATCTGCGGAAAAGAGGCCCTGCCCGATGCCGTGGTGTTGGGCTACCCGGTCATCACCAGCGGCGAATTTCGGCATGACGGCTCGATTTGCAACCTCTGCGGTGATGATGCCGCCCTGCGCGGGACGATGAGTCTGGAAAATCAGGTCAGTGACGGACTGCCGCCCTTCTACATCTGGCACACTGTGGAGGATGCCTCGGTGCCGGTGCAGAATTCCATGCTGCTGGCCACGGCTTTGACTGCCCATAAGGTACCGTTTGAGCTGCACCTTTTCGCACATGACGGCCACGGCACCAGCACCTGCACGCAGGAGGTCAACACCCCTAACCGCCACAACAGCGCATGGGTGCCCCTGTGTACCGATTGGCTGGCCGACACGCTGGATTTCCACCTGTGAGGGCGATAGAACCCGGCCGCTGCGGCGAATGCTGGGACGCCTGCCCGCGCCTGTCCGCAGGGGAACCGTTCGATTTTGCCTGTGCGGGCTGCGGTGACTGCTGCCGCCAAAGGCGTGATCTGGTGCTGTCCGGCTTTGATCTGTACCGTATTGCGCGGCGGCTGCGGCTCTCGCCGCGCATTGTGGCGGCGGCGTTCTGCAAAAGCTATATTGCGCCCGAAAGCTGCCTGCCGGCCCTGCGCCTGACGCCCGACCCCAAAACCGGAAACTGCCGCTTTTTTGAGGGGAGCGCCTGCGCCATCCATGCGGCCCGTCCGCTGGCCTGCGCCCTCTATCCGCTGGGCCAGAGCATCGACACCGAAACTGCAGCAGTCGAGTATTATGTCCAGACCCCGCTGTGCGGTGCACGGACGGGGGAGGCGCGCACCCTTCGGGATTATCTGAACGATGCCGCTGTTACCGAGCGGACGGGTATAGACGCGCGGTGGGCTGTTGTGTGTACCCGGCTTTCCCAACGGCTGCAGGCGGCGGGCGGGCAGGAAAATCCCCGCTTTGCGGCTGCTGCCAGACGCATTGAGCGTGCGCTCTACTATGAGTATTCACTCGGTGATGAATTTTACCCGCAGTTTTGCCAAAACATAGAAATTCTGCAACCGCTGCTTGACAGGATGCTGTAAACAAAAATGGCGGGGGCCGCACATGTGCGGCTCCTGCCGGGCAATAAAAAACGCTGTGACCCTTCCCAAAAGGTCACAGCGTTTTTTCATTCATGGAATCAGCAGATAAAGAACCCGCCGCGTCCGCCGCAGCAGCACCAGCTCAGGATGTTGCAAACCAGCAGGTACATCCAGAACGACAGGCAAAACTGCCCGGGACGGCCGCTGGGCTGGGCGTAGGGCTGCTGGTAACTTGTGTAGCTGCGGCCCGGGCTTTGCAGCTGGTCCAGCAGATTTTGGTAGGCGTAGTTGTTCGGCTCCATCGAAACCGCCGTGCGGGCCTCCTCCTGCGCGCGGATGTTGTTGCCCAAGCCCTGATTGGCAAGGGCCGCGTAGTAGTGCCACTGGGCGGTGCGGCCGGCGGCAGAGATGCCGTTCAGTGTGTTGAGAGCCTCCTCATAAAAGCCGCTGCGGATATAATTTGCCGCCGCCCGCAGTTCAGGGTCACCGGCGGCGCTGCCATAGCTTTGCCGCCCGGCTGAGCTGCCGGTGCTGTAATAGCCGAAGCCGAATGGCCCGAACCCGAAGCCGCCGCCCGCAAAGGGGTCTTGATACTGCTGGCTGTAGCCGTTGCTCTGGCCGTAGGTCTGCCCGCTCTGCCGGTAGGCGGTGCCGCCGCCCTGCTTGATGCGCATGATCTCGCTGTAGGCGGCCTGAACCTCCTTGAAATGCTCCTCTGCCGCCGGGTCATCGGGGTGCAGGTCGGGGTGGTACTGCTTGCACTTCTGGCGGTAGGCTTTTTTAATTGTTTCGTCATCGGCACCGGGGGTGATGCCCAATACGCTGTATGGATCAGTCATGGCGTTGTGCCTCCCTGTGCTTGCGTACCAGCGCGTACTTGCTCCATACGCCGGAATAAATCGTGTTGTACAATAGCTTCCCCTCCGGGGTGTCCTTTAGAATCGGCAGCATCTCAAAATGCTGTGCGCAGCGGCCCATCTGCTGGGTCAGCAGCTCATGGCAGCGCTGTTCGTAGGCGGCGGGCGGCAGCTCATCCGCCAGCTGCTGCAGCGCGTTGAAGCGGCCGCGCCGGGCATCCTTTTGCAGGTCATCGTAGGCGTCCATCAGGTAGATGAACGCTCCCAGTCCCTGCCCCATGCCGCGCAGCGCCGGTGCCCATATATCGTCCCTGCAGGCGAAAACCTCGCCCAGCAGCGCGCCGAAGGTGTTGCACAGCGCGTCCAGATCGTGGCTGCCCGAGCCCTCCAGCACATTGAGCTGGTCGAGCATCGCAGTGATTTTGCTCATCTGGCGGGGCCAGCGCTGGCGCAAAGCGGGCAGATACGGCTCAAGCCGCTGCGCCTGTGCCAGACTGGCGCGGCGGTGGTCGTCCTGCCAGTCGTCCATAAAATTATAGTATGCCAGCGCGGCAGTCATGTCGGCCGCATATTCGGTAAACGAATTGTCAGCGCGGGGGCGCTTTTTAAGGGGATGGGGGGCACAGCGACCCGCAGCAAAGGCGGTGGGCTCATCGTACAGCGCAGTCAGCAGGATGCAGACGAACGCCATATCATAGCTCAGCGTCAGCTGCCCGTTGCGGCCGTAGCGGCGGCCCAGCGCTTGGCACAGCCCGCAGTAATAGCCCTGATAGCGCTCCATTTCGGCATCTGCCAGACCCTTGCGGTAAATCGTAACATATCCAAACATACGGCGTCAACTCTTTTTGATGAACTGGTGGCCGCACTTGGGGCAGGTGATGCTGATTTTACCGCGCCCGCGCGGCACGCGCAGCTGCTGGCCGCACTGGGGGCAGCGGTAATAGTGATATTCTTTGCGCTGCTTGAATCGCACCTGCTGTTTGGCGAACCACGCTGCGGCGCGGCTTTGATAGGAAAGATATTTTAGGTTTTCAGCGTAGCGCTTGCGGGTGTTGCGGCTCAAAATGCGGAAATAGCTGTAAATGATAGCAGCCAGTCCCAGCCAATACAGCACAGGGGAGACCCATGCACCGATGACGATGAGAATGAGGGATGCAATGCAGAGAAAGCCGCTGAACTGGTCGAACCCATAGCGGCCGGACATAAAGCGCTGAAACCAGCCTTTCATTATACAAAAACCACCTTTTCGCAGCAAAGCCGCATCGTTTACACTTCAGTATGACACACAAATATGGGCAAATCGTGAACAAGCGGGAAATAGAATTTGAACAAACACAACGGGGGCAATCAGTATAGCAACAATCAATATCGCTATCCATTTGACAATCTTAGAGATTGAGTCTGAATTGGTGGGTGCCTGCACAAAGACAGAGTGCTTTTCGTTTTCGGGAATCATTTCATTGTGATTGGACATAAGTATGTCATCCTTTATTTTTTGCTGCAAAAGCAGCTTTCACAATACCCTTTGAAAATTTCGCGCGAATTTATAGTTGATTCTTTCGCGTGCTTGTTAGCATATATGCCATGCTGGATTAGGAAGAATAAATTAACGGTAAAACTTATATGGTCGCATACTTATACTCAATCCGCCTTTTTACATCCACCGTCAAGATTACTCCGGCACAATCGCCGCCGCCCGCTCCTTCCGCGCTTTTTTGTGGTGGTACATGGCACGATCGGCCTGATCCTTGACGGCAACCACATCCTCACCTGAGAGCGGAGCCGAGCCGCAGGAAACGGTCGGCAAAAAGGTGATCCCTTTGCGCTTCTTTTCCAGCTGACGCAAAAATTCCTCTGCGCAGGCGGCCTCCTTAGCGGTGTTTTTCAGCAGCACGCAAAACTCATCTCCGCCGATGCGGTAGCAGTACCCGCAACAGGCATACGCTTTTTTGAGGCAGGCTGCGATCGCGGCAAGGCAGGCATCGCCCTGCAGATGGCCGTAGCAGTCGTTTACCTGCTTGAAATTGTCCACATCAAAAACGATCAACAGCCCGCCGCTGCGGCTCATCTCGGCCGTGCGGTTCAGATAGCTATTCTGGTTTAAAAGCCCTGTGAGTGCATCAAGCTGGTTCCACATCTCACTGCAGTAGGTAAAATACAGTACCGACAACAGCGTGACACACAGCCAGGTCACATGCAGATCAGGCAGTGCAATTTGAATCACAGTCTCCGCCGTCAGAAAGAGCATGAGTGGATAGATGAGCGCCCGGCTCCGATTCTGGAACTCGCGGCCGGTAATGATCGTGGACACCGAGAGGTACAAAATTGCTGCAAAGTAGACAATGACATAAATATAAAAATATCTGCCGCGCGCATAGACATTGTCGGCGCTGACGGAAAATATGAGCCCATAGGGAATGGACAGCGCCAAGAAGATAAGATAGGCGATCTCGCAGCATACCGCCGCCTTAAAGCCGCGCCGGAGGGCAGTCTTTTGGTCCAGCACATACACAAGGCAGAGAGACACTGCGGGCGACAGGCCGAAGCCTAAGTAGTTTGACACAATATTCAGCCAGCGCAGCCTTGACGGCGTGTCGTTGACGGCAAGGGTGACTACCTCCAAAACGGAAATCCCCGCAATAAGTACAAAGGCGAGGAAAAAACCTCGCTTTTGCTTTTTGTTCAGTGATTCGCTCAGCTTTGTGAGAATACACATAAAGCTCAGCACAAAAATGTCAATGGCTGTTAAGACATGAAAATACCCGGTCATGACAAACCCTTTCACCAGTGAAACTTATTTATACCTTCGACAGCAGGACAACACATTCGACAGTTGTTTCAGTTTCCAAGGGAAGTTCTTTCACTTCCTCACCATCAACAGGCACAGGAAAATTGAATACGATCTTCTTTATCCAGCTTCCGTCTTTCCTTTTCTCCGGGAACATCTCAATTCGCTCGATAAAGGCCTTCATAAACTCCTTCTGCTCCGCTTCCGTTGCGGAATGGTAGACTTCATCAAATGCCAGCAACAAGCGATAGATATTGTCTCCGGAAATCTTCTCCTGCTGGATGCTGCGGATCTGACTTTGCAATTCGCCAATCTGAACTTCGATTTCCTCTATGGTATCATACTGCTCATCATAGCGGCGCTGCAAGTCCAAAATCTTTCTGTCATAGTGGGCATCATTGATGTCCAAGGTATCCATCTGACGCTCCAAGCGGCTTTTCGTTCCAAAGGCTTGCTTTAGCCGCCCTTGTAGGACAGCAATCTGCCGTTCCATATCTTCTGTATCAACTGCTGTTCCGATTTTCGCCTGAATCGCTTCTACAAACCGTGGATTATTGACCATAGCGGAGATAACCTTCGCCACAAATTTGTTGATTTCCGTCTGCTCGATATTCAGACGGAAACTGCACTCATGCCCTGTCGGTGTAACCGTATTTTTGCAGTAGTAATAATACCGTGTTTTCTTGTCCTTGCTGTGCGCCTTGGCGATATTGCCGTACATACTCTTTCCGCAGCATGGGCATTTCAAGATACCGGACAGGATGTGTGCGTGGTCTGGATTGTTAACCTTTTCCCGCTTAAAGGAATTGATCTTGCGCTTTTCCTGTGCCAGATACCAATCCTCTTCGGAAATGATAGCTTCGTGTTGTCCTTCATAAACCGGGAACTCCGACTGCTCAACCACGTGCATCTCGTTTCTTGTACCCTGTTTCTTTTCTGTTCTTCGTCTGCCGTAAGCAATCTTTCCCATATAAACAGGATTGTACAATACATTTTTCACAAAATCTCTTGAAAATCCCGGAATGGTATTATTCTGTCTTAGTTTCTTAGTATAACCATTGCGGTTCAGATATTTTGCAACTCCTGCAACACCCTCATTAGTGTGAATGTAGCGGTCATAAATGACACGAATTACTTCCACTTCATCCTCTGCAATGACAAGGTTTCCATTTTCCAGTTTGTATCCATATGGAGCGAAACCGCCGTTCCATTTGCCCTCACGAGCCTTTTGCTCACGTCCTGCCATTGTCTGTGTGCGGATATTTTCTCGCTCAATCTCTGCCACCGCAGACAGCACAGAGATCATCAGCTTTCCTGCATCCTTGGAGCTGTCAATGCCATCCTCCACGCAGATCAGATTGACACCGAAATCCTGCATGAGTTGCAAAGAGTTCAGAACGTCCGCTGCATTTCTGCCAAATCGGGACAGCTTAAAGACCAACACATAAGAAACATCATCTTTGCCGTCCTGGATGTCATTCAGCATCCGTTGAAACTCCTGCCGCCCTTGAATGTTCTTTCCGGAAAAGCCCTCGTCAGAATACTCCCCGGCAACAATCATATCCTCGTATGCCGCATACTTCCGCAGCTTGTCACGCTGGGCATCCAAGCTGTATCCGTCAACCTGCATCGAGGTGGACACTCTTGTATAAAGATAGCATTTAAGTTGTTTCTTTTTCAGAATCTCCACCTCCCTCATTCCTTCCTTTTACCATAAGTCCCTCGTTGCGGATATAATACTCCAAAAGCCACAGCACATAATCCGGTGCATGGCGGTTGTCCAATTCCCATTCAGTCATAGTCCGGTAAGGAATATGGACGAGCTTGCAAAAATCTTTCCGATTCAGTCCTGTGCTTTCACGCAACTTTATAATTCTGTTTTTACAATCCATCCGTCTTTTCTCCACAAAAGCAAAAAATACACGTTGCGTAATCATTATAGCATAGCCATAGCGAATACGCAACGTGTAAATTGCAAATTTTACGCAGCCTTATCCGTCAGAAGCTGCGCTTGCTTATCATCCTTGGAACACTCCACCGTTTGTGGAGTATCCTGCTCTAATTTATCCAAAACCTGATGCCCGTACTTCTGGAGCATCTGGCTCATAACATCCACACAGCGGTCAAATGCCGCATTATATTTCGCTTCCTCATAATATTTCTTCAATAGGCAATTCCTCCATCAAAGTTCCATATCCTGTCCACGCTTCTGGGCAGGGTGTTTGTGTTCCTGCGTTTCCTTTCCTCTGATGAGGATAGAATTGATAAAAGCCCGAACCCTTTCGGATGCAATTTCCAGTGCATCCAGAAAAGGCTGGGCTTTCTGTTTCAGTTCCATATATTTTTCGCTTACTGCTTCATACCGCTGTTTCCAGATGGAAACCGTCTTTTCAGCGGAAGCCAGTTTCTCCTTCAAGCGCTTGTTGTCAGCATTGGCGATAATGCCGTTAACCGCATAGCGTTTGAGCGTGTCGCATTCATCCGGTGTCAGCGTGATATTATTTCCGAATGTGGCTTTCTTTCCCATCGTTTCAATCTCCTGCACCGTCAGAGCAACGGTCTTTGCTGTTTTGGTTTCCTTTTGCAGAGCTTCCAGTTTCTTTTTCTGTTTCTCCGTGGCAGCTTTGGCATTCTCCAACCCCCGCTTCGCCTGTGCCACCTGCCCGGTCACAGCTTCCAAGCGCTGCTGTTCTGCCTGCACCTTGAACTGGGTCACAGTCAGATGTTCCTCTGTACTGCCACGCTCTCCACGCTCCACATCGGTATATCCGGCATTTCGCATAAAATGAAAAAAGTCATCCTGCAACACACTGTAGGACGACTTCAAAATCTTTTTCCCTTTTGCGTTCAACATTGGATTACCATCCTTGTCAAGCACCGGCTTGGACTCCCATTTTTTACTGCGGCTGACCTGCGTGATCGTTTCCTTTACCGTTCCCCGGAGGGATTCATCCTTACATCGCTTCGACCACAGAATTTGCTTCTCTACCACCGGGATATAAACCACATGAAGGTGGTAGTGGTACACATCTTCGCCCAGAGCTTCGGACATTGCCCGGTTGCGCTCGTCGGCGTGCATCACAGCGGATAGGATATACTGCTCACCGCCTACGATCTCCACGGCGGCTTTATAGGCATCGGCATAAAACTGTTTTGCAAATTCATAGCCGCCGTGATTGTAGAAGTAAGCAGAGTTCACATCAAAGATCAACTCACCGTATTTGACGGCATCCGGTTTCAGACCTCTGGTGGAGATCACGCCATCCTGTTCCATCTGCTCGAACATTTTTACATAATCGTCAGTGGGAGACTTGAAGTGAACATTCAGCGCAGTAC
>UQGL01000045.1 GCA_900540595.1 uncultured Oscillospiraceae bacterium
CGCCGCTTGCGGCGGCTCTTGGCGCGGAGATCCGCCGGAGCGGTGCTTAAGCCGTCAGGCGGGAATTGTGCGGTGTTGCCTATACGCTGTTCCTGTCGCAGAGAAGGTAGGGGCGAGCATTGCTTGCTCGCAGGCTTGACGCAAAGGCTTATTCCGCTGTCGGGCGCTAGGCGTTTTTGCCGGTCAGCGCAGCAATAACCTTTACAAGCAGCTTGCTGTCAATAGGCTTTGTGATATGCTCATCCATACCGGCTTCTTTAGATTTCAGCCGATCCTCGGTGAAAGCATTTGCCGTCATGGCGATAATGGGGATCGTTTTTGCGTCCGCCCGGTCAAGCGCGCGAATCTGCCGCGTGGCCTCATAGCCGTCCATGACCGGCATAAGCACATCCATAAGGATGGCGTCATATTCGCCGGGCGCACTCTTTGCAAAGAGGGTGACGGCCTGCTGACCGTCCCACGCCTTGGTGACCGTGGCACCCTCGTTCTGGATCAGGAACTCGGCAATTTCCATGTTCAGCTCATTATCCTCAACCAGCAGGATATGCAGCCCGCGGATGGACTCCGCCGGAGCGGACGGCTCGGGCGTATGGCTGCCGGCTTGCGTGTCGATCTTAAAGGGAATCGTGATTATAAAGGTCGTGCCTACGCCCTGCGTGCTTTCAAAGCTGATGGTGCCGCCCATTTTCTCGGCAAGGCTCTTGGCGATGGACATGCCAAGACCGGTGCCGCCGAATTTGGACGCGCCGCCCTTCTGCTCCTGCGTGAAGGGCTCGAAGATACGCTGCTGGAATTCCTCACTCATGCCGATGCCGTTGTCCTCACAGACGAACTGCAACGTTGCGATGCTGCTGTCAGCCGAGGGAAGCTCGCGGGTGTACAGATAAATATGACCGTGATCCCGGTTGTACTTGACCGCGTTGGACTCGATGTTCATCAGCAGCCGCTTAAGGTGGATCGGGCTGCCGATCAGATTGCGATGCTCAATGGTTCTTCCCTTGTGCGCCACCGTGATATTGCGTTCGTCCGCAAGGCGGCCGACTACGCCGGTGACCTCATCAAGGAGGGTTACAACATCAAACGGCTTTTCCTCAAGCTGAATTTCGCCCGATTCCAGCTTGCTCATGTCAAGAACTTCACTGACAAGCTCAAAAAGAATGTCAGAAGCCTCCCGAATTTTCTGACGGCATTCCGCCTGTTTTTGCAGATCACCGCTGTAATGCTCTGCAACATCAAGCATACCGCTGATGCCGTTGATCGGCGTGCGGATATCGTGGCTCATGCGCTGCAAAAATTCCGTCTTGGCGCGGTTGGCGGCCTCGGCCTTTTTGACCTCCTCCAGCAGGTTTTTCTGGTACTCCCGCTCCTTTTCCTCCTGCTTACGGAGGCTTTTCAGCTTGTCCCTGCGCAGCAGCTGCCAGATCATCAGCAGCACGCTCAGATAGCCAAGTACAAAAACGGCCAAACTCTGGGGCAGTGTGCGGAAGGTGATGGTGTCGGGAATATAAGCGTAGATATAGTGATCGCGCTGGCGCAGCATGATGCCGTAGGAACGCACACCGTCAACATTCAGATGCATCAGGTGCCTGCTGTCGGCGTTTTCCTTTAAGATCTGGATCGCATCGTGCTCCTTTGCGCTCTGCCCAATCAAAGAGGCATCATTGGATGCAATGATTGCGCCACCATCGGTTATAATGATCGTTCCATCAGTGGCCTTCTGGTAGCCGCTCAGCAGGCTCTGCAGTGTCAGGGTATAGCGGTTTGCAAATTCAGCAGAGGTATAATAGAAGGTGACAATAACGCCGGGCGCATCCCCGCGCGCGCAGGCAGACATATCAATGTGCGAGCCGTCATTTTGGTTGATCCGCTGCGAATAGACCTTCTCGTCATGAATGGCGGTATCCAGAATAATATCCCGGTCAAGATTGCCGTGGACCCTCGCCAGCGCGCGGTCATCCGAGCTGTATTCACAAACTGTGTTTCCGTCCGGGTCCAGCACGACAATGCCGGTCAGCCACAGCTGCTCGGTACTCTCCTGCAGCAGCTTGCGGGTAAGCTCCTGCCCGGCCGCGGTCTCGGCCTCAATATTTATGCTGACCTGACGGGTGCTTTCGATGGAGCGCAGCAGGCTTTTGGATTCGGACGCTTCATTATAATGGGTATAGGTGGCGCACTGGATCTTGATATAATTTACGATGCCCAAAAGATCGGCCTGTTCGCGGGCCTTATCACTCTGAAAGAGCGACAGCGCGACAAGGCAGAGCAGACATATTCCCAGCAGCGCCCCGCAGATCCAGAATTTTTTGCCCGGGGCAGCAGATTTAGTTGTCTTTTTCAAGAGTATCCACCTCAAGGTATTTTTCCGGCTCGTCAAGATACTTTCCGATGATTTTCAAGGAAGTGCCGTCCTGCCGCATTTCCTCCAGGGTGCGGTCAAGCTCTTCGCAAAGACCGCGGTCATCGTTGTTTGCAAAGGCAACGCCGATGCCGACCGTCATAAGAGGATCTTCCAAAATGCGGAATTTGGCATCGTAATCCTTCATATACTGCACGACGGATTCCTCGTGTGCGCCCACCGCATCGGCATAACCTTTTTCCAGAAAGGTGAAGATCAGCTCTCTGTGGCCAAGGCTGATGAGGTTGCCAAGCTTGGGAATCCGCTCATCAGTGCGCTTCAGAAAGATGCCCTCCGGCTTTGTTGTGGACTGAACAGCAAGGTTTTTGCCGGCGAGATCCTGCAGGGTATAGATATCGCTGCTCTCGTTCACGGCAACGACCTGACGGCTTGCTATATACGGGCCGGCCCACTGGTAGTCGTCCAGCCGTCCCTCCATAGAAAAGCAGCCCATGATGCAGTCGATCGCGCCGCTCTCAGCGAGTTCCTTCTTTTTCTCCCAGTCGATCTGTACGATCTCGACCCGGTAGCCCATTCTTGCGAAGGCCTCGGTGGCAAGCTCAACATCAATGCCGGTCGGGTTGCCGTCCTCATCGAGATAGTTGTACGGCGGGTAGCTGTCACTGCCCAGCTTTATGACAGGCAGGTCAGACGCTCCGCTGGTGTTGCTTGCCGTGCCGCAGCCGGTAAGGAGCGCAGCTACCATAAAAAGCGAAATCACAGCAACAAGAATTTTCCTGATTTTCATCACTTGTATCCATTCTGCCCGGTCTATTCAGGGCCTTGCGCATACCGAAAATGTATAACCCGGTATGCGGCAGATAAATATTGAGACAGAGTAACAGAGCTATTATAGCACACAACCGTGATTTTTCAAGAGCAGAATGTAGGTGCCGTATCTGTATACGGTAAAGAAAAAGTAAAATATACCTGTGCGGTGCTGTGCACAGCAATTTGATTAGACACAATGCGGCAAAACACACAAATGTATTTACTATTATGCGGTAATTCTGGCTGTAAGAGCAAAAGCAAAATAAATTCCTATAAACATATTGACATAGTAGGTAGATGGGTGTATCATACACCCATCGAATCCAAACAACTACCGCGAAGGGAGAAGTCACTATGTACCGTATCAGCAAAATTGCATCCATCATGTGTTGTCGAATGCCGTGCTGCCGGGCAAACTGTATGGCCGCGGTGCATTCGCTCTGTTCGCGCTGCACCGATGTAGAACACCCGCATTGCGGGTGAAGCCATATACCGTACCTGCCCGGCCGCTTCTGTTAAGCGCCGGGCATTTTTGTATCCTGATGTAAAAACAAACGATAGACGACCGATATAAAGGAGAAATTGAGTATGAAACGCATCGTTAAAAAGACCGCCGCCGCTCTGCTGGCCTTCACCCTGACCGCCGCTGTTTTTTCCGGGTGCGGCAGTACCGCCTCCTCCGCTGCATCGGCAGACGCAACGGCTGAAAGCACCTTTGCTGCGAGCGCAGAGGGCGGGGAACTGGAAAAGGTTAAGGCCGCCGGCAAGCTGGTCATCGGCGTCGAGGGTACCTACCCGCCGTTCACCTACCACGATGACAGCGGCGAGCTGACGGGGCTTGACATCGAGCTGGGCAAGGCATTGGCCGAAAAGCTTGGTGTCGAGGCAGAGTTTCAGGAGGCTGCGTGGGATTCGCTGCTCATCGGCATCGACTCCGGCCGGTTTGATACGGTTATCAACAGCGTCAGCATCACCGATGAGCGCGCCGAAAAATACGATTTTTCTGACCCCTATTATTATGAAGCGCGCCGCGTTGTCGTGCGGGCCGATGATGACAGCATCCAGACGCCGGAGGACTTAAAGGGCAAGAAGATCGCCACAAACGCTACGAACGCCTTCATCCCGTGGTATGAGGCGCAGGGCGCAGAGATCATCGGCATCGACACCAGCTCTGAGGCTATCGACCTTGTGCTTTCCGGCCGCGCAGACTTCCTCGGCACCAGCGTACCGGTGCTGAACGCCTATCTGGACGAGCATCCCGATGCAAAGGATAAGCTGAAGGAGGCCTTCGTCATCCCGGATTCCGAGGATGTCGTTGCCATTCCCGTCCGCAAGGGGGAGACCGAATATCTGGATGCCATCAACGCCGCACTTGCAGAGCTGCGCGAGGAGGGCAAGCTGAAGGAGATCTCTGAAAAGTATCTGGGCGGCGACTATACCGAGTCCGCGTATCAATAACTGTATTACAGGCAAGGTGAAACACAATGACGGAAAGATTGGCGGAGATCCTGATCTCCTCGTTCCCGCGGCTGGTGCTCTACTGCTTTAAGGCCACCATTCCGCTGACGGTATGCATCTACGCGCTGAGCCTTGTGCTGGCGTTTGCACTGGCACTGATCCAGGTGCAGAATGTCCGCATCCTCAAGCAACTGGCCCGCGTCTATGTTTGGGTGTTCCGCGGCACACCGCTTATCGTCCAGATGTATATCATCTTCTTCGGTCTGCCGTCACTGGGTATCACGCTGGACGCGTTTCCCTCAGCGGTCATCGCATTCTCGCTGAATTACGCCGCCTATATGTCCGAAACGATACGCGCTGCGATCCAGTCCGTGCCGGAGGGACAGTGGGAGGCTGGGTATATGATCGGCCTGAGCTCCGGTCAGATCATGATGCGGGTCATTCTGCCGCAGGCGGCGCGGGTCGCGTTCCCTACGCTGTTCAGCTCGCTGATCGGCCTGACGAAGGACAGCTCACTGGCGGCGAGCATCACGGTGGTTGAGATGTTCAAGACCGCCCAGCAGATCGCCGCCCGCACATTTGAGCCGTTTGCGCTTTACTGCGAGGTAGCCCTTGTCTACCTGCTCTTAAACACCGTACTTACCTTACTGCAGGGCGTGCTGGAAAAACGCCTTGCGTGGAATACACCAAAACAAATTGCACAGCTTGGAAAGGAGCCTGCTTAATTATGGCTATTATCAGTGAGATCAACCCCGAGACTGCCCCCGCAAGCATTCAGAAGATTATTGCCGACCATCTGGCCGAGGGTCACGCGCTGACCGCAGAAAAGCGCACGCTGCTGCACAACGCAGCTGCGTTCAACGCCGTGGAGGCAGGTTCCTATGCGCTGGATGATGAGCTGCAGCGGCTGATCGGCAAGCGTGCAGCAGACTTTTTTGAATATGCCATCTCCCAGACGAACGGCTGCCTTGTGTGCAGCATCTATTTCCGCAACCTGCTCAAGAAAAACGGCATCAACTTTGATACATTCGAGTTTACCGAGAAGGAGCAGATCCTGATCGATTACGGGCAGGCCATTGCGGAGGATCCCAAGCATGTGCCGCAGGAGCTGTTTGATAAGCTGAAAGCAAACTTTACCGAGGAGGAGATCGTAGTGATCACCGCCATGGGTGTGATGATGATCGCCAACAACTATTTTAACGATATTCTCGGCGTGACGCCAGATAAACTGGTCTGACAATAAAAGGAGCCTACCCATGTTGGAAGTAAAGGATCTGCATTGCAGCTACGGCACGACCCAGGTGCTGAAGGGCGTTGACATTCGTGTCAACAACGGGGAGGTCATCTCGATACTGGGCAGCAGCGGGTCCGGCAAGACCACCCTGCTGCGGTGCATCAGCTTTTTGCAAAAGGCCGACAGCGGCACCATCCGGGTTGATGACTTTGAAAAGGATATTACAAAGCTTCGCCATAATGAGATCCGTGCCCTGCGGATGAAGATGGGCTATGTGTTCCAGAACTTCAACCTTTTCCGCAACATGACGGTCAGGCAGAATGTGCTGGAGGGGCTGATTACCGCCCGCGGCGTAGACCGGGCCGAAGCGGAGCAGACCGCAGACGAGATGCTGGAAAAGGTCGGGATGCTCCACCGGAAGGATTTTTACCCGGACCAGCTTTCCGGCGGGCAGCAGCAGCGCGTGGCCATCGCCCGCGCCATCGCATTCCGGCCGGAGGTACTGCTTTTCGATGAGCCTACCTCGGCGCTGGACCCCGAGCTGACCCGCGAGGTGCTGAATACCATCACCCAACTGGCTGCCGATGGACTTACGCTGGTGGTCGTCACCCATGAGATGGGCTTTGCCCGCAATGTGTCCGACCGCATCATCTTTATGGAAAACGGCATTGTGGCGGAGGAAGCCCCCGCCAAGGAGTTCTTCCTGCATCCGAAGCAGGAGGCAAGCAAGCGCTTTCTGCGCACGGTCACGGATGATTTCGATTACAGCATCTGACAGGGGAGGAAAGGCAGTATGGCAGGGGTGGTACATTCCATTGATGAGCTGGTGGGTCATACGCCGCTGATGGAGCTTGACCGTTTTGAACGGCAGCAGCACTGCGGGGCGCATATCCTCGCAAAGCTGGAATTTTTTAACCCGACCGGCAGTGTAAAGGATCGCGCGGCGCTGGCGATGATTCAAGCGGCCGAACAAAGCGGGGCGCTGAAGCCGGGCGGAACCATTGTGGAGCAGACCAGCGGAAACACCGGCATCGGGCTGGCGGCATTTGCCGCTGCACGCGGCTACAGGATGGAGATCTTTCTTGAGCGCGGTGCCTCGCTGGAGCGCCGATTGATCCTGCAGGCCTACGGCGCACGGCTGCTGGACTATAAGGATGCAATCGGCCTGCGCCCCGAAGCAGAGCGCAGCCACCCATGGCAGGAGCCGGAGCGCGAGGCAACCCTGGCGGAAATTGCCGCCTACTGCAGACGCACGGGGGCGTATTTCAACAATCAGGCAGCCAACCCGGCCAACCCGGAGGCACATTTCCGCACAACAGGGCCGGAGATCTGGCAGGATGCCGGCGGCAATGTGGATGTGCTGGTCTGCATGGCAGGCACAGGCGGTACAGGCAGCGGCACGGCGCGGTATCTGCGCAGCCGCAACCCCGGGCTGCGGGTCGTGCTGGTGCAGCCCCATCCAGACTCCCGCCTGACGCCGGAGCATCCGGATGTGCAGATTATCGACGGTGTTCTGCCGGCCTACGGTGTGCCGGAAGAAGAACTGTCGGAGTATCTGACACCGGATTGGAGCGATGAATACATCAATGTCCGCACAGCCGAGGCCTACGCCACGGCCCATGATGTCCTGCATACGGAGGGACTGTTTCTCGGCACATCGGCAGCGGCTGCGCTGCATGCCGCGGTACAGGTCGGGCAGCGCGCAGAATATGCAGGCAAAAGCATCGCAGTCATTCTGCCGGACAACGGTATGAAATATCTGTCCACACCCATGTATCAACAGACTATATAAGGGGGATACAACCATGAGAATCGGCAATGTAGGCATTTTTGTAAAGGATTTGGCGGGTGCACGAAAATTCTTTGAGGATTACTTCGGCGCAACGCTGCTGAAAACCTATAACGAGGAGGAAAACAACTACTACTCCGACATCCTGCAGCTGGATGAGGGTGCATGGATCGAGCTGATGACAAAGCCTGAGATCGTAGATGCCCCCAAGGACCCCAACCGCACGGGGCTTGCCCATATCTGCATCAAGGTGAACAGTCGGCCGGAGTTGGACCACATCATCCAAAAATTCAAGCAGGACGGCTATAAGATCCAGTATGAGCCGTCCAACCCGACCGGCGGCGGTGAGGTGCGTGCCGTGACCTTTGAGAACATTGTGCTGGAAGTCAACTATACGCCGGAAGCGTAAAGCAAACAGGGCGGGGGAGAGTGACCGCCCGGAATACCCAACAGGGAGAGTGGTACCATGAGTTTATCTATCGAGAGCCGATGTATCCATCTGGAGGGGGACGACCCCGACCCAGAACGCTGCCTTTCTGGCGGCGCTTTCGACCAAGAGCGCCAAGGCCGAGACCACGGATAAGATCGGCGCCTATGTAAAAAGTATGAAGGATGCGCTTTAATGCCGGGACGATTGCAATCCGCAGCCTAAAGCGGTATAATGTGGCACAAGCTTTGATGAAAATACAGGCACAAAGACCGTGTGTCGAGTGTCTGGCAAAAGGAGACTTGAGATGGACCGCCGCATTGTGACTGCCGCACAGATGAAAGAAATTGAACGGGCTGCAAATGAACGGGGAATCCCGTACCTGCAGATGATGGAGAATGCGGGCCTTGCTGCCTACGCGCAGCTGCGGGCACGATTCCCGCAAGCGGCATCACTGCTTGTTGTTTGCGGTAAGGGAAACAACGGTGGTGACGGCTTTGTGCTTGCCCGCGCGGCTGCCTTAGAAGGTTGGCAGGTGACGGTCCTGCTGGCGGAGGGCGAGCCGAAAACACCTGATGCCATAACCAATTATGCACGCCTGAAGGGCCTTCAGATCGCCGTCTGCCGTGATGCTGCAACTCTGGAGCCGCAGCACTTCAGGGTGGTGGCAGATGCCTTGTACGGCACCGGATTCCATGGCAGTCTGCGCCCGGCCGGACGCGCTGCCTGCGCGCTGATACATTGCGCGCAGGCGGCGGGAGCATTTGTGTTGGCTCTTGATCTGCCAAGCGGTATTGCCACCGATACGGGCGAAGTTGCCGAAGGGGCTGTCAGTGCTGATCTGACCGTGACATTCGACAGCTATAAACCGCTGCATGCTGCCAAAAATTCTGCCGTGTACTGCGGTGAGATCGTATGTGCAGATATTGGCATTAGATGCTTGGACGATGCAGGGGCATAAGTAAATTACGAAGATAATGGACTTGCATCTGGTACAGTGTATTTTTCTTTCATTATTTTCGTGTGCGCGTGAAGCAGCTCCAGTGCCTTTGTCTGTATGCAGGAAAGGTCTGCTTGGTTTGTATGTGCGAATGCAAGTTTGATTTGCGCACAGGCCAGTGCATGACTATCCTTGCTCTTTCGTTCATCTGCTGCCAATAGAAATTTTTGCAGCAATCCTAAATTGCTGCAGTAATGCAGCTCCACCAGCTTTGCCCGGTATTCTAACTCTGCGGGAGTGATTCCCGGGAATCGCTTCATGTCAACGGTGTGCTGTGCCTCGTGCTTTAAAAGAGATACAAGAAACCGTTCGCTTTCAAAATCATACGCCTGCTCGATGCAGTTGATCGTGCCGTCGGGCGAAGCCCAGCCGCCCGTACCCTGCTTGCCGAAGGTCAGATAATCCAGCCAACTCCGGAACACGAAGCCTTTCAGAATGTTGACGGTGTATTCGGCTGCACCATCCGGCAATTCGACACGGTAGACGGTCGGAACCGTGTCACGCCAGATATACGGGCCGTAATAGCCCTGCGTTTTCCCGAAAAGCGCATGATAGCCGTTTTCTTCAAACACAGACTGAAGCTGTTCGACTAAAGTATCTTCATCGGCATCCGGCATATTCAGAAGATGCTTCAACTCGGTCAACAGCTTGTCTGCGGCCGTCGCTTCCGGTGAGCCGCAATAAAAGGTGTCCCGGAAATATACCTGATACAACCGCAAAACAGCGTTGAGCATGTCCGGTATTTCATAGGTGCGGTATTTACAATCCTCAAAGATGGCGGTATAGGCGGGAAGAATCTCCTTGAACGCCTCATGGCTGCGCATATAGGCAAGAGCGCCTTTCATGTCTCCGTTGAGAAAAAACTGGCTGATCTGCATAGCTGCTCCCTTTAAAGGCAATCGGCGGTCTTTTATGGCTGGCTGCCGTCATATAAGTTGATTTTCTTTTTATAATACACAAATCCTACAAAATCTGCAAGCGCCCAGCCGATGGGAACGGACCACCAGATGCCGGTCACGCCGATGGAGGGCAGGGAGGACAACAGGTAGGCGAGGGCAACGCGGGTGCCCAGCGAGATGACGGTAAGCACAACGCTCATGCCCGGCTTACCCAATGCGCGGTAGAGGCCATACAGCAAGAACAGGCAGCCGATACCGCAGTAAAACGAACCCTCAATATGCAGATACCGTACACCCTCACGCAGAATTTCAGTTTCCCCGGCATCGACAAAAAGCAGCATCAGTGGTTTGGCAAATGCGCAAACAAGCGTGGATAGCACCACGCAGAAAGCGACCGATATCAGGACGGCGCTTTTCAGACCGGAGCGTATGCGGTCGTTTTGCTTTGCACCGTAGTTCTGCGCAATAAAGGTGGAGAAGGCGTTGCCGAAATCCTGCACCGGCATATAAGCAAAAGCATCGATTTTTACGGCAGCAGCAAAGGCTGCCATCACAACGGGGCCAAAGCTGTTCACAAGCCCCTGCACCATAAGAATACCGAGATTCATCACCGACTGCTGGATGCAGGTCAGCGAGGAATAGGAGAATATTTCCCGAATCCTCTGTGCGCGTAAGGTGCGCGGCCTTGCAACCGAGCGCACCTGCGAAAAGCGCACCCAAGTGTAGACGGCAATACCCACACCGGAAATATACTGCGCAATCACGGTGGCCTGTGCAGCCCCGGCGACCGCCTTGTTTAACCCTACGACAAACCAGAGATCCAGCACGATGTTCAGCACCGAGGAAACCGCCAAAAAGACCAGCGGGATCACTGAATTGCCGATGGCCCTTAAATACGAAGCAAAAAAGTTGTACAGGAAAATGGCGGGTATCCCTAAAAAGACGAGGAACAGGTAGACGCGCATATCGCCCCAAACTTCGGCAGGGACCCGCAGAAAAATACGAAGTCCGTCAAGGCATGCAAAGGCGATAAGGTTCAAAAGCACGGTGATAAGCGCAATGCAATAAAACGATGCGCAGAGGCTTTCCTGCAGGGCAGTTTCGTCCCGCTGCCCGAAACGCATGGAAAACAGTGCGCCGCTGCCCATGCAAAGCCCCAGAATGACCGAGGTCAAAAAGGTCATCAGCGTAAAGGCAGACCCGACTGCCGCCAAGGCGTTTCGTCCTAAAAATTGCCCGACGATAAGCGTGTCAGCGATGTTATAGCACTGCTGCAGCAGGTCACCCAAAATCATGGGGATGGCAAACAGAAGCATTGACCGCACGACAGGACCCTTTGTTAAATCTCGGTTCATAGCGAATCCTCACAAAACGAAAGCTGATAATTGCGAATCGAAACTATTATAGCGCGGCAAAGACGGCGCGTCAACGGCATATTTACTTTTGGAAAGAATGGTGCTATGATACGCATAGAAAGTTTACAGACGGAGGGAACGCTATGTATCTGGACGGGCTGGACGCACTGGATCAGAAAATCGTACGGCTGCTCATAGAAAATGCGCGCATTTCCTACTCGGACATCGGGGAGAAAATCGGCATATCCAGAGTCGCGGTGAAGGCAAGGATCCAGACACTGGAGCAAAAGGACATCATTGAGGAGTATACGACCGTCATAAACCCGCAGAAAATCAGCGGTGCGGTGTCCTGCTATTTCGAGATTGAGACAACGCCCGACTGTCTGGTACAGGTCACGCAGATTTTGGACCGGCACGACACTGTCACGCAGATCTACCGTGTGACCGGCAGGGATAAGCTGCATGTTCACGCCGTTGCGGCCTCTGCTGAGGAAATGGAAACATTTTTGCACACAGTCATCGACACCCTGCCCGGTGTGCAGAGCTGCAGCTGTAATATGATTTTGTCGCGCATCAAGGATATAAAAGGGCTGCGCTTATAAAGGGTGTCTTGCACCATGCACGCAAAAGGCCGCATGTCGGGCTGATATGCCTGATCCGCTATTCTAAATGTATCTAATCTTTAGGGAGGCAACTGCTTATGCAGCCGTTATCTGACCGTACTGCCGGTTTTACGGATTCTGTCATCCGCCGAATGACCCGTATCTCCAATAAATATGGAGCGGTAAATCTTTCACAGGGGTTTCCGGATTTTGACCCGCCGAAGGAAATTTTGGACCGTCTGGCCGAGGTCGCCCATGAGGATTACCACCAGTATTCTATCACTTGGGGCGCACAGAACTTCCGCGAGGCGCTGGCCGCAAAGCAGACGCACTACATGGGCCGCGCCATCGACCCGGACAGTGAGATTGTCGTAACCTGCGGCAGCACCGAGGCGATGATGACCGCCATGATGACGGTGACGAACCCGGGGGATAAGGTAGTCATCTTCTCGCCGTTTTATGAGAACTACGGTGCGGACACGATTTTGAGTGGTGCGGAGCCGATTTATGTACCACTGACACCGCCTGCTTTCAACTTTGATCCGGAGATGCTGGAGAATGCTTTCCGCCAGCATCCCAAGGCGCTTATTTTATGCAATCCATCAAACCCCTGTGGAAAGGTGTTCACTCGTGCGGAATTGGAAACCATCGCTGCGCTGGCAAAAAAATATGATGTCTATGTCATCACCGATGAAGTTTATGAACATATCGTCTATGCGCCGCACACCCACACTTACTTTGCCACTCTGCCCGGCATGTGGGAGCGGACGATCTCCTGCTCATCGCTGTCCAAGACATATTCTGTAACAGGCTGGCGGCTGGGCTATGTCATCGCACCCGCGCCCATCATCGAACGCGCAAAAAAGGTACACGACTTTTTGACGGTCGGTGCAGCAGCCCCATTACAAGAGGCCGTTATACCCGGCTTGAAATTCGGGCAGGACTATTACGATGATTTGCTGCAAAAATATACGCATAAGCGAGATCTGTTCTGCAAAGGCTTGGACGATTTGGGCCTTGTTCACAACATTCCACAGGGCGCGTATTATGTGATGCTGGACATCTCTGCGTTCGGTTATGACAGTGACCTGCAATTCTGTGAGGATCTGGCTGCCAAGGTCGGCGTAGGTGCGGTACCGGGCTCCAGTTTTTTCCGGGAGCCGGTCAATCATTTGATCCGTTTCCACTTTGCCAAGAAAGATGATACTCTGAACGAGGCACTCAACCGTTTGGAAACACTGCGAGAAAAGATCCCTGAAAAAGGAACAAAGTAAAAACAAGAGGAAATGAAAGCGCCTCTGCCGATACTCAACCGGCAGAGGCTTTTTGTGTGCAAGGATAACCGCGCGTTTTGCAAGTGTCTTTGCCCCATCACGGTGTTTCTCAAGCCGATGAGTTACTTTTCGCTTCTTCGTGTCCAAAGGTATGGCCCACAAAACCCTATTCTAGGATGGCGCTTACGACCAGCCTGAAAAAAGCCAATGTCCGTCTTTTGGCAGCAGAAATGATTATAGTATGACGCAATGAGCAGAGCAGTATTTTGTCGTGGCAGGCTGGTTTGGACTAAGGCAACACCGCATAATTCCCGCCTTACGGCTTAAGCACCGCTCCGGCGGCTGCGGCACGGCATCTGCG
>UQGL01000046.1 GCA_900540595.1 uncultured Oscillospiraceae bacterium
AGAGGGATTTTTGGGCAAGGTGCATGTTGGGGATTTGTTGTGCGATGGCCACAAGTTGTGGTATCGGGTAGGTTGCGGGCCGGGCATGCCCGGCCCCTACAGGGCGGAGGGTAAGGTTAGCGGTGTAGAAATGTATCACGGTCCCTTATCCCTTATATATAAAGGTACGCAATCGTTCAGGATACATTAAAACTGCTCCAGCGTATCTGCAAGCATGTTCTGAAATCTTTGGAAAACCGCACACTATATCTGCGTTGACTCCCGCAAGCTTACTTGGTAGCCCAGTTCTATTCTGGTCTCCACCTTCTCCCCCTGCAATGCGCACAGCAGCTGCTGGGTAGCCTTGAGGCCCAGAATGTCGGCATTAAATTGTACCGCTGTGATGGGCGGCACGGCGTTGGCGAGATTCTCGCTGTCATACAGCGATGCCAGTCGGATATCCTGCGGCACACGCAGGTTCAGCTGCTTTAGTACATTCAGCGACAGCTGAGCCAGACGCTCGTCCATGCACAGGATGCAATCCGCACCGCGCTCCACTGCCTGCTGCACAGCCCACATCCGCAGATCATCGGTTTCCAGCTCCAAAAAAAGCAAGCCCTCATCAATTTCCTGGCCCGCCTTGTCATAGGCCTGTCGAAAGCCCTCCAGCCGGGACTGATTGACCGTGTACAGCATGCTGCCACCCAGCAGCGCTATATGCTTCATGCCCTTCATCAACAGCAGGCTCGTCATCTCGCGGCAACCGCCTACCTGGTCGTGATCGACCGAGAGGATTTCATCATCCTCTGGCTGACCAATAGCGACAAACGGCAGCTTGCGCGCTTTCAGCAATGGTATAAGCGGGTCGCGCTCCAGCGTGCGGGTCAAAATCAAGCCGTCAATTTTCCGGTTGCCCAGCAGCCGCTCCACAGGGCGGGTCTCGTTCTCGTCCACAAGTGTCAGCAGGACATCATAATCGTACTCACCCGCCACATAGTAAACTGAGCGCATTATCTTGCGCAAAAAAGGCATCTCAAAGTCGGAGAACTGCTTTGAAATCACCAGTGAAATGTTGTACGAGCAACGATTATCCGCCCCGCAGGCTGGCACATCGAGGGTACAGTTGTGCTTCTTCACATAGTCCAGCACGCGCTGACGGGTTGCGGGGCTGATGCGTCCGTTTCCGATCATCGAACGGTATACCTTTGTTTTTGGCGCATCCGCCGTCTCCGTACTCTGCGTAATATCGACCACTTTATCATTCATCGGCAAGCACGCCATCATTTCTCATCTCCCGCAGCTATTTTACTATTATCATAATCATTTTTTTACGAACAGTCAACTATTTTTTATACATTTCACATCTTTACGCAACGCCCTTGCGCATTTTTCTGCGCAGTTTCCGGCAAATGGTGCGCACCCCTTGCGCTGTTTCCTGTGTACACGGCCCGGGTGCAAACTGTGCCGTCTGCACAGCAGCCAGCATGCTTTGAATTGTCTCGCCGTCTGTTTGCGGGCAATGCGCCTGCAGAAATTCCGCAAACGCCGCCTCATCGGAGGAGACATTCTCCCCCAGCCCGCAGCGCCGCATTTTGCGGTAGAGCGCGCGGAACTCCGCCTGCACGATCTGCAGCGGTGTGCGGCGTACACGGCGAACCTCGACTATCACCAGCACGGCCAGCAACAAAATTACCGGCAACACCCACAGCAGTGCCGTATTCCGCGATGTACTGTCAGGGGTTTGCGTTTCGTTTTGTGTTGGCAGCGGTGCGTCATCTTCGTTGGCAGCATTCTGTCCGGCCAGCGGTGTATCAGCTGACAGTTCACCTTCAGTGAGCTCCGCTGCCATGCCGGGCGTCACTTCCAGCGGCGTCCAGCCCTGCCCGGCAAGATAGACCTCAGCCCATGCGTGCGCGTTGTCATCCTGCAAAACAGCACGGTAACTGCCGTTCCCTTGGGCAGTAAACAGGCTTTGTGGCGCGGCATAGCCCACCACATACCGGGCCGGCAGTCCCAGCATTCGGCACAGCACCACCGCCGCCGAAGCAAACTGCGTGCTGCTGCCGGCATGGCTCTCGTTCAAAAAATAGAGTATCGGATCCGCCCCATCAGGCGCGGCGGCATCGGCGCTGTAATGGCAGCGCTCATTCAGCCAACTGCGCACCAGCGTGCGGCGGCCATCGGTATCGTTGTCCTTCAGCTTGCGCTCCTTCACCAGTGCGTCAAGCTCTTCCTTGATTGCATCGTACTCCGCGCCTGCGGGCAAAGCCAGATAACGCGCCTCGGCATAGGCAGCATAGGCGCTTTCAAGGCGATCCAGCACACTGGCGTCACCGTCAGCGCGGGCAGCCAGCAATTCTTTGGCCTGCTTGCGCGGAAAATAGTAGAATGTATCATCCTGTGTGGTCTGCCCTGCAATGGCTCCATCACCGTCCGGCGTGTAGTAATCGTTAAAATACGCATTATACGGTGCAAAAGTGTAAGCATCATTTGCATGCAGACGCTGCACAGTCATTTGCCGGGGCTCTGTGCCACTGTAGGCCGCGCGCAAAAACGGCAGGTTGGCTATGGCCAGCCGACCGTTGCCATCGGTCTTCCAGTTGGACGCCGCACTGTCAAAGGCTGCGGCATCACCCGCCTGCCAGCTTGTTCCGTCATAGTCCGCACCAATAAAACCGCGCAGATAGACGGTCTCCTCCGGCATGGCACTGGCCGTGACCATCAGATCCTCCAGCCCGGTCAGCGCAAGGCCGTTGCCTTGGGTCAGGCTGCCGTCCTCAACGCCGCCCGCCGCCGCGCTGAGATGGAAATTCAATGCGCCGCCGCTGATCTTCGGCAGCCACTCGATTGCGACACTCAGCACCGCTGCCTGAGCCTTGTCGGTCACCGGCTGCAGCGCGTTCAGCGGCAGCGTAAGCACCGGGCGCAGCGCCAGCGCAGGCAAAAACAATACGGTGCAGGCCACTGCCATACCGGCAGCGGCCAATTTTTGGTTTGTGCGGTGGGTCTGCAGGTTGGCAGCATAGGAGGCGGAATCCTTGCCACCCCACAGCCGCTTTCGCTGCACCGACCGCGCCGCCGCGCAGGCCCCCAGCCAGCCGGGCAAAAGCAGCAGCCATCCCAAAACGGCGCTGCCTGTCCCGGCCAGCAGTGTAAATACTACGACCGGCAGCAGCGCCAGCCCCAGCAGCAGTGCATCGGCGTGCCAGGCGGTTACTGCGGCCAGAAACGCCGTGACAGGGATCGCAGCCAGCAGCACAAACAGCCCCCTCTGCGCCGGGATCGGCGAAGTCACCACCGCAAAATTTGCTTCGAATCGTGTATTCAGGCTCAGTCTTACGGCATCCGCGCACTGCTGCGCACCGGCCAGAAATGTCCGCTGCAACACAAACAGCAGCACCAGATACCCCACAGCCAGCGCCAGCATCATTCCACGACGGGCAGCGTTGGGCAGCGGGGCGCGGTGCAGCGCCAGCCACACCGGGCACAGCGCCGCCGTGCCCAGCCATACCCAAACAGGCAGCGCCAGCGCAAACGCGCCGTTCAAAGCCGCCAGCAGACCCAACGCCAGCAATTCCAAAATCAGTAAATCCACTGCCGTTTCCAGCACAGGGTGCGCCACAGCCCCGGTGCGGGGCAGCAGCACACGGTCAATAAACACCAGTCCCGTGTCCGGGTCGGCGGTCCTGCGGCGGGTCATGGTGCGCAGCCGTTTTACGGCAGTCTGAGCGAAGTGCAGCACCTGCTGCGGCGCATCGGCTCCCTCTGCCATGATTGCCCCGGCCGGGTCGGCGCAATAGGTCGCGCCCAGCGGCTCACGCACGGTCAGCTCGCCCACGCGGGCAGTCAACTTCCAGTGTATCTGCTTCAGTGAATCCCCCGCACGGTAAGGCCGTAGGTCGTAAACGCCGTCAGCCATGTCGCGGCCTGCGGCGGTCACCTTCTCCACCTTATTTTGCGGCTTTGTGCCCGCGCCATCGTCCTCACCCTCGGCGGGCGGCAGCACACACAGCTCCCGGCTTTGGGGCGGCACGGCGCAGGGCACGACAAACAGGCCCAGCGGGTCGCGCACCGTGATTTCCCGCACGCGGAACCGCCACAGGCCGCTTTTGGCGGCGCGCAGCGTTACGCGCAGGTCGGCACGCTGACCCGGGGCCAGCATTGCACCGCAGGGCAATTCAATCGCCGTACCACTCTCGGCGTCCACTGCCTGCAAAACGACACGCAGCTCCGGCACAGGCCGCCGCCCGGCGTTGTGCAGCTGCACCAACACGGCAAATTCCTCGCCGGGGCGCACGGGGCGGGCGGGCAGCTGCAACGCTGCCGTCACATCCCGGCGCAGTGTGCGGGCATACCACGCCAGAAACACCACCACCAGCACCGCCCATGCCAGCAGAAACACCGCAAACGGCGCACGGCTGACTGCAGCCACGGCAAACAGCACAGCCAGCAGCAGCCCGCAGCCGACCTTACCTGCCATGGGACGGCTTCTCCGGGCGGGGGCGCGGCGTGGTGTGCAGAACATCCGCAATAATGTTCTCCACCGTCTCGCCGCCGGTGCGCGCCTGCTCGGTCAGGCGCAGACGGTGGTGGGTCACATCGGCAAAAATTGCGGTCACATCCTGCGGGGCCACATAATTGCGCCCGCTCAGGTAGGCTGCGGCGCGGGCCATACCGGCCACAGCCAGCGATGCACGGGGCGACAGCCCCAGCGCCAATCGGCCGTCCTGCCGCGTTGTGCGGGAAAGCTCCACGATATACCGCCGAATCTCGTCACTCATAAACACTTCATCCACCTGCTGCTGCATGGCCAGCAGGTCGTTTTTGTCCATCACGGGCTGCACACGGTCCAGCAGGGCATGGCGCGGCTGGCGGGCCAGAATTTCCATTTCCGCCTCGGCGTCAGGGTAGCCCATGACCACGCAGACCATAAAACGGTCCAGCTGCGACTCCGGAAGCATCTGCGTGCCGACCGAGCCGACAGGGTTTTCCGTAGCCATGACCGTGAACGGCTGGGGCAGCGGGCGCGTTACGCCATCCACCGTGACGGCGCTCTCCTCCATGACCTCCAGCAGGGCGGACTGGGTGCGGGCGCTGGTACGGTTGATCTCATCAGCCAAAAACAGGTTGCACGCGACCGCGCCGGGGTGGTAGACAAACTTGCCGGTTTCCTTTTGATAGAGCGAAAACCCCACAATATCGGACGGCAGAACATCCGGTGTAAACTGCACGCGGTTCTGGGTCAGGTCCATGGCGCGGGCAAACGCCTGTGCCAGCGTGGTTTTGCCCGCGCCGGGGATGTCCTCGATCAGCACATGACCGCGGGCCAGCATCGCCATCATTATTTTCAGCACGACCTCGGGCTTGCCCAGCACGGCCTTGCTCACCTCGGCTGTCACAGCCAGCGCTTTTTCGTTGAAATTCTGCATGGGTCAATCCTTTCTGTGGCCGCGCCAGATCAGCATACAGCCGATGACGGCGGCAATCAGCACAATTCCTGCCCACAGGGCGTTGTTTTCCAGCCAAATCATCCAGTTGGAGTACGCACCGCCCGCATCCTCGCTGCCGCCCTCGTTGGGCAAGGGGCTGATGCTTTCGGGCGCAACCTCCTCCAGCGCGGTCGTGCCGTCGGTTTCTACGGTCACCTGACGCGGCGCAGCGTCCCATGTCTCGTCACACTCGGTCAGATCCTCCGCGTGGGTCGCGGGCGCGGCATCGGGGTCATGCTCGGCAATAACCAGATACCGTTGGGTATTTTGGGTGTAGGGGTGGCAGGTCGTCAGGGTCAGCAGGTCGCGCCCCGGCTGTATCAGCACCGCATTTATATCGTCCGGCTGTATAATTTTTAGCTCGCACACGCGGTAGACCAGCGTATCCCACGGTGTTGTCAGCGTGATTTTATCGCCTAGCTGTATCTGCTGCACATTGCGCAGCATCTCCGCACCGTAGTAGCCGCGGTGCGCGGCGATCACGGTGTTGGTGTTCGCGCCGCCCAGCGGCATCGAGGTCTGCCCCAGCAGCGCACCGCCGCGGGCCATGTTGGCCGTGCTGGCGCCCAAGTAGACAGGCAAATCCAGATTCAGGCGCGGTATCCACAGCGCGGCGATCATATCATCGGGCAGGCCGTAGCCGGTCAGGTCAAAGGCGGGCGTCTCGTAGGCAAAGGGATCCTTCAAGCCGCTTTGTCCCTCGGCAAAAATCTGCGCATTGTAGGCTTGCAGGGCATCGTACAGTTCGGGGTAAGCGCGGGCAGGCTCGGCGTTGTCTGTGGTTTCGGTCACGGCTGGGGCGGCTGCTTCGGCAGCCTGCACAAATTTTTGTACGGTTTTTGTACTTTGCCGCGCCGCCAGATACTGGCTGACCGTGGGCTGCAGCATAAGCCCAACGCCCAGCAGTATCGCCAGCCATGCAAAAATCTGCAAAAGCAGGCGTTTCATCAGTCTTCCTCCTCGCGCTTTTTGCAGCGGTGCAACAGCAGCAGCAAAAGCAGCGCCTCACCGCCGATGACAAGGCTGCCCGTCACGCTGATCCACGGCCATGCGTCCACCATACGCTTGACAACATTGCCGGTATGCAACTCCTGATACTGCACGGTCTGCGGCGTGGCGGTCTCCTCGTCCTCTCCATTATACGGCACGCGGGTGCCGCGCACAAGCATACGGTGGGTGTTGATGGCATAGGGCGTGCAGGTGACCAACGTGCAGTAGTCCCCGCCGGGGATAATTTCCAGATCCTCGGTGCGTTCCGGCTCCACGACCTTGACCTGATCGACCTGATAGGCCAGCACCTCGTCCATAATGTGCAGGTAAAAGTGGTCGCCCTCGCCCAGCTTGTCCAGATCGGTAAAAAGCACCGCCTCGGCCAGACCGCGGTGGCCGGTCAGCACGCTGTGTGTGCCCGCGCCGCCCAGCGGATAGCTGGACCCCTCGAGATGCCCAACGCCCTTGAGCAGCACATCATCACTGGTGCCCTCATAAATCGGCAGATTGACATCAATTTTCGGGATCGTAATGTAGCCCAGACTCTCGCCCACATCCAACATGTCCACATAGCTTGTGCCGGTGTCAGCGGCCTCGCCCGCAGCATCGCGGTCAATGGCGTTGCTAAGCTGTTCATTGTAGCGGCGCGCGGCCTCCTTGGCGGCGTCAATTTTTTCGGTGTCCATCGTCTGCACGGTATCGTTGTAGCTTTCAATGACCGAGCTTGCGTGACGCTGCGCCACCGCATTGCTGATGACGGGGTACATGGCCACGCCGATGCCCGAAGCGATCATCAGCGCCGCAAAGCCAAGCTTTAATTTGACAGTGGTATCCATAGGAAAGAGCCTTTCTGTAATGGTTTTGGGGTTATTTTCGCGTAAGCGCGCAGGCTTTTAGCAGCGGACACCCATTCAGCCGTAGGGGGCGGCGCCCCCGGCACCCCGCAGGGCACTGCCGAAAAATCCCTGTCCTCTTCTTAGCCGCCTCTCCCCTTGCGGGTATCGGCAATGTCCACAACCACCCATAGGGGAAGTACCGTTTCCGGTCCTTCCCCTATGGTTTACCCCGCTATTTTGCTTTTGATTTTAAGATTGTGCGGCTTACGCACGCTTGTTCTTCTTTTTCAGGCTGAACAGAACGCTCACGCCAGCCAGCACCAGCAGCACACCGATACCGCTGAACAGCAGCGTGCCGAAGCCGCCGGTGACAGGCAACTGGAAGCCCTTGCGGTTGATAATGTTGGTAACAACATAACCGGTACTTGCATTCTCGCTATTATCAAATACCGTTGTTTTCTTGCTTACAGCATGTTTGACCAAATTACCCTCTGCATCGTATTCACTCTTTTTGGTCCATGTAGTCTTTGCAGAAACACTCAGTTCCACTTTAACCGGAGCACTCAGCAAATTATATTGATCTACCGTTTTGGTTTCTACCAAATAATAAGTACCGCTTGCCAGTCCTTTATATTCGGCTGTGCCTTTTTTCGCGGGATCCTCGTCAATACTCGTAGTTAATGTGGTGATTTTAGTCCAAGTACTATCGGCATCAACTGGCAGACCAAGCTTTTCTGCTTCTTCTTTTGTGATTTTCTTACCTGCTTCTTCCGTCGTCAATTTCGATGTTTTTACTTGCTTATAAAGGTCAAACACCACGCCGCCCAAGCGAGTAGTTTTATTTTCTGCTGTTTTTACAATGTCGATTCTGAAAGTATAGACATAAGTAGTATCTTCAATGGTGTTTTCAGTGGGTGTCGGTTCTTCACCCGGAATTGTTGTCGGAAGAATCTGATTCGAATAATGCAATTTAACGGCGTTGGAGTTACCGGCCGCATCTACGCTTGCACTGTTCAGCAGCTTTGCATTATACTTAATGGTAAGTGTTTCGCCTTCGTAACCAGACATCAGGCTTGGAGTAAAGGAAATAGTAAAGCCGTTGCCATTCGGGGTAACATCATAGAAACCAGTAACCTCAGAACCGTCCTTATAGACCTTGACACTAGCGCTATCATCTTCCAAGTTGGTCGGGGTATCATCAATCGAAAACTTCTTCAAGCTTACAATATTTTTCGGAACTTTAACCGTCACAACATACGGTACAGAATCGCCGATATTATAGTCTGCTTCTTTACCAGAGTTACCTTTTCGATCGGTTACCTTCTTCTCAACATCAGGGCGGTAGTTGTAGACATTAACCTTATTTCCGGTTGCATCCTTGGCATCAAAAATGTTGGTATATCCTGCCTCAGAATATTTAGTTTTTTCCGCTTCATCAGTAATTTCTTCGATGTTCTTGCCTTTCACTTTGAAAATATAGTGCGTTGTTCCGTCAACAATATATCCGTATTTGCCGGTGCTTGTTTCCTCTGTAAAGCGATATACACCTGCACTCAAATCAGAAACAACAATGGTTCCGTCCACAGCGCTGGTTGTCAGATTCAGATCAGTGCCTGCATTATCAACGCCATTTTTTGTTGCTTTGGTAATCGGCGTCCAAGTTCCTGCCGCACCGCTCGAGCCTTCTACATATTTTTCAAGTTTAAATTTATATCCTCCCATAACGGTAGAATCTTCAGTGTTGCCGGTCATACCTTTTTTCTGTAAAGTAATGCCTGCATATTCTGTTTTATTTTTCGGGTTGACAACAATATCATACAACCAATTCTGCTCATCAACCGATGTCATGGGAACGGAAACCAAAAACGGATCGGTCGCGTTTGTAACAGAATCCGGTTTCCCTGTTTCTATTACAACATATAGACCGAGAGGCAAATCATTAAATTTTACTTGTCCCTCTGCGTTCGGGCTTTCACCAGTTTTCTGACTTGCAATCTTCGTACTCTCATAGCTAGCTTTTATTTTCCCAGACTCAACATAATCGGTAATTGCGGGCTGTTCCACAGGCGCATTGGCAGCATCAGTCCCAGTATACTGGTAATACTGCTTTAACCAATCCACATCCTGTACCTTATAAATAGTAAATTCAACACCATCCAGCTTCTTTGCCCCAGCCGGAATCAATGTGCCACCCTCACCATCATCTCTCGGATCAGTGCTACTTGTCGCGTTGTATTCATACTTATTAATTGTAATAGAACCTGTTTTACCGGTATCAATCACACTTGCGGCCTTTTTGGGGGTGGTCGTTGCCGGCGTACCACTTTCATCCGCCATTGCGGGCAGGGCGCAGACGCTTAGGGCCATGACGGCGCTGAGGGCTGCGGTGAGTAAACGTTTCAGTTTCATTTTTCTTCGTACCTCTTTCTCTTTATATTTGTTTGTGTAGAGGGGGACTTCGTTATTAACGCCGGCCCCCTTTCTTATTGTAGCGGAACACCAGCACCAGCAGCACAGCCACCAGCGCGGGCAAGCCTATCAAAAGCCACAGGCTGGGTGCATCCGCGCCCGTATGCGGCAACTCAAAGCTTTTGCGGTTGTTGATCGTCAGGGCAATGTTGTACACGCCCGTGGTGGAATCGTACTGCACATCGCCAAAGTCAGTAGCATCGCGCTTGCACTCTCCATCCGTTGTCAGCGTAAACTCGATGGCATCAGCCAGCAGGGTGTAGCCTTCGGCGGTTTTGGTTTCGGTCAGCCGGTAGTTGCCGGGGGACAGATTGTTAAATGTAAGCAAACCTGTTGTTTCTACGGTTGTACCCGCCTCGACACCATTTTTACCAAATGTGGCATCCAAGTAGCCATTATCCAACAGCTTCTCCAGCTTGAACTCCACGCCGCCCAGCTTTGTCTTATTCTCGGCGTCTTGCTTTGTGATGTTCAGGTTATACTTGGCATCTTGCAGTTGGTTGGTCAAAGTCAGCTTCAAGGGGGTTGTACTGCTCTCTTCAACTTGTACTGTGTTCTTGAGAATCGTGTATTTCTTGCCGTCAATCTCAATCACATTGCCCGCAGAGCCGCCGTAGAATGTTCCATCTGCCGTTGCACTTTCCAGTACGCGGTAGGTGTAATTCACATGGGGATCGTCTTTCACATCAAATTTGTCCAAGCCGGTAAACGTTGTGACCCAGCCATCGTACCACGGCTTCAGCATAACGCTTCCATAGCCGTCAACATCCACCCAACCGTCTTCCTTTTCCGGTGTTTTTGTGCGCTGCAATTTCAGGTAGATGGCCGCAGGCAGTTCCTTGTTCGGAATATTCGTCGTGCCGTCCTGCTTTTGCCACTGCTTTGTAACCTCTAGGTCGATCAGCTGGCGCTTTGTATTGACAAACTTTGCTGTTGCTACATTGGCATCGTCCTCCACGACAGAACCGCGCACCCTTTTGCCGTCCTCGGTAATGGCGCAGTCTTTGCCGCCGCTGATGGTCACCGATTGCAGGTTTGTACCCTCCTGCGCAACTTCCGACACAACAAACCGTGTACCTACCGGAATCCTGTCAATTACGACTTCGCCGTACTCTTGACCACCTGCTTGCTTCTTCACTGTACATTCGTACTTTTGTTCCGGAATATCCACGCCGAGGCCTTGGCCGCCGACATCGCTGAACTTGACGGTAAATGTAAATGTTTCGTTGAGCAGTGACTCTTTCCCAGCCGCATACTTGCGTATGATCAGCTTGCCGGTCTTGACCTTGTTGGTGAAAACCACCTTCAGCTTGGTCAACTCGTCTTTGTCAGGCGTATCGCTGTAGGAGCGGAAAACGAGCGTATTATCAGCCGGTTCCTTAGTAGCTATGTCATCATATGCGTTCTTGATTGGTTTTCCATTTTTGTCGTTTCTGTCAATCACCAGCTCTGTCCGGCCATCGTCTGGGGCTGTGTCTTTAACATTTTCCAGACTTTTGATATCCGGGTCTGTCGTCACATACTCACTCGCACCGCTTACATTTGTCACCGGTGCATCATTTTCGTAGACCGTCCAGAATGTATCATACAGATTCGGATCAACCTGCTCCTGCAGGGCTATGTAGCTGCCGCGGCGGAACTGATCCTTAAAGGTGACCGTTTCACCGTCCTGCAGCAGGAACTGGCCGTTCTCATCCACAACATCCCCATTGCCACGGTCGGAGGAAAACACGGCATATTTTGCGTTTTCCAACTGTCCGCTTTTGGCAGAGCCATAGTCTGGGATGTCGTACTGCTCGGTCGTAAAGCCTGGTTTTGTCTGCTCCTTCGGCGCACTGCGGAATGTAAAGTTTCGCAGGTAAATGCTGCGCGCAAAGTTATCGCCGACTTTGATGCTCTGGAGCATATTGTTGAAACCTTTATCGGCGGTTTCCAGAGATTTCAGCAGCAGCCGTATGGTGTACCACTGCCCCGGATGCAGCGCGGTCGCCGCACCGTAGACATCACTGCTTTGCAGACCCTTGCCGTTGATACAGCCTTTTTGGTTGCCTTGATTATCCCAAAGCTCCACATACAGGTTGCCCAAGGCGCAGGTATCGGCCGTTTCGCCCTCCACATAGACATCAAAGGTCAGGTAGCTGTACTGCCCTATATCGATTGCTGTACTCAATGGCAGGGTGCCGCGGCGCTGCTCTCGGTGCGCACTGGTTGGGTCATCCCTTGTGGCTGACCACAGCACAGCGAGGTCTCCGGCCTTACTCTCTGGTGGTGGTTCCGATGCATAGGTCAAACTGGCGGATGTGTCAGACGGTTTTTGAGCGCCTGTATAGGCTGCTTCTGGGAGTGCTTTGGTTTCACCCTCTGTGTAAGAAGTAACTTTTGGGACGTAGTGGGTGGCCAGATTCTTGATGTTGAAGGTGAAGATCTTCTGGTTTTGGAAACTTTTCTTGAACAGCTCGTTTACTCCCGTAACATCGACCTTTTTCTCGACCTGCAGTTCGTTGTGGTCGGGGAAGTTGAACGCCACCGCCATGTTGGACTCCCACATGCCGCGCTCCATGTAGAACATGGTCAGCGTGTGGGTGGTGCCTTTGTCGAGGGTGAATTCTTTCTCCTTATCGTCCTTATCAACAATTTTGCCCTTCTTCTCGAATTTGACTTCTTTGCCGTTGAAGTAGACAGATTTGCCACCAGCACCTTCGGTGTAAACCACACCTCCTGCTTTGTTGGAGCTGACATAGGGGATTACGGTGTTGGCTGTTCCGTCAGTCGTCCGTCCAAATTCCAGCAGGCCGGACGCTTTACCGTGCGCGCCGCCGACATCCAGCACCAGCTGACCGTCAATGTAGACCCACACATCATCGTCACCGGAGAAGAAGAACTTAATGGGGACTTTATCTTTGGGATCATTCCCTACTTGAACCTGACCGTCATCGGTCAATGTAAAGTCAAATTGCAGCTTCGCACCAAAGCCGTAGTTGTATTGGGATGCACCACCATTGCCAACGCTCTTGTTGAACGGGAAGAAACCGTAGGTTTTTATCTTATTGCCGTTTGCGTCCGTTGTTGTTTTCTCCGCGTTTCCCGCATCACGGTTTACTGATTTGTCTTTGTCGCTTGAATCTTTGGTGGATTTCAGATAATACTTGCTGTTGTCCTTGTCTTGCGTCAGATACAGCGAGGATTGGCTGCTGTCATAGTACCAATATTTAGCCTCCTTCTCTTTGTCGTTTGGATCACTATTATTCTTAAAAACAGCTTCTTGCGTAAACGGGAAGGCAACATTCTCATACACCTTACCCAGCACGGTGTTAAAGGTGTTTTTGCCTTGCAGGAAGTCTTTGCTAAAGTGCGGGTCAACAAGACTTCCCGTACCTTTTAATACCGGCAGTCCGTTTGCATCGCCGGTAGAGGTTTTGTTCTCTACCAGACCTTGGAAGGTTCGGGCGAAACCGGCTTCGTCATTAGCATCTTTACCCGTCGTGTCCAAAACCGAGTTGTTTACGGCCATGAATTTTTTGTATTCATCTGTACCCTTATCGCTATTCCAGCCATACAGACCCATACCTTTGGCAACGTCTGCAAAGGGAGTTTCCCATAGTTAAAGATACCACACCCAATATCACAAACTCACGCTTAAAC
>UQGL01000047.1 GCA_900540595.1 uncultured Oscillospiraceae bacterium
CGCCGCTTGCGGCGGCTCTTGGCGCGGAGATCCGCCGGAGCGGTGCTTAAGCCGTAAGGCGGGAATTATGCGGTGTTGCCTAAGGGCAAAATTCCGCGTTTAAAGCTGTGCAAGACCTGCCGGGTGCCATTCGTCCCGGATGCCGATGTCGGCACAGACGATCTCACCGCAGAAGGGTGCGGAGCTTGGAGCTGTGTGCAGGGGCTTGCAGCTGCCAAACGTCACGGTCAGGTCTGCGCGGACGGCTCCCTCGGCGGCCTCACCCGTATCGGTGTTGATGCCGCTGGGCAGATCGACGGCCAGCACGAATGCGCGACCTCGGCAGCAAGTGCAATGTAGTGGAGATGCGCTGGCGGATTTGTACCGCTTTACGCAAGACCAGCGGGACATTTTGCACCAGCTGCTATCCGAGAAAATCAAGGAAATTGGTAATTCAAGCAAAAGCAGATGATATATTCATTCATCATAAGACCCCTATTTCTGCGATGGACTTAAGACGATAATTCTTGCGGGAGTAATTCCTGACAGAATTATTTCAGCTACATAGGAGAACCGCTTGATTTTTTGCACGGCAGATGATACAATAACGCTGAAAGCTTATTCAGTGAAAACAAATTCAGCGTTATGGGAGGCGCCCTATGTTCATTGGTCGCGAGAAAGAACTAGCGCTTTTGCAGCAGGATTATTATGGCAAGGCCGTAATGGTCTACGGGAAACGCCGTGTCGGAAAGACCACGCTGATTCAAAAAGCGTTGGAAAGCTTCAACTGCCCAAAAGTCTATTTTGAGTGCCTGAAGGGCACACTGCAGGACAATATTGACGGGCTTGTGCAGGAGCTGGTTCGGGCGCAAATTCTGCCCGTGCCTTTGCAGTTTACGGCATTGCAGGATGTGTTCACCTACCTCAATACGCTGCCTCAAAAGATGGTGGTTGTAATCGATGAATACCCTTACCTGAAGGCGATGAACGAGTCTGCAACGGTTGACTCCATCTTTCAGAGCATTATTGATAACCGTATCGCCAATATTGCGCTTATTATCTCCGGTTCGCATATTGGCATGATGAAGGAAACCCTGCAGGAGAAGAATGCCCTGTATGGTCGTTTCGCCGCCACCATCAAGCTCAATGAGTTGAGCTATCTGGATGCTGCAAAATTCTATCCGGACAAGCCCCCTTATGAGAAGGCGGCGCATTACGCGGTTTTCGGCGGTTCGCCTTTTGTAAACCAAATGCTGTGTCCCACGGCTACCTTGCGAGAGAATATTATCCATACGATTCTTAACCCCGTAAGCCCGGTGTACCTCTATGCCAGCCAGCTGCTGCTGTCCGATTACGCCGTCAAAATCAATGCAGAGCGCATCTTTGCGGTTCTGGGCAACAGCAAAAAACGCTACACCGAAATTGAGGACAAACTGGACGCAAAGAAAACAGGCAACCTTGCCAAGCAGATGAAGCCCTTGATCGACCTTGAAATTATCACCCGCAACAATCCCATCAACAAGCTCGGCGACAACAAGAAGTCCGGCTTTGAAATCAATGACAACCTGCTGCGCTTTTATTTCACCTTTCTATACAAAAACGCCAGTGCCTTGCAGATGCTGGGGGCGGAGGCTTTCTACGACGAGTATATAGCACCCGTTTTGACGGAGTTCATCTCTCGCCGGTTTGAGGGGATCTGCCGCGATTATTTCAGCTTACAGGTTCGCGCCGGAAAGCGCAGGGGTGTGAGAAATATCGGCAGCTATTACTATGATGACCCGGTTCACCGCAAAAACGGTGAGTTCGATGTCGTTTTGGAATATGCTGACGGATACGAAATCTACGAAGCCAAATACTATGCACAGCCTATGACATTGGATGAGATTCATCGGGAGGTTCGGCAGGTGGAGGCAATCAGGGAACTCAAGGTGAAGCAGCTGGGGTTCATTGCCATCAACGGTTTTGCAGAAGAAGAAAGCCCCTACACTTACCTGAACGGAAAGGATATTTACGCAGAGGAAAGCTGACCGGCTTTGCCGGAGCTTTCTAATAAAGGCAGCATCCTGCCAAACATAACCCGTCTGTCTGCCGGGGTGGAATAAGAACTTTTGCCGATTGCATTGTACGATGCAGTCGGCTTTTTTGTTGGGGAGGAATAGACAATCAGAGAACGAAACAATCGCATCACATTCCATATGAACGACAAGGGACTGGAAGAACTGAACCGGAATGTTCAGCTCGCCGGCATTTGCAGAGAGAAATATATCCGCTGCGCGTTGATGGGCATTACCATTCACCCTCGCACACCGGACAGCTGCAAAGAACTGGCAAGGCAGGTGGCGGCAGTCGGAAACAACCTGAACCAGTTAGCGCGCATTGCCAACTTCAACGGCAAGGCAGAGGATGCTTATCTGCAGGAAGCGCAGCAGATCATGACCCGCATCTGGCTGCTTATGAAGGAGCAGCTATAATGGCGACAACAAAAATCCTGCCGGTGCGCAAGCGCCTGAAAGACTGCCTGGACTATGCTGCCAACCCGAAAAAGACCGAGATCTTTCGCGGGGATGCGCTCGACCGGCTGATGCACTACACCCAAAACGAGGACAAGACGGAACACCAGCTCTATGTCACAGGCTTTAACTGTGACCCGCAAAACGCCTGCCTGATTATGGAGGCAACCAAACGCCGCTGGCATAAAGACATCGGACACGGCAATGTCGGGTACCATATTATTCAGAGCTTTAAGCCCGGCGAAGCAGGCCCGGACCAAGTGCATGAAATCGGCTGCGAATTAGCCAGACGCTGTCTGGCAGATCGGTTTGAGTGTACGGTGTCCACCCATCTGGACAAGGGACATCTGCATAACCATATAGTTGTCAATTCGGTTTCCTTTATGGACGGCAAAATGTTCCGCAACGATTTCAAAACCTACTATCAGGGCATACGGCAAATTTCCGATGACCTGTGCCGGCAAAACCGGTTGTCGGTCATAGAAACAGACGGACGCGGCATCTCCTACGGAGAATGGCGCAACCGCCGCGAGGGCAAGCCGACACTGCGCGGTATGGTCAAAGCTGATGTGGAAATGACGCTTGCCGAAAGCACCGACTTTGACGATTTTGTCGGCAAGCTGCAAAAGATGGGCTATGAGGTCAAGTACGGCCCCCGCGTCAAGCACATGGCGGTTCGGCACCAAGACAGCAAAAGGTTTGTGCGGCTGGACGGTGTTGCGCCGCAGTTTTCCGAATCGGAATTGAGAGAGTTTTTCACGCAACTGAAAAAACTTCCGCCAGAAATGCAGCAGGAATATCAGGCAGAAAATCAGCCTGTGCAGCAAGGTTGGCAGACGGCACCGGCACTGCCGGTTGTGCGCCGCGCGCGCTGCCGCAGCAGACTGAACCGCCCGTATAAAAAGGTGGGCGGCATTATGGCCTGCTACTACCATTACTGCGCCTTGCTGCGCAGAAGCTACCGCGGCAAAACCGGACGGCGCTGCTACTATCTGCTGCGCGAGGATTTCAGCAAATTCAACCGCTATCGGCGGCAATGCGATTTGCTGTGGAAGCAGAAAATCGAAACCACCGAGGAACTGTGGACCCACAAGGCAAAGCTGACCCACGAACTGGAGGTGCTTACTCAAAAACGCAAATACCTGTATGCCCGCAGCCGTCTGCGGCAGGTGCAGGGCAACCTTCTGGCGGAGCTTTCCAATCTGGGCTGTACAATCAAACCTATGACAAACAATGAACGATTGGAGGTGCTGCACAACTTTTTTCGCCGCGGCGAGGAAGGGCGCTTTCAGTTCAGCTTTGATGACTACGGAAAATTTGGCAACGATTTCCGCAACACGATTGCACCCGATGCGATGCGCTTTACAACCCAACACGCGGAAATAGACGACGGATTTGCCAAGGCGATGACGATTGCGCAGTATCCGCAGCAGCTGAGCGATAATTTTGTGGCGACGCTGCTCCAACAGGTGCCGTACATCGTTCTCAGCATTGATATTACACCGGTAGAAACCGAGGATGCGCTTATCAAAGTACGGCGTACAGGTTTCCCATACTTTCGTGTTTGGATACCGGAGCCAAAGCTGCCAAGTGAGGCTGTTGTGATGTTTGATCAAGCATTGTGATCCTAAAAAAATATAATTCTTATTCAAGCGAGCGCTTGATTTATTTTGCGGAGTCTGATATGCTATTATAGGAAACACTGGATAATGCACAGAAATGGGGGGATTGTGTTTTGCGGGAAGAAAAGAAAGCCGAAAAGAGACAGGAGCTTGTAGGCGTCTGCCTTGACTGCTTTGTCGAAAAGGGGCTGACCGTTGCCACAACAAAGGACCTCTGTAAGGCGGCAAAGTTGCAAAACGGCGGCATCTACTATTACTTCTCCACCAAAGAGGAAATCGTTCTTGCCTGCGCCGAGGAAGCGATCAGTCGAATTGAAAAAGGTGCGTTTGCCATCGTGCTTGAAGATATTAGTGACATCAAAAGCATGATGGATCACCTCGGTGAGCTGGCGGATAAAATGTCGCCTACCATGCGCTTTCTGGTCAGTGCATGTGTGTCGCGCGAATACGGAGAAAAGGTAAAGCCTTCCCTTGTGCGGCTTGCGGCAAGATACCCTTATTACACGGGTAGGATTGCGGAGATCCTCGGCTGCACCGACGAAGAGGTTGCGCCGTTCGTTCATCTGTCGATCCTTGCCATCAACAATTATATGATCTTTGCCGAGCGAGCGCTGTTTGACCCACAAATCGAAGCGGTCAAAAAAGAGCTTTCAAGGCTTGCGGAAAGAAAGGGGCGGAATAATCGATAGTTTACCATAAAGAGAAAATCACAAACGACTTCATAGTCAATCCATACGCACAAACCGTTCCGAGGCGATGACCAAAACAGAAAAGAATCATAGGAGGACAACATGAAAAAGATACTTGCAATTCTACTATCGCTGCTTACGCTGCTTTCCTGTGGGCTTCTTTCCGCCTGCTCTGCCGAAAAAACGCAGCCGGATACATTGGATACTGAAACCGTGTGGGAAACGGTCAGCGAAGCATACATCTATGCGTTCCCGCTGGTGCTGACCGACGCAACCAAAACCTTATCGACCAATACGGACGGAACCATGACTGGCCGTGCGCCCATCAATCAGTTCAACCATGCAAAAAAGCTGGCGGACGCCTCTTTCCGCACCGTTGTGACGCCGAACGTCGATACCGTCTATTCGCAGGCGTGGCTTGACATCAGTGAAGAGCCTATGATCTTCGTTCTGCCGGAGACAGATCGCTTCTGCAATGTGCAGCTTCTGGATGCGTGGACGAACACCGCCGCCGTGCTGGACAAGGCGGGTGCTTATGCCATTGCGCTTCCCGGCTGGGAGGGCGAGCTGCCAGACGGTGTGACGCGCGTGGATGTGCCCACCGCAACGATGTGGTCGATCACCCGCACGGTGCTGTCCGGGAACGAGGACCTGCCCAATGTCTATGCCATTCAGGAGCAGATGCAGCTCCTGCCGCTTTCGGCTTATGTACAGGGAGGCGAGTATACCGCACCGCAGGGAGTTTATAAAGAGGAAAATGACTTTGTTCCCGTGAACAAGGTGCTTTCCATGACGCCAGCAGAGTTTTTCAATACGGCGAACGCTCTGATGCAGGTCAACCCGCCCGCCGATGCGGATGAGGAGCTGCTGAAGAAACTCTCCGCCATCAACGTGGGCGCGGGCAAGACCTTCGACGCCGCTCTCCTGGGCGAAGGAGCTGCCGAGCGCTGGACGCAGATGCTTCAGGGGCTTCGCGCCACGCTTGCCGCCGACGGCGCGAAGTATGCGCAGAAACTCGGTCAGTGGATCTATTACGGCAAGCCCATCGGCGACTTCGGCACGGAGTACACCTACCGCGCGATGGTAGCGCTGGTGGGGCTTGGCGCCAACACCGTGGACGTGGCGATCTATCCCAAGACCACGGTGGATGAGAACGGCGCAGCGCTGACCGGAGAGAAGACGTATACGCTCCATTTTGAAACCCTTCCTCCCACGCTGGAGGGCGGCTTCTGGTCCGTGACCGCCTACGGAGAGGATGATTTCCTCATTGACAATTCCATCGACCGCTACTGCATCAACGACCGCTCCGACTTCAAGCTGAATGCGGACGGCACATTGGATATTATCCTGTCCAAGGATGCACCGGAAGACACCTCTAACTGGCTGCCTGTTTCCGACGGGGAATTTCATCTGTTCATGCGGATCTATGTACCGGATATGACAGCACTGGATAGCTGGCAGCCGCCTGTTATCCGCGAACAATAAGGAAATGGAGAAAGAATGGCTATGAAACGTATTGCAGCAATGCTTCTTGCATCGGTACTGCTGCTGTACTGCGTCGGCTGTGCGCAGGATGGGCGCAAAGAGCCGGGCGCGGAAAAGGCAGACCTGGGTCTGACCGCCGAGGTCAAGCCCGCCACAGACTTTACGGCAAAGGCAAATGCCGCCGTCTACGATGAACTTGACTTCGATGATAAGCAGGAATATGAATTCGCCACCCGTGGACTGATCGACGCGCCGGAAACACTGGAACTGAAGGACGAGGATGGGACGATCCTCTGGAGTCAGGAAGCCTATGCGTTCATGAACGATTACGAAAAAGCGCCTGACAGCGTGAATCCCAGCCTCTGGGAGAACACGAAGAACAATCACGCCTATGGACTTTTTGAAGTGACGGATGGCATCTATCAGGTCCGCGGCTATGACATGGCAAACCTCACCGTTGTCAAGGGCGATACCGGCTGGATCGTCTTTGACACGCTGATGAGCGTGGAGTGCAGTCAGGCTGCCATGCAGCTGATCGAAAAGAATCTTGGTAAATTCCCGGTCAAGGCCGTCATCATCTCTCATTCCCACGCCGACCATTTTGGCGGCATCGCCGGCGTGATGGCGAAGGAGGATAAGGCGGACGAGACGCTTTCTATCGAAGACCAGCTCGCCAGCGGCAAGATCCCCGTGATCACGCCTGTGGGCTTCACGGAGCATTCCGTGAAGGAAAATGTCTACGCCGGCAAGGGTATGGGCCGCCGCAGCAATTATCAGTATGGCATCCTTCTGACCCCCGGCGTGACCGGCAAGCTGGCGCAGGGCATCGGCATGGGACAGTCCACCGGAACGGTCTCGTTCATGACGCCCAGCTATGAAATCACGCAGTCCGGCGAAAAGCTGACGATCGACGGTGTGGAACTGGAGTTCCAGCTCACGCCGGGTACGGAAGCACCCTCCGAAATGAACACATGGCTGCCCCAGTACAAGGCACTGTGGATGGCGGAAAACTGCACCGGCACACTCCACAATCTCTACACACTGCGCGGCGCGGAGGTGCGCGACGGCGCGGCATGGGCAAGCTATATCACCGAGGCCATCTCCCTTTACGGCAAGGAGGCGGAGGTCACCTTCCAGTCCCACAACTGGCCGCACTGGGGCAATGACGTGGTGAACGACTACATGGTCAACACAGCTGCCGTGTATAAGTACATCAACGACCAGACCCTGACCTATATCAATCAGGGCTACACCAGCGACGAGATCTCCAACATGATCGAGCTGCCGGAAGCACTCAACAAGATCTGGTACACCCGCCAGTACTACGGGACCGTCGCCCACAACGCCAAGGCGGTCTACCAGAAGTTCATGGGCTGGTATGACAGCAACCCTGTCAACCTGAACCCCCTCATGCCCAGCGACAGCGCAAAAAAATGGGTGGAGTACCTGGGGGATGTTGACAAGGTCCTGCAAATGGCAAAGGCGGATTTTGACAAGGGTGAATATCAGTGGGTCGCCGAGGTCACAAACACCATCGTCTTTGCCGATCCGACGAACACCGATGCGCGGCTTCTGTGCGCCGATGCACTGGAGCAGCTGGGGTATCAGGCGGAGTCCGGCCCGTGGCGCAACGAATATCTGACCGCCGCACAGGAGCTGCGCCATGGAAACGCCAATTTTACCGCCTCCACCAAGTCTACCGGCGACATGGTCAAAGCTCTCTCCGCACCCATGCTGTTTGACTACATGGCCATTGTCATGGACAAGCAGGCGCTGGCTGACCGCGACTTCACCATGAACGTGATCCTGCCTGACGTGGGCGAACAGCACATGCTCCGCGTGAAGAACGGTGTGTTGCTGGTCTATGCAGATACCCTGTCTGATGATGCGGACGTGTCCATCACCTGCCCGAAAAACGCGCTCTTTGCGATCCTGACCAACAATCAGGAAACGGTTGCAAAGGCCGTCAAGGTCGAGGGCAGCGCAGAGCTGCTGACGCTGATGATGGAGAATATGAACCAGCTCCCGATCACCGGGACCAACCCCTTCAACATCATCGAGCCGTAACGGCTTCGCGGGGCGGTCCTTGGGAAGACCGCCCCGCTTGAGAGAAAACAGCAAGATGCTTTCAACGCAAATCAAAAGCTGTCTGTTTCTGTTGGAAACAGACAGCTTTTGCAACCTTACGGTTGCCCTGCACACCCGAATCTGTCAGCCAACAGTAGAAAGTTGAATTACTTCCTTATCACTGTTAAGTGAACAGCACCCCATTTGTTGGACAGTATGATATACTATCTAACAAGTGGGGTGTTTTACTATGCCCAAAGAAGCCCAAATCCGCGTTCTATATGTTCAGCCGGGAAAGTATCCGGAGGAACGGGTCATGGAGCATACCCTCGCGGCTATGCAGACCCTTGTCGGCGGCGATATTGAAGCCGTGTACCCTTGGGAGAATATAGACGCCTGATGAACCCGATTGAGGAAAGTGTCGAGTCCAAGCTGATGTGGGAAGAAATCAAAAAGTATCTGCACAAGCTGACGCAGAAAGAGTGCGAGGTTATGATTTCTTTATGACGCAAACTGCCGTTACCGCAGGGGAAGCGGTAACGGCAGGGCAGGTTATAGGTTATGTAGGCAGTACCGGTGACAGCACCGGCAACCACCTGCATTTTGAGGTAATGCAGAATGGCGTGCGTGTGAATCCTATGGATATGGTTTCCGTGCGCTGATATAGGCCGGTACCAATTTTTTTACTTGCGATTGTCTTTCCTGCGCAGTACGAAAATTGCCGCCAGTGCGGAGCCGCTGACAATCAGCAGCGCAAACCACAATGCGGGGTTGGCGGTGTCGCCAGTGCGCGGAATCGGGGAAACAGGCTGCACCGTCGGCTGGGGCTGTGCCGTCTGCGTCGGCTGTGCTGTAGGCTGCGGGGTCACAGTGGGCTGCGGGGTTGCCGTTTCAGCCGGCTTTGCCTTAACGGTGAACTTAGCTGTTGCCGTACCGTGTTGAGAAACAATTGCAAGCGTATGCTCGCCCACGGAAAGCGTGGCAACAAAATCACGGTTCAGCGTGATGATGGTGCTGCCCTCTCTCTTCGTATAGTTCTTTTCTTCCAGCGCAGTGCCATCAAGCTCTACACGAACAAAATCGGCAAAGGGTGCGTCAGAAGTGAAGGACAGTTCCTTTTTCTCGCCCTGCGTGACCGCTGCACCATCCCCGGCTGTGATTTTCGGGGGCAGCTTAGGCGTCACGGTGTCTGCCTTGGCAATCTCCTTAGTTCCGTCCTTGTCGGAGAAATACTTCTTGCAGCCGTCGCAGTACCAATACGCAATGTTGCCTTCTTCGGCAGCGGTGGCGGCCTTTGCGTCAATGTGTTTCAGGTCGGCGTGGTTGTTCGGGTCAAGGCTGCCGTAGCTTTCTTTGCAAATCTCACAGATCGCCTTAGCTATGCAGGTCGCCGTGCCGCCGGAGTGGTCGCTGATTTTCTTGTTGCAGTAGTCGCAGATGTGATTGTTATCTGCATCCTTGTGTTCGGAAATGGTCTTGCCGCAAATATCGCAGATATGGTTTTTATCTGCATCTTCATGTTGGCACACATATCCGCACTCGCTGCACACGCCGTCTGCCCATTCGTGATTTTCATTCGGTACGCTTACGGTATTGCAGCAGTTCCATTTTTTCTCGTGGGTAGTGGTTGTCTGTGTCCACTGTTCCGTGCCGGTATGATTGACGGGGTTGGTTTCGCCGTAAGACTGGCCGCAATGGGTGCAAACGGCTTTTTCGGTGCAGGTCGCTTTGCCGCCGGAGTGCTCCGCGTAGCCGTACTTTCCCGCGTTATCCGTCACATCGCAGTTTTTATTGGCACATTCATGCCAGTGATGCGTTGCATCGGACGTCCAATCGGACTTCCAGCTATGGCCCGTGGCTGGAATCGGCTCTATTTTTGTTGCGCCGCACTTGGTGCAGCTATATGTCTCTTCGCCCGCTTTTGTGCAGGTATGCGCTGTTGTTATCGTACCGTTGTCCCAAGTATGAGGGCCTACGTCATCCTTTTTATCGCAACGGGAACACTGCTTCCAGTGCTCGTTATCATCATGTGCCCAACTGGTAGTAAAATCATGTCCCAGAGCATTGCCATATTCCGCACCGCAAACTGTGCATTTTGCTCTTTGGGTGCAGGTGGCCGTGCCGCCGGAGCAGTTTTGTGTTTCCACGACATTGCAGGTGCAGCGGCGGCTGTGTTTGCCGTTGCCGTTCGATGTCCAGTTCCCATTGTGGGTATGTTCATCGCCCTGTCCCTTGAACACGGGCAGGGTTATTTTTGCCGCAGCCACATACTGGCAGCTGTCCCATGGAGAATCGTTGCGGCCAGCCTTGAGCAGCTTCAGCACTACTGTCCTGTCAGCAAATTCCGCGGCGGTTTTGGCTGCGGGATCTGTATCTGTGTCGCTCAGATAGTAGCAGTTGGTGGGTTTGTTATAGCCGTAGACTGCGATTTTATCAATATCGTTACCACCAGTGATTTCGCCGACATTATAGCAGTTGAAAATCTGTCCGGAAAGATAAAAACCGCAGATACCGCCGGTGTAGCTACCGCCGTTGTCTATTCCGCCGGTGATGTTGCCGATGTTATAGCAATCGCGGATTATTGTCATAGAACTTGAACTGGGGACATATCCGACAATTCCACCGACTCTGGCATCTATGCCTGTGCAGGAGACCGTGCAGAGGCTGGCGCAGTTTTCGATGGTTTCGTCCATAGCGTAGCCCGCAATGCCGCCACACCACCCCTGGTTAGCAGTACATGACACCGAGCCTGCCACCGTCAGTTTCCGGATGGTGCCGTCTTTTACGCAACCGAACAGACCGGCGCGACCGGGCTGGACATTGACGGTTACACTCAGATTCTTGACGGTGTGTCCCTGCCCGTCAAAGGTACCGGTATAGGCACTGTCTCTGTCCGGACCGATGGGCGTCCACGGTTCGTTATTCAAATCAATGTCCGCAGTCAGCACAGCATACGCGCCACGGTTCTGCGTCTGGCCGCCCGCACCGTTGACAATATCCCGGAACAGCTTCAGCTGGTCGGCGGTGCCGATCTGATAGGGGTCGCTCTCCGTGCCGCTGCCGGTCATCGGGGTGTTAAATGTGCCGCCTTTGATGGTACCGCTTCCGGAGACTGTGTTGTTAAAGACGCCGCCGGTAATGGTTCCGTTGTTGATGACCTCGCCGTTGAATGTGCCGCTTTCGATGGTGCTGCCGGGGGTAACGGTCACTTTGCCATTGAACACAGTCCCGCCGGAGCCTGTAATGGTACAGGGACCGTCTTCTGTATCTCCCAGCACGACGTCGCCGTCAACCGAGCCGCTGTTGGCGTAAAGAATCCCATAGCCAGGTACCTGAGAGCCGGTGATGTATAGTCCGCTTCCGTTTGCCGCAGTACAGCCGACAATGCGCGCACTGTCCGCCAAGGTAATCTCCTTCACACAAGCGGCGCTTACGCCGCCGCCGTAGGCTTCGCCGGGGTTGGCGGAATTTGTAGCCGTGCAATTTTGAATCACGGCGCTGCCCGACAGGGTGAACTTCGTATTGTTTGAGAGATGGACGCCCCCGCCCTTGGAAGAGTTGGCAGAGTTGGAGATTGCCCGACAGCCTTCGATTTCTGCCTTAGCAGTCATCACAAAGCTACTGCTGCTGCTGACATATACGCCTCCGCCGTAGGCAGAAGTGGAGATTGCCTGACAGCCTTCGATTTTTGCCGTATCAGACATTTCAAAGCTGCTGCTGCCGTTGACATATACACCTCCGCCGCAAATTAATTGGATCGTGCTTTCGACGGTGCAGCTGCGAATGACCGCCTTATCTGACATTTGGAACTTGCCGGAAGCAAAAACACCGCCGCCGCTATTGGAGGCGACGCAGCCGATGATGCTTCCGCCGGACATAGAGAACTGGCCCGGTTCACCATTTCGCTCCGAATCAATACATACACCGCCGCCGCACTCCGCGGAGCAGCCGATAATATTGCCGCCCCTCATGGTCAGGCTGCCGCCGTTTTTAATCAGCGCGCCGCCGCCGCAATACCACGTCGTTCCGCCGAACGTTGAGATGTCCGTTCCCGTGCCGCCGGTGATGACGCCGCCGGTGACGGTCTCTGTGCCGCTTGCCTCGTCCAGCACCCACAGTTTGCCATTCGGCATGAATTTATGCTTGGCGGTGGTGTTGCTGTCGGTCAGCGTCAGATTGCCGCTGCTCTCCACCTTGATAACACTGCCGCTGCCGGTCATTTGCAGCACCTTGCCGTTCAAGTCCAGCGTCACAGTGCGGTTGACGGTCAGGGAACTGCTGATGCTAATGTCCCCTGCCAGCTTGACGGTGCCGACAGTAGAATCGGCAATCGCATTAGTCAGCTCAGACTCGCTGTTGACCTCTTTTAGCGTATCGTTCCCGCCAATCAACGTCGTCAAGGCTGTCTCCGGCTGGGGGTCGGACACTTTCCCCTCCGGCTGGGGGTCGGACACTTCCCCCTCCGGCTGGGGGTCGGACACTTCTCCCTTCGGCCGGGCGCACTTTGCACAGTTCTCCGGCAAAGCGTCCTCCGCGCCGCAGACGGGGCAATCCGTATTCATGCTTTCCGCCGTGCAGGCTGTTTCACAGCTGCATACGGGCGGGGTTTCCGTGCTTTCCTCCGCAAAAGCCGCTGTTGGCATAAGGCACAGCAGCATACACAGGGCAAGCAGGGTGCTGAATATGCGTTTTTTCATCTTGCTTCCTCCGTTTCGCCGTCTCTTGACAGCTTAAAATCGTATTTCATTTCCAGCATAGCAAACAGCTTATACATAACCT
>UQGL01000048.1 GCA_900540595.1 uncultured Oscillospiraceae bacterium
GCGGGGCTCTGCTCCGCCCGCGCCGTCAGGGGAAGGCTGCAGCCCTCCCTTGCCCTCCCGTATGCCTACAGTTGTAGGGCGGCCTGCCCTCAGGCCACCGCACTGTGCCTTTAGGTAATCGTGGGGGGGCGGCGTCCTCGACGCCCTGCAATGATATTTTTACAACCCCATAACCAAAAAGCGACCGATGGCACATCACATACCATCGGTCGCTTTATTTTACACGCTTACGCCTGTCTAAACCGGCTCAGGAACTCAACGGTCTTGGGGTTCTGCGGGCGCTCAAAGATGTCGGCGGGGGTGCCCTCCTCACAGATGACGCCGTCCGCCATGTAGACTACATGGGTAGATACATCGCGGGCAAAGGCCATCTCATGGGTGACGACAAGCATCGTCAACCCCTCCTTGGCCAGCTGGCGCATGACGGCCAGCACCTCGCCCACCATCTGGGGGTCCAGCGCGGAGGTCGGCTCGTCAAACAGCAGTACCTCGGGCTGCATGGCCAGCGCGCGGGCAATCGCCACACGCTGCTTCTGCCCGCCGGAAAGCTGGCGCGGCTTGGCATGGATATAGGGGGCCATGCCGACCTTCTCCAGATTGTCCAGTGCGGTGCGCTCGGCGGCCTCCTTGTCCATGTGCAGCACATAGCGCAGGCCCGCCGTGCAGTTGTCCAGGACCGTCATATTGTTGAAAAGGTTAAAGCTCTGGAACACCATGCCCACCTTGGCGCGGTAGGCGCATGGGTCGCTGCCCTTGGCCGTGATGTCATTGCCGTGGAACAGCACCTTGCCGTTCGTGGGGGTCTCCAGCAGGTTGATGCAGCGCAGCAGGGTCGATTTGCCGCTGCCGGACGCACCGATGATGCAGGTGACATCGCCGGGGTTGACGGTGAAATCCACATCGCGCAGAACGACATGGGTGCCGAAGCTCTTGGAGAGGTGGCGTACCTCAATAACAGGCTCAGACATGGGCTGCGCCTCCCTTCATATCCAGATTCTGGGACTCATGGTTCGGGTCCGGGGCGTTGTACATGCCGCTGGTGTAGGCCAGCGAGTCGGTCGTGTTCAGGTCATAGTTCTGCGGGCCGTCCAGCGCTTTCTCCCACAGGCGCAGCAGGTAGCTGGCGAACAGGGTCATCGTCAGGTAGATGACCATGACGATGGCAGCGCTCTCAAAGTAGGTGTACAGTGCGCCGACCACGCTCTTGTGGACAAAGAACAAATCGGTGATCGAGATGACCGACAGCACCGAGGTGTCCTTGATGTTGATGATGAAGTTGTTGCCGATCTGCGGGATGATGTTGCGCAGCGCCTGCGGCAGAATGACATGGAGCATCGTCTGCCAGTGGTTCATGCCGATGGCCTTGGCACCCTCGGTCTGGCCCGGGTCGATGGACACGATGCCGCCGCGGACTGTCTCCGCCATATAGGCACCGGTGTTGATGGAAACGATGAAGAAGCCTGCCTGCCACATACCCATCTTGATGCCGAACACCTGCAAAAGACCGTAGTAGATGAACACGGCCTGCACGATCATCGGCGTACCGCGGAACAGCTCCACATAGCAGCGCAGGAAGATGTGCAGGATTTTCAGCAGTACACGCTTCCACGCCGGGTCGCGCTGCTTGTCGATGGGGATGGTCTGCAGTGCGCCGACCGCAAAGCCGATCAGGCAGCCGAAAAATGTGCCGACCAGCGCCAGCAGCAGGGTCGTGCCCGCGCCGCGCAGATACGAAAAGCCGTACTTCTGCAGCACTGTGGCACAGTTCATGAAAAAGTCTTGCATGAAATTCTCCTTTGTGATTTCTTCACTTTACCAACACCGAAGCCCCTGCCGCACAAAACGGCAGGGGCAGGCGGGCAAAATTACTCGCTCAGGGGCTGAACGCTGATGGCATCGTCCATCATGGCGTTGTAATCGTCAGCGGTCATCGTGGACAGGACCTCGTTGATGGCGCTCTGCAGGGCGGTGTTGCCCTTCTTCATCGAGATGCCGATGTTGATGTCCTCCTCGCTGACCTTGAAGTCATTGTCGCCGCCGCCGAAGTCCAGCAGCGTGAAGTCGGGGTAGGCGACCAGCGCGGCCTGCGCGGTGGGACGGTCGGTGACAACGATGTCGCAGGCACCGCTGTTCAGGGCCACCAGCATGGCGGGCGCGGTCTCCTGCGCGGGCAGGATATTGGCGTTCTCGATCTGGGGCAGGCAGGTATCATACCAGATGGTGCCCAGCTGGCTGGTAGCGGTCGCACCGGCCAGATCGGCCACGCTCGCCGCATTGGCGTAGGCGCTGTCCTTCTTCGTCAGGGTGACGATCGAGGCGTAGTAGTAAGGGTTGCTGAAATCGACCTGTGCAGCGCGCTCAGCCGTGATGGACTGACCGGCGATGACGCAGTCCACATCGCCGCTCATGACGGCGGGAATCAGGCTGTCCCAGTCCAGCTTGACGATCTGGACCTGCTGGCCCAGTGCCTCGCCGATCTTCTTGGCCATCATGACGTCGTAGCCATAGGCGTAGTCGCTGGAGCCGCGGATCGCAACGGCACCGTTGGAATCATCGCTCTGGGTCCAGTTGTAGGGGGCGTAAGCGCACTCCATCGCAACGGTCAGGGTGGTGGGGTCGCCGTCGCCGTCCGGGGCACCGGCAGCATCCGCAGTGCTCTCAGCAGCAGGGGCGGCGGAGGTGGCGGCGCTGGAGCCGCAGGCGGTCAGACCGGCGGCCAGCAAACCGGCCATGGTCAGGGCAAGCATTTTCTTGAGCTTCATCTTGAACTCTCCTTTACCTTTATAAGTTTTTCCCTCATATTCATGCAAAAAGCCCCGGCGTCCTGATTGCGGATACCGGAGCTTGAAACATGATTTTGCCGGATAGCGCAGCGTGCGGCCGCGCCCTTGCGGCTATGCATAAATATTACTCTATAGGAGCCGGTTTGTCAAGTGCCGATTACACTCAAACAGTGGCTTTTGCTTCGGGCGCATCGCAGGTGGTGTAGCTCTTGACGCTGTGGAACACAATGTTCAGGCCCAGCACGATCAGCAGCACTGCAAGGATCAGCTGCAGGCCGTTGGCGATAAAGACAGCGCCCCAAGTGGTCTCACCGGCAGGGATGGCGGTGGACGCAGCTGCGGAGATGGCCTTGACCATCGCAATCAGGCGCTGCACCAGTGCGGTGAAGGTGACGCAGAGCATGATGACCAGCGGCGGGAAGAGCATCTTGTTGTTGCGGCCCGTGACCTTGAGGAAGACGCACAGGGTAGCCAGAACCAGCGCACTGAGCAGCTGGTTGGCGGAGCCGAACAGCGGCCAGATGTTGGCATAGCCGATCTGGGTCAGGATAAAGCCGAACACCAGCGTGATGAAGGTGGAGAAGTAGACATTGCAGCACAGCTTGCGCCAGCCCTCTGCATGCTCCATATCATCGACACTGAACAGCTCCTGAAAGCTCATGCGGCCGATACGGGCCACGGCGTCCAGACTGGTCAGTGCCAGCGCGGAAACGCACATCGTCATAAAGACAGTTGCAATCGAAACGGGCACGCCGAACATCTCAAAGAAACCGGCAACGCCGCGGCTGAAGATCTGGAACGGGGTACCGGTGGCGGGGGTGCCGTCCGCAGCGGCGGCAGCACCGGCAACACACAGGGCGAGGACAGCCAGCAGGCTCTCAAGCACCATGGCGCCGTAGCCGACCTTGAGCATATCCTTCTCATTCTCAACGGTCTTGGAGGAGGTGCCGGAGGAAACCAGGCTGTGGAAGCCGGAGACGGCACCGCAGGCGACCGTGACAAAGAGGATAGGGAACATGGTGCCCAGTTTGGCATTGTTGAAGCCGGTAAAGACGGGCAGGTTCATCGTGGGATGGGCGACCAGCAGGCCGATGACGGCACCGGCGATCATTGCGCCGAACATGAAGGTGGTCATGTAGTCGCGGGGCTGCTTGAGCATCCACATCGGCAGAACCGCGGCAAAGAAGATGTAAACGAAGGTGATGTAGCTCCATGCGGCCTTGCCGAACACCAGCGGGCAGTTCATGCCGATGGCAAAGGACAGGACGATGAAGATGATACCGATGACGGCCTCGCGCCAGCCGGAGAAGTTGAACTTCTTCTGGATGAAGCCGAACACAACGGCGAACACCATGAACATGATGGAGACCATGCCGGCCGCACCGTTTGTGAAGGCAGCCTCGACCTGTGCGCCCTCTGCATCAAAGGCGTTGAAGGTGCCGGCAACCATGTCTGCAAAGGCAGCAATGACGATGCCGCAGAACAGCCAGCAGAACAGCAGAAACAGCTTGCGGCCGGTCTTGCCGATGTACTTCTCAATCAGCAGGCCCATCGACTTGCCGTCGTTCTTGACGGAAGCGTACAGAGCGCCGAAGTCAGTGACAGCGCCGAAGAAAACGCCGCCGATCAGCACCCAGAGCAGCACAGGCAGCCAGCCGAAGGCCGCAGCCTGAATGGCACCGGTAACAGGGCCGGCACCGGCAATGGAGGAGAACTGGTGTGCAAACACCGTCCAGCCGTTGGTGGGAACATAATCCTTGCCATCCTCCAGCCGCACAGCAGGAGTCTTGGCGTTGGGGTCAACACCCCAGGTCTTGGCGAGCCAACGACCGTATCCGGCGTACGCACATACCAGAACGACCGCGGCAATCAGAACGATTACAAGCGTATTCATTTGAATGAATCCCTCTTTCCTAATAGATTTTACAATCGCTTGTGCACTTTACTTTACTGCGATGTTCTTTGTTTGTCAACACATTGTTCACAAAATAGCAATATGCTGATTTTTGGTGCAAAATGTAGAAAATTTGTGGTTTGTTTTGTCTGCTTTGCTGCGTTGACAAAGGGAGAAGGAGGGGATAGTATAGGGGTAGAAACGGATGAAACATTTCCATGCTCGTGAAGCGGCAAACTGACAGGGAGCGCCGTAGGGGCGGATTCCATATCCGCCCGTGGCCGTGCGCGGCGGGAAAACCTCCCGAACGCACAGGAAATGCGCCCTGCGGTCTGCCGCGGATATTTTATCTGTCTATTATAGTAAAGGAGACATCTCATGAAACAGTGGCTGAAAGACGCAGTGTTCTATGAAATCTACCCCCAGAGCTTCTATGATACCAACGGCGACGGTATCGGCGACCTGCAGGGCATCATCGCCAGGCTCGACTATATCAGGGATCTGGGCTGCAATGCCCTGTGGATCAACCCCTGCTTTGATTCGCCGTTCAAGGATGCGGGCTATGATGTGCGCGACTACAAAAAGATCGCCCCGCGCTACGGCACGAACGAGGACGCCGCCGCGCTGTTCAGGGCCGCGCATGAGAAGGGCATCCGTGTGCTGTTCGACCTGGTGCCCGGCCACACGAGCGAGGAACACCCGTGGTTCAAGGCCAGCTGCAAGCCCGGGCACAACGAATACTCGGACCGCTTTATCTGGACGGATTCCTGCTTTGCCTCCGGCGACGGGATGCCGTTCATCGGCGGCGAGACCGAACGCAACGGCACGTATATCCTGAACTTCTTCAAGTGCCAGCCTGCTCTGAACTACGGCTATGGAAAGATCAACCAGAAGTGGCAGAAGCCCACCGACGACCCCGCCTGCGTGGCAACGGTGGAGGCCATGAAGGACGTCATGCGATTCTGGCTGGACATGGGCTGCGACGGCTTCCGCGTCGATATGGCGTCGAGCCTTGTAAAGAATGACACTAAGAACAAAAAGTACACCTGCAAAATCTGGCGCAATATCCGGGATATGCTGGATGTCGAGTACCCCGAGGCCGCGCTCATCGCCGAGTGGAACGGCCCGCGCATGTCGCTGAAAAACGGCTTTGACATGGACTTTTATCTCAATTGGCAGGGCAACGGCTACAGCTGGCTCATGCGCAACTATGACGGTGCGATGGACTCGAACCCGCACAACATCGGCAAGGCGTACTTCTGCAAGAACTCCGGCACCGGCATTGACAAATTCCTGGACGAGTATCTGCCGGCCTACAAGGCCACCCACAAGGACGGTCTGTGGTGCTTCATCACCTGCAACCATGACACGATCCGCCCCTCCGCGGGCCTGACGACTGACGAGCTGCGGCTGGCCTACGCAACAATTTTCACGCTGCCCGGTGCGCCCTTCGTCTACTACGGTGACGAGATCGGTATGCGCTATCTGCCGCTGCCCACCAAGGAGGGCGGCTACTTCCGCACGGGCTCCCGCACGCCGATGCAGTGGGACGACACGGCCAACCACGGCTTCTCCACCGCCGACGCACAGGATATCTATCTGCCTGTGGACACTGCCGCCGATGCGCCCACCGTGGCCGCTCAGGCGGACGACCCCGACAGCCTGCTGAACAGCGTGAAGTCGCTGCTGGCTTTCCGTCATGCACACGCTGACCTGAATGCAGACGCGCCGTTCAAGGTGCTGTACGCACCCAAGGCGAAGGGCGACTACCGCCCGTTCGTCTGGCAGCGCGGCGATCTGATCTGCGCCGTCAACCCGGCGGGTGTCTCCATCGAGCTGCCGCTGGATCTGGCCGAGGATCTGAAAATTCAGTACACGATCGGCAAGGCGGAGATCGTCAACGACACGCTGTCTCTGGGCGCACAGAGCTTTGCTATTTTGGGATAAGGCTGAAAGACGCCGCTTCTGACGGATACAAAAAATCGCAGCCCCGATTTCATCATCGGGACTGCGATTTTTACTTTTACAGCGTTTTCAGCAGCACCTCGGCCATGCTGCGCTTCGGCACGCAGTAGTCACGGTTTTCATCGAGATAATACTTGACGCTGCCGTCCTGCATTTCGACCAGCTTGCTCGCGTGCGTCGGGTAGCCCAGTGCGACCATGTAGCACAGGCGCACGCCATCGGGCAGGGCCAGCAGCTCGGTCAGCGCCGGGCGGTCGATGGCCCCCATGATGCAGCTGCCCACGCCGTGGGACCAAGCAGCGGCGGTCAGGCTGCCCAGCGCCAGCCCTACATCCACATCGCTGCACCCCGGCAGGCGGGTGTCCTGCAAAACGGCGATGAAGGCAGTCGGCTGCTCATCGGGCTTCGGTACGCCCTGTTCGGGCGGCAGGTAGGCGGCCCAATGGACCAGCGGCTGCACGGCGGACACGGCGCGGGCGCTCTGCACAAGGATATACCGCACAGTTTGGCGGTTGGCACCGCAGCTTGCCAGCCGGGCGGCATCAATGGCCTCGGTCAGGATCTCCGGTGCAATGGGGCGCTGGTCAAAGCGGCGGTAGGTGCGGCGGGTGCGCAAAAATTCCATCATATCCATTTCAGAACACTTCCTTACCTTATAAAGGCCCGGCAGCGGGCAGAGCCTGCCTACAGTATACAACCGCGGCTGCCGCAGTGCAATGCCTTATTTGTCAATGACGGTTGCCGTGCGGCCGATACCCACCGTGGCACCGGCGATCTTTTTCCATGTTGCACAGCCGCAGACACCGTCCGCCCGCAGACCGAACCGCCGCTGGCAGGCCTTCAGTGCGCTTTCTGTCGCATGGCCGAAGATGCCGTCCAGCGTGTTGGTCGAATAGCCCAGTGCGTTCAGGGCATCTTGCAGGATCAGTACATAGGTGCTGCGGCTCCCGCGCCGCAAGGTGGGGTAACCGGCCGTGGTGCCCGCGCAGGCAGGCTTGCCGTACCGCCGGTCAAAGTGTACCCAGGTCGGCGTCATCGACGTAGGCTCCACATAGCCCCACGCTCCGCTGCGAACAGCGGCCCGGTAGATTTTGCGGCGATCGGCGGCGGTGCTGCGCTGCCCGACATCAAAGGCGACACCTGCGTAGTGCTGGCTGGTGGTGCCGTGGCCGCCCTCCCAGATCCGCTTGAAGGCGTACCCCACCGGAATGCCGCTGCCGTAGGTACGGCGTGTCAGGTTCCATGCCTCCATGGCAGCGGTGGTGGTCCACAGTACATTGGATTTGCTTGAGCCGCGGAATTCCCGCACCCGCAGGGTCGTGCCGGTGCTGTAGGGCATCGGGTCGTTTTCGCTCAAATTGTAGCGGAAGAACTTGTTATCGTAGGAATCATAGATGTAAACTCTTGCCATGGCTTATGCCTCCTTACATTCGCGGCAAAGCCCCTGCGCAGCCAGACGCAGGCTTTCCCATGTGTCGGCGTCCACGATGCCAAGCGTCTGCAGCCCGGCGGTCAGCTGGTAGCTTTCCAGCGCGGACGCAGTTTCCGGCCCGAGGATGCCTGTCTCGGGTACAAAATCGGCGGTCTGGTTGGCGGCGGCAATGATGTTCAACCAACGCTGCACCTGCAGTACGGCAGGCCCTGCACTGCCCAGCGCCAACGCCCCGGCAGGCCATACGCCGCCGGGCTTGGGGCTGGCTCCGGCGGGGTTGGCAGCCAGCAGCCGCTCGGCGGCCTCGCGCAGCACCGTCCAGTCCGCGGTGGTCACAATGCCTGTCTCGGTCAGCCCGAAATACCGTTGGGCACTGCGCACGGCGGTCTCCAGCGCAGGGTCAAAGGTGCTGGTCGGTGTGTCGGTCTCGGGCAGGTCGATCTCGGGAATCCACTGGCCCAGAAATAGCAGCATCCGGCTCAGCCGCAGCACCTCTGCACCGCTGTCACCGGGGCGCAGTGCGGCGGCAGGGGCAGGCAGCCGGATCATGCGCACCACGGGGCCGCTGCTGTCCAGCGCTGCGGCGGCGTCATACAGGCTTTGCCATGTCAGCCGCCCCACCACGCCGTCCACAGGCAGCCCGGCCCGCGCCTGCCATGCCCTGACGGCCCGCGCCGTTGCTGCGCCGAAGCGCCCGTCCACCGCCACGGTTGGAATATCGCTGTAATAGGCCGCGAGCCGGCGCAGATAATACTGCACAGCCCGCACGGCGGTCCCGCTGCTGCCCTCCCGCGTGGTGACCGTGAACTGCCCCGGGGCGATGTCTGCGTCCACGAGCCTGTTTGCGACCGCAAGGCCGACCTCCTTCAGCTTGTTCCATGTTGCACGGCCCACTGTGCCATCGGCCGTCAGCCCGAAAACACTCTGAAACGCCTGCACAGCGCTGACGGTGGCGGCGCCGAAGCTGCCGTCCACCGCTATGGTGTGCAGTGCGCGGTAGTTGTCCGCAGCCAGCCGCAGCCAGAACTGCACCAGCCGCACCTCCATGCCCTTGTCGCCCCGCCGCAGCACTGTGCCGGGCCATGCGGTGCCGCCAAGGTCGCTCTGCGCGTCCACCCAAGCGGCGTAAAGTGCATTCCAGGTGCGCTGCCCGACTGCGCCGTCCGCCGTCAGGCCCTGCTTCTTCTGGAACGCCTGCACGGCGCGCTCGGTCGCTGCCCCGTAGCGGCCGTCCACCGTGACGCGCGGCAGCGCGGAATCAAACTGTGCAAGGTCGGACAGCCAGAACTGCACCTGTTCCACGGCGCTGCCGCTCGACCCGCGCCGCAGGACTGTGCCCGGCCAACCGCCGGTGGTCTGCGTGCCCTCGGCGGTCTCGCCCTCGCTGGTCAACTCGGCAAGATCCTTGACGCTCACATAGATAAAGCTGATTTTATACCATGTGGCACGGCCCACCACGCCATCGGCGGTCAGGCTGAACTGCTTCTGAAAGCGCTTGACGCTGCGCTCGGTAGCCTCGTCAAAGACGCCGTTCACCGCTGGCTTGCCGAAGGAAGGGTAATCCTTCGCAATGCGGGACAGCTGCTTTTGCAGGATGCGCACATTGGTCCCGCTGCTGCCGCGGCGCAGCGGACTGCCCGGATAGCTGGACGGTATGGATGCAATGTGGTTCGTTGTGACCAGCTGTACCCGCTTGCCGTAGTAATACCGCAGGATCTGCAGGGCGTTCTTGCCCTCCTTGGCCCGCTCGACCGTGCCCCACTGCTTCATGCCGGGGCAGGTGACGGTACGGCCATCGCAGTATTCGGTGTAGTAGGGTTCGGCATCACCGCTGCGCTGCACATAAGTGTTGAACAATTCGGCGGTAAGGCGCTCCATGACGGCGAACACGGTGCGCCCCTTGACATAGGCCTGATCGTACCCCGGCGAGCCTGTTATGTTGAAGCTGTACCCGCGGCTGGGGTACCACTCGGTCCAGATGCGGTTCAGCGCCAGACTGATCTGGGCCAGTATGTTGGCTCGCAGGGCCTCCTCCGGCCAGGAAGGTGTGCCCCTGCTGCAAAAGACCGTTGCAAGCTGACGAAAAAAATGCTATACTAAATCCATGTAGGACATTGGTTAAAGCATAGGAAAAAGGGGAATATAGATGAGGATCGGATTCGACAACGATAAATATCTTGCGATGCAGTCTGCCCATATCCGGGAGCGTATCGCTCAGTTTGACAATAAGCTCTATCTGGAATTTGGCGGCAAGCTGTTCGATGACTACCATGCGTCCCGCGTGCTGCCGGGTTTCCAGCCCGACTCCAAGCTGCAGATGCTGCTGCAGCTCAAGGATCAGGCGGAGGTCGTCATTGTCATCAGCGCCGAGGATATCGTGGCCAACAAGATGCGCGGCGACTACGGCATTACCTATGATGTTGATGTGCTGCGCCTGATTGATGCCTTTCAGGGTGTCGGCCTGTTTGTGGGCAGCGTCTGTGTGACAAAGTTTACCGATGCGCCCGAGGTCACGGCCTTTGAGCAGAAGCTCAACAGTCTGGGCATCCGCACCTTCCGCCACTATAAGATCCCCGGCTACCCCAACGATGTGAACCACATTGTCAGTGACGATGGCTACGGCAAGAATGATTATATCGAGACCGAGCGCCCGCTGGTGGTCATCACGGCCCCCGGCCCCGGCAGCGGTAAGATGGCGGTCTGCCTGTCTCAGCTGTACCATGAGTATAAGCGTGGGGTCAAGGCAGGGTATGCCAAGTTTGAGACCTTCCCCATCTGGAACCTGCCGCTCAAGCACCCGGTCAACCTTGCCTACGAGGCCGCCACCGCCGATCTGAACGATGTCAATATGATCGACCCGTTCCATCTTGAGGCTTACGGAAAAACGACCGTCAATTATAACCGCGATGTCGAGATCTTCCCGGTGGTCAACGCTATGTTTGAGCTGATCGCCGGCAAGAGTCCGTATCGTTCGCCCACGGATATGGGCGTCAATATGGCGGGCAACTGCATTATTGATGATGATGTCTGCCGAGAGGCGTCGCTGAACGAGATCGTCCGCCGCTATTTCAAGTGCCTGTGCGACCAGAAGGCGAGCGGTGTGGTGAAGCAGGAACGCTTCAAGCTGGAGCTGCTGATGAATCAGGCCGGCATTGCGCTCGGGGAGCGTGAGGTCGAAAAGCGCGCCCATGCCTGTTCCGATGCGACCGGCGGGCAGCCTGCCGCCGCCATCGAGCTGGCGGACGGCACGATCGTGGTAGGCAAAAACGGCCCGCTGCTTGGTGCAGCCTCCTCCGCGCTGCTGAATGCACTGAAAAAACTTGCAGGCATCGATCAGGAGATCGATCTCGTGTCTGCCCATGCGATCGAACCGATCCAGACGCTGAAAACGACCTACCTCGGCAGCAAAAATCCCCGCCTGCATACCGACGAGATTCTGATCGCACTCTCCAGCTCGGTTTCGGAAAACGAGTACGCCGCCAAGGCGATGGAGCAAATCCCCAATCTGAAGGGCTGCGATATCCATTCCACCGTCATCCTCTCCAGTGTCGATGCCGATACCCTGAAAAAGCTGGGCATGTATCTGACCTGCGACCCCACCTACGAAGAGGATGATCGCATGTACCATAAAAGATAAGCGATAGTTTTATATACATATATAGTAAGCCAAAGGGAGAGGGAAAACCTCTCCCTTTGCTGTTACATGTTATAAGGGAATCAACCCGCCCACCTCACCCATACCACCAACCTAACCCTCCGCACTGTAAGGGCCGGGCATGCCCGGCCCGCAACCCTGCCATTACATTCTGTTCAACCTAAAACCGTAGGGGAGGGATTCATCCCTCCCGCATACCCAACGCCATCACCCACCCAACGGCCCACCCGTAGGGGCGGGCGTACATGCTGCCCGCGCACCTTGCCTATACCACCAACCTCACCCACCACCACCCTGTAGGGGCCGGGCATGCCCG
>UQGL01000049.1 GCA_900540595.1 uncultured Oscillospiraceae bacterium
TAGCAGCTGCCGCACCTCGCTCGCCGTATCGGCACTTAGAATTATGCGGTATTGCTGCTTAGCCTTGGCTGCCCTCAGCGTTCTCCGTGTTTTCCTGCTGATCGGGAGCCTGCTCCGGTGCGGGAGCCGACTCCTCGGCGGGGGCCTGCTCCTCAGCGGGGGCCTGCTCCTCGGCGGGGGCCTGTTCCTGCGCGGGGGCCTCGGTGACGGTCTCGGCCTCACCGCTGCCGGTGGCGGCGGCGGTCAGGTCATCGGTGGAGGAACCCAGTGTCTCGCCGGCCTTGGCGGTATCCTCCACATAGCTCTTTTCATAGGTCTGGGTCGTGGCGGTCGTCAGATCGACATTGTCCAGCGTGGTGTGGGTAAAGTTCTCGGCAAAGTCGATGTCGGTCACAGCCACATAGCTCTTGCCGGTGTTGATCTCCAGCGGGGTGTCGCTGCAGGTGCCGTCCTCGTTCAGGTAGTACAGGCGCAGCGCCTCCAGCGGGGTGCCCTTCTGCCAGTAGATCTTCTCGCACTTGCCGCCGTAGCAGTAGTAGCCGATGCCGCCCCATGCGTACTCAGCATACTGCAGGTCCTTGGCCTCGTGGCCGGGGTAGGTGTGGATGTCGGTGTAGAGCACGATGACATTGGGGAAGGTCAGCACCTTGTTGTCGGCGGCCTCGTCCACGGTATCGCGCCACTGGCCGTCCGAGTAGTTCTGCTGCATCTTGTACTGGTTCGTGGCCTCGTCATAGATGAAGCGGGTCTTGTAGGACTGGCTGTGGACGATCTCGACATACTGGCCGTCAGAGACAACAGGGCCGTACTTATCGCTGTAGGCACTGTCGATGCTGCTGGACAGGTCGCGGGTGGTGCCGAGGCGGTAATCCACAAAGTTGAAGAAGGTGGAGTTGTAGGTGCGGCTCATATCCACGTTCTGGCTGCTGATATAATTTGCGATGTTGTCGGCGTTGGTGTACATCGTATGCTCCAACGCCAGCGTGCCGTTGTTGTAGCTCTTGCCGGCCCAGTTTACGCGGCCGTAGTCGCGGTAGCCGTTGGCGCCGTCATTGTTGTTGAGCTTGCCATAATCAAAGTCGATGGCGTACTGCTGCATGACAACGGACTGGCCCTCGTGGATATACAGGGCCTGCCAGGGCAAAATCAGGCGGAAGAACTGGTCACGGCCGGAGCGGACGGGGCCGACCTCGCCGATCGTCTTGTAATCGGTAAAGACAGGCATAAAGCGGGTGATGCCGCCCTCGACCTTGATCTCAAACAAAATATCTGCCTTGGACAGGCCGCGCTGCGGGCGGGCTGCCACGATGTTGTTGACCATAACGGCCGTGATGCGCTGCCCCTCGGGGTAGTCGGCACCCTTGGGCTCACCGGTCAGGACATTGGCCTCATAGGGGGGCAGCTCGGTGGGGGCGGGGGTGGCCTGTGCAGCGGTGCTTTCCGATGCAGCGGGCGTCGAGATCGTATCGCCGTCCTTTTTACAGGCCGTCATCAGCACCGTCAGGGAGAGCAGCGCCGCGATTACAAGCAGAATACGTTTCATACCATTGCTCCTTTTTCGGATTTCCTGTTAAGAAGTATAAATTACTTATTATTGTAGTCGTTTTCCACCCGTTTGTAAAGCGAAAGCGGGGAATTTTACAAATGCAAATTTTCGCTTTCCCCCGCGGGGCTGCGCTCGCAGGCGCGTGTCGGAGCGCAACCGCCGAAGGCGGCTCTTAGCGCGTAGACTGAAGGCTTCCTTATTTTCGTGTCTGCAGCCAGTATTCGCCCATGCTGCTGCCGGGCTTGCCGGTGCATTCCTCATGCAGGTAGTCGGCCAGGCCGCAGCCGGCAGGGTCCCAGGCAAGGGCCTGGGCCTCGGTCTCAAATTCGACCTCGGCATACCAGAAGGCGGTTGGCAGGTCCGGGTCTACGCAGTTGACCTCCAGCGTCAGCCCGCCGGGCAGCTGATAGCCGCGGCGCTCTTTATGGATCAGGGGCTTGCCGATCAGATGCTCAAGCCGCGCAAACAGTGCGGCGTCGATCTCTGTCTCGATCTCCTCGCGGCTCAGGCCGCCCTCGCCCTTGAAGCAGAGCACCAGCGCCGTGCGCCCGCCCTGCAGGGCCTCGCGCCGGATGCGCACCGTGGGGCGCACACTGATGTAGCCCTGATCCATATTATAAACGGAGGTCTGCTCCAGCCCCGCCGGCCAGCCCGTGACCATCCATTTGCGTTCGATTTCCATGTTTATCCTTGCCTCCCCTGCTATCTTTTATCCCTTATCTGAAATTATACCACATTCCGTCCGCCGCACGCACCTCACAATCCTGCCAGTTTTCCACTGAAAATCCCGCCCCGCTTTCGTCAGATTGCCACTTGCATTTTGCAGACTTACCCCGTATAATAGAGGCATAACAGCAAGGGCGCTGCGAATGTGTTTTCGCAGCGTCCTTTTTCTGTAAATAGAGGTAACAAAGGAGTAAGAAGTATGGCAGCAACCGTTATGGAGCTTTACGGCAGCAAAGTCTTCAACGAGCATGAGATGCGCGAGCGTCTGCCCAGCTCGACCTACAAAAGCCTGAAGGCAACGATCGAGAAGGGTCAGCCGCTTGACCTTGAGGTCGCCAATGTCGTGGCCAGCGTCATGAAGCGCTGGGCCATCGAGCAGGGCGCCACCCACTACACCCACTGGTTCCAGCCGCTGACCGGCATCACCAGTGAGAAGCATGACGGCTTTGTCAGCCCCCAGCCGGACGGCACTGCCATCATGGAGTTCTCCGGCAAGGAGCTGATCAAGGGCGAGCCTGATGCCTCCTCCTTCCCCTCCGGCGGCCTGCGCGCCACGGCCGAGGCCCGCGGCTACACCGCCTGGGACCCCACCAGCTACGCCTTTGTGAAGGATGATACGCTGTGCATCCCCACTGCGTTCTGCTCCTACACCGGCGAGGCACTGGACAAAAAGACCCCGCTGCTGCGCTCGATGCAGGCCATCTCCGATCAGGCCTGCAAGGTGCTGCACCTGTTCGGCAAGGATGTTGAGCGCGTGGCGACCACCGTTGGCCCCGAGCAGGAGTACTTCCTGATCAAGAAAGAGGACTACTTAAAGCGCCTTGATCTGGTGCTGTGCGGCCGCACGCTGTTCGGCTCTGCCCCGTCCAAGGGTCAGGAGCTGGAGGAGCACTACTTCGGCACACTCCGCCCCATCGTCTCCGGCTTTATGAAGGAGCTGGACGAGGAGCTGTGGAAGCTGGGCATCCCCGCCAAGACCAAGCACAACGAGGTCGCCCCCTGCCAGCATGAGCTGGCCCCCATCTATGACACCACCAATGTCGCCATCGACCACAACCTGCTGACGATGGAGATGATGAAGAAGATTGCCGACAAGCACGGTCTGGTCTGCCTGCAGCATGAGAAGCCGTTCGAGGGCGTCAACGGCAGCGGCAAGCACAACAACTGGTCCATCGGCACCAAGCACGAGAACCTGCTCGATCCCGGCGATACCCCGATGGAGAACCTGCAGTTCATGGTGTTCCTGTCCGCCGTCATCAAGGCGGTCGATGAGTACGCCGACCTGCTGCGCACCAGCGTTGCCACCCCGGGCAACGACCATCGTCTGGGCGCCAACGAGGCCCCCCCGGCCATCATCTCGATCTTTGTGGGCGAGGAGCTGGAGGCCGTCATCGACGCCGTCTGCTCGGATTCTCCCTACGCCGGCCCCGTCAAGATGAAGATGGACCTCGGCGTTGATGTCCTGCCCAAGTTCAGCAAGGACACCACCGACCGCAACCGTACTTCTCCCTTCGCCTTCACCGGCAACAAGTTTGAGTTCCGTATGCCCGGCTCTGCCGAGAACCTGTCGGACTGCAACACCATCCTGAACACCGCCGTTGCCAAGGCGCTGAAGGAGTTCGTTGCCGAGACCAGCGGCGCTGCCGACTTTGAGTGCGCTGCCGCCGCATGGGTCAAAAAGACGCTGAACGAGCATCGCCGCGTGATCTTCAACGGCAACGGCTACAGCGATGCGTGGGAGCAGGAGGCCGAGCGCCGCGGCCTGCCCAACCGCAAGAACACCCCCGATGCAATGATCGCCCTCAAGGAGGACAAGAATGTTGCCCTGATGGAGGAGTTCGGCGTTCTGACCAAGACCGAGATGTTCAGCCGCTACGAGGTCGAGATGGAGCATTACTCCAAGATCCTCAACATCGAGGCCCGCACGATGCTCAAGATCGCCAATAAGCAGCTGATCCCCGCCGCGACCGCCTACATGGGCGAGGTTGCCGGCAGCGCCGCCGCCAAGACCGCCGCTGTCGAGGGCATCTCCACCAAGGCTGAGACCAAGGTGCTGACCGCGCTGAGCAAGTACACCGATGAGATGTCCGACGCCGCCGATGCCCTCAAGACCGTGACCGACAAGGTCACCGCCATGACGGACGAGAGCGCCAAGGCACACGCCTTCCACGATGAGGTCATCCCCGCGATGGACGCGCTGCGCGCCGCCGCCGACAAGGCCGAGGAGATCACCGACGAGGAGTACTGGCCGCTGCCCTGCTACAGCCGCATGCTGTTCTATACCGAGTAATGTAAGGGCATTCTCCGCGCGGCTCTGTAGGGGCGGATTCCATATCCGCCCGCAAGGGGCTGCCTGTTGACGGGCGCATATAGAATGCGCCCCTACGGGATGGGCTGCTTTCCCGCAAGCAACAGCCCGCCCACATCACGCCATTTTCCTTACTGGCCGCGTCCTCGCCCCGCACAGTGAAGACGCAGCCGGGTGTAAGCCTACACCATTTTACAATCGCCATTCTCCTTTTCCTATTTCTTACACCAGCTCGAAAGGCCCGCCCGCTCAAGGTGGGCCTTTCGAGTATGCCGAGGCATACTCGAAAAAGATAAAAGATAATAGATAAAAGATAAAAAAGTTGGTACGCGCTGCCGCGCGATTCAAAATTTGTTTGCGCCCCTAGGCGCAAACTCCACCCTTTTTATTATCTATTATCTTTTATCTATTATCTATACCGGAGGTTCCTATGAAACGCACCGCACAGGACATTCTCAATTTTGTTGAGGACAACGATGTTAAGTTCGCAAAATTGACATTCTGCGATATTTTCGGCAACCAGAAAAATGTCTCGCTCTTTGCCAGTGAGCTGCCCCGCGCCTTTTCCGAGGGTGTCAGCTTTGACGGTTCTTCCATCGCCGGGTTTATGAATGTGGAGGAGAGTGATCTGGTCCTCTGGCCTGACCCCGACACCGCCACAGTCCTGCCCTGGCGCCCCACCGAGGGGCGCGTTATCCGCATGTACTGCGACATCACGCTGCCCAACGGCAAACCGTTTGAGGGCAACTGCCGCGGCTACCTGCAGTCGGTCATCAAGCGCGCCCGCGCCATGGGCCTTGTCTGCAATGTCGGCTGCGAGTGCGAGTTCTATCTGTTTGAGACGGACGAGAACGGCAACCCCACCCGCATCCCGCTTGACATGGGCGGCTACTTTGACATTCCGCCGCTGGATAAGGGTGAGAACATCCGCCGCGAGATCTGCTTTGCCATCGAGGAAATGGGCCTGCACCCCGAGCACAGCCACCACGAGAGCGGCCACGGCCAGAACGAGGTCTGCTTCCGCTACACGACTGCGCTGAAATCCGCCGACAATCTGAACACTTTCAAGAGCACCGTCAAAGCCATTGCGGCGCGCAACGGCCTGTTTGCCAGCTTTATGCCCAAGCCCCTTGCCAACCAGCCGGGCAGCGGCCTGCATGTCAATATCTCGCTGCTGCGGGACGGCAAGAACCTGTTTGACGGTGACTTTGCCCCCGACAGTGAGGCCGGGCATTTTGTGGCGGGTATTCTGGCCCACGCGCGGGAGCTGACGGCCTTCTGCAACCCGGTGCCGAACTCCTACGCGCGGCTCGGCGCCAACGAGGCCCCGCTCTATGTCAGCTGGAGCCGCCAGAACCGCAGCCAGCTGGTGCGGCTGCCCAGCGCCCACGGCGAGTTCTGCCGCGTGGAGCTGCGCGGCCCCGACCCGGCCGGCAACCCGTATCTTGTCATCGGGCTGATTCTGGCAGCCGGTCTGGACGGCATCGAGCGCAAGCTGCCCCTGCCCGAGGCCGTCAACCGCAACCTGTTCCACCCCAGCGCTGCCGCCGGTCTGGAAAGCCTGCCCCGCACCCTGCGGGAGGCCATCACCGTGGCGGGCCAGAGCGAATTTATCAGCGCCGAGCTGCCCGTTGCGCTGCAGAACAAGTATTTTGAGTACCAGACCCAGCTCTGCCATGACGCCGAATCCGCCCCCGACACCGAGGCATGGGAACGGGCGCACAGCTTCCTGATTATTTGATTTTGTGAAATGTTGGGGTCGATGCTTGCATCGACCCGCGGGCAGATGCAAGCATCCGCCCCTACAGCACCGTGAAGGCCGCTATGTAGGGGCGGGCAGTGCCCGCCCGCGGGGCGTCGAGGACGCCGCCCCCTACAACCACCCGTAGGGGCGCATTCCATATGCGCCCGCACACGGCAGGCACAAAAAATCCATCAGGAAGGGAGGGCAGCCCATGGGAAAAGCATTGATCGTTTCGGCCGGAAACAACGCCAACGAGTATCTGGCACGGCACATCGGGGAGTTGGGCTACACCCGCCCCACGATCGTTGCCAGCGGCGGTGAGGCACGCCGCCGCATGGACACAAACGACTATGAGGTCATCATCATCAATACGCCCCTGCCTGACGAGTTCGGCCATGAGCTGGGCACCGACGCGGTGCAAAAGACCGACGCCGGCGTCATTCTGCTGGCCAAGACCGGCACCGCCGAGCAGATTGCCGACAAGCTGCAGGATTTCGGTGTGCTGGTGCTGGGCAAGCCGTTCACGGCGGTCCAGTTCCGGCAGGCCGTACAGATCGCGGCCAGCAACTACAAGCGGCTGGCCGTGCTGCGCGCCGAAAATGCAAAGCTGCTGGATAAGATCGCCCAGCTGCGGCTGGTCGACCGCGCAAAGTGCTACCTGATCGAGAAAAAGGGCATGACCGAGACCGAGGCCCACCGCCTTATTGAGAAGGGCGCGATGGATACCCGCCGCAGCCGCGGCGAGGTCGCGCAGGAGATTCTGGAAGCAGAAGAGGAAGACGACTAAAGCAAAAGCGGACGCTCACGAGCGTCCGCTTTTGCTTTAGTCGAGATAATAGATAATAGATAAAAGATAATAAAAGTGGTGCACGCTGCCGCGCGATTTAAAATCTGTTTGCGTCCCGCAGGGCGCAAACTCCACCTTTTCTTTTATCTATTATCTTTTATCTATTATCTTTTTACAGGTACCCATACCTCTTTCTCCCCCACACAACAAACCCAGCCGTACACACCAGCGCCATGGCCTCGGCGGCAACGACCGCCAGCCAGATGCCGTCCACACCGATGAGGAGCGGCAGGGTCAAAATCGACACGATTTGGAACAGCAGCGTGCGCAAAAAGCTGATGGCCGCCGACACCGCGCCGTTGTTCAGCGCCGTGAAGAACGCCGAGCCGAAAATGTTGAACCCGGACAGGATAAAGCTGATGGAGTACAGCTTCATGCCGTGTATCGTCAGCGCCAGCAGGCCCGCATCGTAGCCGACAAAGATTTTGGCCAGCGGCCCGGCCAGCAGTTCACTTGAGACCAGCATGGCAACGCCCGCCACGGCGATAATGGTCAGGCTGCGGCGCAGCAGGTTTTTCAGTTCGTCCTTATTGTCCGCGCCAAAGTGGTAGCTGACAATGGGCGCTGTGCCCTGAGAATAGCCGATGAACACCGCCGCGAACACAAAGCCCACATACATAAGCACGCCGTAGGCCGCAACGCCGTCCGCGCCGAACAGCTTGAGCAGCTGGATGTTGTACAGCGCGCTGACCAGCGACATTGAGATGTTCGTCATCAGCTCGCTCGCACCGTTTGTGCAGGCCTTGAACAGCTCCCACAGGCTGAACAGCGGCTTGGTGAAATACAGGCGGCAGCCGGGGCGGCGCTTCATAAAATAGAAGATCGGGGCCACGCCGCCGACCATCTGGCTGATGACCGTGGCCGATGCCGCGCCGACCAGCCCCAACCCCGCCACACCTACAAGGACGAAGTCCAGCACCATATTGGTCGCACCCGCTGCCACCGTGAAGCAGAGGCCCAGCTTCGGCTTTTCCGCGGCAATAAAAAAGCTCTGGAACAGATACTGCAGCATGAACGCCGTCTGAAATGTCAGCAAAATGCGGCCGTAGATCAGGCAGCTGGGCAGCAGCTCCGGCGTTGCGCCCAGCCGCAGGGCCACAGGCTCCAACAGCGCAAGGCCGAAAGCGCTGAACAGCACACCCAGCACGGCGGTTGCGACCACCAGCATACTGAACAGCCGGTTTGCGCGCTTCTCATCGCCGGTGCCCAGCGTCATGGCAACAAGGGCGCTGCCGCCTGTGCCGATCATAAAGCCGAGGCAGCCCAGCATCTGAAGATACGGGTAGATCAGGTTCAGCGCCGTGAACGCCGTTTTACCCGCATAGTTCGAGACAAAGAAGCCGTCCACGATGGTGTAGATGGAGGTAAAGATCATCATGATAATGGGCGATGCCGTGAATTTCAGCAGCCGCCCGGTGGTAAAGTGGTCGGATAATTGGATCCGGTTTGATTTTGACATAAATGCTCCTGTTTTTGCGGCAAGCACGCATGTAGGGGCGACCATTGGTCGCCCGCCAACCTGGCGCAGCAACGCGTTTTCCTGAAAAGCTTTTTTCACAGACAAACGGGCACGGGCGAGCAATGCTCGCCCCTACAAACGTTTTTCGACAGCCTGCGGGCCGGGCATGCCCGGCCCCTACCGCGCAATTTTTTCAAACTCCTGCCGTAAGCATTCCAGATACCGCTGGGTCAGGCGGCAGTTCTGCTCGACTTCGGCAAGGCCCTGACGGGTCATGGCCTGCTGCTCGGCTGCGATAACCGGCCCCACCGTGCGCTCGGCCAGGGCACGCCCCTCGTCCGTCAGGGTAACGAGCTTGCCGCTGTGTGCGCCTTTTCCCGGGCAAAGCGCCACCAGACCCTTTTTCACCATGGCGGCAACGGCAGAGTTCAGCGTCTGCTTGGGCTGCCCCCACTCTGCCGCCATACGGTTCTGGGTCTGCGGCTCATGCGTAGTGCACAGCGCATACAGCACCCAGAATGCTGCGTCCGACAGGCCGCACCGCTGCGCCGCCGCGTGGTACAGGGCGTTGCACTCATTGAACTGGCGGTTCGTTATTTCAAGCAGGTCATATACCTGCCGCTGTTTCTCCTGCATAGGGTGCCTCTTTTCAAAATCCGATTTCGGATAATATTATAGTCCGATTTCGGATTTATGTCAAGCCCACAACAATTCGTGCGCGTTTTTGCACAGATTTTTTCCCGCTGCCGCCTTGCAAAAGCGGGCCGCCGCTTTTATAATGTAGACAAAACCATACCGAAAACAAAGGGGGATCTGTAACCATGTACCAACCTGCTCAAAACCGCTATGATGTGCTGCCCTACCGCCGCTGCGGCGACAGCGGCCTGCTGCTGCCCGCTGTCTCGCTGGGGCTGTGGCATAATTTTGGCGATACAGCGCCCTATGAGAACATGCGTGCGCTCTGCCGCACGGCGTTTGACAACGGCATCACCCACTTTGACCTTGCCAACAACTACGGCCCCGAGCCGGGCGCAGCCGAGCGGAATTTTGGTAAAATTCTGCGCGATGATCTCGGCGTCTACCGCGATGAGCTGATCATCTCCACCAAGGCCGGGTACGAGATGTGGGACGGCCCCTACGGCAACTGGGGCAGCCGCAAGTACCTGCTGGCCAGTCTGGACCAGAGTCTGCGCCGCATGGGACTGGACTATGTGGACATCTTCTACCACCACCGCATGGACCCCAACACCCCGCTGGAGGAGACGATGGGCGCACTGGCGCAGGCTGTGCGCAGCGGCAAGGCGCTGTATGCGGGCCTGTCCAACTATGACGGCCCTACGCTGGAAAAGGCTACGGCCATTCTGGACGAGCTGCATGTGCCGTTCATCATCAACCAGAACCGCTACTCGATCTTTGACCGCACGATTGAGAGCAACGGCCTGAAGGATACCGCCGCCCGCCTGCACAAGGGCATCATCACCTTCAGCCCGCTGGCACAGGGCCTTCTGACCGACCGGTATCTGCACGGCATCCCGGCCGACAGCCGCGTACACACCGATGGGCGTTTCCTGAAGGAGACGGACCTCACACAGGAAAAGCTGGCGAAGATCCGTGCGCTGAACGAGATGGCCGCCGCCCGCGGCCAGACGCTGGCCGAGATGGCGCTGGCATGGCTGCTGAGCCACGAGGAAATCACGACAGTGCTGATCGGCGCGTCCAAGACGCAGCAGATTCTCGATAACATCAAGGCCGTGCAGAACACGAGTTTTACCGCCGAAGAACTGGCGGAGATCGACAGGATCAGCAAATAAAGAAAAAGCCTTCCCCGTGGGGGGAAGGTGGCCGAGGCTCCGACCGAGGCCGGATGAGGGGCGGCGCTGCGATATTGAGCCGTAAAAAGGGGGCAAGGCAAGTGCGCCCCTCATCAGTCCGCTTTGCGGACAGCTTCCCCCAAGGGGGAAGCCTTTTGCCGTAGGGGCGACCATTGGTCGCCCGCACTGTAGACGGCTGACGGTCGTTCACCCGAAGGCTGCGGGCCGGGCATGCCCGGCCCCTACAGGGCCGTCTCCTTTCCTTGCCCGCGTTCGCGGGCGGGGTCACCGGAACAACCGCTGTACGCGGTTGTTTTTTATTTGTGCGCCCTGCAAGGGGCGCACAAATAAAAAAGCCCCACCGTCCGGAGCAGAGAACGATGGGACGAAACGCAATAAGCAGACCGCAAAAGGCGCAGAGCAAAACGCCGAAACGGAGGCGCAGCCTGTTATTGGCAGGAGCCGCGCCGGAGAGGCAAAACAGCCGGCAGGCTCGAGGTTGGTTATGGTTAGTAGCTGCTAACCACGCATATACTTTACCATACTAAAGCTGTAATGTCAAGCGTTTTCCCAAAAATAATTCCCACTATTTTTGTAGAATTTAATCCTTGGGCGCATCGGGGTAGTCGCGGACATGCAGCAGCTGCTCCGCTGCGGCGATCTCCTCGGCGGTGGGCACCCGCACACCGTCCAGCGGATAGGGAATCCCCAGATTCTGCCACTTGAACAGCCCCAGCGTGTGGTAGGGCAGAATCTCCACCCGGCGCACGGTGGGCAGGGTCTTGATAAACGCATCCAGCGCGCGCAGGCCATCGGCGTCATCGGTCAGGCCGGGCACCAGCACATGGCGTATCCACAAATGCACGCCCTTGGACGCCACATACTGCGCCATCGCCAGAATATTTTTGTTGCTGTGGCCGGTCAGCTTTTTGTGCTTTTCCTCGTCAATTTCTTTCAAATCCAGAATAACGAGGTCAGTGTTTTCCAGCAGGCGGTCAAAGCGGGCCATCCAGTCGGCGTTGTCAGGCGCAAAGGGCTGGGCACTGGTGTCCAGCGCGGTCTGCACCTTTTTGGCGCGTGCCAGCCGGAACACCTTGCTGACAAAATCCATCTGCAGCAGCGGCTCGCCGCCGCTGATCGTCAGGCCGCCGTTGCTGCGCCAGTAGTTGCGGTAGCGGTAGGCGGCAGTAAAGGCCTCCTGCGGGGTCTTGGCGGTATCTTTGGTAAAGGCCCATGTCTCGGGGTTATGGCAGTATTGGCAGCGCATGGCGCACCCCTGCAAAAAGATGATATACCGCACGCCGGGGCCATCGACAAGGCCGAAGGTCTCAACAGAATGGATGTAGCCTAAGGTTTCGGACATAAAGTGTGCCTCCGTTTTTGGGGTGGTTTAGTGGGGAGTGTAAAGGCAAGGCGGCAGAGCCCCTCAGGCCTTGCAAGCTCGGCCAGCTCCCCACTGCGTGGGGAGCCTTTTTGCGCGGGCTCCGCCCGCGAGAAAGGCACCCCGCTTGTAGGGCGGCCAGCCCTCTGGCCGCCGC
>UQGL01000050.1 GCA_900540595.1 uncultured Oscillospiraceae bacterium
CGCGGGCCGATGCAAGCATCGGCCTCTACAGAAACGGCCCGCCGGGATTTTTTCCCAGCGGGCCGTTTTTCTTTAGTTATTCTTGTAATAATTGATGAGGCATCCATCGGCCAGGATCTGCCGCTCGGCATCGGTCATAGCGCCGAGGCTGACTGTAAAGCGAACCACGCCGCCGTCCGGCTTTACGGCGATGGCGGTCAACTCGTCATCGGCATTCAGCAGCGCCTTGCGCACGCCGGGCAGGTAGACATAATCCCCATTGTCCAGCACAGCGGGGTCCTTCATCAGGAAGGGCAGCATGCCCCAGTTGATGCAGTTGGAGCGGTAGCGCTTGGTGGCGTACTCGCAGGCAAAGTTGGCTGCGCCGCCCAGCACACGCTGGCAGCTGGCGGCCTGCTCGCGGGCGGAGCCGTCACCGGGCTTGTTGGCGAAGATGGCCGAGCCAATGTTGGTGTTGGCTGCATCGGGCGTGTAGCCCAGCTTCTTCAAATCATCGTAGACACGCGCGATCTCAGCGGGCAGAGCGCCTGCGCGGCGCTCCTCGTCCAGCGCCTTGACGGCCTTGGCGTTCGGCACATAGGCCGGGTCCTTGCGGGAGAGGGTGAACTCCGCCAGACGCAGCGGGTTCGACCGGAAGGACGATGTCTCGCCCGAGGGGATCAGCTCATCGGTGGTGGTGACAGGGTCGGTGATATAGCTGACGATCTTGACAAGCAGGTCCTCGGTCAGGGCGGGCTGCTCGGGCCAGTCCTTGATGTTCGGGCCGAATTTCAGCGCGTAATCCGGCTCGGGGCGGCCCCAGCCGTTGTAGACGCGCTTGTCGTAGACGCCCTGCTCAAAGTGGTATTCGGGCAGGGTGTACTCTGCATCGGTCAGCTCACTGGCAGCGGTCAGGTAGCCGCCGTTGGCTGCGGTGGCCGCAATGGAGCGGGCGTCCATCAGCGCCACAGCGCTGATCTGACCCTCGCCGGGCTTCGAACCCTCGCGGTTGGGGAAGTTGCGGGTCGTGTGGCGGATCGAGAATTCGCCGTTGGCGGGGGTATCGCCCGCGCCGAAGCAGGGGCCGCAGAAGCACTCGCGGAAGATGCCGCCGGCGGAAACAATGTCAGCCACCGCGCCGTTTTTGACCAGCTCCAGATAGGTCGGCATACTGTCGGGGTAGACGCTGAGCTTAAACTCGCCGTTGCCGCAGCTTTTGCTGCGGATAATATCCGCGACCGCGCAGATATTCTCATAGGTGCCGCCGGAGCAGCCGGCCACAACGCCCTGATCCACATAGATGCGGCCATCCTCGCAGATCTTGCCGACCAAGTCCATCTCGACCTTGCCGCCCAGCTGCTTATTGGCCTGATCCTGAGCAGCCTGCAAAATCTCTTTCGCGTTGGCTTTCAGTTCGCGGATCGGGTAAGCGTAGCTGGGATGCATCGGCAGGGCGATCATGCACTCGACCGCAGACAGATCCAGCTCAATGCAGCCGTCATAGTAGGCCACATCGGCAGGTTTCAGTTCCTTATAGGCCTCGGGGCGGTTGTGCTGCTCAAAGTATTGTTTCGTAACATCGTCAGTCTGCCAGATGGAGGACCAGCAGGTTGTCTCGGTGGTCATGACATCGATGCCGTTGCGGTAGTCGGCGCTCAGATTGGCAACGCCGGGGCCGACAAACTCCATGACCCTGTTCTTCACATAGCCGTTGGCGTAGGTGGCGGCCACCAGCGCCAGCGCGACATCATGGGGGCCGACACCGGGGTTGGGCTTGCCGGTCAGATAGATGGCGACCACGCCGGGGTAGGCCATATCGTAGGTGCGGCCGACCAGCTGCTTTGCCAGCTCTCCGCCGCCCTCGCCGACGGCCATCGTGCCGAGGGCGCCGTAGCGGGTGTGGGAGTCAGAGCCGAGGATCATCCGCCCGCAGCCCGACATCATTTCCCGGTTATAGCTGTGGATGACCGCCATGTTCGGCGGGACATAGATGCCGCCGTACTTGTGCGCGGCGGACAGGGCAAACTGGTGGTCGTCCTCGTTGATAGTGCCGCCGACAGCGCAGAGGCTGTTGTGGCAGTTCGTCATGACATAGGGCAGCGGAAATTCCTTCATGCCGGAGGCGCGGGCCGTCTGGATGATGCCGACATAGGTAATGTCGTGGCTGGTCATCGAGTCGAATTTCATGCGCAGATCCTGCATGGAATCGCTTGTGTTATGCGCCTTCAGGATGCCGTAGGCGATGGTGCCTTTTTTGGCTTCGGCCTCGGTCACGCCCGCCGGGGCCGTGGTCTGGGGGACGCCGTTTACAAGATAAACGCCATGGTCGTGCAGTTTCATGGGAGAACCCTCCGTTTTGTTTAGATAATAGATAAAAGATAATAGATAATAAAAAGTGTGGAGTTTTCTCCCTTTGGTCGAAAACGGAAACGTAGGGGCGGGGCTCTGCTCCGCCCGAAAAGTCCGCCACAAGGCACGCGCCCACGGGCGGAGTAGAACCCCGCCCCTACGAGTATTTTTCGAGCGGCGCGTCAGCGACGCGATCCACCAATTTTATTATTTTTTATCTATTATCTATTATCTTTTTACAGTCTATCAATAACCGCCTGCGTAAATGCCTTCGTTCCGGCGGTGCCGCCGATATCCGCGGTCACAACCTTGCCCTCGGCGACCTGGGCCAGAATCGCGGCGTTCAGGCGAGCAGCCTTTTCCGTCTCCCCAAGGTCGTTGAGCATCATCGCAAAGGCCATCAGGATCGCACTGGGGTTGGCCTTGTCCTGCCCGGCAATGTCGGGCGCAGAGCCGTGGACGGCCTCATAGATGCGGGTCGTGTCGCCGATGTTGGCGCTGGGCGCAAAGCCCAGACCGCCCACAAGCCCTGCGCAGAGGTCGCTGATAATATCGCCGTAGAGGTTCGGGGCCACCAATACATCGAACTGCTCCGGCTTCTGCACCAGCTTCATGCAGAGCGCATCAATGATGCAGTCGTCTGCGGTGATCTCGGGATAGTGGGACGCTACCTCGCGGAAGGTGCGCAGGAACAGGCCGTCCGTCAGCTTCATGATGTTGGCCTTGTGCACCGCCGTGACCTTTTTGCGGCCGTTTTTGCGGGCATAGTCAAAGGCAAAGCGGCAGATCCTTTCGCACGCAGGGCGGGTGATGAGCTTGACGCCGTTGGCCATCTCGTCATTGACCATATACTCGATGCCCTTGTACAGATCCTCGGTGTTCTCGCGCACAATGACAAGATCCACATTGTCAAAGCGGGTGGGTACGCCCGGCAGCGTGTGCACAGGGCGCAGGTTTGCGTAGGTGGAAAAGCGCTGGCGCAGCTGCACATTGATGCTGCGGAAGCCCTTGCCGATGGGGGTAGCCGTGGGGCCCTTGAGCGCCCAGCCGCAGGCCTCGATGGCGTCCAGCGCGCCGGGGGCGATCAGCTCGCCGCTCTCGGCGGCATATTCGGCACCGGCGGCATATTCCTGCCACTCGATGCCGGTATCCAGCGCGGCGGAGACGGCGCGCACACTCTCGGCGATTTCACGGCCGATGCCGTCGCCCGGAATCAGAACTGCTTTCATAAAAATACTTTCCCCTTTCCCTGTGTTTCTTACAATATACATAATAGTAACCGGTTTGGGGGCGGTTGTCAATGCGCATTTTTACACATTTCGCGGCAATCTGCCCACCAGCTTAATTATTTAAAGTGCCATCTTGGCAATTTTGCAAAATTTTTAAGTTTTTCTTGACGAAAGCGCCAATATACTATAAAATCAATCTATCAGGCACTTGGTGTAAGGGAAGGCCCACAGGGGTATGCGCCTGTATAAAAATGCAAAGTGTATAGAGAGAGGGGTATCTGCGATGTATTACCCGGACGTCCCGGCCTTGGAGCCGGATGAGTTGAACCTGCTCTGCAATGAATATTTAGAGCATAACGCCACGCTGGACCCGCATCTGGCGGACCAGATGGGCGTCAAGCGCGGCCTGCGCAATCTGGACGGCACCGGCGTGCTGGCCGGCATCACGAACGTGTCGAACGTCATTGGCTATGACAAGAAGCCGGACGGCACCATCGCGCCCATCCCGGGCCGGCTGGTCTACCGCGGCATCGACATTGACACGCTGGCCGCCGCAGCCGACGCCCACGACCGCTTCATGTTTGAGGAGGTCATCTGGCTGCTGCTGTTCGGCTCTCTGCCCACGCAGGAGCAGTATGCCAAGTTCCGCAAGCTGCTGGAGCATCACCGTGAGCTGCCGCAGGGCTTTGCCGATGACATGATCTTAAACTCGCCGTCCCCCAACCTGATGAACAAGATGGCGCGGAGCGTGCTGGCCATGTACAGCTACGATGAGCACGCCGAGGACAACAGCCTGCCCAACATCCTGCGCCAGAGCATCAACCTGATCGCCGAGCTGCCCACGATGATGGTCAACGCCTACCAGATCAAACGCCGCGTCTACGACCGGTCGAGCATGTACTTCCACCTGCCCACCGAGGGACAGAGCACGGCCGAACATATCCTGTCCACCTACCGTGCCGACCAGAAGTTCACCCACGAGGAAGCCCGCCTGCTGGACCTGTGTCTGCTGGTGCATGCGGACCACGGCGGCGGCAACTGCTCGACCTTCACCTGCCGCGTGCTGTCCAGCTCCGGCACCGACACCTACGCAGCCATCTCGGCGGCCATCGGCGCGCTGAAAGGCCCCAAGCACGGCGGCGCCAACCTGAAGGTCATGCACCAGCTGGATTACATTCTGGAAAATGTCGAGGATCCGTCCAACGACGACGAGGTCCGCGAGTTCCTGCGCAAGATCCTCCGCAAGGAGCGCGGCGACGGCAGCGGCTTAATTTACGGCATGGGCCACGCGGTTTATACATTGAGCGACCCGCGCGCCCAGATTCTCAAGACCCACGCCAAGAGCCTTGCCTATAAAAAGGGCTATGATGAGGAATACGAGATGCTGTGCAGCATCGAGCGGCTGGCCCCGCAGGTCTTTGCCGAGGAAAAGCACGGCCCCAAAAAGGTCTGCGCCAATGTGGACCTGTTCAGCGGCCTGATCTACCGCATGCTGGGCATCAGCGAGGATCTGTACACCCCGCTGTTTGCCATTGCCCGTGTGCCGGGCTGGTGCGCCCACCGCGTGGAGGAGGTCGAGTTTGCCAACCGCATCATCCGCCCCGCCTACCAGTATGTCGGCAAGCCGCAGGAGTATGTGGCGCTGGAGGAGAGATAAAGTTTATTTCCCGGTGCAGCTGCAAAGCCCCTCAGGCCTCGCAAGCTCGGCCAGCTCCCCGCAAAGCGAGGAGCCTTTCTGGCGGCCTTTGGCCGCAAAGAGCCTCCTCACATAAGTGGGGAGGTGACCGAGCGAAGCGAAGGTCGGAGGGGCTTTGCCCGTTTCCCTCTAGAAGCACGCCCCCCCAAAATCCCCTTGCATTCCCCCGCTGTTTTTGGTATAGTATTTTCTGTTTTTATTCGATAAGGAGATATTTACCCATGTCCGAACATGCCAATACAAGGGAAAAGCGCCTTGCCGCGCTCGCGGTGGCGGTGGTCGTGCTGGTGACGGTGCTGCTCATTGTGGAGACCTTCCGCCTGCTGCTGCCCGGCCTGTGGAGCGCGTTTTCCGCCGGGGACGAGCAGGCGCTCAGCGCCTATCTGACCAGTCAGGGGCGGCTGCGCAGCTTTCTGACGCTGTGGTTTCTGGCCGTCGTGCAGGTGCTTTCCCTCGTCATTCCCGCCATGCCGGTGCAGCTGGCGGCGGGCCTTGCCTATGGGCCGTGGCTCGGCTTTGTGACGAGCTTTTCTGCCTCGGCCGTTGCCAACCTCACCGTCTTTCTCGCCGCGCGGCGGCTGGCTCCGGTCATCCGCCGCCTGACCGCCGACAATGCCAAGGCCACCAAGCTGCTGAACAGCGTGCGCAGCAGCAAAGACCCGTGGTTTTACACGATCCTTGCGTTCATCACACCGGGTCTGCCCAACGGCATTATCCCCTACGCCGCCGCCAACGCAGGCATGCGGCCGAAGCATTTTATCGCCGCCATCTTTATCAGCCTGCCCTTCCCCACCCTGCTGACCTGCGCCGCAGGCAGCTTTATTCTGGAAGGGAACTGGTTTTTCACGGTGCTGACCGGCATTGTGCTGTTCAGTTTTGTGGGCATTCTGTTCTTCAACCGCACCCGGCTCATCGCCCGGGCGCACCAACTCAACGATAACCGCAAGAAAAAAGCCGGGGCATGAAAGCCTCGGCTTTTTTATAAAGGTTTCCCCTAAGGGGGAAGGCATCGCCCTCTACAGCGCGTCACCCAAACACCATCTGCACCAGCACCATATACAGCGCCGTGCCTGCGGCGATGCTCAACAATGTATTCTTCTTCCACAAATGCAGACCTACCACCGCTGCGGCGGCAATAAGTTCCGGCAGGCCATGGGTCGGGCCGAGCAGGTCCACGCCGCGCAGGCAGTAGACCACCAGCATCGCCATGATGGCGCAGGGCAGCACACCCGCGAGGTAGACAATAAACCTTGGTGTGGACCGCCCGCCGCCGAACACCACAAAGGGCAAAAACCGTATCAGCGCCGTCACGCCCGCGACCACCGCCACAAGCAGCGCACCGTGTACATCAAACGGCATGGTCGGCCTCCTTTTTCTCGGTAACTTTACGCAGCAGCGTCAAAGTCGCCGTAATGCCCAGCATGGAGGGGATCAGAAAATTGCTGCTGCCGAAAATCAAAAGGCAGACCAGCGAGACGCCCAGCCCCACCAGCGCGGGGGTGTGATCCCCGCTTGCCTTCCACTGCTCGGTCATGACGACGAGGAACAGCGCGGTCATGGAAAAATCGATGCCGGTGGTATCAAAGGGAAGCACGCTGCCCAGCAGCGCCCCCGCCACGCAGCCCACAACCCAGTAAAACTGATCCAGCAGCGACACCCAGAAAAAGTATCTGCTCTGGTCAACGCCCTCGGGCGCGTCGCCGCTGCACACAACGGAGTAAGTCTCATCAGTCAGGGCAAAAATCAAGTACGGCTTAGCCGCGCCGGTATTTTTATAACGTTCCAACATCGAAATACCATAAAATAGATGCCGCGCGTTGACCATCAGCGTCATGAGCGCCGCCGAAATCAGCGACGCGCCACCCGCCAATAAATCGATCGTGACATACTGCATACTGCCCGCATAGATCAGGCCGCCCATGGCCAGCGCCCAGCCCGCGCCGTAACCCTTGCTTTGCAGCAGCACGCCAAAGCCCAGCCCCAGCACGATGTACCCCGCCATGATGGGCACAGAGCGCACAAAGGCGTATTTGAATGTTTTCAACTTCCCATTTCCCCTTTAACCTACTAAAGTGCTATGTTGGCTAGTATAGCACAAAAAAAATCCCTATGCAACAAAAAAGGCTTCCCCCGAGAGGGAAGCTGTCCGCGAAGCAGACTGATGCGAGGCAAGCGTGCCAATGCAGCCCATTATCGGGCAGTCAGGGCAAACCCGCCCCTCATCCGGCTCTGCGGAGCCACCTTCCCCCAAAGGGGGAAGGCAAAATCATTTTTCACTCTCCCACTGTGCCACCAGCGGCGCGGCCACGGCGGAGAGTGCCTCGCGCGCATTGGTGATGGCGGCGACATCCGCCGGAGTCAGGCGGTCGGCCTTTTTGTGCCGCAGCACACGCTCCAGCATGCGCTCGGCTTCTTTTATCTTGCTGCGGGTCGCGCGGTCCAGCGCCTTGCCGGCCTTGCTGCCCAGCGCCGTGTTCACACGGTAGAGCGCAGCCTCCCCGGCGTTCAGCGCCTCCAAGGCAGCCTTGCGCTCTCTGTCCTGCCCGGCAAAGGCGGCGGCGTCCCGCATGGCGCGGGTGATCTCGGCCTCGCTCAGATTGGAGGTGCCCGAGATCGTGATGCTCTGCTCCTTGCCGGTGTCCATATCCCGCGCCCGGACCATCACAATACCGTTGGCGTCAATGTCAAAGGTCACCTCGATCTTCGGCACGCCCGCCCACGCCCGCTTGATGCCACGCAGCGTAAAGGTGCCCAGCAGCTTGTTGTCCCGGGCGAACTCACGCTCGCCCTGCAGGACCTTGATCTCCACGGTATTCTGGAACGGTGCCGCGGTGGTAAACACCTTGCTGAACCTTGTCGGGATCGTGGAGTTCCGCTCGATCAAATGCGTTGCCACGCCGCCGACAGTTTCAATCGAGAGGGTCAGCGGGGTCACATCCATCAGCAGCAGGCCCTCGCCGGGGCCGGTCAGGGCCACGCCGCCCAGACGCCCCGCCTGCACGGCAGCGCCCAGCGCCACACACTCGTCCGGATTCAGTGAGCGGGACGGCTCCAGCCCGGTCATCCGCATGACCTTGGCCTGCACGGCCGGGATGCGGGTCGAGCCGCCGACCAGCAGTACCTGATCCAGATCACTTGCGGAGAGGCGGGCATCGCTCAGCGCATTGCGCACCGGCAGCGCCGTCCGCTCGATGAGATCGGCGCACAGCTCCTCAAACTTGGCGCGGGTCAGCGTCAGCTGCAGATGCAGCGCGCCCTGCGCCGTTGTGGTGAGGAACGGCAGGCTCAGCTCGGTCTGCTTGGCGCTGGAAAGCTCCTTTTTGGCCTTCTCGGCCTCCTCGCGCAGGCGCTGCATGGCCACGCGGTCCGTGGTCAGGTCCACGCCGTGGCTGGCCTTGCACTGCTCGGCCATCCAGTTTACGATCCGCTCATCAAAATCATCGCCGCCGAGGTAGTTGTCCCCGCAGGTGGAAAGCACCTGCACGATGCCGTCCCCGATGCGGATAAGCGATACATCAAAGGTGCCGCCGCCCAGATCGTAGACCATGACGGTCTGGGTGCGGCCGTTGTCCAGCCCGTAGGCCAGCGCGGCAGCGGTCGGCTCATTGATGATACGGCGCACATTCAGCCCGGCGATGCGCCCGGCGTCCTTGGTGGCCTGCCGCTGGGCATCGTTGAAGTAGGCGGGCACTGTAATGACCGCCTCGGTCACGGCCTCGCCGAGGTAAGCCTCGGCGTCCGTCTTGAGTTTTTGCAGGATAAGGGCGCTCAGCTCCTGCGGCGTATAGCATTTGCCGTCGATGGGCACGCGGGTCTCGCTGCCCATAAGCCGCTTTACGCTGGTCACGGTGCGCGGGGCGTTGGTCACGGCCTGACGCTTGGCAGGCTCGCCCACCAGCCGCTCCCCCGCCTTGGTGAACGCCACAACAGAGGGCGTTGTGCGCTGGCCCTCGGCATTGGGGATGACGACCGGCTTGCCGCCCTCGACTACAGCCACACAGCTGTTTGTGGTCCCCAGATCAATTCCGATCATTTTTGCCATGGTGGTATTTGTCCTTTCAAAAAAGACAATTTTGATTCTTGCTTCTATTGTAGCGTTTACCGCGCCGAAAAGTGTTGCGATTTCGTAAATATTTGCAGACCAATCCGGGCAGAGCCTGCCAATTTTACCCAATACCGGCCCGCCGCAGCAAGGCCGCCCCGCCCCCGGCTGAACAAAAGCAGAAAATCAGGCCGGAATGCAAAAGATTTGAAACCAAAAACCTTCCGTAAAGCGTTGACGCACCCCGTCCGGCGTGTTATAGTTAATAAATACCAGCGATTTACACCGCTAAAGAGGAGGGTTTCTCATGGCACGCACCGCGACTGTGACCCGCAACACGCGGGAGACGCAGATCACGCTGACCATCGACCTTGACGGCACCGGCAAGACCGACCTGCACACCGGCATCGGCTTTTTTGACCATATGCTGGACGGCTTTGCCCGCCACGGCCTGTTTGATCTGAGCGTGACCTGCCACGGCGATCTGGATGTAGACTGCCACCATACGATCGAGGACATCGGCATTGCGCTGGGCACCGCCCTCAAGGAGGCGCTGGGCGACAAGGCCGGCCTTGTGCGGTACGGCAGCTGTATGCTGCCGATGGACGAGACGCTGGCGCTCTGCGCCGTGGATCTGGGCGGGCGGCCGTATTTTGTGTACGATGCCGCCTTTGCCGGGCAAAGCTGCGGCGGCATGGACACCCAGATGGCGCGGGAGTTCTTCTACGCCGTGTCCTACAGCGCCATGATGAACCTGCACCTGAAGGTGCTGTACGGTGAGAACGACCACCATAAGCTGGAGGCCATGTTCAAAGCCTTTGCCAAAGCTCTGGACGCCGCCACCCGCAGGGACGCGCGGATCAACGGGGTGTTATCGACAAAGGGGACGTTATAATCCGCCTTACGGGATGTAAGGCGTGATTTTATTTCTAAAATGGAGGGAAAGCAGTATGTACAAGGACATCATCGACACCATCGGCTATGTGGAAAAAGTTGACCCCGAACTGGGCGCGGCCATGGACCGTGAGCTGGGCCGCCAGCGCCAGAACATTGAGCTGATCGCCAGCGAGAACATTGTCTCCCCCGCCGTGATGGCGGCCATGGGCAGCGTGCTGACCAACAAGTACGCGGAAGGCTACCCCGGCCATCGCTACTACGGCGGCTGCCAGTTTGTGGACGAGGTCGAGCAGATCGCCATCGACCGCGCCTGCAAGCTGTTCGGCGCCAAGTACGCCAATGTCCAGCCCCACTCCGGCGCACAGGCCAACCTCGCCGTCTACTTTGCGCTGCTGAACGTGGGCGATACCGTCATGGGCATGGACCTGTCTCAGGGCGGCCATCTGACCCACGGCTCCCCCGTGAACATGAGCGGCAAAAACTACAACTTCGTCTCCTACGGCGTCTCGGCCGAGGACGGCCGCATTGACTACGCCGCGCTGGCCAAGCAGGTGGCGAAGGTCCGCCCCAAGCTGATCGTGGCCGGTGCGTCCGCCTACCCGCGCGCCATTGACTTTGAGAAGCTGGCCGAGATCGCCCACGGCTACGGTGCCATGCTGATGGTCGATATGGCCCACATTGCCGGTCTGGTCGCAGGCGGCCAGCACCAGAGCCCTGTGCCCCACGCCGATGTCGTGACCACCACGACCCACAAGACGCTGCGCGGCCCCCGCGGCGGCCTGATCCTGACGAACAACGAGTACCTGATCAAGCGGATCAACTCCGCCATCTTCCCCGGCACGCAGGGCGGCCCGCTGGAGCATGTCATCGCCGCAAAGGCCGTCTGCTTCGGCGAGGCGCTGAAGCCTGAGTTCAAGGAGTATGCCCGCAAGATCGTTGAAAATGCGAAGGCACTGGAGGCCGAGCTGACCGCCCGCGGCGTGAAGCTGGTCTCCGGCGGCACCGACAACCATCTGCTGCTGATTGACCTGACCGATGAGGACTGCACCGGCAAGGAGCTGGAGCATAACCTTGACGAGGTACACATCACCGCCAACAAAAACACCGTCCCCGGTGAGAAGCGCAGCCCGTTTGTGACGAGCGGCGTGCGCATCGGCACCCCCGCCGTGACGACCCGCGGCATGGGTGTTGAGGAGATGAAGATCATCGCCGACTGCATCGCGGACTGCATCTTTGACTTTGCCGCCAAGAAAGACGACATTGCCAAGCGCGTTGCCGATTTGACCGCGAAGTTCCCGCTGTATGAGTGATTTTGAGCAATAAATAAACCGTCCCGCCGAGGTGTACGCCCCGGCGGGATTTTTTTGTGGGTGGTTATGGCGCGGTTGCGGGGCGTCGAGGACGCCGCCCCCTACAACAAAAGGATAAAGGAGTTCTAAAGGCACAGTGCGGCGGCCTGAGGGCAGGCCGCCCT
>UQGL01000051.1 GCA_900540595.1 uncultured Oscillospiraceae bacterium
TGCCGCACCTCGCTCGCCGTATCGGCACTTAGAATTATGCGGTATTGCCCTATATCTGACAAAATGTAAAGGAGCCCTGCCCATGAAATGGCTTGCCGTTGACTATGGCGATTCCCGCACCGGGCTTGCCGGGTGCGATGCCGGGGAGACGATCACCTCCCCCATCACGCCGCAGATCGAAGAGAAAAGCATGAACAAGGTTGCCGCCGCTGTGACGGAGGCCTTTGCCGCCCGCGGGGCGGAGGGGCTTGTCTGCGGCCTGCCAAAAAACATGGACGGCACCGAGGGCAGCCGTGCCAGCAAGAGCCGCCGTTTTGCCCAGCGCCTTGCCAACACCGCAGGTGTGCCCGTTGTGATGTGGGATGAGCGCCGCACTACCGTCTCTGCCGCTGCTATTCTGGCCGATAACGATACCTTCGGCGCCAAGCGCAAGGAGCGGCTGGACTCGGTGTCCGCTGCCGTCATTCTGGAGAGCTTTCTGAACTGGCGCGCCCATCACCCCGGCGAGGAACCGCCGGAGCTGGTCCGCCCCGAGCAATAAAAAAGGAGAACTGTTATGCCGAATCCAGCTGAACCCCGCTTTCCTACCCATGTAGCCATCATCGTGGACGGTAACCGCCGCTGGGCCAAGCAGCGCCTGCTGCCCGTCAGCATGGGCCACAAGGCCGGCTTTGACCGCCTGCGTGAAATCACCCGCTATGCCGTCGGTGACCGCGGCGTCTTTGTGCTTTCGCTCTATGTTTTCTCCACCGAGAATTTCAGCCGCGATGCCAAGGAAGTCGGCTATCTGATGGACCTGTTTGCCAACAACTTCCGCACCATTGCCGATGAGATGAACGAGCGCGGCTGCAAGGTGCTGTTCAGCGGCCGCCGCGAGGGGCTGCAGCAGCGCGTGCTGGACGCTATGGATTATATGATGGACCTGACGAAGGACAACGAAAAGGGTATCGTCAACTTCTGCCTGAACTACGGCAGCCATGCCGAGCTGACCGATGCCACCCGTGCGATTGCCGCCGAGGTCAAGGCCGGTGCGCTGCAGCCCGAGGAAATCGATGAGAAAACCATCGAGAAGCATCTCTACCGCGACCTGCCCCCGGTGGATCTGATGATCCGCACCAGCGGCGAGGAGCGGCTGTCCAACTTCCTGCTGTGGCAGTGCGCCTATGCGGAGTTCTACTTTACCGATACCCTTTTCCCCGACTTTACCAAGGAGTGCTTTGACAAGGCACTGGCCGAGTATGCCCGCCGCGACAGACGCATGGGCGGAAACACAAAGAAATAAACCTCAAAAGCCTTCCCCCTCTTGGGGGAAGGTGGCCGAGGCCCCGCCCGAGGCCAGATGAGGGGCAAGTTTGCCGCGGCAGGCTGTCAGCAGGCGACTCCGGTAAACTCTGCCCTCATCAGTCACCTTCGGTGACAGCTTCAGTCTCCGCGCTAAGAGCCGCCTTCGGCGGTTGCGCTCCGACACGCGCCTGCGGGCGCAGCCCCTCGGGGGAAGCCTTTGAAAATAGCATAATAGACAACCCGCCCCCGCAAAGTTTGGCAGTTTTGCCAACGCTCTGCGGGGGCGGGTTTGCATATACTGTTGGTATCAGCCTACCGTATCAAGGCCGTTGTCCGCCTCGGCTGTGTAGGTCGTGATCGTTACATGGTTGATCGTGATGGCGGCTTCCTCAGTGGGGCGGAAGGTGTCGTTTCCGTCATCATCCTTCACCGTGTCAACGCAGGCCATGGCGTCCACGACCTCCATGCCCGCATATACCTGACCGAACACCGTGTCGGTGTTGTCGAGATACGGTAAGCCGCCCACGGCGGCGTAGGCCGCGACCTGCGCGTCGGTGTAGCCGTTGGCAGTCAGCTCGGCCTGCAGATCGCTGCTGCTCACACTGTCCGGCAGGGCGGTCACGAAATAAAACTGACTGTTGCCGCCGGTCGCATCGCCGCCCGCTGCAAACGCAGCGCAGAGCGCCCCGGCGTAGTGCTTCAGGCCCGCGTCAGCCTCCAGCGGGTAGGGGTTATTGCTCCAGATCGTGGAGCCGCCCGTGCCGGTGCCGGTAGCATCGCCGCCCTGCACGGCAAAGCCGTACTCGCTGCGCCAGATCGTTGTGTTATCGTAGTATCCGCTGCGGGCCAGCCCCACAAAGTTGTAAACGGCCATCGGTGCGGCATCAGGGTAAAGCACGGCGCGCACCTCGCCCAGGGAGGTATCAAAAATGGCGATGATATCGCCGCTGGCGGGCGCGGTGAATTGCCGCTCACTGCTGACGAAATCAGCCGGACGGGTGGGCGGGGTCTTTTTTTCGCCGCTGCTGCAGGCACACAGCAGGGCCAGCGCCAGCGCGGGCAGCAGACAGAGTTTTTTGTGCATGGCGGCAACCTCCGTAAAAATCCAATTAAAGCTATTATACCACAGAACTTCCCGCTTGAACACCCTTGACGTTTGAAGAAAAAAAGGGTACACTATAAGCATCAAATACGAACGACCACAGGAGGTCACTTATGTCTGACGAACTGAGCCCGGAAATGCTGGAAGAAGCTGCCCCCGATCTGCTGACGCTGGAGGATGAGGACGGCAAGGAGGTCACCTTTGAGGTGATCGACGCTACCGAGGTCAACGGCACCCGTTATCTGGCTGTTATCCCCTATCAGGAGGATCCCGAGAGCCTGCAGGAGGATGCTGAGCTGATCCTGATGCGCATCGGCACCGATGATGAGGGCGAGTATATGGACATCGTGGACGATGATGAGGAACTGATCACCGTCGGCAAGGTGTTCGAGGAGCGCCTGCGCGCCATGTACGACATCGACGATTCTGAATTGCAGTAAAAGGCCGAACGGCTTTTTCACCCTGCGCGGTTCGATTTGTTGCGGCCTTATAGAATCCTACTAATCAAATTTTGGGAACCCGGGTCGAGAACCGGATTGCAGACCTCCCGCTTCGGCGGAAGAAGGGAGCATGAACGCTCTTGTAGGGTACCCACCTGCCTGTACCGGTAGGTTTTGATTGGTTGCAGACGGCTGTGCGGGGTTTTTAGAGAACTATCCCGGGCAGGACTTCCTGTCCGGGTTTTTGAGTTATGATTTTTTGAGGAAAGGGGTGCTTGGCCGTGGCGGAGCGGATCTGCGTTGGGGACAGACTCCCCTTCTTTTTGTATGACACGCCCTACAGCGCCCACAATCGCTTCCGTGATCTGCTGCAGGCCAGCGCCCCGCTGGTGGTGGTCTTTATGGCGAACTTCGGCCATCCCATCACGCGCACCTTTGCAAGCCGCTATGCCGACACCTACACCGCACTGCATGACGGCGGCTTTGCGCTGGTGGTTCGCTCGCGCGCGGACAAGCTGTCGCGCAGCATCGGGCCGGACACGCTGCCCTATCCCCTGCTCTGCGATGCAGCGGGCGTGCTGTATGAGCATCTCGCCATACCCACAAGCAAAAGCACGCTGATGAGCTATTCGCTGGAGGGGTGGCGCATCCTGCGGGAGGCCAAAAAGCAGGGCTACCAGCCGGTAAAGGGCGCTGAACAGCAGCTGCCGCTGACGCTGATTTTGGACCGGGACGGCACCGTACTGTTCTGTCATTACGGCGCGAGCCTGACCGATGTGCCCGAGGACTGCGCAGCCATCCAGAGCCTTCTTGAGGAGCTGGAGCTGACGCCCGATTACGAGAAGGCCGGTATGCCGTCCTATGCCGAGCCGGAGGCTGCTATGGCCGCAGAAAGCCGCCCCCGCGCCCATCATGGCCGCCGCGCGCCCGAGGATACCGGCGGGTTCCAGCCTGTGCGGCAGATTCGGGAATATACTGTGCCGGATCTTGAAAAAACCTCGATGTTCGGGCTGTTTGATGACCCTTATGATGAAAATTGAAACCCGCCTGCTGATAAAAAAATCGGCAGGCGGGTTTTGCTTCTTGCTTTAATGCAGGGGCGGATTCTATATCCGCCCGCGTCACCGCATCAGCGCATCCTTCGCCGCCCTCACAGCCTCGGCATCGGTCTGCTGGATGTGCCACTCGTCCAGTCCGGGCAGGCCCATGGGAACGCCCTCCCGCCGGAAGGTCATGCCGCTGTCGAGCAGCTTTTTACAGCTGGCGTGGAAGGCCCGCGCCCCGGGCAGCGCAGCGCGCAGCTCGTCAATGACGGCGGCGCTGACCCCTGCGCCGATGAGGATCTCGGGGCCGTTCAGCGTATCCCGCAGGCGCAGCAGCGCGGCCAGCTGGGCTGTGCCCTTGCGGCAGCTCTCGGCCCCGCCGCTTGTCAGCACGGTGTCGATGCCCAGTGCGGCGGCAGCGCGGTAGGTGCCGCACAGATCGCGGGAGACATCTATACAGCGGTGCAGGGTGACGGGGGCGCCGCCGCAGGCGTCCAGCAGAGCGCGCATGGCGGGCAGATCAAGATCCCCCGCCGGTGTCAGGGCGCCAATGACAAAGCCGTCCGCCCCGGCGGCGCGCAGCGCCGTGATCTGGCGGCAGAGCAGGTCGATCTCCTCCTGTGTGTAGAGAAAATCCCCCGCACGCGGCCGCATCAGGCAGCGCACAGGCAGGCTGATCTCCGCCTTGATCTGGCGCAGCAGATCGGCATAGGGCGTCAGACCACCCACGGCCAGCGCGCTGCAAAGCTCCAGTCGGTCTGCCCCGCCCTGCCCGGCAGCGCGGGCGGAGGCGAGACTGTCCACGCAGACTTCCAACAATTTCATGCAGGTCACATCCTTGGTTCGTTTTCCTCATTGTAGCATAGAGCCTTCTTTGCAGCAAGCCCCGCACGGCCAAAAAGCGTGCGGGGCTTGCTGCAGTTATATGTATCACAACGAATAGGAGTAGGCGTGTTGTCAGGCGGCGTGCCCGCCGCGCACGACCTGCAGCTGAACGGCAGGCCGCTTGTGTGTTGCAGGCAGAACAGCCTCGGCGGTACGGGACGGGGCACCCAGCAGAATACCGCATACGGCGTTCAGCAGCACAACGGACGCAAAAAGGCCCAGCAGCGCAGCCCAAAGCGGCATGGAGCCGGCAGCGGCCGCGCTTACCATCGCACCGGCCAGCAGGATGGCTGTGGTTGCAATCAGTCTGCAAAGCTTGTGTTTGATGAGTTCCCAGTTCATACCGATACCTCCTGATGGGGCTGCCCCGCAAAGGCTGCCCCGCCGCAAATAACAACGGATGAATGTGATCCGCTTGATGAGACTACTATAATACATCTATCGGTTGTTGTCAAGATAAAATTACAACTTATTTTTGAAAAAAGTTGCGAAAACCTCTTTACAAAAACAATGGGTAGTTGTATAATGGGATTAATGAAATGGGATTTCCACAAGATACAGCTTTATCCTATTGAAAAAGGAGTTTTCCCGATGTTTGCAGAGCGCTTGAAAGAGGCCCGCAAGGCCAAACGATACAGCCAGGCGGAGGTCTCCCGAATGCTGGGAGTGACGCAGCAGGCTGTCGGTAAGTGGGAGACGGGGCGTTCCACCCCAGATCCGCAGACCGTGGCACGCTTGGCTGAAATCCTCGACACCCCTGCCGATGTCCTGCTGGGGCTGCGCAAGGAGCCGGACGCATCCTCCGCTGTGGGCCGCAATGCGTTCAGCCGTTATACCGAGTCTCAGGTTCCGGTTGTTGGCACGGTGCGCGCCGGGTACGGTGCGCTGGCCTTTGAGGAGGACTACGGTAAGGAATACGCCTGCGTCAAGGACCCGGAGAACTATTTCTTTCTGGTTGTAAAGGGCGACAGCATGGAGCCGCGCATTTCCGATGGCGATCTTGCGCTTGTCCACCGCCAGAATACGCTCGACAATGGCGACCTTGGTGTGCTGGTCTACGGCTCAGACGGCGAAGGTACGCTGAAAAAGTACATCCAGCGCGGCAACTCGGTCGTGCTGCACCCCTTTAACCCGGCCTATGAGGAAATGGTCATCAAGGGGGAGGAGCTGGATCACCTTTACATCGCAGGCAAGGTCGTGGAGACCAAGGCCAAGTGGTGATTTCTCTCTCCGTATCTATATTGTAGCATAAGCAGAGTCCCATAGTCCGGACTTTGAACGGCAAAACAGAAGTATCTTTTAAAAATGCTGCCCGCGGCACACCCTGCTAAGCAAGGATATGCGGCGGGCTGTATTTTTTATACCCTTTTTTCAGGAGGCGGGCAGAATGGACCTTGCGGAAAAGCTTGAGATACTGGCAGACAGCGCCAAATATGATGTGGCCTGCACCTCCAGCGGCGTGGGACGCCCGGGACGGCACGGCAGTCTGGGCAGCTGCGCACCGGCGGGCATCTGCCATGCCTTTACGCCGGATGGGCGCTGCGTGTCGCTTTTGAAGGTGCTGTACTCGAATGTCTGCAGCTATGACTGCAGCTACTGCGTCAATCGCCGTTCCAACGATCGGCCGCGGGCTACCTTTACCCCGCGGGAGTTGGCAGAGCTGACGATCGGCTTTTACCGCCGCAACTATATCGAGGGCCTGTTTTTGTCGAGCGCGGTGCTGGGTACGCCCGACCGCACGATGGAGCTGATGATCGAGGCGCTGCGCATCCTGCGGGAGGAGTACCGCTTCAACGGTATTCCCTTTGTCCCACAAAAGCTCCGTAACTTCCCCGCCATCCTTGAACACCGGAAAATTCAGACCAATCCGCTTTAGCGGATATTCAGACTCGTCATTCCTGTAAATTTCAATTTCCTTAATCAAGGCTGTGACCACATTTCTCTTTTCTTCGTCATTTATTATATTATAAACGCAGTCGAAATTCACCATGATTTTGTAAATATTCTCAAGAGTAATTGCCTGCTGCTTAATTGCATCTCGCCGAAATCTGGCATCTTCGATTTTTTCCTCCAGCTCAACAATGACATCATATAGGGAATCTAACCGCAAGGTCATATCATGGAGCTTTCGTTCCCGATATTTTGCATCAGCAGGGAGACTGTCAATTTCCCGTTCCAATCTTGTTTTATTCAGATCAACTTCCTTCAGCTTTGCCTGATAGCCCTCCAGTTCTTTATCCACTGCTTTCGTGTCAATCTGAACGCCAATCCGTTTTTTAATGGCTTGGGCATATTCCTCATTCCTTACGATCTCACGAATTGCCTCAATGACCATCGGTTCAATATCGGTCTTTTTCAGCATCGCCTTATATTCACAATGCTTACCCCGGACCATCCTATTCCGACTACATACATAATAGTAAATTTCTTTGTAAGTGCCATCTTTATTTGTCCATGCGTGTTTATTCGTATACATGGGACTTCCACAAACCGGGCATTTCAGCAGACCTGATAACAAATGAACTCGATCCCGCCCAATTTTTGACGGTTGCTTTACTCCGGTTCTAAGACGCTTGGCATGAGCCTTTTCCCATACCTCCTCACTAACGATTCCTTTATGCTGTCCCTCTGTCAGAATGTAATCGTCATTTCTTTTCATCTGGTAATCGTTTTTTGTGCCTTTGACTTTTTCCTTCGTTCTCCGTCCATAGGCAATTTTACCGCAATAAACCGGGTTATCCAATATCAGTTTAATAAAATGTCCTGTCCAATCCTCTAATGTGCCATTCTGCCTCGGAATTTTCCGTATACCTTGTAAGTTCAACTGATTCGCAATACCACCCAAACCGATTTCCGATGAAGTATATAATTCAAAAATCTTCCGTATTGCCACAGCCTCTGTTTCTTCAATCATCAGCTTGTTATCTTCCAGTGTATATCCGTATGGAGCAAAGCCACCATTCCATCCACCTTGCCGTGCCTTTTCGCGCCGCCCGTTCATCGTCTGCTCGATAATATTCTCACGCTCAATCTCAGCCACAGCAGATAGTACAGAAATCAAAAGTTTTCCGCTTGTCTGAGAGGAATCAATCCCTTCTTCTATGCAAATCAGATTTACACCATAAGATTGAACCAACTCCAAAGAGTTAAGTATATCCGCTGCATTACGGCCAAACCGTGACAGCTTATACACTAAAATATAGTCAATGTCCAAGCCATCCTCAATATCTCTGAGCATTTTTTGAAAGGCAGGCCGTCCCTCAATGGATTTACCGGATTTACCGGCATCTTCATAAGTATCAACAACGATCATTTCCTCACGATCCGCAAATCGTGTCAGCATATTTTTTTGACCTTCCAGGCTGTATCCGTCCACTTGCATCTCTGTGCTGACCCTCGGATACAAAACACAGCGTTTTCCATATCGGTTCATAATTCATACCTCCAAAATTTACTTTTGGAAAATATCCTATGTAAAGCTGCGATTCTCACGCAGCTCCGTCAACCTCGCCCAGCACTCTCATACCATATTTCTCGATGATATGTGCCAGCGAAGTGATAAACGCTTCAAATTTTTGTTCCGCCAGAAGTTCTTCTGACCGGATTTCATCTGAAGGAATCAATGCGCTTTTATTCTGGATATTCTCCATTCAGAATCACCTCCGCAATTCCTAACGAAATTATAACTCTACTTGCACAGCCTGAAAATGATACGGCCTTTCGGCACTTTTATGTAATCCCCAGACTGCACAAGAGCGTCTTGTTTATGTTTTCCATGTCATCCTTGTTTAGATGACCAATATAGTTTTTTAACCTCGACTTGTCGATTGTTCTGATCTGTTCCAGCATAACAACAGATGGTTTCACCAAACCGCATCTGTCATTTAAGTGGTAATGCGTGGGGAACTTTCTGCTTTTTTTGCTTACACTGGTGATTGCTGCAATAATAATCGTAGGACTGAAACAATTTCCCACATTGTTTTGAAGAATGAGTACAGGACGAGAGCCACTTTGTTCAGAGCCGATACCAGGGCTTAAATCAGCCGAATATATGTCGCCTCGATGGAATTTTTCAAACATCACTCTCGCCTCCTTAATATCTTAATACTTAAACAGCCGCACCAGTCTGAAAGAAATCTCCGGATAAAAACCTGGTGCGGCTACTGTTATTCTGTTCGGATTACTCGTCATATTTGCCACGCCCCCTGACGATGGGAACACAACAGGTCTCCGCTGGCGCAGCTGTCATAACTCCGCAGCATCGTTCGTATCGTGTGCCGCAGGGTTCCCCCCAAGTCTTTGGCGGGCCGTGAGGAAGTATCTTTAAGCCCCCATGCAGTCATCGCGCCGAATCTGCCACCATCCGTTTTGTGGAATCGTAGATCGCTCCAAAGCAGCTTTGTTCATCACCTCCCTGACTGCTCTATCTTCGCGGCGTTCCACACTCGCTCGTACACGGGTTATGTACCTGTTATGCTGTCTATGAAATTGTCAAAGTGCTGTTGAAGGGGGAAAACTTGTCCTTCTTATTAACTCTGACAAAAAGAGCAAAAAACGAGCGCACCAAACGAAATTTTATCAAAAATATTTTGCCAGCTGTTTCAGCCCTCGCCGAATGCTGTCACGGACACGGCTTGGGTCTACACCCTCTGCTGCGGCTATCTCTCCTACTCTCATGCCCAGATAATACCTGGCATAGATCCGCTTGGCTTGTTTCTCCGGCAGAGCCATTACTGCGGCATAGAGTTTCTCCCGCAGCTGCTTTTCCTCCAGGAGCATTTCCGGCGTCTGGGGCTTCATCAGGATCGCATTTTCAATGCCATTGTCGCAGTCCAGAGAGTAATGCGCCTTATAACGATACATCCTTCGGTCATAGGCAGCTTCTGCACGCTCAGAGTCTCTGATCGTCTCCAGCACATCTTCGGTTACTTCTACAAAGTGATCTGTTTTATAAACATCGGGATACAGATCCCGGAGATTGACTTTCTTCATTATGTACCTCCATTTCGGTTCACGGGTCCAGTTACGAGTGAGCCGAAATGGGGCGGAGAACGGCACCGGCATAATTCGGGGCAATTCCACAAAAAACAACAAGCAAAAACGCCAGTCTCCCAAAGTGGGAAACTGGCGTCACACTGATTCCATGTTCTATGATTACCGATTAACCAGCAGGATAATGCCGGTGGAGGAGCGTAAGGGGATGAGGTGTGAGCAAGGCTTTTTTTGATGAACTACATATTGCTACTCTCATGGCGGCTCCCTCCGTGGGCCGCCGATCCTGCGCCGGGAAAAGAAAAGCGGCGGCCTTGATTGTTCAAAGCCGCCGCTGGTCGTATGGGCGTGTCAAAAGGGCTGCTGTACGACGGCTTTTTTTTCTTGGTCGTCGCCCGGCAGTTGATTATGTTGATTACATAGAGAGAAAGATAGCTATTCCACAAAAAACAGAATCCGCCGAATCAGTTCCGGGATATTAACCGGGGCCGTGATATAGTCGCTGACACCCTCGTGCCGGTATTGATATTCCGTGGCAAGGTCAGTGCTTGCCGTAAGAATAAAGAATGGTAGCAACTTAATGGGCGGGTTATTTACCTTAAATTTTTCAGATATACGTCGTATGTCATGAAAAAGCTCAAGGGCTGTACCGTCCGGCAGCGAGAGATCACACAGTATCAGTTCTATTTCTTTATCTTCAAGTAGCCTGTGCTTTGCTTCACGCAGGGAATTTACCAGTATAAGATTAAATCCCTTTTGCAGCATAGCCGCCCGCAGAACTTCCGCTTTGCTATTATCCGTATGGAGATATAACAGCTTATGAAAGGTTGGTGGTTGTTCTTCTGATAGCTCCTTGTAGGCATATTCCACCAGCTTATCTTTCAATAATGCAGATTTAATTTTATCCATACAGATTGTGACACCATGCTGGAGTGCTTCCTGCTCATAGTCGTCTTTTTCATAACAAGACGCAATGATAAAAGGAGTATCTTTGTTACAGGTACGTACTTCAGCTAGTAGTTCCAGACCAGAACCGTCCGGCAAGCAGAGGTCTGAACAGATCAGCAGCGGAGCTTCTTGCTTTATCATTTCCCGTGCTTCAGCCAGAGTAGCCGCAGTTTCTACCGCATAGCCCCGCCGCTGTAAATATTTTTTCAATCCCCATATAAAAGTTATATCATTGTCAACCAAAAGTATCTTTCGCATCTGTTTTCACTTTCTTGTATTCTGTTAGTCACGCATTCTTTCGACTAACGATTGTTTATGAATATAGCGATTTACAAATACAGTAATTGCAATTTGTCCGATGACTACTGCAACTATCAAAACAAGCGTTTGGGTAATCGGATATTCGTATTGACTAATCGTTAGAATTTGGGTGTTTATAATAATGCGTACCAATAAATACCCCAGCCCATTTCCGATGGTTAGTGACAGTGCTAATGTTCCAAAAGTAAAGAACAGTCCTTCCCGATGTATCATTTGACGTAGTTGCTTATCAGACAAACCGATTGCTTGCAAAATTCCCAATTCCTTTTTGCGAACTAAAATACTCGTAATCATTGTATTGA
>UQGL01000052.1 GCA_900540595.1 uncultured Oscillospiraceae bacterium
CCGCAGCCGCCGGAGCGGTGCTTAAGCCGTAAGGCGGGAATTGTGCGGTGTTGCCATAAGGAAAAATCTGTTTCACAGCGGCCTGTAATGGCAGAAAACCGACAAAAACAGACTTTGTCTGGAAATTGTTTTCTTTTTGTAACCATTGCGGTGGGGCGGCCAAACGGAAGCTTTCCCCGTCACGGGCGGATATTTCTTGCACAAAAGGCTAAGTTTTGCACAAAATGAAACGGAATTTGTGCAACCTGTACACAAAACGGCCTGATTCTTGGTGATTTCACATCTGGACAAAATGAAAAAGATTTTCTAAAATAGAAACATCACAAGGGGCGCAGACGCAAGCGACCCCTTACAAATGCCGAAAGGCAAAAAGAAGGAGATCGACCATGAAGAAGCAAGTATCCGCTATCCTGGCTGCCGGTATGGCTGCCAGCCTGCTGGTTGGCTGCGGCGGCGCCGCCTCCAGCGCAGCGTCCTCTACCGCTGAAAGCACCTCTACTGCCGCTTCCAGCGAAGCTGCTGCTGCCACCACGGAGGCCGGTCAGGCTGCTGACATTACCCTGTGGACTTACCCCATCGGCAAGTGGGGCGATTCCGAGTCTGTTGACGCCCTGCTGGCAGACTTCAACGCCAAGTACCCCGACATCCATGTGACTGTTGAGTATCTGGACTACACCAACGGTGACGATCAGGTCAACACCGCCATCGAGGGCGGCTCTGCACCTGACCTCGTTATGGAAGGTCCCGAGCGTCTGGTTGCCAACTGGGGCGCCAAAGGTCTGATGGTCGATCTGAGCGACCTGTGGACCGATGACCAGAAGGCCGACATCAGCGCCAGCGTGGAGGCCGCCTGCAAGGATTCCTCCGGTGCTTACTATGAGTTCCCCCTCTGCATGACCGCCCACTGCATGGCCATCAACAAGACCGTGTTTGAGGCTGCCGGCGCGATGCAGTATGTCGATGCCGAGAACCACACCTGGACCACCGAGAACTTCCTGAAGGCTGTTCAGGCCGTCTACGACTCCGGCAAGACCGATGTGGGCGCCCTCTACTGCAGCGGTCAGGGCGGCGACCAGGGCACCCGTGCTCTCGTCAACAACCTCTACGGCGGCACCTTCACCGATGATGCGCACACCAAGTACACCGCCGACTCTGCCGAGAATGTCAAGGCCCTTGAGACCCTGAAGGCACAGGACGGCATCAACTTCGACGCCTCCATCAACGGCGGCGAGGAGATCACCCTCTTCCGCAACGGCACCCTGCAGATGGCTTTCTGCTGGAACATTGCCCAGCAGAAGAATGAGGATAACGGCCCTGCCGGCACCACCAACAGCGGCGATGAGATCCTGTTCATGGGCTTCCCCTCCGAGAGCGGCAAGCCCGCGCTGCAGGGCGGCATCTGGGGCTTCGGCATCTTCAACAACGGCGACGACAACAAGATCGCTGCCGCCAAGACCTTCATCAACTTCATGGCCAACTCTGAGGAGACTGCCAAGGCCGTCAAGACCTCCAGCTACTTCTCCGTCAAGAACTCTCTGTCCGACCTGTATGCCGACGACGAGATCATGAACGAGTACCAGAAGCTGATGCCTTATCTGGGCGACTACTATCAGGTCACCCCCGGCTGGGCCGAGGCTCGTACCGCTTGGTGGAACATGCTGCAGCAGGTCGGCGCTGACGAAGATGTCACCACCGCCGTCACCGAATTCTGCACCACTGCCAACGCAGCCGCCAGTGCATCCTGAACCAAACTGTAAATCGTAAGATCTGCAGCCATCCTACGGCGTCCGACCTCTGACATGAAACGCAGCGGTGGGACGCCGCTTTTTATGAAAAACGGAAAGGAGAGATCCTCTTGGCATTTTCTGCAGCTGCCAAAAAGAGCGAGCCCCAGATGAGCCGTGCGCTTGTCCGGCAGGAGACCATCGCCGGTTATCTGTTCCTGCTGCCCAGCCTGATCTTCTTCGTCGGCTTCGTCATCTACCCCATGTTCATGTGCGTGTTCACCAGCTTCTTCGACTCGACAATGAACCGTGCCGATGTCTTTGTCGGTCTGGCTAACTATGTGGAGCTTTTCGGCGACAAGGTGTTTCTGGGCGCATTGCGCAACACCCTCATCATTGTTATCGTGTCGGTGCCCATTACCTGCATCTTCTCACTGTGGGTGGCCTCCGCCATCGTCAACATGCCCCCGTGGGCAACCTCGCTGTTCCGCGTCATCTTCTACCTGCCCGTTGTCACCGGCTCTGTCGCTGTTACGGTCGTGTGGAAGTGGATGTTCAACAACTACTACGGCATCTTCAACTATCTGGGCAAGTCGATGGGCCTCCTCGACCAGAACATCAACTGGCTGGGCGATCCCCGCTATGCGCTGGGCTGCATCATCCTGATCCTGCTCACGACCTCGGTCGGCCAGCCCATCGTGCTGTATGTCTCGGCCCTCGGCAATGTGGACCAGTCCCTTGTGGAGGCTGCGGAGGTTGACGGCGCCACCAAGCTGCAGGCCTTCTGGAAGATCAAGTGGCCGCAGATCATGCCCACCACGCTGTACATTCTGGTCATCACTACGATCAACTCCTTCCAGTGCTTCGCACTGATCCAGCTGTTGACCTCCGGCGGCCCGAAGCATGCCACCGACACCATCATGTACTACATCTACTACACTGCCTTCAAGCTGTACCGCTACGGCTACGGCAACGCGATGGGCGTTATCCTCGCCATCATGATCGCCGTGCTGTCCGCTGTGCAGTTCAAGGTCACACAGTCTAACGAGTAAGGAGGGAAATCGAAATGGAAGCAACGAAAACCGCTGCCCCTGCTGCAGCCGAGCAGACCAAAAAGAAAAAGAAGAAGATTTCCCCCTACATGGTGTTCAGCACCGTGGTCATCGTTCTGCTGGCCATCGCGTTTGCGTTCCCGCTGTACTGGATCATCACCGGCTCCTTCAAGACGCAGGTGTCCATCAACGCCACCACGCCCGAGTGGTTCCCCAGTGAGTGGGTCGGCACCAACTATGCCAAGCTGTTCAGCCGCCAGAAGGCCCCCCTGTGGGAGTTCGCCGTGCCGTTCAGCAGCCACTTCAGCGCCGACGGCAAGGATGTCATCTGGTGGGCAGGCCCGCAGGTGCCCGCCGCTATCCGCTGGCTGGTCAACACGGTCTTTATGGCCGTTGCCTCGATGATTTTTACCTGCGTTACCTCCGCCATGGCGGGCTATGCGCTGGCCAAAAAGCGCTTCATCGGCCGCGGCGTGCTGTTTACGCTGATCGTCTGCGCCATGGCCCTGCCCAAGCAGGTCATCCTGATCCCCCTGCTGCGTGAGATGAGCAGCCTGCAGCTGTACAACACGATCTGGGCGGTCATCTTCCCGATCGTGGGCTGGCCGTTCGGCATCTTCCTGATGAAGCAGTTCAGCGAGGGTATCCCCGGCGAGATGCTCGAGGCTGCCCGCATTGACGGCGCCAGCGAGCTGACCACCTTTACCCGCATTGCGCTGCCCATCATCAAGCCGGGCATCGGTGCGCTGGCGATCTTCACCTTCATCAACTCCTGGAATGACTACTTCATGCAGTTGATCATGCTGTCCAGCACCAGCAAGCTGACGATCTCTCTGGGCATTGCCAAGCTGCAGGCCGAGAACTCGACCGACTACGGTCTGATCATGGCCGGTGCCGCGCTGGCTGCCGTGCCCATCATCATCGTGTTCCTCGCGTTCCAGAAGTATTTCACCAAGGGCATCACGATGGGTGCCGTTAAGGGCTAAAAATCCGACCACCGCAGTCATTCCATTAAAACTCCGTAGGGGCGGGGTTCTACTCCGCCCGTAAATGTTCCCGCAGCCATAAACGGGTACGGGCGCAGCAGAGCCACGCCCCTACATTCATTTTAAAATCCATACCAAGTTACGAACAGGGAGTGTTTGTATATGAAAGACATCAATAAGTACCGCGGCATTATCCCCGCATTTTATGCCTGCTATGCACCGGACGGTTCGATCTCGATCGAGGGCGTCAAGGCGCTGACCCGCCACCTGATCGCCAAGGGCGTCAAGGGCGTCTATGTCGGCGGCTCCTCCGGCGAGTGCATCTACCAGCACCCCGATGAGCGCAAAGCCGTTCTCGAGGCCGTCATGAGCGAGGCGAAGGGCAAGATCACCGTCATTGCGCATGTCGCCTGCAACAACACGGCGGACTCGGTCGAGCTGGCCGCCCACGCCGAGAAGTGCGGCGTGGATGCGATCGCCGCCATCCCGCCGATCTACTTCCACCTGCCGAACTACGCCATTGCCGACTACTGGAACGCGATGAGCGCCGCCGCCCCCAACACCGAGTTCGTCATCTACAACATTCCGCAGCTGGCCGGTACCGCCCTGACGATGCCGCTGCTGCAGGAGATGCTGAAGAACCCGAAGGTCATTGCCGTCAAGAACTCCTCGATGCCCACGCAGGACATCCAGCTGTTCAAGGACGCCGGTATCGCCGCCCGCGGCGAGGATGGCTTTGCCGTCTTTAACGGTCCCGATGAGCAGTTTGTTTCGGGCCGCGCCATGGGTGCTGACGGCGGCATCGGCGGCACCTACGCCGTCATGCCGGAGCTGTTCATCCGGATGAACGAGCTGGTCGAGCAGGGCAATCTGCCCGCAGCCCGCGCCATCCAGTACAAGGCTGACCGCATCATCTACAAGATGTGCGAGGCCCACGGCAACCTGTACGCCGTGCAGAAGGAGATCCTGCGCCGCATGTACGGTCTGGAGCTGGGCGGCGTGCGTGCCCCGCTGCCGAACCTCATCCCCGAGGACGAGGCCGTTGTGGCCGAGGCGCAGCGTATGATCGAGGCTGCCGTTGCAGAGCTGTAAAGGAGTGCGGGATGCTCGTAGATTCGTTTGATTATATTGCGTGCTACAAGGGGCTGCACCCCAATCTGGACACAGCCATTGACTGGCTGAACAGCCACACGCTGGATGCGCTGGAGAACGGCCGCACGATCATTGACGGCGAGAATGTCTTTGTCAATGTGATGGACGCCGACCTGCACGATGCCGAGGGCGCAGCGTTTGAGTACCACCGCCGCTACGCTGATCTGCAGATCGACCTTTCCGGCGGCGAGCATTGGGGCTGGGCATCCGAGGGCAGGCCCGAGGGCGAGTTCAGCACCGAGAGCGATGTGGGCTTTGCGTCCGGCCCGGAGCATGCGGGCGGCGAGCTGGGAGAGGGACGGTTTGTCATCTTCTTCCCCGGTGAGCTGCACAAGCCCAGCTGCAAAACGCCCGGCTGCGACCATGTGAGAAAAGCCGTGGTCAAGATTTTGATGAAATAATTTGCATTCCCCAAGCCTTCCCCCTTGGGGGAAGGTGGCCCCGCAGGGCCGGATGAGGGGTAAGCTATCGATGATTGCCCGTAAACGGGTTGCCGCCGTAAGCTCCGCCCTCATCAGTCACCTTCGGTGACAGCTTCCCCCGAGGGGGAAGCCTTTTTGCGTTCCCATTTGCAGGGGCGGATGACGAGCATCGACCCCTGCGACCTCACAAAAAAGGAGTCTTTCTCATGACCCACGAAGAAATTTTTAATAAGATCCAGGGCGGTCTTATCGTGTCCTGCCAGGCGCTGGAGCATGAGCCGCTGTACACGAAGGAGGGCGGCGTTATGCCGCTGATGGCAAAGGCCGCCGCCCAGTCCGGCGCGGTGGGCATCCGCGCCAACACCGTGCGTGACATCACCCAGATCAAGGCGGTCGTTGACCTGCCGGTCATCGGCATTATCAAAAAGGATTACCCCGGCACGCCGATGTACATCACCGTTACGATGAAGGAGGTCGATGAGCTGGTTGCCTGCGGCGTGGATATTCTGGCCGTGCAGGGCACCGGTGCATTGCGCCCGGACGGGCAGACGAGCGCGGACTTTATCCGCGCCGTCAAGGAAAAATACCCCGACCAGCTTGTCATGGCCGACTGCGACAACATCGAGAACGCCATGGCGTGTGCGGCGGCCGGTGCGGACTTCATCGGCACGACGATGCGCGGCTACACGCCGGAGACGAAGGGCATAGATGATGTGGACTTCGGCTTCATTGCACAGCTGGCGCGCGAATGCCCGGCCAGAATCATCGCCGAGGGGCATATCCACACGCCGGAGCAGGCCGTGCAGGCACTCTACGCCGGTGCGTTTGCGCTGGTCGTGGGCGGTGCGATCACCCGCCCGGCCGAGATCACGGCCCGCTACACCGCCGCCATCAAAAACCACAAATAAGCAGGTGCGCTATGAGTACAATCTATCTGGGCGTTGACATCGGCGGCACGGCGGTCAAGCTGGGCCTTGTCGATGAGACCGGCCGCGTGCTGCGCCGCGCCGAGCGCAGTGTCAGCTTTGACGGCTATAAGACGCCGATTATTGACACGGTGCAGCGTGCGATCCGTGATTTTCTGGCCGAGGACGCACCGAAGATTGCGGGCATCGGCGTGTCCGCCACCGGGCAGATCGACAGCCGCCGCGGCGTGGTCGCGGGGACCTGCGGCAATTTCCCGGGGTGGATCGGCGTTGCTATAAAGGGCACGCTGGAGCGTGCCTTCGGCCTGCCGGTGACGGTGGCCAACGATGCCAACTGTATGCTGCTGGGCGAGGTATGGGCCGGTGCGGCCAGAGGGTACACCGATGTTGTCGGCGTGACGCTGGGCACGGGTGTCGGCGGGGGAATCCTGACCGGCGGCCGTCTGCTGGAGGGTGCGCGGGGCCTTGGCGGTGAGCTGGGGCATTTCCGGCTGCACGCGCTGGACGGCGTGGCCTGCACCTGCGGGGCCATCGGCTGCTATGAGCGGTACGCCGCCACGACCGCGCTGGTGCGCGGTGCGCAGCGGATGGGGCTGGACGCCCCGGACGGACGCACCATCTTTGAGGCGGCTGCCGCCGGTGACGCCCGCACACAGGCCGTGCTGAATCACTGGATCAACGAGATCGCACAGGGCCTTGCCGGGCTGGTGCATATCTTCAACCCGCAGCTGATTTTGATCGGCGGCGGCGTCAGCGCGCAGCAGGCGCTGCTGATCGACCCGCTGGCTGAAAAGGTGCGCGCCAGCGTTATGCCTGCTTTTGCCGAGGGGCTGGAGGTCAAGGCTGCCGCCTTGCAGAATGACGCCGGTCTGGTCGGCGCGGTGTATTATTTTAGGGAGATGCACGAAAGATAAAAAGAGCGCCTTCCCCCTAAGGGGAAGCCTTAACCAAACAACAAACCCCCGACCGCCCGTAAAACAGGCGGTCGGGGGTTCTTTATGGCTTTAGGAAATAGCTTTGGCTGCGCGGGAATCAGGCAAACGGATTCTCGGTGGGATAGGGCAGGCTCTTGGGCTGGTTGTAGGCAATGTCCGCGATGCCGAAGAACTTCAGCACCTCAAACAGGGTCTTGCCATAGTGGCCGAAGGCAACCGCGCCGTGGTGCGGGTAGCGCTTCTGGATGAGCACATGGCGGTAGAAGCGGCCCATCTCGGGGATCGCAAAGATGGCAATGCCGCCGAAGGACCGGGTGGCCACGGGCAGGATCTCGCCCTCAGCGATGTAGGCGCGGAGCTGGCCCTCGCTGTCGCACTGCAGGCGGTAGAAGGTGATGTCAGAGGGGGCAATATCGCCCTCCAGCGTGCCGCGGGTAAAGTCGGGATCGCTGCCGACCGGCTCCAGCAGACGGTGCTGGATCAGCTGGTACTTGACGGCGCGGTCGCCGCACATCTTGCAGGCGGGGGTGTTGCCGCAGTGGAAGCCCATGAAGGTGTCAGTCAGCTTGTAGTCATACTTGCCGCTGATGTCCTCGTCATAGATGTACTTCGGCACGCTGTTGTTGATGTCCAGCAGGGTGACGGTGTCGCCGGAGGCGCAGATGCCGATGTACTCGGACAGAGCGCCGTAGATATCGACCTCGCAGGAGACGGGGATGCCGCGGCTGACAAGGCGGGAGTTGACATAGCAGGGCTCAAAGCCGAACTGGGAGGGGAAGGCGGGCCAGCACTTGTCGGCAAAGGCAACATACTTTTTGCTGCCCTTGTGGTTCTCGGCCCAGTCGAGCAGGGTCAGCTCAAACTGCGCCATGCGGGCCAGCAGGTCGGGGTAGTAATGGCCCTCGCCCATCTCGGCAGCCATGTCCTTGCAGACCTCCTCGATGCGGGGGTCATTGGCATGCTCTTGGTAGGAGACGAGCAGATCCAGCTCGGAGTTTTCCTCGATCTCAACACCCAGCTCATACAGGCCCTTGATGGGGGCGTTGCAGGCAAAGAAGTCCTGCGGGCGGGGGCCGAAGGTGATGATCTTCAGGTCGCGGACGCCCAGAATGGTGCGGGCGATGGGGACGAACTCGGCCATCTTGTCGGCAATCTCCTCGGCGGTGCCGACGGGATACTCGGGGATATAGCCCTTGAGGTGGCGCATACCGAGGTTGTAGGAGCAGTTCAGCATACCGCAGTAGGCATCGCCGCGGCCGTTGATCATGTCGCCGTCACCCTCGGCGGCGGCCACGAACATGCAGGGGCCGTCGAAGAACTTGGCGATCAGAGTTTCGGGGGTCTCAGGGCCGAAGTTGCCCAAAAAGACGGTCAGCGCGTTGCAGCCGGCCTCGGTCACCTCGGCAACGGCCTTCTGCATGTCATGCTCGTTTTCCACGGTGGTCTTGCACTCGTAGAGGGCAACGCCCCTGGTCTGGCAGGCGGCCGCAATGGCAGCGCGGCGCTTTTCGCTCAGTGCGATAGGAAAGCAGTCACGGCTGACGGCGATAATGCCGAGCTTGACCTCAGGAATGTTGGTGGATTTCATGGTGGTTTCCTCCCTTTTATGTGATGCGCTGTAGGGGGCGGGCATGCCCGCCCCGCAACATTGCGTTTGCTGCCCGTGAATGGGTTGCGGTTTGTATGTACCGGGCCGGACATCTCCGGCCCTTACGGTGCGGCAAGAATCAGATATGGATATTCTCCCCGACCAGCCCGACATAGGCACCGGCTTTGGCCTCGGTGCTTTCGGCGTGGGCGAGCAGCCACTTGTTGCAGGCCCACAGCAGCGGGTCATCGCCGCCGTTGTTCTGGATGTCCGGCTTGGCGGTGTTTGTGCCCTTGGGCAGTGCGACCAGCACGCGGAAGCCCTTGTCGGCATCGACATGGCAGGGCGCGTAGTGCAGGGTCGTGGCGTAGACCTCGACCAGCGTGCCGGCCGGGGCGCGGAAGGCTTTGACCTTGGCGGTGTCAAGCTTGCCGTCCTCAATGTCCTCCATCCGGGCCAGCAGCAGGACGAAATCCTCGGTGCCGAGGTTGAATTCGCTGTCGCGGTGATATTCCAGACAGTTCAGATAGGTGTTGTGGCCGTTGCACCAGCCCAGCTGGCAGGGCATGCCGCCGAACAGATGCTCCGACACCTCCACGGCGGCGGGCAGCTCCTGCAGGCGCTTGTCTTCTGCGACATAATCCGTTGCGGCGGGCAGCGGGGTGGAAGCCAGCGCGGCCAGAATCTCGGCCTTGGCGGCCTCCAGACCGGTCACAACACGGCCGTAGGGCTTGAATTCCGGGTCATTTACCGAATAGATCTTCATTGCAGTGCCTCCATTGCGGCGTAGGACGCCTTCAGTGCGGGATAAAGCGTATGCCACAGGGCATAGCGCGCGTTGTATTTTTCTACGATTGCGGGGTCAGGCTCGGTCGTGCTTTTGGCGTGTACCAGTGCATCGGCACAGGCCTGTACGCTGGGATACGCCCCGCAGGCAACGGCCGCCAGCATGGCGCCGCCGTAGCCGGGGCCCTGCTCGGTCTGGGGCAGCGTCAGGGGGATGCCCAGCACATTGGCCAGAATCTCGCGCCAGAGCGGGCTTTTGGCACCGCCGCCGCAGAGGGTGCTGGCGGCGATCTCAACGCCCTGCGCGCGGGCGATCTCAACACAGTCGCGGATCGCAAAGGCCACGCCCTCCAGCACGGCCTGTGTCAGGGCGGCGCGCGGGGTGTCCATCCGCAGGCCGAGGAAGGCGCCGCGGGCGGCGGGGTCGTTGTGGGGGCTGCGCTCACCCATCAGGTAGGGTAGGAAATAGACATCATTCGCGCCCAGCTTGTCAGGGGTGATGGGGGCCTGCTCGGCGGCAAAGTCCTGCGTGTGCAGGATCTCCTCATTCCACCACTTGTTGCAGCTTGCGGCGGAGAGGATGCAGCCCATCAGGTGGTAGCCGCCGTCTGCATGGGCAAAGCTGTGCAGGGCGTTGTGGCTGTCAACGCCGAAGGAGTCGCTTGTGATAAAGACGGTACCGGAGGTGCCCAGCGAGATATTGCACCTGCCGCCGCCCACCGCGCCGCAGCCGACTGCCGCAGCGGCGTTGTCGCCCGCGCCGGCGCAGACGATGACATCGGCCGGCAGACCGAGCAGCGCGGCGGCCTCGGCGGTCAGGGTGCCGACAGGCTGCCAGCTCTCAAACAGCTTGGGCAGCTGCGCCTCGCGCACGCCGCAGAGGTTTAGCATCTCGCGGCTCCAGCATTTATGCTCGACATCGAGCAGCAGCATGCCGGAGGCATCGGAGTAGTCGGTGCAGTGGACACCGGTCAGCTTGTAGTTGATATAGTCCTTCGGCAGCATGATCTTCTCGATGCGGGCGAAGTTCTCCGGCTCGTTGTCGCGCAGCCAAAGCAGCTTGGGCGCGGTGAAGCCGGCAAACGCGATGTTGGCGGTGTAACGGCTCAGCTTGTCCTTGCCGATCTCGTTGTTCAGGTAATCGACCTGCTTCTGGGTGCGGCCGTCATTCCACAGGATGCAGGGGCGGATGACCTTGTCATCTTTATCCAGCACGACAAGGCCGTGCATCTGGCCGCCTGCGCCGATGCCCCTGACCAGAGAGGCATCGAAGCCCTGCAGCAGCGCGGGGATACCGTCACAGACGGCGTCCCACCAATCGGCAGGCTCCTGCTCGCTCCAGCCGGGGTGGGGGAACGCGATACCGTACTCACGGCTGACGATGTTGTCGATCCGGCCGGTCTCGTCCATCAGCAGCAGCTTGACGGCGGAGGTGCCCAGATCAATGCCGATGTAATACATAGCGGTTTCTCCTTCTTGGAAACAGAATTCCTTTTTAAGGCAATACCGCATAATTCTAAGTGCCGATACGGCGAGCGAGGTGCGGCAGC
>UQGL01000053.1 GCA_900540595.1 uncultured Oscillospiraceae bacterium
AAAAGGCAGAAAAAGCCAAGGCTAAGGGAAAAGCCGTCAAGAAAAAGTCGGTGGGCAGCAAGTTCTTCAACGATCTGGCGGGGCTTTTGGGTGATGAATTCATGAAGCGCGGCGCGACGCTGCATGGCTGTGATGTCAAAACCCGCGATGCCTTTGCGAATATGGATATTGCGGGCTATAACTACGGCATTTATCGCTACAAGCACGACCTGAAAAAGTACCCGCAGCGGCTGATTTTGGGCAGCGAGACCTTCTGTAATGATGCCTATAAGTTCCGCGAGTTGGCGAAGGCTGAGCCGCGTTTGGTCGGTGATTTTGTCTGGGCGGGCATGGATTATCTGGGCGAGGTCATGGTCGGCGCGTGGGAGTATGAGGACTATGCCAAAAACTTTGACGGCGGCCTTGGCTGGGTTTCGGCAGGATCGGGCCGCATTGATCTGACCGGTAAGCCGCTGGGCGAAGCCCTATATACCCGCGTGGCGCTCGAAAAGGACAACGGACCGTACATTGCCGTCTGTCCGGTCAACCATACGGGCGACCGGCACAGCCCCAGTGCATGGAAGATGACCAACGCCATGCCAAGCTGGAGCTGGACAGGCTGCGAGGGCCAAAAGGCCAGCATTGAGGTGTACGCCCGCGCGGCGCGGGTGGAGCTGTGGCTGAATGGCCGTATCATCGGCAGAAAAGCATTGAAAAACGACTGCCTTGCGAAGTTTTCTGTCCCCTATGAACCGGGCAGGCTGGAGGCCGTCAGTTATGACGCGCAGGGCTGTGAGCTTGGCCGCTGCACCCTGACGACAGCAGGGCAGCACACCCAAATCACTGCGGGACCGGAGCAGAGCACCGTGCAGGCTGGGCATCTTTGCTATATCCGGCTGCGCTACACCGATGAAAAGGGTATCACGAAGCCGCTGGCACGCGGCAATATCAAGGTGGAGGTAGATGGCGGTACACTGGTCGGGCTTGGCAACGCCTGCCCGTATTATGAGCGCAGCTATCTGGACTGTGTGGCCGACACCTACTACGGCGAGGCGCTGGCCATCGTGCGTGCAGGGGAGGGGAACAGCCTGACCCTGACAGCGGATGACGGCATGTACAGCACAGCCGTGACAGTGCCGGTGACACGGTAAAAAGGCAGACAGAAAGCAATTTTCCAATCAGTAATGGGCTTTACATAAATAACAGGCACCAGACCGAGGCAAGAACGCTTCGGGTTGGTGCCTGTTTGTATGCAGAGGCTTGTTCATCACGGAGGAAGGCGAGCGGCGGAGAAATACTGCATGCAGTGGGAAACGCGGGCATTTGGCACTATGTCTAAATGAACCGCTGCAAAGTTGTGAAACCTCCCGATAGAGACACGGACGAGAAAGGCTGGATACATGAAATATCCAGCTGAATGGTACGATACTCCATAAAAGCGCCTTGCATCTTACGGGGGTTCTTGCTATACTCAGTATTAAACGCAACAATTACTTGCGAACGAGTTGCGCAGGTTGCGCAACCGAAGGAGGATCTGCCATGCAGGGGCGCAAATTACTTCACGGTGGGGACTATAACCCGGAGCAGTGGCTCGACAGGCCGGACATTCTGGCACAGGATATTGAATTGATGAAAAAAGCCCGCGTCAATACCGTGACGCTGGGGGTGTTTTCATGGTCGGTGCTGGAGCCTGAGGAGGGTGTGTTCAATCTGGACTGGCTGGCGGACATCATCCATAACCTTTACGCCAACGGAATCCGCACGATTTTGGCGACCCCCAGTGCTGCACGCCCCGCATGGCTGGCACACAAGTACCCGGAGGTGCGCCGTGTGCGGGCTGACCGCGTGCGGGAGCTGTACAACCGGCGCCAGAATTACTGCTATACCTCGCCAATTTATCATGAGAAGGTGCGCATCATCGACCAAAAGCTGGCGCAGCGATTTGGGGAGGATCCGGCAGTCATCCTTTGGCACATCTCCAACGAGATGGGTGGGGACTGCCACTGCGCATTGTGTCAGGCGGAATTCCGCCGCTGGCTGCAGGCACGGTACGGAACGCTGGCGGCGCTGAACAAGGCATGGAACGCCCGCTTCTGGAGCCATGACTACACCGATTGGGAACAAATCGAAAGCCCTGCCCCACAGGGCGAAAACGCCGTGCAGGCGCTTGCGCTCGACTGGAAGCGCTTTGTCAGCGACCGACATATCGATTTTTTGAAATTTGAGCGGGATACCGTCAAAGAAATTGCCCCCAATGCCAAATTTACCGCCAATATGATGTATCGGTTTGACGGCATCGACTATTTTAAAATGGCAAAAGAAATCGATGTCGCCAGCTGGGACAACTACCCGACCTGGCATAAGCCCAGTGAGACGGTAGAGGAAACGGCGCTGGACACTGCCATGATGCACGATCTTTTCTATTCAATGAAGGACAAGCCTTTCCTGCTGATGGAGTCCAGCCCCAGCTTTACCAACTGGCAGCCTGTTTCCAAGCAGAAAAAGCCCGGCATTGCAGAGCTTGCCGCGCTGCAGACGGTGGCGCACGGCGCAGACAGTGTGCTATATTTCCAGTGGCGCGCCAGCCGCGGCGCGGAGGAAAAGTTCCATGGCGCAGTCATTGGCCACGATGGGCGGGAGGATGCCCGTTCTTTTACGGAGACTGCGCAGGTTGGGTTAAGGCTGGAGGCTTTGGCCAAAATTACAGCGGTAAAACGCGAAAAGCAGGCTGCCATAGTCCATGATTGGCAGAATAAGTGGGCGCTGGAAGGCTCCTGCGGCCCGCGCAATGCCGGTATGGGCTATTGGGACGAGCTGAAGCGGCACTATAATGCCCTTGCACGGGAGGGCATTGCTGTGGAGTTTGTTGACCAGAACGCCGACCTGACAGGTTATGGTTTGGTCGTGGTGCCGATGCTCTACCTGCTGACCGATGCTTTTGCGAAAAAACTTTGCGCATTTGCGCAAAACGGCGGCACAGTTATCGTCACCTACTGGTCGGGCGTGGTCGATGAAAGTGATCTCTGCCGCATGGGGGACACGCCCTATGGCCTGACTGAACTGCTGGGGCTGCGCCGCACCGAGATTGACGGCATGTATGACGGGGAAACCCGCCGCTGCATGCCGGCAGCTGGCTGCACACTGCCTGCGGCACAGGCATCCACCCTGTGTGAGGTGGCAGCCCTTGATGAGGAAAATCCGGCAGAGCCGCTCAGCCTGTATGACGAGGACTATTTTGCCGGACACCCGGCTGTGGCGGTCCACAGATACGGTAAGGGCCGTGCTTACTATCTGGCCAGCCGCTTTGACGAGGCTTTTTATCGGGCGTTTTATCACGATGCTGCAATGGAAATCGGCTTGAGCCCGGCTTGGCCGGAGGCTCTGCCGGAAGGAGTTCTGGCGGTGCGGCGCAGCAGCTTTGTGTTTGTACAGAACTGCACGGAACAGCCTGCCACGGTAGGAAACACTGTGCTTGACCGCTACCGGACTGCAGTTTGGAAGGGAAAGGACCGTATTTTTTGACAAAATCGGCCTGTTTTAGCGTTCTGCTAAAAAGCAGAACGCTTTTTTGTTGCTTTCGGACATTGACAACGAAAGAATATCCCGTTATGCTGATATGAGATTTGTTGCGCAATGCATTGCAAAGGAGAAGGTTTCCCCAATGGCTGCAAAAGAAAACGAAAAAATGACTATCGAGCAGGTGGCGGAGGCACTGGGTGTTTCCAAAACAACGGTGTCCCGCGCACTTTCCGGGAAAGGACGCATCAGCGAGAAAACCCGCGCCAAGGTGTATGCCTATATGGGGAGTGCCCGCACCGAGCCTGCGCAAAAAGACCCAAAGGTGCGCACCAACAACATTGCCATGGTTGTACCGCAGCGCTTTATTACGCTGGATCTGCCGTTTTTGCGCAAATGTATGGGCGGCATCTGTACCATGGCTGATCAGCGCGGCTATGACATGCTGCTGTGCTACGCCTCCAGCACAGAGTATACCCAGCTGCAGCGTCAGCTGGCGAGCCATAAGGTGGACGGTGTTATTCTGACCTACGCCATGGCAGACGACCCCTGTGTTGACCTGCTGCGGCAGTATGATGTGCCGTTTGTGCTGATTGGCCGCAGCGAGGACAAGACAATACCGCAGGCGGACAATGATCAGGTTACCGCCGCCTGCGAGATGACCCGCATCCTGTTGCAGATGGGCGCCAAGCGGATCGCACTGCTGGTCGGCAGCACGATTTACGCCGTCAACACCGACCGCACACGCGGGTACCTGCGCGGCTTTGCGGAATCCTGCGTGCCGGTGGATCAGCGCCTTGTTCATTCCGGCATTGAATCAGCAGGGCAGACCATTGATGCGCTGGAGGCGGCGCTTGAACAAAAGGCAGACTGCCTGCTCTGCGGGGACGATGAGATCGCCTATGAGGTCATGCGAGAGTTGCGCAACCGGCATATTCTGGTGCCGCACGATCTGCGCGTTGCCAGCCTGTACGACAGCTCGATGCTGGCCAGTATCACGCCCTCGGTGTCCGCAGTGCAGTACGATGCCGAGCAGCTGGGGCGCACGGCCTGCCGCATGCTGCTTGACCGCCTGCTTGGCAAGGAAATGGTGCAGCGCCAAATTGAGGGGTATCAGGTTATTTTGCGTGAGTCCACCAAATGGAATAGCCGTACCCACGATGGACGATAGCCTGCGCCCCTCTATGGCATACCCACAGATTGTGCAGCAGGGGAGGTATGCTGCCCTGCAAGCTTCCTGAAAATATAACTTGATCTATAGCGCACCCAGCCCCCGGTTTTACGCCAAAACCGGGGGCTTTTTTGGGCAAATGTATGCTTGTTGCGCAAAAGTTGCGCGAGAAGTGGGCGTTGCCCCAGGTTTTTCCGTCAGAATTTCCAGTTTTCGGGACGCAATACCGTGAATATCACCCATTGACGCAGGCTGAAAAAGGGTGTATCCTTATGCTTGTAAGGAACAAGTTGTTCAAATGTGCGCAACATAAATGCGCAACATTTGGCGACATATAGCTTCCAAAATCGGAAATGAAGGAGAACTCGATCATGAAAAAATGGAATTCCCGTCATAACGCTCTCGCTGCGGTGAGCACCGTGACTGCGGCCGCTATGCTGACCGCCTGTGGTGGTGCTGCATCCTCCTCTGCTGCGTCCTCTGCCGCATCTCAGGCCGATTCCGCTGCGTCCTCCGGTGAGGCTTCTTCCGCCGCAGAAAGCTGGGGCGATGTTAAGCTGACCATGTGGGGTGCTGAGGAAGACCAGACCATGCTGCGTGAGATGGCCGATGCTTTCATCGCGGAGAATGCCGACAAGGGCAACATTACGATCGAGATCGGTGTCCAGTCCGAGTCCAGTGCCAAGGATACCGTTCTGGCTGACCCCGAGGCAGCTGCCGATGTTTTCGCCTTTGCGGATGACCAGCTTAATGAGCTGGTGGCAGCCGGTGCCCTGCAGGAGATCCTGCTGAACCCCGAGGATGTCAAGAGCCGCAACCTGACTGGTTCCGTTGAGGCCGCGACCATGGACGGCAAGCTCTACGCCTACCCCATGACCGCTGACAACGGCTACTTCCTCTACTATGACAAGAGCGTTCTGAGCGAGGACGATGTCAAGAGCATGGACACCCTGCTGGCCAAGGCCGATGCCTCCGGCAAAAAGTTCATGATGAGCCTGAACGATGCATGGTACGTTTACAGCTTCTACGCTGGTGCCGGCCTGAAGGCTACCCTCGCCGATGACGGCGTCAACACTGTCTGCAACTGGAACGAGGCCCCCGGTGCCGATGTCACGCAGGCAATTCTGGATATGAGCGCCCAGCCTGCCTTCAAGTCCGGCGCGGATGCAGACATCGTTTCCGGCATCAAGGACGGCAGCTGCTGCGCCGCCATCTCCGGCACATGGAACGCCAATACTGCGCAGGATACTTGGGGCGACAACTACGCCGCCACCAAGCTGCCCACTTACACCCTGAACGGAGAGCAGGTGCAGATGGCTTCCTTCTCCGGTTACAAGCTGGTCGGCGTCAACCCCCACAGCGCCAATGTCGGTGTTGCCATGATGCTGGCTGACTACATCACCAACGAGGACAATCAGGCCAAGCGCTTCAATGACCGTCAGCTCGGACCCTCCAACATTGCTGCGAACGAGTCTGAGGCCGTGCAAAGCGCACCTGCCATCGCCGCACTGGCTGAGCAGAGCGACTACGCCACCCTGCAGCGCGTAGGTGCCAACTACTGGAGCTCCGCCGAGAGCTTGGGCGAGATCCTGGCTTCCGGCGACACCCAGGGCAAGACCACCCAGCAGTTGGTGGACGATGCTGTAGCCGGTATCACCGCACCCGTAACCCAGTAAAAAATAATCCAGCGGGCACGCAGCGGCTATGCAGCGTGCCCGCTTTTTTTAAATCCCGCGCATAAGAAGAAAGGAGATGACTTCTGTGGCAGAAATGGTTCTTGCACCATCGCGTGGCGATGGAAAAGAAGAAAATTTCATTCAGAAGTTCGGCCGTGCATTTGTCCGCGGCGATGCCTTCACCAAACTGTCTCTGCTTGTCTGGGGTCTGGGCTACATCGGGCATGGACAGCTCATCAAGGCCCTGCTGGTAACGCTGGTGCAGGGGTTGGGGCTGTATTTTCTGGGTACCTCCGGCATTCCGGCTTTAAAAAAGTTTGGCACGCTCGGCACTGTCCAGATGGAGATGCAGTTTAACCCGGTGACTCTTAAAAACGAGGTCAACAATTACGATAACTCGTTTGCTATTTTGCTGCTCAGCGTCATTGCGCTGGTGATCATTGTCTCACTGGTCGTGGCGACCATGATGGTCGTGCAGTCGAATTATCTGCTGCAGCAGCAAAAGGCTGCCGGTAAAAAGCCCAACAGCTTCCGTCAGGATATCAACTGCTACCTCAATGAGAAATTCTATGTCACGCTGCTGACACTGCCGGTGCTGGGCGTGGTGGTGTTTACCATTGTACCGCTTTTCATTTTGATTGCCGTTGCCTTTACGAACTACGACCAGCAGCACATGCCGCCTGCCGCACTGTTTACATGGGTAGGGCTGGCAAACTTTGCTTCGCTGTTTGGCGGCCAGTCGCTGTCGATGACCTTCAGCTATGCATTCGGCAAGGTGCTGAGCTGGACACTGGTCTGGGCGTTCTTTGCGACCTTCACGAACTTCTTCGGCGGCGTGTTTCTGGCAATGTTCATCAACAACAAAAACACGAAGTGCCCCCGGCTCTGGCGCACCCTGTTTATGATTACCATCGCCGTGCCGCAGTTCGTCACGCTGCTGCTGGTGCGCAATTTCTTCTCGGATGCCGGCATCTTCAATACCATGATGAATAATGCGGGCGTCACGGATCTCCTCAAAACCATCGGACTTTTGGGGCAGGGCATGGACCATATCCCGTTTCTGACGGATCAGCATTGGGCCAAGTTCATGATCATTATGATCAACATCTGGGTCGGCGTTCCGTACCAGATGCTGATTGCCACCGGTGTGCTGATGAACATCCCCAGCGATATTCTGGAAGCCTCTACCATCGATGGCGCCAGCCCGCTGCAGTGCTTTATTCATATCAAGCTGCCCTACCTGCTCAGTGTGCAGGGGCCCGCGCTGGTGACGGATTTCGTCAAGAATGTCAACAACTTCAATGTCATCTACCTGCTGACGCAGGATGTCTACAAAACTAAGGATCAGGCCATGGCAGCGTCCAGCGCCAAGGAGGTCGACCTGCTGGTCACATGGCTGTTCCGTCTGACGCAGGAGCAGTATAACTATAAGATGGCGGCGGTCATCGGCATTATGGTATTTATCATCTGTGCCATCTTCACACTGGTTTGCTTCCGCTTCATCAATAAAAAGGAGGCGACGTTCTCTTGACACAGCAAACAGTTTCGCTGTCTGGCAGCTCGCAGGCGCAGCTGCGTCAGGGTCGCATCGTCCGCGGTGTGCGCAGCGTCATTCGCCATCTGATTCTTGCCCTGCTGGCAGGTATCTGGCTGGTGCCCATTGTCTGGCTGGTGGCAACCTCCTTCTCCACCGACCGCGGCATCAATGTGCGGCGGTTTTTCCCCGCTGGTTATACACTGGACAACTACGCCAACATCATGTTCCACCCCGATTCCGTTGCGCAGTTCCCGCGCTGGTTTGTAAACACCTTTGTGGTTGCGTGCTTTACCTGCGTTATCTCCACCTGCTTTGTGCTGATGGTTGCCTATGCATTGAGCTGCTGCCGCTTTAAGGGACGCAGGCTGCTCCAGAATCTGTCGGTCATTGTCAACCTGTTCCCCGGTGTTCTGGCGATGATTGCAGTTTACTTCGTCTTGAAGTACCTCAACCTGACCAACTCCTACGCCGGTCTTATCATGGTCTATGCCGGTTCGTCTGGACTTGGCTACCTGATCTGTAAGGGCTTTTTTGATACCACGCCGGTTTCCCTGCGTGAGGCCGCCAAGCTGGACGGTGCCTCCGATGCGCGGATATTCTTTCAGGTCGTGCTGCCGATGTCCAAGCCGATTTTGGTGTACACCATCATCAGCTCCTTTATGATTCCCTGGACGGACTTCGTCATGGCAAAAATGATTCTGAACTCCGGCCTCTCCACTGACTGGACGGTCGCCATCGGCCTGTTCAATATGCTGCAGAGAACGCTCATCAACAACTACTTTGCGCTGTTCTGTGCAGGCGGTGTGCTGGTCTCCGTCCCCATCTCGATTTTGTTTATTATCATGCAGAAATTCTATGTCGAGGGCATTACCGCCGGCGCAGATAAGGGCTGATCGTAAACTCGTTTTTTCTCCTTCAACAGCAAAGCGGCACCGCCATGTGGCGGTGCCGCTTTGCTGTTGAAATATGCTGAAATATCTTGACTTGATTTATTCTGCGTCCCTATAATACTATGCAAATTTGGCAAACCATGAAGAATGAGTCAATTCGTACGCCTTCACGCTTATTACATCATCCTTGTCAGAGTCATAGCGCAAAGCGGCAGCACCACAATACTGATAAAGGTTGTTATAACGACAGAACCTGCCGCGAGGTCCTCGTCATAGCCAAACTGAACGGCAAACACCAAAGTGATGGCAGCGCAGGGGCAGGCCTCAAGCAGCAGCACATCAGTTCCCGCTGTCAAGGGTATGGATAATAAAAAACCACCGGGCAGCTTACGGGCTGTCCGGCGGGAAAGGGGGGCTTATTTTATGGGCAGGGCAGGGGAGAGGACGGGAATGCGGGGTTACTTCTCGTAGCCTTTTCCGTCATACTTGTCAGGCTCGGGGGTGCCTAGCAGTACATCGGCATACGGCCCGCCGAGGGTCTGCAGCCCCTTGGCCACCAGTCCTGCAAAGGCAACGGCACCGGGATTACGCAGGTGTGTGTTGTCGGTCTTGCCCTCAGGGTAGTTCGGGTAGAGTCCGGGAGCAAATATCATGTACAATTCGCGGCTGGCAGGCTCGCCGAGCTGCTGCACCAGTTGGGCGCTGGCGGCAGTCAGGTCAATGAGAGGCAGCGCCTCCCGCGCAGCAAGCTGACGGACTGCATCAGTGTAGGCACCGTGGGTCGGCGTCAGGCGGTCAATCTCAAAATGACGGCGCACCAGCGGCGTGATAAGCACAGGCAGCGCACCCTTGGCCTGAGCCTCACGGGCATAGGCCAGCAGATTGGCAGCAAACTGCTCGGGCGCAGCGTAGCGGACGGGATCCTCTGACTTTTCATCATTGTGGCCGAACTGGATCAACAGCAGGTCACCCGGGCGCAATGCAGCCTCGACCGGCGCCCAAAGGCCCTCCTCACGGAAACTTTTGGTGCTGCGGCCGTTGCGGGCGTGATTGCAAACCGTAATGCCGGGGGCAAGGTAGAGATCAAGAGCCTGCCCCATGCCGCATTGCGGCCAAGTCGAAATATTGTTGTATTGTACGGTGGAGTCACCGATCCAGAAAATGCGCGGTGCCATAGGCGCTATCTGGCCTCCTTTATGCAGTTACAGAAACGGCCGGCCGCTTGTCAGGCTTTTGCCTGACTCGGGTGGGGGACGGGCGGCATTTTAGTAAACATGGCTTTCAGGGCCAGCGGTGTGGCAACACTGGATACCACGATCAGCAAAATAACGGCTGTGAAATAAACAGGATCGACAACACCGACCTCAAGACCCTTCTGCGCTACGATCAGGGCAACCTCGCCGCGGGTCATCATGCCGACACCGACCTTGAGGGAATCACCCCAGTTGAAACGGCAGATTTTGGCGGCCAGACCGCAGCCGACGATCTTGCACAGCAGCGCAACGACCACAAAGCAGATGCTGAACAGCAAAATCTCAGGTGTCAAGCCGCTGATGTCGGTCTTTAAGCCGATGCTGGCAAAGAAGATGGGGGCAAAAATCAGATAATTGCTGATGTCAACGCGGCGCTCCACATAGGAGGCATCGTGCAGGGTGCAAAGAACAATACCAGCAATATACGCGCCGGTAATA
>UQGL01000054.1 GCA_900540595.1 uncultured Oscillospiraceae bacterium
AGGTTATTAAACATATTAGAGGAATAATTACTAACATAACAATCATTGCACTTCCGGTGTTTTTTATAAACCAAGGAACGATATAAAAATCTATCAGCAACAGTAGGTAGAAAACATGTTCTTTTTTAATTTATCCATCATATCATCATCCTTTCAAATTTCGATTTGTCCGTCTTACACCAGCCCAACCTCCCGCGGCATCATACCAAAAACGCCTCAAACCGGTGCAGGTCGTCAATTTTCACGGTGGCGCGGTAAAAAACGCCATCCTCGCGGTATTCCTCCGCCGCTACGCTGCCGCGGCTGCGCAAAATGTCGGCCAGCGCCAGCTTGTCATAGGGCAGCACCAGCTCGATCGTGCGCACACGGTGGCCCAGCACATCGTCCAGCTTGGCCAAAAGCTCAGGCAGGCCGCAGCCGGTCTTGGCGCTCGTCAGCAGAATGTCCGGGTCAAACGCAACGGCGTTCGCCATATCGCATTTGTTGTAGACCACCAGCTGGGGGATGCTCTCGCAGTCAAGGCTGCCCAGAACCTCATCGGTCACGGCCAGCTGCTCGGCGGCCTGAGCATCGCCCGCATCGGCTACCTTGATGATGACATCGGCAAAGGCGGCTTCCTCCAGCGTGGATTTGAACGCCTCGACCAGATGGTGCGGCAGCCGGCTGACAAAGCCGACCGTGTCTACCAGAATGATCTGCAGCCCGCTGGGCAGCACCAGCTTGCGGGCGGTGGGGTCCAGCGTGGCAAACAGCATGTCGGCCTCAAAGATCTGCTCACCGCACAGGGCGTTCAGCAGGCTGGATTTGCCCACATTGGTGTAGCCGACCAGTGCCACCACAGGCACATTGTTCTTTTGGCGGGCGCGGCGGGTCTCACCCCGGCGCTTTTCCATTTCCTTCAGCTTTTCTTCCAGATGCTCAATGCGGTGGTGCAGGTGGCGGCGGTCCAGCTCCAGCTTGGTCTCACCGGCACCGCGGCGCGCACCGCCGCCGCCTCCGCCGCCGCCGCCCTGACGGCTCAGGCTTTCGCCCAGCCCCTGCAGGCGCGGCAGCTGGTAGCGCAGTGTGGCAAGCTCGGTCTGCAGCTTGCCCTCGTTCGTGGTGGCGCGGGCGCGGAAAATTTCAAGGATCAGCATCGTGCGATCCAGCACCTCAAGCTGCAGCGCGGCGGAGAGGTTGCGGATCTGGCTGCCGGTCAGCTCGCCGTCAAAAATCGCGGCTGCTGCGTTCACATTCTGGCAGACAAGGCGGGCCTCGGCGACCTTGCCCTCACCCAGCATCGTGGCGGCCTCGGGCGTGGCGCGCTTCTGTACGACCTCGGCCACGGCGTCCATGCCGTTGGCATCGGCCAGTGCGCGCAGCTCGTCCAGACTGCGGGTCATATCATAGCGGCCCTGATCCAGCGCCAGCAGCACCACGGGCAGCTTTTCGCCGTCGGTGGCCTTCTGGGCGGTCGTGCCAAAGTCAAGTTCTGTTGTGTTATCGCTCATAATTCCTCTTTCAGCAGGTGGTAGGCGCGGCAGGGGACCGGGGTGCCGTCAAACTTGCGGTCGGTCACATCGTGGTCATAGACAAAGCCTGCCTTTTGCAGTACGGCGCTGCTGGCAATATTCTCGTTGGCGTGGACGGCGGCCAGCCAGTCGGCGCCCACCGTGTCAAACCAGTAGTCCCGCACGGTACAGAGTGCCTCAGTTGCATAGCCTTTATTCCACCATTTGCGGCCGAGTGCGTAGCCGACCTCCCACGCAGGGCCAAGCCGCTCCGTGTTCAGGTGCCAGCCGGTCTTGAGCGCCGGCGCGGGGAAAAGGCTGATCGAGCCGAACAGCACGCCGGTGTGCCGGTCGGTGATGCCCCACTGGTAAAAGGCGGGGTTATCGTAGTGCTTTTCCCACTCGTTCAGCGTCTCGGCGGTCTCGCCCCAGCTGCGGTGGGCGTTCCAGCGCAGATACTGCGTGACCTGCTTGTCGCTGGCCCAGTTGTTGTACATCATTTCGCTGTCATCCATGGAGAGCCGCCGCAGAACAAGGCGCTGCGTCTCCAATTCCTGTGTGCCGCAATGCTTCATGATTTCCCTCACCTCTTGTGGAAGATGCCGCGCAGGATGCCCAGCCCCATGGTCCAGAGCCTGGCCAGCTGCGCGCGGTAGAGTGTGCAGTAGATAAACAAAATCACGCCGACCAGCGCGAATTTTATAAAGAAGTGCTGCCACAGCAGCGTGCCGACTGCCGTGACCGCAAACGCCAGCAGAAAGCCGGAGATCGTCTTGGGGTAGCTGGCCACGGTGCGGTAATACATCTGCCCCGTGACACTGCGGTACAAAAAGGCTGCACCGTTGCTGGCGGCCAGCGCGAGCGCTGCACCGGTCAGCCCAAAGCGCGGCACCAGCACCGCACAAAGCCAGAAGTTGGACAGCGCCCCCAGCCCGATGCCGATCGTGTCATGCCACGGCTTGCGGGCGATCGAGTTGCCGTAGACCGTTCCCTCGCACAATATGTTGAAGACAACGGCCAGCATCAGCAGCGGGAAGATCGCCAGACACCCCCGCTTGTCGGGGAAGATGACAAAGACGATGTCCTCCAGCATGACCAGCACGCAGAAAAAGCCGAAGATCAGCAGGTCCAGCACATCATGCACGCGGCAGATGCGCTCCTGCTCGTCGCGGTAGTGGGCGTAGACATAAGGCCCCCAGTAGGTCGAAAACCCGGCTTGAATGGCCGTTACAAGCTGCGCAAGGCTGTAGCCGAAGGCAAAAAGCCCCTGCGCGCTCTCGCCGCAGGCGTTGCCGACAAACGAAAGACAGATACCGCTGGACAGGCTGAACAAAATCTGCGCCGGGGCCAGCGCGATGCCGTAGGGCACGGTCTGCCGCGCAATGCCGCCCAGCTGTGCCGCGGGCAGCGGTGCCAGCACGGCGGCGCGATACTTGTACCCGAACGCAATGGCCACCACGCCGAAGCTGAGGATGGCGGCGACCGCCAGCACAAAGACCTCGGAGGTGAAAAAGCCCGGCAGCAGATAAAACAGGTTGTAGCAGCCCTGCATCCAGAGCGTCTGTGCCGTGTAGGCGCGCAGGTCGTTTTCCAGCCGAAGCAGGACATTCAGATACCGCACCAGCATATAAAGCGCCGCATTAAGAAAGAGCAGCGGCACGATGCCCGGCCCGGCGGAGCCAAGGCCGAACGCGGCAGCGAGGGGCTGCGCAAAAAACACGCTGCCCGCAACGCCCAGCAGCATCATAAAGGACGCTGAGATGCGGGTGCAGGCCGCAAACAGCTGGCGCGGCTCGGCCCCGGCGGGCGGCTCATGATAAAAGCGCAGCAGCGCCTGATCCAAGCCAAGGATGCCGATGTTCATGATGGTGGCCGTGTAGGTCATAAAGGTGACCGGCGCGCCCAGCACCTCGGCGGGCAGCAGCCCCTTGACGATAAGGGCCAGCCCCGTGATGGCGAAGCCCAGATAGGTCGCCACCGAATATTTCATTACATTTCCGGCGAAGGACTCACCGGAGGTTTTTTTGTTTTCTGACATATGTGTGTCCCATCATAGCGTTGTAGGGGCCGGGCATGCCCGGCCCGCAGCCTTGCCTTTACTGCGCGTCTGCCATACAGTGCAGGGCCGGGCATGCCCGGCCCCTACATTGGCGGTGGTTATTTCACAAACGGCCTGATTCTTGCTTCCATCGCCGCAACCTGCTCCTTCGTTACATGCGCTTTGTCTACATAGCCGTAGATGCGCTGCGCAAAGTCTGCCAGCGGCGGGCAGAAGGCGAATACCTTTTTCGGCTCCCAGCCGTGCTTATAGAGGAAATGCACCCCGGCCAGCGCGCAGAGCTTCAGCTTGTTGAAATGCGGGGTAAAGCCCGCGCCCATCGGCTCGTCCCGCGGCGGATTTTTGTAGACATCCTCCAAAAGATCGGCCATCCGCTTGTAGGCGGGCGTATCGCTCGGGTCAAAATACCCCTCGATGACCTCCCGCGCGATGGGGAAGGGCGGCTCCGGCTCGGCCATGGCGGCGGCAAACGCATCGTAGCTTGTCACATAGCGCGCGTCCTTATAGATGACCGGGTCGTACTCATGCTCGATCGGCACCGGGCGCAGGATATGGCAGCTTTTGCCCGCCATGTACACCTCGGCGATGGCGGTGCTCATCCAGATCGAGATCGAGTCTGCGGCAACGATCCACTGCTTGACCGAGTCGGCAAAAATAACATGAAAGTTCGGCCGCTTTTTCGCCAGTGCCTCCAGCGCGGGGGAGTTCCACTCGCTGGGGTGGCGGCGGTAGACCAGCTCGACCTCGGGATGCTGGCCTAGATATTCATCGAACCAGCGCAGCGTTTCCTGCATCGAGATGCGGTTTGTTTTGGCAAAGCCGGTAAAGTCGGTGCCCGCCATCTTGGAAAGCTCGGCTACCTCCTCCTCGCTCATGCTGGCATAGCCGAAGCTTGAGATATACAGGTGCAGCTGCTTTTCGGGGTCGAGGCCGAATTCCCTGCACAGCGCCGTTTTATCCTTGAAGTATCCGTTGAACTCCGGGCGCAGAAAGTCCATCATGACGGCGCCGGTCACGGGGGTGTTTTTGGCCTCCATGCCGTGGGCCTGCAGACGGGCGGCTGTGCGCGTGCCCCAGCAGGTCTGCACACAGCGCTTGGCATTGCCGTTCATATTGAACCAGTCGCCCTCCTCCTGCGTGTCGGAGAGCATCTGCTCCCAGTGGAGGTTGACGATCTTGTTGCAGCGGCCGATGTTGTTGTACACATGGCTGTTGATGGCCTCGTTGTCGTACATGCAGCTGGCCACCAGCACCTCCGGCTTGTCCTTGCCGAAGAACCGCAGCCGCTTGGGGTCAAGCAGCTGGCGGATCTCAGCGGTATAGCCGCGCCGCTCCAGCTCCAGCTTGAGCAAAAGGTCGCTCTCATACTCGCGGACGGTGTGTTCATATAAAATCAGGAAATCTAATGCCATGTGTACCTCCTAAAAAGCCTTCCCCCGCGGGACAGACTCCCCCGATACGGGGGAGGTGGCCGAAGGCCGGATGAGGGACGGTGTTTTCGCTATTATCCGTGAATGGGTGGCCGTGGGAAGGCTGCCGGGCGCATATAGAATGCGCCCCTACGGTGTAGGGGGCGGCGTCCTCGACGCCCCGCGGGCGGAGCAGAGCCCCGCCCCTACCGTGCGGTACTCACTTTATATCGTTAAACAATTCTTCCGTCCAAAGTGGCAGGCCGTATTTTTCATCAAGGTGGAAACCGTCAAAAAACTGCGTGTCATCGTCTGTGATGCAGCTGCCGCCCCACTCATAGTCCAGCAGGGTAAAGCCGTAGCTGTCGGCCCAGGCGCGCAGCGCGGGCAGTACTTCATCCTCCATCGCATCGCTGATGCCGAAGGCATCGCAGACCTCGGTGCGCACATTTTCCGCCATCGGCGGCAAAACCACGATGAGCCGCACGCCCTCGGCCTGACAGCGCTCGGCCAAAGCGCGCAGCCGCTCAAGCTGCTCGGTGTTGAGTGACCAGTCTCTGCAGCGCGGGGTGATGGTGGCGGTGTAGTCGTACAGGCGGCGGTGCAGCGGCAGCACCGTGCCGTCATCGGCCAGATAATCGCTCTCGGTCCAGTCGCCGGACTCGATCGTGTCAGGTGTGCCGCGCAGCGTGTCCATCGCCACGGTCAGGGCGTTTACATTGTACTCAAGGTTAAAGCAGTAGGCGAGGGGGTTGTTCAGCGTCTCCTCCAGCGCGGCAAAGCGGTCGGTGTTGTACCCGGCGTTCAGCGTATAGAAAGAAACCTCCGCCAGCAGGGTATCGACCTCATGACCGGAGTCGAGTATATAGTCCGCCAGATCAAGCGTCTCTTTGAGCGAGGCACCGCCGAACGCAAGGTTCTGCCACGGCTGCCCGGTCAGGCTGTTGACCAGCTGCATATCAAAATGGGCAAGGCGGCTGTCGCCTAAAATCAAATTTGTGCCCGGCGCCTGCTGGTAGGCGCGCACCCGCGCCACCGGCTGGCTGGACGAGGCGGAGGCCTTCAGCCCGAAGTAGTTGTTTGGCTCAAACGCAGCAAAGAACACGAACCACAGAACCACAGGGATCGCCAGAAGCGCCATTTTTTTGAGAATGTTTTTCATGGGCCAAGCAGCCTCCTTTCGTATTGATGTAGGGCGCAGGGACCGGGCATGCCTCGCCCGCGGGGCGTAAAACCTGCTGCCACATTTCATTTCCCCATCGCCGCCTTGTAGGGGCCGGGCATGCCCGGCCCTCAGCCCTGCGGCCAATGCCATCTGACGGGAAAGCGGAGGGCGAGGCATGCCTCGCCCCTACGGTGCGGTGGTCAGAACCCTGCATACATGCCGAAGCCGGAGCTGCCGAAGCCACCGCTCTGCATGATATAGCCGATCAGCAGCGCGATCACCAGCGCATAATAGATGGCCCAGCGGTGCTTTTCTTTGGTAAGGCAGATCTCAGCAGGCTTGTTCTTGAACGCAAACGCCCGGCGGGCGTCCAGATAAAACGCCAGCGCCAGCACCAGCACCGTGAAGGCGTAGTACGCGGCCACCATGATGGCTTTGGCGTAAAAACCGTTGGACGCGGCGGCGTACAACTCGGCGGCAAACCGTGCGGGCGCCCAGTTAAGGAAACAGCCGCCCAGATACCGGAACGCATCGCCCACGGTCAGCGGCGCGGCGGCAGGGGAGGACCCCACCCGGAAAAAGACCATGCTCACGCACCACAGCGCAAACACGCCGGCGCGCTTGGCCCACTGCACGCGGGCGGGGGCCTTCTTTTTGGGCTTGCCGAGGCGGCGGTGCAGCAGCTCCTCACCCAGACGGTAGCAGGCCTGCAAAAGGCCCCACACCACAAAGGGCAGCGTATTGCCGTGCCAGAAGCCCGACACAAAAAACACCGTGAATACGCAGACCTCGGCGGGCAGGCGGGTCAGCCTGCCGTGTGTCACGCCCGAAACATCGGCCCACGCCAGCGGCATAAAGAGATAGTCCTGCAGCCAGGACGAAAAGCTGATGTGCCAGCGGCTCCAGAAGCCGGAAAAGTTTGTGGCAAAAAACGGCGTTTTGAAGTTCTCCGGCAGGGTCAGGCCGAGCAGCAGCCCCACCGCGCGGGCAACCTCAGAATAGCCGGAGAAGTTGAAATACAGCTGAAAGGTATAAAGCACAGCAGCCAGCACCAGCATGGGGCCGCCGTAGCTGTTGTAGTGGGGGAACACCTCGTCCACCAGCAGGCCCAGCACATCGCTGACGGCCACCAGCTTAAAAAGGCCCAGCGCCAGCAGCCGCAGCGCCTGCACGGTGCGGGCGGCGTCAAAGCGATGCTCGGCCTTGAATTGGGGCAGCAGTGCCCCGGCACGGCAGATCGGCCCCTGCGTCACAGTGGCAAAAAAGTTCAGAAACAGCGCAAAGTCGATGAAGCTTGTCTCGACCTCGCAGTCACCGCGCGCGGCGTCAATCAGGTAGGAGATGGCCGCAAAGGTGTAAAAGCTGATGCCCAGCGGCATGGCCACGGCCTGCCAGCCGCCGTCCGTTGCAAACGCGCCGTTGTATTTGAAGAAGGCAAGGATCGCCAGCAGCCCGCCAACGCCGAGGCGCAGCGCTGCCGTTTTATGCACGCCGCCCCACGCCGCCAGCCCGCGGCCGCACAGGTAGGTGAACACCGCAACAGCGATGGTCACGGGCAGCATGGCCGGCATGGCCAGCGCGTAGAACACCCAGCTGGCCCCCAGCAGAAAAACGCTTTGCAGCCGCTGCGGCAGGTGCAGATACACCACGGCCACCACCAGCAAAAAGCCGAAGAACCCGAAACTCTGCAGGCTCATGGCCGCACCTCCCAACATACTATCAGTAATAATTCATTATACATGATTTAACGCAATACCGCAAGGGCGATTTGCGCCCCCCTGCGCCCCTCCTGCGGCGCGAAAAAAAAATAAATTTGGTCACGCAGCGGAAAGTGTGCTATAATACAGCCAATGCAATCGGCAGGAGGGAAAAACACCATGCAGCATATCCGCAATGCGGTCCAACAATTTTTAAAGACGCAGCCCCCGGCGCGGATCATCGCCATCGGCTTTGCGCTGCTGATCCTCTGCGGTGCGGCGCTGCTCATGCTGCCGTTCTCGGTGCATCCGGGGGTGCATATCACACCGCTGAACGCACTTTTTACCTCTACCAGCGCCGTCTGCGTCACCGGGCTGGTCGTGGTGGACACCGGCGACACCTTCAGTCTGTTCGGCCAGCTGGTCATCGCGGTGCTGATCCAGATCGGCGGTCTGGGCGTGGCGTCCATCGGCATGGGGCTGGCCCTTGTGACAGGACGGCGCATCAGCCTGAAGGGCCGTTCCCTTGTGCGGGAGGCGCTGAATGTCGAAAACCTGAACGGCATGGTCAAACTCGTGCGGGCCGTCCTGCTTATGACGGTGCTGTGCGAGGCAGCGGGCGCGGTGCTGAGTTTTCCGGCCTTTGCCCGGGATCACATGCCGCTGCGGGCGGTCTGGCTCAGTATTTTTCACTCGATCGCCTCCTTTAATAATGCGGGGTTTGACGCACTGGGCGGCGGCACCAGTCTGATCCCCTACCGGGATGATCTGCTGCTGAACATTGTCACCGATGCGCTCGTCATCGTGGGCGGCATCGGCTTTATGGTCATCCTCGATGTCGGCCGCTGCCGCGGCAATTTCCGCAAAATGAGCTTTCACACCAAGGTCGTGCTTTCCACCACGGCGGTGCTGCTCTTCGGCGGCATGGCGCTTTTGCAGCTGACCGACGGCCTTGGCTGGATGACGGCGTTTTTCCAGAGCATGACGGCCCGCACGGCGGGCTTCTGCACGGTGGATTTCAGCACCCTGAGCAACGCGGGCCTGCTGGTCATTATGCTGCTGATGTTTATCGGCGCATCGCCGGGGTCCACGGGCGGCGGCATCAAGACGACCACCTTTTTTGTGCTGATGCAGCAGGTGCGGTCGATCTTCTCCAAGCGGCGGCTCGGCGCATTCCACCGCCGCCTGCCGGACGCTGCGCTGCCCAAGGCTGCGACCATCACCCTGATGGGAATCATCGTTGTCCTGGGCGGCACCTTCGGCCTCTGCATCCTTGAGCCGGAGACGGATTTTGTCCGGCTGCTGTTTGAGCAGATCTCAGCCTACAGCACGTCAGGGCTTTCCACCGGCATCACGGCGGGGCTTTGCGCCGGCAGCCGGGTGCTGCTGATCCTTACCATGTTCATCGGCCGCGTGGGTGCGGTGACGCTGCTCTCCCTCTGGGTTGAGCGCCCCGAGCCCACCGCCCGCTATACCGAAGAAGCCATCACGATTGGGTAAATACGAAGCCGCAAGGCAACCACCGTAGGGGCGGATTCCATATCCGCCCGTGCCCGCCTGCCGCAGGCACGGCTCCGCGGGCGCATATAGAATGCGCCCCTACATACTCTGCCGCCCGGCGCGGCGCAGAAAGGGTACACATATGTTTGATAAAATGAAAAGTTCCGCCGAAAGCTACGGTGTCATCGGGCTGGGCCGCTTCGGCACCGCACTGGTAAAAACGCTGTCGGACGCCGGCAAGGAGGTCATCGCCGTTGACAAGGACGAGGCCAAGGTCAAGGCAGTGCGCGGCTGGACCGATTACGCCTTTGTCATTGACGAGCTGAACGAGGCCGCGCTCAAGGAGACCGGCATGCAGAACTGCGGCACTGTCACGATCTGCATCGGCGAACGGATCGACATCAGCATCCTGACAACGATGCTTGTCACCAAGCTCGGCGTGCCGCATGTGATCTCCAAGGCGGCCAGCGAGGTACATGGCGAGGTCCTCAAGCAGCTGGGGGCTGAGGTCGTCTATCCGGAGGCCGATATGGCCGTGCGCATCGGCAAGCGGCTGATCTCAGGCAACCTGCTGGACTATGTCGCACTGGGGGACGGTGTCGAGGTGCGCCGCATCGCTGTGGGCGGCAAAATGCTGGGTAAGAGCGTCCGGGAGCTTGACCTGCGCAAGGTCTACGGCATCAATGTCATCGCGGTGGAGCATGCCCGCCAGACCAATGTTGAGTTCTCCGCGGACTATACCTTTAAGGACGGCGATGTCATGGCCGTGGTCGGCAAGGTTGCCAAGATCGACCGGTTTGAGAAGGAGATGTGAGGCTGAAGGATGAACGGCATCCTCCCAGGAGGCTGTTCTTTCTTTTGCCAACAAAAGAAAGAACCAAAGAAAATTGCCGCTGTTGCGACG
>UQGL01000055.1 GCA_900540595.1 uncultured Oscillospiraceae bacterium
CGACCAGCTCCTGCTTGATGTCGTTGAAAACGATGGTGGCGCCGCAGTTGGCCATTGCGGTGGCAATGGCAAAGCCGATGCCGTAGGATGCGCCGGTGATCAGCGCGACCTTGCCGGTCAGGTCAAAGGATTTCGGGGTGCAAACAGACATGATGCAAAACCTCCTAAAGTTTGTAACAGTCATATATTCCAGCGCCCATCACTGGGGCGCGAGAATTAAAGTAAATGGTTGCGCATATCTTGCGCAAACCGGCGCAAGATATGTGCGTTTCTTGCGGTCAGCGTAAATCAGTTGTGGCGATATTATCCATATCATCGAACTCCATGTTCTCGCCGCCCATGGCCCAGATAAAGGTGTAATTCGATGTACCTACGCCGCTGTGGATGCTCCAGGAGGGGCTGATGACAGCGTCATAGTTATGCATGACAATGTGGCGGGTCTCAGTAGGCTCACCGCACATGTGGAAAACCGCCTGCCCCTCGGGAACCTCAAAGTAGGTGTAGATCTCCATGCGGCGCTCATGGGTGTGGCTGGGCATGGTGTTCCAGTTGCTGCCCGGCTCCAGAGCGGTCATGCCCATCGACAGCTGGCAGGTCTTGAGGACGCTGGGGTGGATAAACTGGTTGATGGTGCGCTTGTTGCAGGTCTCCACAGAGCCGAGGGGGCGCTTGGCAGCCTGCTCGATGGTGATGAGCTTGTTCTCATAGCTGCAGTGGGCCGGGGCCGATACCATGTAGAATTTAGCGGGGTGCGCAGGGTCGTCACTCTTAAAGGAGACCTTCTCGTTGCCCTTTGTGATGTACAGGCAGTCCTTGTAGTTCAGATGATACGCTTTGCCGTCAGCCGTGACTGTACCGGCACCGTCACCGATGTTGAAGATGCCGATCTCGCGGCGCTCAAGGAAATAATGGGTGCCGAAATTGGCCCAGACATCAATGCCTTTGTCGATGGGCACTTCCTCATGCACCGGCATGCAGCCCAGCGTGACCATGCGGTCCACATGGCTGTAGACGGCCACGACCTCATCGGCCTTGTACAGACCGGTGATCAGCATCTCATTGCGGGTCTCCTCCGTCGTATAGCGCTTGAAATCGCGCTGATTGCAGGAATAGCGAATATCCATACAGCGACTGCCTCCTTGACAGGTGTGTGTTTGTGAGCAAACATATTTTGCTATTGTTACCCCTATTATACAGCATTCAACGCCGGTAACATAGTGGCAGTATTGCACAATTATTGTGTTTTGTTTTTGTGCAATTTATTGATGAATATTTTTCACTTTACAAATTAGCAACTTTCAAGTATACTCATGTCAGTGTCACGGCCGCGAAGAAGCGGCCCGGCCCGACCCGGAAGCACCGGGTCGGGCCGATCTATTGTCAAAAACGAAGGAGCAGCCCCATGCTTACATTGGATAAGATCTACCACGCAAAATTTATTTTAAAACAGGTCGCCCGCAAAACCGATCTGATCGCAGCACCCCGGCTGTGCCCCGGCACGGACCTTTATCTAAAGACCGAGAACCTGCAGGTCACGGGCAGCTTCAAGGTGCGCGGCGCTTACTACAAGATCAGCCAGCTCAGCGAGGAGGAGCGTGCCAAGGGCGTCATCGCCTGCTCAGCCGGCAACCACGCACAGGGCGTGGCGCTGGCCGCCACCCGCATGGGTATTAAAAGCGTGGTCTGCATGCCGGACGGCGCCCCTATTATGAAGGTAGAGAGCACCAAGCGCCTCGGCGCGGAGGTCGAGCTGGTCAAGGGCACCTACGATGATGCCCATGACCGCGCTGTGGAGCTGCAGGAGCAGACCGGCATGACCTTCATCCACCCCTACGATGACGAGCTTGTTATTGCAGGGCAGGGGACCATCGGCCTTGAGATCCTCGACCAGCTGCCTGATGTAGACGCGGTCATCGTGCCTATCGGCGGCGGCGGCCTGATCTCCGGCGTAGCGTTTGCCATCAAGAGCCTGCGCCCCGAGGTAAAGGTCTACGGCGTGCAGGCTGCCGGTGCCCCCAGCATGGAGCATGCCTTCCACGACCACAAGTACGAGACACTGGACAGCGCCGTGACCTTTGCAGACGGCATTGCAGTCAAGACGCCCGGCGAAACGACCTTTGATATGGTGAGCCAGTATGTGGACGACATCGTCACCGTAAGCGAGGACGAGATCGCCGCCGCCATCCTGGCCCTGATGGAGAACCAGAAGCTGGTGGCCGAGGGCGCCGGTGCCACACCGGTGGCAGCCGCGCTTTTCGGCAAGCTGCCGCTGGCAGGCAAAAAGACCGTCTGCCTGATCTCAGGCGGCAACATTGATGTAAACATCCTCTCCCGTGTCATCACGCGCGGTCTGGTCATGAGCGGCCGCAAGACAAACCTGATGATCGCGCTCGAGGACAAGCCCGGCCAGCTGAGTCTGGTCAGCGACATCGTCTCGGGCTGCGGGGCCAATGTCGTGAGCGTCCATCATGACCGCAGCGATGCAAACATGGCCATCACAAGCTGCTTCCTGAAGCTGGGCCTTGAGACCCGCGATGCCGCCCAGATCGAAACGATCAAGCAGAAGCTGACCGAAGCCGGGTTTAAGCTGGTGACGGAGCGCGCCTGATTCTTATGCTATGTAGGGGCGAACATTGTTCGCCCGCGGAAGCTTTGCGGCAGCGCTGACTTCCCGGGTCGTCGAGGACGCCGACCCCTACGCGTAGGGGCGGATTCCATATCCGCCCGCGGATGTTTCTGCCGCCGCGAACGAGCACGGGCGAGCATTGTTCGCCCCTACATAGTGGAGAAATTTTATACTTTGACGCCCGCTGCCAGCAGCTCGACAAACTGCTTGGCAACGCGCGGGCTGCGCCCGCCGGCACGGATGGCGAATGCCGCGCCCTTGATGTACAGCTGGTCGCTGGGCATCTGGATGCCGTACTGCTTCGCCAGCTCGAGCAAGATGCGCTCATAGCGGTCCTTGTCAGGCTGCTGGAAAGTTACCGTCAGGCCGAACCGCGCTGCCAGACTCATCAGCTCCTGCCGGGTATCTGCCGCATGCAGGTCATCCCCGCTGCGGTCAGCCATCGTTTCCTTGACGAGATGGCGGCGGTTGCTGGTCGCGTAGACCGCCACATTATGGCTGCGCCCGCCGACACCGCCCTCCAGAATCGCCTTCAGCGCCGCAAAGTTATCATCGTTGGCAGAGAAGCTCAGATCGTCAATAAAGAGGATGAATTTCAGCGGATTGTTCGCCAGCTCGTCCATCAGGGCGGGGATCTGGTAAAGCTGGTTTTTTTTAACCTCGATCAGCCGCAGGCCGTCCGGCGCAAGCTCGTTGGCAACAGCCTTGACCGTGCTGGATTTGCCGGTGCCGGCATCGCCGTACAGCAGCACATTGTTCGCAGGGCGGCCCTCCAGCAGGGCGCGGGTGTTGGCGATGACCTTCTCCCGCTCCTGCTCATAGCCGGGCAGCTCGCTCAGCCGCTGCGGGTCGGGGTAGCGCACCGGCACCAGGCGGCCGTCCTCCAGCGCAAACACATGGTAGCGGGCAAACATACCGTAGCCCTTGCGTCCGGCCGCCGCGCGGCGCGCCTCATAGGCTGCGCGGTAATCCGCATCCGGCGTGGTCTGCCAGCGGGGCAGAAACGCCGCCGCGCCGGGGAACACCTCGTCCAGCGTAGCGCGCCCCAGCTGCTGCAGAAAGTCCAGTTCATCGGCCAGCGCCTTTTCCAGCACAGGGCCGGCATCCTGCCCGGCCGCCACACGCAGGCAGAGGTTTTCCTCCTCCAGCACGGCATTCAGCAGGGTATCCGTCCAGTTCGTGCCGCGGGCAAACAGCTCCGCCTCCAGCGCGGCAATCGCGCCTGTCAGCTCGTTTTCCTCCGCCGCCAGCGCCGCGCGCAGCGCACGCAGCGGCTCCGCTGCCAGCAGGCCGCGGAACACCACAAGCCCATCGAGATGGGCCAACCATTCCTTACGCAACATAGTTTATAATCCTTTCCCAAGAAAAACACTCTTTACCTCAGTATAACTGCCGCGACAAAAACTTGCAAGGCTTGTTGCAGAATTTTCAAAGAAGTCTTGACAAATGTGCAAATGTACGGTATAGTTTATCACAAACCCAGATAATGCTTGGATGGGAAGTTAGTAACGGCCCCGCCCCTTTCAGAGAACTGCCGGTCGGTGCAAGGCAGCAAGGCAGGCAAGCCGCGAACTGATCCCGGAGCAGACCACCCGAAAATCACAGTAGGGCGGTACGGGCGCACCCGTTACAGTGCCGGACCTTGTTGGAGGTCCATGAGGCGGGGGCACAGCCCCAATAAGAGTGGTACCGCAGAGTCGTGTTTTTACAGGCTTTGTCTCTTGGAATACGAGGGGCAAAGCCTGTTTTCATTTATTGCCCCATACCGGGGCATGTAGGGCATGCCGCCCTACAGCTTCCCGGTAAGCAGTGTCAGGCAACAGGAAGGAGCAAGCATCATGAAATTGACCGGTTCGCAGATCTTCGTTGAGGTACTGGTCGAGCAGGGCGTGGATACCCTGTTCGGCTATCCCGGCGGTGCCGTGCTGAATCTGTATGACGAATTGTATAAAAATTCTGACCGTATACGCCATGTATTGACTGCGCATGAGCAGGGTGCCTCCCACGCAGCGGACGGCTACGCCCGCGCGACCGGCCGCACCGGCGTGGTGCTGGCCACCAGCGGCCCGGGTGCCACAAACCTTGTCACTGGCATCGCCACCGCCTATATGGACAGCGTACCGATGGTCGCCTTCACCGGCAATGTGGCCACAACGCTGCTGGGCAGGGATTCCTTTCAGGAGGCCTACATCGAGGGCATCACGATGCCGATCACCAAGCACAACTACACGGTCCGCCGTGTTGAGGATCTGGCCGATACGATGCGCGCCGCCTTCCGCATTGCCCAGTCGGGCCGCAAGGGCCCCGTGCTGGTCGATATCCCGAAGGACATCACCGCCGCCAGCTGTGAATTCACCCCCAAGGCACCGGAACTGATCCGCACCGTGACCCGCTACGATGAGGAGGAGGTCAAGGCTGCCGCCCGGATGATCAACGAGGCGGAGCGCCCCATCGTCTACTTCGGCGGCGGCGTGCGCAGCGCGGCGGGCTGCCAGCCCCTGCGCGACCTGCTGGAAAAGACCGGTATGCCCGCCACCTACACCCTTATGGCCGCCGGTGTGCTGAGCTACGGCGAGCCGCACAATCTGGGGCTGCTGGGTATGCACGGCTGCTACGCCGCCAACAAAGCCATTGATGAGGCCGACCTCGTCATTGCCGTCGGCACCCGGTTCAGTGACCGTGTGGCTCTGAACCCCAACACCTTCGCCAAGCGTGCCAAGATCATCCAGATCGACATCGACCCGAGCGAGCTTGGCAAAAATGTTGCGGTAGACCTGAGCCTGACCGGCGATGCAAGCTATATCCTGCAGGCCATTTTGCCCTATGTCGAAAAGACCGAGCACAAGCTCTGGATGGAGCAGATCCGCGGCTGGCAGAAAAACGACTACAAGCCCGTGGACAGCGAAACCGAGCTGAAGCCTCATCAGATCATTGACGAAATCTGCAATCAGGCCGGCCCCGAGGCCGTCTATGTCACCGATGTGGGCCAGCACCAGATGTGGGCAGCACAGTATCTGCACCACACGAAATCCCGCGGTTTCCTGACCAGCGGCGGTTTGGGCACGATGGGCTTCGGCTACGGCGCGGCCATCGGCGCGCAGATGGCGCTGGGCCGCGATGCCCGCGTTGTCATGCTGACCGGCGATGGCTCCTTCCACATGAACCTGAACGAGGGCTGCACCGCCGTCAGCTATGAGCTGCCCATCATCACGGTCATCTTCAACAATCAGGTGCTGGGCATGGTCCGCCAGTGGCAGACGACCTTCTATGAGAAGCGTTACTCCGACACCGACCCCCACCGCCGCACCGATTTCGTCAAGCTGGCCGAGGGCTTCGGCGCCAAGGGCTACCGCGCCGAGACACCCGCCGAGTTCAAGGCGGCCTTCGCCGATGCGATGAAGCAGAAGGGCCCCAGCTGGATCGACTGCCGCATCGGCAAGGACGAGAAGGTTTTGCCGATGATCCCCGGCGGCGGCAGCATCAACGACATCATCATGGAATGAGGTGACACGCATGGAACAGAATAACAGCACCCGGCGGGTCATCAGCCTGCTGGTCGATAACTCCAACGGCGTTCTGGCGCGCATTTCCAGCCTGTTCTGCCGCCGCGGTTTCAACATCGACAGCCTGACGGTCTCGGCCACCAACGACCCCGCTGTCAGCCGCATCACCGTCACGCTGCGCGGCACCGAGCAGGCGCTCAACCAGTTGATCCTTCAGACCGAACGCCTTGAGGTCACCCGCCAGATCTTTGAGCTGGACCCCGACAAGAGCCTGCAGCGTGAGCTGCTGCTTTTAAAGGTAGCGTGCGATGCCGGAAACCGCGCCGCCCTGCGGGAGATTTCCAGCATTTACAAGGCTAAGATCATCGACCTGTCGCCCGACAGCATGATCTTTGAGCTGACCGGCAAACCGGACAAGATCGATGCCTTCCTCGCAATGCTTCAGGATTACGACATTCTTGAGCTTTGCCGCACCGGCGTCACCGCATTGGAGCGCGGCGGCAAGCACCAGCACATGCAAAAGCCCGCGCAGGAGGTCGGAGAGGCACAGCTGCCGCTGCCCGGGACGCACTGCCATTGAGCTGCTCGTAAATTTTCAATGCCTGTAGGGGCGGATTCCATATCCGCCCGCCGTAGGCTGCACTGCACGGGCGCATATAGAATGCGCCCCTACGGATTTTTATTTTCGTTTCCCAATTAAAATTACAAATATAAAAAGTATCAACAACAAAAGGAGACACCACAATGGCTATCAACAAGTACTATGATTCCGATTGCAACCTCGGCGTGCTCGACGGCAAGACCGTTGCCGTCATCGGCTTCGGCTCTCAGGGCCACGCCCACTCCGAAAATCTGGCCGAGAGCGGCGTCAATGTGGTCGTTGGCCTGCGCAAGGGTTCCGCCCACTGGGAGAAGGCCAGCGAGTTCGCCGCCACCCATGAGAACTTCAAGGTCATGGAGGTCGAGGAGGCTGCCAAGGCCGGTGATGTCGTCATGATGCTCGTGCCCGATGAGCTCTGCGCCGACATCTACAACACGCAGGTTGCCCCCTACATGACCGAGGGCAAGGCACTGGCCTTTGCACACGGCTTCAACATCCACTTCAAGACCATCACCCCGCCGAAGAATGTTGATGTCATCATGATCGCCCCCAAGGGCCCCGGCCACATCGTCCGCCGCCTGTACACCGAGGGCGAGGGCTGCCCCTCCCTGATCTGCGTGGAGCAGGACTACACCGGCAAGGCCAAGGAGATCGCTCTGGCCTACGCCTCCGGCATCGGCGCAGGCCGCGCCGGCATCCTCGAGACCACCTTCAAGGAGGAGACCGAGACCGACCTGTTCGGTGAGCAGGCTGTCCTCTGCGGCGGTGTCTGCGAGCTGATCCAGGCAGGCTTCGACACGCTGGTCGAGGCCGGCTATGCCCCCGAGATGGCCTACTTTGAGACCTGCCATGAGATGAAGCTCATCGTTGACCTCATCAACGAGGGCGGCTTCTCCAAGATGCGCTATTCCATCTCCAACACTGCCGAGTACGGCGACTACCGCACCGGCAAGCGCCTCATCACCGAGGACACCCGCAAGGAGATGAAGCAGGTCCTGAAGGAGATTCAGGACGGCACCTTTGCCAGTGAGTTCCTGACCGAGATGAGCCCCAAGGGCGGCCGCAAGACCCACTTCCTCGCACAGCGCTGCATCGCCGCCAACCATCCCATCGAGAAGGTCGGTGCCGAGCTGCGCAAGATGATGAGCTGGCTCAAAAAGTAATTATAAGATAACGCTCTAAGCCTTCCCCCGAGGGGGGGGGAGGTAGCCCCGCAGGTCCGGATGAGGGCAGAGCTCCCGCAGCATCCCGTTTACGGGCAGCGGCGCAAGGCCGCCCCTCATTCGCCGCTTCGCGGCACCTTCCCCCGCAGGGGGAAGGCATTTTATTTGAAAACGGAGAAAACCTTATGAACAGCGATAATGTCAAAAAAGGCCCCGAGCGGGCACCGAACCGCAGCCTGTTCTATGCGCTGGGCTACACCCCGGAGGAGCTGGACCGCCCGCTGATCGGCGTTGTTTCCGCCTACAGCGAGATCGTCCCCGGCCACGCCCATCTGGATAAGATCGCCGATGCCGTCAAGGCAGGCGTTCGCATGGCGGGCGGCACCCCCATCCTCATTCCCGCCATCGGCGTCTGCGACGGTATCGCCATGGGGCATGTGGGCATGAAATACTCCCTTGCCAGCCGCGAGTTGATCTGCGACAGCGTCGAAACGATGTTCATGGCCCACCAGCTGGACGGCCTTGTGTTGGTGCCCAACTGTGATAAGATCGTCCCCGGCATGGTCATGGCTGCAGTGCGGATGGATGTGCCTGCGGTCGTCTGCAGCGGCGGCCCTATGCTGGCCGGCCGCTACGGCGGCGAGGAGGTCAGCCTTTCCAAGATGTTTGAGGCGGTCGGTGCCTACAAGGCCGGCATGATCGATGATGCCCAGCTGGAGGACTGCACCTGCAACTGCTGCCCCGGCTGCGGATCCTGCTCCGGCATGTACACGGCCAACAGCATGAACTGCCTGTGCGAGGCCATCGGCATCGCTCTGCCCGGCAACGGCACGATTCCCGCCGTTTATGCCAAGCGGCTGCAGCTGGCCAAGCACGCCGGTATGGCCGTCATGGATCTCGTCAACCGCGGCGTGACCGCGCGCCAGATCATCAACGAGCGCTCGATCCGCAACGCCCTGACCTGCGACATGGCGCTGGGCTGCTCCACCAACACGGTGCTGCACCTGCTGGCGATTGCGCAGGAGGCGGGCTGCCCCATCGACCTTGCGCTTTTCAATGAGATCAGCGCCAAAACGCCGAACCTCTGCCATCTGGCACCCGCAGGCCCGACCCACATGCCCGACCTGTATGAGGCGGGCGGTATTCCGGCCGTGCAGGCCGAGCTGGCCAAAAAGGGCCTGCTCGACCTCGATGTTCCTACCGTCACCGGCAAAACGCTGGGGGAGAACATCGAGGGTGCGAAGATTCTCAACGACAAGGCCATCCGCTCCATCGACAACCCGTACAGCCAGACCGGCGGTTTGCAGATCCTGTGGGGCAACATTGCCCCGGACGGCTGCGTTGTCAAGCGCAGCGCCGTTGCGCCCGAGATGCAGGTCCACAGCGGCCCCGCCCGTGTCTTTGACAGCGAGGATACCGCCATTGCGGCCATCTACGCAGGGGACATCCACCCCGGTGATGTGGTTGTCATCCGGTACGAGGGCCCCAAGGGCGGCCCCGGTATGCGGGAGATGCTCAACCCCACCAGCGCGCTGGCAGGCATGAAGCTGGATACGACCGTGGCTCTCATCACAGATGGCCGCTTCTCCGGCGCGTCCCGCGGCGCAGCCATCGGCCATGTCAGCCCCGAGGCTGCCTCCGGCGGCCCCATCGGCCTCGTCAAGGAAGGGGACACCATCGAGATCGACATCCCGAATGCGTCCATCCACTTGGCCGTCAGCGAGGAGGAGCTTGCCGCCCGCAAGGCCGCCTACATCCAGCCTGAGCCGAACATCAAGACCGGCTGGCTGGCACGCTATGCCCGGCTGGTCACCAGCGCAAATCTGGGTGCGGTGCTGAAGTAATCCGCAAAATAAAAAGTGCTGCTTTCCGCAATGGATTGCAGCACTTTTTCTTGCTATGTAGGGGCCGGACATGTCCGGCCCTCAGCTTTGCCGTTGGCACCCCTTGACTGGTTGCTTTGTAGGGAGGGGTCTTGACCCCTCCGCGGCGGCCAGTCCAAATATTCTTCCCCGTTCGCGCGTATTCCG
>UQGL01000056.1 GCA_900540595.1 uncultured Oscillospiraceae bacterium
CGACCAGCTCCTGCTTGATGTCGTTGAAAACGATGGTGGCGCCGCAGTTGGCCATAGCGGTGGCAATCGCAAAGCCGATGCCGTAGGATGCGCCGGTGATGAGGGCGACCTTACCGGTCAGGTCAAAGGATTTGGGTGTACAGACAGACATAAAAGTACCTCCTGTTGAATAAAAACGATTTATCTTTCCAGTCCGTAGGGCACCGGGTGCTTGCCGTAGCGGTTGGCCGGGCTGCCGGTCAGGGTCAGCGTCAGGGCGTTTTCGCCGGGGGTCAAAAGCCCCGCCAGCGGGAATTTGTGCGGCGGCCAGAAGGAGACGCCCGCCGGCTGGCCGTTGACAGTCAGCTCGGCCATCTCCTGCCCGGGCAGGGTCAGCAGCGGCGTGGCGGTCTGCAGCTCCGTTGCTGTGATCTGCAGCGTGGCGCGGTAGGTCTTGGTGAGATGGGCCGCGTCCTCGTCCGCAAGGGCAAAGGCTGGTGCGGCCAGCGACAGATAGGTGGGCGGCAGGGGAAGGGCCTCGCTTTCCCGCACAGTGCAGGTGAACAGCAGTAGGCTGCCGCGCGCGGGCAGCTCCAGCGGCAGGCAGGCCCCCTTGGCGGTACGCTCGGCCGGGCAGGCGCAGGGCTGGCCGTTCCACAGATCGTACCGGCAAAGCGGAGCATCCACCGGCAGGGTCAGCCGGGTCTTGATGGGGGTGTTGCCCTCGTTGACCAGCAGCCAGCAGGCGCGCCCTTCCTTATTAAAAGAGGCGCAGCGCAGCATGGGCTGCGGCGGGTCGCAGCGGCAGTCCGGCTTGAGCGCCGAGACCTCCGGATGCGCAGCGTCCGGGAACAGTGCTTTGTCCCCCAGCACGGCGGTGTAGCGGTGCCCGTGTAACCAAAGCGCGCCGTCCTCGACCGTGCAGGCTGGGAAATAGCTTTCGGGAATATACTGAAAGCCGATCTGCCGCTCAAACAGCGGGCGCACGGTGTCGGGGCAGAGGTCGCGGTTGCGGCAAAGCACGGCGGCCTCCGCATGCAGGTCGATGTCGGTCATCAACCAAGACAGCCGCCGCCAGTAGGTGCTCCACGCATCGTAATGCGCCCACCAGATGCTGTGGGGACCGACATCGGGCGGGCGCTCGTCCTTGCGCTTGCCGCGGATGCTGTAATAAAAGGCGTGCGGAATAAACAGGTTGACCCCGCGCACCGCCAGCCAGTCGGTGTACCATTTGATGTCCCCGCCCGAAAGCTGCCACGGGTTGTCGTCCTTGTTGCAGGCGCCAAAGCACTCGTTGGCGTTGCGGCGGCGGTGCATCAGCCGCGCGGCGTCGGCGCTGCACTTGGCCATCGTGGAGTCGATGCCCGCCAAGCCGTCCTTTTCGGGGGCGAGCCAGCGCAGCACCAGATCCTGCCCCGGAACGGCAAAGTATTTTTCTACTTCTATATCATCGCTCTGGTGGGGGTGCCCCATCAGACCGATGCCGTGCGCCTTGCACCAGCGGGAGAGTGTGCCGTAGTAGACCTCGCCCTCGCGCTGCAGAAGCAGCTTGTGATACAGCCTTGTATCGTCGTTTTCCCTGCCGTCAAACAGGGCGGCAAGGTTGGCGGCGTTGCCGCCCGCACGGCGGAAAATCTCGGCAAAGCCGTGCGTCCACGGGAACATACCGCTGACATTGCGCCCCAGAATACTCGGCTCATCGGTGAAAAATCCGATGATCGCGGCTCCGAAATACTCTTTCAGTTCCCGATAGTAGGCTTCGTGGGTCAGTTCAATAAAGCGGCTGACGGCCGCAGGGTTCAGAATATCAGCGGTTTTGGGGGCGTTTTTCTCGCCGTCATCCTCGCCCCAGTGCAGCCCGCGCATCGTGCCGCCGCTTTTGCGCACGACCAGCGTGCCGCTTTCCGCCTGTGCCAGCAGCTCGTCCTCCGGCAAAACGGTTTGGGTCAGCGTGATGCCCTCGCTGGCCAGTTCGGGGTGGTCTTTCACCACAAGGCCGCAGGCCGAGCCAGAGGGGTACATCCCTTCATCGTACAAAACGATTTTCATATCCAGCGCGGCGGCGGCTTCGACAGCCGTGCGGATATGGGCAAAGTAGCGTTCACCCAGATAGGTGATGTCGGGGCTAAGCCCCATACGCGGGTGCAGCACCACGCCGTAAATGCCGTGGGCGGCAAAGTCCGCCAGCTGACGGCGCAGCTCCTCAGCGGTCAGCTCGCCGTTCAAAAACCAAAACGGGATGGCGGTAAATTCTCTGGGCGGGTTTTGCAGTTGGGCAAGAAACTTCATTATGCGGCCTCCTGTGCCTCGGCGCGGGCGCAGATGTCCGCCCATGCGTGGGATTTATAGTAGAACAGCATCGCCAGCAGCCCGACAACAAAGCTGAGCGAAACACCCGCCATGGCGTAGCCGCCGTAGCCCAGCCACGCCAGCAGGTAGGATGCCGGGATACGCACACCCCACAGCAGAATGATGTTGACGATGGTGGAATAGCGGATCTCGCCCATGCCGTTGGCAAAGCTCATAATAGCGTTGAAGGCTGCATAGCACCACTGGAACGGCAGCACAACGCGGATATAGCGCACGGCAAAGGCAAGCACGGCCTCGTCCTGCGTAAAAAGCAGCAGCAGAGGGCGGCAGCAGGCCGCCATCAGCAGCCCGCCTGCGAGGGAGAGCAGCCCCGAGGCCGCCGGGAGCAGCCAGCCGCCCCTGCGCAGACGGCTGTAGCTCTGTGCGCCGAGGTTCTGCCCCGCAAACACCGAGGTCGCCTGCGAAAGCGAGGTGACCGTGATGTTGGCCAGCCCGCCGACCTTGCCCGCCACCGAGCAGCCCGCCACAAAAACCGACCCCTGCAGGTTGTACAGCACCTGCAAAAAGACGTGACCGATGGAGTAGAGCGCCGAGTTCAGCCCCAGCGGCAGACCGATGCGCACAATCTGGCGCAGGGCTCCGGCATCAAAGCCGCAGGGCAAAACAGGCAGCGCAAGCTCTGTGCAGCGGCGGCGAATGTAAAAAATGCTGCATATCCACGATAAAAACAGTGCAATCGCCGTGGCTGCCGCCACGCCGCCGATGCCAAGGCCGAGCGCGCCGGTAAGCACAAGATCCAGCACAATATTCGCCGCACAGCTGATAAACAGCAGCAGCAACGAGGACGAGCTGTTGCCTATGCCGCGCAAAAGACCGGCGTTGAAGTTATAGCCCATGTTGCCCAGAATACCCAGCATCGTGATGCGTAGATACAGCACCGCCCCCGGCATGGCGTCCGCCGGGACCTGCATCAGCCGCAGCATCCACGGACCCAGCAGGAACCCGATGACGGTCAGCGGCAGCGACGCTGCAAACAGCAGCCAGACCGAGGTGCGCACGAGCTTTTGCAGCTGGTCATGGTCGGCGCGGCCGACCGCCTGCGATACGAGGATGGAGATGCCCGAGCCGATGCCCACAAAGACACAGAGCAGAATTTCGAGCGGCTGGGAGCTGGTCGCCACCGATGCCAGCGCCGTAGTGTCGCAGAAATTGCCGATGACGAGCGTGTCCACCGTGCTGTACAGCAGCTGCAGAATATTGCCGGCGCAGATGGGAAGCGCAAACAGCGCCGCGCGCCCCAGCACGGAGCCGTGGGTCATATCAACTTGTGCGGATTTTCGGTAAGACGGCATAGCCCTATCCCCCCCCGGTATGACAGATTTTCTTATCTACATTGTACGAGGAAACCGTGCCGGTTGCAACAATCATTATCCTTTGATTTTTGGATGAATATAAACGATGCAGCGAATAATTTCGGCAGTGCGGTGTAAAAAACAATCACGCCCTTTGCGGCGGCGGGAGGGCGTGCTTTTTTACCGTTTTGTGCAGGTTCCACAAACAAAGATGGACAAAATCGGTAACATTGACAGCAAGATTTGCCGCAAAAGGGCTTGCCACTGCGGCGCAAAATGTGCTATCGTTAAAATCAAATTCAGTAAAAAGGAAGTAAAATTTGTATGCGGAAGCCTCTGACAAGACAGAACAGCACGCGCGACAAGCGCAGATACTCTGCTTATCAGAACCGTATTTTTTTCTATCTCGTGACCCTTGTCACCGCCCCGCTGCTGCTGTTGGGCGTGCTGTCCAGCGTGGTGTACTACCGGCAGACCGTCACGCGCAGCGATGCCCTGCTGGCCTCGGCGCGGGAGAATGTCGAGACGCAGATGGAAATTGCGCTGAGCAACCTGCGCGCCTACTACAGCGCGGTCGTCAGCGCGGACAATTACCAGACCCTGTGCCAAAAAACTGTGCCGCCGTACAGCGAGTACACCCTTGTGCGCGATATGCAGACCGCCATGCGCGGCGGCAATCTGGTGGATAAATATGTCGAGGGGTATACCTACATCAACCTGCGCAGCGGGTGGACTTTAAGCAACAACGGCATGTACCGGCTGGCTGATGCCGCCAACCGGGATGAGGTCGCCCACCTGCTGAGCGAATGGGCGGAGCAGCATGCCGCCATGATGTGGGTCAACCGCACTGACCAGCCCACCCCCGCGCTGGCAGACACACCGCTGAACACGGTGGATCTGACCGGCGAGCTGCTCGTGCTGCGCAGCAGCTCCTACCGCACGGGCAGCTATGCGGTGCTGATCGTCAAGCTGGATCTTTCGCCGCTGTATGAGATGACCGAGAGCTGGCAGACCGGCGGTTACAGCATTGCCGCGCGGGATTTCACCGGCAAGACCGTGCTGAGCACCTCTGCTGCGCTGACCGCCCTGCTGGACGCCGACACCCCCGCCGAGGGCGGCTGCGTGCTGGGTGGCTGGCGGCTGAACAGCGGCAAGATGGGCGTGAACGGGCTGACCTACTATGCGGCGCTGCCGCAGCGCACGCTGGCGGCTACCGCCGGCATGGTGATTCTGATCGCTTTTGTGCTGGCCGGGGGACTGGTGGCGGTGCTGCTGATCTGCCGCCGATCGACCAGTGTGCTGTACGCCCCTGTGGATGATCTGATGCACGCGGCCAGCGATGTGTTCGGCCAGCCCGGCAGCGATGAGGAGGAGTTTGCTTATCTGGCCGCCGGCCTCAAGCAGGTGGCCCGGGACAAGCAGGCGATGCAAAGCCTGATGCAGCAGCAAAACCGCCGCCTGCAGCAGAGCTTTGTGGAAAATCTGATCCGCAGCGAGGTCACCGATGAGGCCGCCGGCCACACGATGCAGGAGCTGGGGCTGGCAGTCTGCCCCGCGTATCGGCTGATTGCGCTGGCGCTGGATACCCCGGCGGGCACCTCCGGCCCGGTGCGGGAGACGATGCTGCTGACCGCCATACAGACGATGCCCACCGAGCTGCTGCGCCGCTGCGCGTTCCAGCCCGTAATGCTGAACTTCACCCTGCTGCTGGTCGTGGGCGGCGAGGAGGCTGATCTGAACGAGGCCAGCCGCGTGGTATATACGGCGGCGGCGCGCAGCATCCGCACCGCGCTGGGGGTCAGCTGCCGCGCGGGTGTCAGCCGCCCCTTCCACAAGCTGCACCACATGCAGCTGGCCGCGCAGGAGGCATGGGAGGCCCTGCGCCTGCCGGAGGCCGATGCCCCCGAGGCAAGCGGGCAGATGCTGTACTACCAGCCGCCCGACGAGCAGTGCGCCCGCAACGGCTATGATACGCTGCTGGAGCATGAGATCACGGCAGCTGTAACCGCCTGCAAGACCAAGGAGGTGCGCCACCTGCTGGAGCGCTTTACCGCCAAGATGCTGGAAAAGAACATCCGCGGGTATGAGCGGCAGTTTTATATCCAGCGGTTGGTGGCGGCCATGCTGGCCGTGGCGGAAAACGCCGGGCTTTCGGTCAACCAGGTGCTGGCCGACCGGCAGGCCAATCTGTTTGAGACGATCAGCAAGATCTACACCGCCGACCAGATGCAGAATTTCCTGATGGACGAGGTGGCCGTGCCTGTCATGGACCTGCTGACTGAGTTCCGCCAGAGCAGCTCCAGCGAGCTGGTCAAGAATGTGCTGGCGCTGATCAAGCAGACGCGCGGCGACATTACGCTGAACGAGTGCGCCGACCGGCTGAACTATAACCCGAGTTATATCTGGAAGGTGCTGCGCACCGAGAAGGATACCAGCTTCAGCGATCTGGCCAACAATGAAAAGCTGGAGATGGCCAAGGAACTGCTGCTGACCAGCGACATGACGGTCGTGCAGATCGCCGAGACGCTGAACTATTCCAATGTGCAGAATTTCATCCGATTTTTCAGCAAAAAGGTCGGCATGACCCCCGGCAAATACCGCAAGGATTACCAGAACGAGAAGAAATGAGGGGGATTTCCCTCACCGACAGCAAAGACCGCACCCGATGTGTTTCGGGTGCGGTCTTTGCTGTTATTCGGTTTCTATGCGCAGTACATTGACCTTGTCATCGTACTGGGTGCGGGTGCCGGTGATGTGGGGGATCAGGGCGTTGACCTCCATGACCAGCGCGCCCTCGGCGGTCAGATAGGGCTGGCCGTCCATCAGGTTTTCCTTGCCGTCAACCAGCAGGTGGGTGACGCCGACCTGCGCTGTTACGGTGTGCCCGCCGCTGTGCAGCGTCAGGTAGCCCCCGGCGGCGTTCCAATCATAGCGGAAGGCATCGGGGATGACCGTCTGCAGCCGCTCCAAAATGCAGAGCACCGCGCCCCAGACGCGGCCGTTCTCGTTGACGCTGCGCACGCCGCGGGTGTCCGGCTCCTGCCCGTTGACGAGGATCTTGGTGTAGCACTTGTCCTCCGGCTGGTATTTTGCTGCATCGGCCTGCGGGATGGGGACGAACGCATCGCGGTGCTGCGGCGCACAGGCGGCATAGTCCGGCAGGCGGCAGGGCAGCGGTGCGGCTGTCAGCGGTGCGAGGTCGGCAGGCTTGCTCTGCAGCGTGATGACATTGCGGATGCTGCCCATCACGGCGGTCAGGCGGATGGTGCCGGGCGCTGTGCCCGCACGCAGAAATACGCGGTTGGTGCCGCACTCAGCATAGACATGGTTTTGGTGGATGACGCTGTCGTCATGGCCATAGCCTGCAAAGCGGCCGCTGTTGTAGCCGCCCAAAAACTGCGCGGGGCCGTCCAAGGTGAAGTCGATGCGCGCATCGCAGAGCGGGCAGACCCGTCCGGCGCTGTCCTGCACGGCAATATCGACATAGGCGATGTCGGCCCCGTCGGCGGCAAGGCCGCCCGGTGCGGTATGCAGCGTCAGCCGCAGGGCGGCGGGGCTGTCGGCGGTTTCCAGCCGGTCGGACGCGGCGGGGGTGCCGTCATAGCCGTAGCCTACGGCCTCGACCCAGCCGGATTGGGTCACATCCACACCGGGGAAGGCGAACACAAAGGTGTTTTGAGGCTTGTCGCACCGACCGCCACGGCGCCCGTTGACGAGCAGCTCGACTGCGGCAACAGGGTAGCTTGCCACCACATACACCGTCTTATGGTGCGGGTCGCGGGTGTGCCAGACGCCGGTGCCCTCCCAATAGGTGCCGTTAAAGCGCTTTTCTTCATAGCGATAGTTGGCAGCGGTGGGGGCGGGGTAGTTCCAGTGGCCGATGATCTTGACGGCGGGGGCCTCGCTCTGCATAACGCGGAAGTAGTCAAAGCTCTGCTTTTTGGTGCGGCAGGGATCGACGCGGCCGCTCATGCGGGCGTTTTCGCTGTAGGATTGGCGGCCATGCTGGGCAGAGTCCGTCCAGCAGAGCGCCGCACAGGCGCTGTAGTAGTTCTTGCCGGAGGCACCGCCCATCCGATCATTGAAAAACTCGGCGTAGCCGCGCGCGTTTTCAAGCGCGAGATCTTCACTGGTCAGATCGTAGAAGTCGTACCCAACAGCTTTTTTGCCGCCCTTGCCGACCCAGCGGTTGCGGTAGTCGAAATCCGGCGGGGTGAAATCGTCCCAGATGCGGCGGGGGGCCTCCTCGCGGCTGTACTCGGTCTCGGTGACGGGGCCGTGCTGCGACAAAAAGCGGGCGGCGTGGCGGTTCAGCATCGTGCCGACATACTCGCTCTCGTTGACGACCTCCTCGGTGTTCAGGGTGCGGCAGCCCATAAAACGCCCGCCGTGGGGGTCCAGAAGCTGCTTGAGCAGCCGCATCTCCCGCATGTGCTCGCGGGAGATCGAGTTGTTGCCGGCCTCCCAGAACAGAATGGACGGGTGGTTGCGGAAGGCGATGATGACATCGCGCATCAGCTCTACGCGCTGGTCCCACTGGCGGCCGAAGCTCTCCTTCTCCTTGTCACCGGCAGGCTGGGTGCAGACGATGCCGCGGCGGTCAAACGCGCGGACATCGGCGGGGCTGCCCGCCACATGCATAAAGCGGATGTGGTTGGCGTTGCTCTCGCGGATGAGGGCAGCGTCCTCATCGTGCAGCCACTCGGGCGCAATGCCGATGGCCGCCCACTCGTTGGCGGCGCGCTGGGCGTAGCCGCGCAGCCACTGCACCGCGCCGTTGATGCGCAGGCCCCGGTCTTTGTCGTAGCTTACGGCGCGGAAGCCGGTCGTCAGCTGCTGGGCGTCGGTCTTTTCGCCGTTTACAAACAGCTCGGCCTCCACGGTGTAGAGGTAGGGGTCGTCGATGCTCCAGAAGCGCAGCGGCAGGGTGTCGGCCCCGGCGTGCAGCACAGTGACCGCCATGGAATCCGTAGCGGTCGGTGCAGGCAGGCTTTCGTCCTCCACAGGGCGGTAATGCCCGGGCACAGCCTCATCGGGGATATAGGCGTCCGCCGGGGTGATGCTCAGCGGTGGGACGGCGCGGCCCGTGGGGGCTGCGGTGGCCGGGGCACCGTCAAAGATGGCGGCAACGCTGCCGTCCGGGCGGCGCAGCGTGATGCGCAGCTGGGCGGAAACAGGGACCTTGCCCTCGTTGCGGACCTCGGCCTCGACCCGAATATCCGCCGTGGCGTTGTCCAAATCAAAATTCCGGCCGTAGACATAGAGGCCCTTGGTCTGCAAATTGGAGTAGAGCGGCAGCGTCAGATAGACATCGGGCTTGAAAAACACCTGCACGGGGCGGGTGATGCCGCCGACCGAGGGATTGAAGTCGTTGCAGTTCCAGAAAAAGGGGACGCCCACGCGGCCGGCGGGGACGGCCTGCTCCTGCGGAAAGAGATAGCTGCCGGGGACAGCATCGGGCTTGTTGGGGGTCTCGGCAATGCAGAACGGCGCATTGCGGGTGGCGGTGTTGTCGGTCGCAATGGCGATGAGGTTCGGCGCATCGTACCGCACATAGGGGGTAATGTCAAAGCCGAACGGCGCAACGCCGGCCTCATAGTAGCCGGCCAGCGTACCGTTTACATAGAGGTAGCAGGTCTGGCGCAGCCCCTCAAACGCAAGCAGCACCTTGTGGTTTTTGTGCCGCGCCGGAATGGTGAGGATGTTGCGGTAGAAGGCTGCCGTGCGGCGCTGGCCGCTGCCGCCGTCCTGAATGCGGTCACGGAACAGATCCTCATCATTGAAGGTGTGGGGCAGCGTGACGGGCTGCCAGCCGGTTTCCCGGTAGTCGGCCTCGTAAAAGGCGTGCCCCTCAGCGTCCCGGTGGGCGTCAACGGCCTTTGCCATGGGGAAGGCATCTGCCCGCAAAAAGTGCCAGCCGTGGTGGAAATAAAAGCTTTCGCCTTGCAGTGTAGACATAGCGTTTTCTCCCTGTCAGATGTGCTGTATACAGTTGCAGGCCCGCGATCTTATCTTTATCATACGCGCTGCCGCGGCGAAAAACAAGTGTCATTTGATGGGCAGAAGGTCTTGAAAGCACGGCGCAGCGATAAATATCAAGATATGGAAACAGGACCTGTTTGTTGGCAGCGGGGCGGAGTGACCTAACCCCGCCGGCAAAGCGGGGCAGTCAGGGCAAGGCTGTGCGGTAAAGCCTCCGCAGTCCGTGAGGCTGCAGCAGGGTCTAAGGGCAACACCGCACAATTCCCGCCTGACGGCTTAAGCACCGCTCCGGCGGCTGC
>UQGL01000057.1 GCA_900540595.1 uncultured Oscillospiraceae bacterium
AGTATTATCTGCGCTTTTGGCTTAGCAGCTGCCGCACCTCGCTCGCCGTATCGGCGCTTAGAATTATGCGGTATTGCCTTTGTAATTATCATAGCATAAACCTATGCTTACGGCAATTGCGTTTTACAAAAATAAGGCACCCTTTGGCGGTAAAGCGCATAGTCAGGGGTGTTGCACTTTCCCGTAAATGCGTGTACAATATTGCATATATATTTCTGATAAGGGGGCGGCGGCTTGGCTACACAGCAGGTGCAGCAGCGCGCGGCGGGGGGCATTGCCTACACGCTGACGCGGCGGCGGGTGCGCAATATCAATCTGCGCGTCCGGGCGGACGGCTCGGTCGCGGCCAGTGCATCGGCACGGGTGCCGGCCGCCTATGTGGACGCTTTTGTGGCGGCCCGCGCCGACTGGGTGCGCGCCGCCCAGCAGCGCGCCGCCGCACGGCGCGCGCAGGAGGCCGAACAGCCGGATTTGCCGCCGAAAGCCGAGGCACTGGCCCATATGCAGGTGTTGTGCCGGGCATACTATCCGCAGTTTGCAGCGGTATGCCCGGGCGGGCAGATGCCCAAAATCGCCGTGCGCGACATGCACACCCGTTGGGGCTCCTGCAGCCTGCGCACCGGCACGCTGGCGTTTGCGCAGCGGCTCTGCGTGATGCCGCCGGCTGCACAGGAATATGTCGTGGTGCATGAATTCTGCCACTTTGCCCACCCGAACCACAGCCCCGCTTTTTGGGCGGCGGTGGAAAAAGTCCTGCCGGATTACAGGCAGCGGGAAAAGATGTTGAAAATGCGGTGACGGCTGAAAAAGCCTTCCCCCTGTGGGGGAAGGTGTCTGCGGCCCCGCCCGCAGACGGATGAGGGGGGAGTTTGCCGCGATTGCCCGTGAACGGGGTGCTGGCGGAAGGTTTGCCCTCATCCGACCTTCGCGTTCGCTCGGCCACCTTCCCCCGGAGGGGAAGGCTTCATACTCTACAAATAAGGGAGGTACACACCTTGCCATCTCCACAAAAAAAGTACACAACGCTGGTCAGCAATACGCTGCTGTTTGCCATTTCAAACTTCAGCTCCAAACTGCTCAGCTTCTTTATCCGGCCGTATCTTAGCTACGCGCTCGATTCGCCCGATGTTATGGGTGTGTCAAGCCTGCTGCAGCAGGCCACAAACCTGCTTATCCCGGTGGTCAGTCTGGGCGTGGCCTACGCAATCATCCGGTTTGGCCTTGATAAGGAAAACGACAAGGCCAGCGTCTTTGTCAACGGTGCGGCCACCATTGGGCTGGGCTTTCTGGTGCTGCTGCTCGCCATGCCGCTGGTCAGCCTGATCCCCAACGCGGCCGAGTATCTGCCCTTCCTCTACCTCTGCGTGCTGGCAAGCTGCCTGCGCACGCTCTGTACCCAGTTCATCCGCTCCCGTATGCTGAACCGGCTGGTGGCGATAGACGGCGTGCTGACAACGCTCAGCCTGCTGCTGTACTACCTGCTGTTCCTGAGCGTTTTGCGGATGGGCGCGACCGGCTTTTTGCTGGCCAACGCGCTGGCGGACCTGACCTCGATGGTGTTCGTCTTTTTTGCGGGCGGCTGTTGGCGGTATTGCAAGCCCAAGCGGTTTGACCGCGGGCTTTGGCGGGATATGCTGCGCTACTGCCTGCCGATGATCCCGGCGTCCATCAGCTTTTGGATCATCAACGCCAGCGACATGTTCTTTGTGCAGGCCCTGTGCGAGGACTACGGCGGCCGCACCGGCAACCACTGGGTCGGGCTGCTCTCGGCGGGGTATTTTCTGCCGCAGATCATCACGATTTTGGGCAGCATCTTCTATGAGGCGTGGCAGCTTTCGGCCGTGACCGAGGAGACCGACCGCGAGGCGTTTTTCTCCAAGATCTTCCGCGTGTATGCAAGCGTGCTGTTCTGCTGCGTGGCGGGCATCATTATGCTGTGCCAGCTGCTGATGCGGGTGTTCAAGGCCGAGTATTTTGACGCATGGACCTTTGTGCCGTTCCTGACGCTCTGCTCAATGCTGACCTGCATGAACCAGTTTTTGAACAGCATCTATGTGGTCTATAAGCGCAGCACGGGGTCGCTGGTCACGATGCTGGCCGGTGCGGTGCTGAACCTGATTTTGAACTACTGCTTTATCCGGCTGTGGGGCCCGTGGGGCGTCACGCTGGCCAGCTTCCTGAGCCTGATGCTGGTGTTTTTGCTGCGCGCCTACTCGACCCGCGGCCTGCTGGAGATCGACTTCCACCCGGCGTGGCTGATTTTGAATCTGGCGCTGGTGCTGGCGGAGATCTGGTGCATGATGAAGCTGACCCACTGGGCGCTGCCGGTTGTGGGCATCACGGCCGTGATCTGCGTCATGAATATCCGCGAGGTCCTGAGCATGCTGGACACGCTGATCGGCAAGTTTTTGAAAAAGAAGAAAGCATAATAGAGCGTAGGGGCGGGGCTCTGCTCCGCCCGTGCAGCTTGGCGGCAGCGCTAAGTTCCACGGGCGGAGTAGAACCCCGCCCCTACGGTGCGATAGTAGGGACCGATGCTCGCCTCGCCCCGCCCTGTTTGCCGCGGTCAGGGGGGCACAAGAAAGAACCGCCGCAGTTAAGGCAGAGGGAAAACAATGATTGCCCCTACAATCTCTAATAAGATAAAAAGAAAATTTCCCACACATACGCGGTAGCTGTGTATGTGTGGGAAATTCTGTTTAGGAAAATAAAAAATCAATTTTTAGTAATGATGAACTTTTTAGCGCCATTTTTAGGATTACTAATTTTAGCCCAATCGTCTTTATCAGAATCGTCAGATTCATGTGGTGAGGGAATTGAAGCCAAGGGTGTAGAGCCAAAGTAAATGTAAACATCATAACCGCTGTTTTCATCACCCGTCACATAAATGTCACCGCGATTCATCGGATTAGAGGGACTGATGTCTTGAATAGAAGTACTGCTCCAAACTTTTCCGGTGAGCTGCAAAACAGGATTATATGTATAAGAAGATGGGCCGTAGAACTTAAAGAAATTTACGGGATCAGGAATGATATATTTTCCGTCTTTGTTCTTCTGGTCTTTAGATCCGTTTGGATTATAATCAGAATCAAAATCTACCTGATTCCAGCTATACCATTTTTTGAATTCTTGAGGTATGGCGTTTTCAGAGGTGAATTTTTTGATGCTGAAATACAATTTATTGTGCCAGAAAATAATTTCACGGTTGATGGAAAGAAGCGCCTTACTATGGTCTGAATTATCAGGACTGGTTGTAATTCGGAGAGACCAATCGTCTGGAGCAGGGAAAGTGATTGTCAAACCGCCACCCGTAAGAAAAACAGAATCCTTATTTCCATCATTACTGACTTTATGGTCAATCATAGAGACAGTAAAAGTATCAGCATCTGGCGGAACTGTGAAAGTAATCTTTTCAGCTTTTGTGTAATGCTGTGGTGGGGTTTGCTCCTCTAATTCATAGGTCTCCCCACGGCGGAGCTGTACAACATAGGGGGCGGAGGTAGTCGTAAAAGATTGATAACTAGACAATTGGGGAGTACCGCCGCCGCCACTGTCAAAGCCAAGAAGAATATGATTTCCATTTTGAGACCTGAGAGCAAGGGTTGCGCCGGATACGGCATTGCCTGCATCGTTAATTTTGTACAGGTAGGTGGTGCAGGTCAATTTCTTGCTGTTGACAACATGAATAATATCTTCGCAAGTTCCGTACTGCTCAACACGGCCCCATTCACCGTAATTATTGTGAGAAATATCTGGTTTAAACCATGTATTATGGGCAGCGTGTTGTCTCCCGGGCGTTTGCATGTATTCATCCGGATACGAGCTGAAATTAAAAGAAAGAGAGCAGTTGACGCCACTCTGATATCCGGTGGGTGCAGTAACTTCGATGAGTTTATATTTTTTTGCTCTATCCAGATAAACAGATGCAGTCATGCCATCTCCGGAATTAAGCCGCAGAGGAACAAAGCAATAACCCTGTGAATCACTTCTAAGATTCTCAAAAATGACTTTATTTGTTGATGTGTCTATGATGTCAAAGAAAGCGTCAGCAAGGGGCTTGTTGTCTGCATCGGTTGTAAAAATTTTTACAACGGCAGTGGGAAAGTACTGCAGGGTAATAACATTGCTATTGCCGTTTACAAAAGTACCGTTAGTATTGCCGCCAAAAACAAAGGTCTTAAAGGTACAGCCAAGGTATTTGCCGTTATTATAAGATTGGTTGATTTCGATGGTGAAAGATTCCGCTTTTAGGGGCTGATATCCCAGTATAGGGTCTTTTTCTGTAATGGTAAAATCGTTTACCCATGTGGGTAACTGACCGTTTTGAATAGGTTTGCCCGATGCTTCATCATAAATTTCAAAAGGAATATTGCCGTTTGCATCAGTAGTGACTTCGTAGGTAATCTGCGGGCGGGGAATATTTACAATGTATGTTTTATTGGCAAAACTACTGGAGGACCCTGTTACGGCATCCTGCAAATGGACAAAGACTTTGTCGCTCGTTGTAGGATCGACCTTTTTATCTTCCATGGTGATGCTGTTTCCGGCAGCAGATACTCCAGAACCGCCGCTCAAGATCAATGTGTCATTGCTTTTTGTAATTGCAAACTTAATATCTTCTGCAAGAGCATAATTTCCGGGAGCTGAAGTTTCGCGCAGCACATAATTACCAACCGGCAAACTAACGGAATACCCTGAACTGCTGGTTGACGAAGTCCAAGAAGCAGCCGCCGTACCATCTTCTTTAAGAATCTGTAGCTCTGCATCGCCAAGTGGAAGTTTGGTGGAGGCGTCTACTTTTAAAATCGTAACTTCTAAGAGAGTTGGTTCCGGGCCCGGTGCAGGCTCCGGGCTGGGGTTTGGTTCCGGTTTGGTATCATCAGGCTTTGGAACAACGATGTTGTCAATACTTCCGTCCACACGCGCATTCGTTCCGGTGGCCGTGTATACAACCTGTATCCCATCCTTGCTGGTATACACCAAGTACAAAACCTGACCGCTGGCATTGCAGGTCATCCACTGCACTGTACCGCTCACGCCTGCCTGTGAGGCAAGGTCGTCAGGCGTTTTGCTGCCGGTGGGAGCGCTTTTCACATGCAGCAGATACTGCCCGCTGCCCTCGGTCAGTGCAACATCGCCGGTCACGGTGGGGGCCTCGTTTTTCAACTCGCCCGCCCAGCTTTTCAGAGCATCTGCACCATCGCTTTTTCCCGTTATCGAAGCGTTCTGCACCAGGGCGTACTTCTGCGCGGCAATGCGGGTCGCCGTCTCCACACACGCCTGCGTCTTGCTGACGGCCTGCTTCTCCTTGGCGTTGTCAATGTACCCGGTCAGCGCAGGCACAGCAAAGCTCGCTGTTATGCCTGCAATCACCAGCACGACAACCAGCTCCACCAGCGTAAAGCCGCGGCGGCTGCGCAGGGTTCGTTTCAGACCAGTCATACGGGATTCCTCCTCTTACTCGGCGGGGTCAAAAATGCTCTGGTCCCGCTTGGCGTGGGCACCGATGTTGTTGTATTCCAGACTCAGATACCCCTTGGCCCACTCGTCCAGCGCGGGGTCGGCGCCGTACTCGGCGGTCGTGCCGTCCACCTTCATGTAATCGTTGGCGGCGGTCACAACGGGGGTGTTCTGCTTCATTTCCAGCAGATATTTGTAATAGTCGCTCAGCGGCAGACCGGCCTGCTGCAGCAGGGTGGGGGTCAGCATGACCATGTCCATCCGGTTCAGCGGGTCGGCCGTGCTGGTGGCAGCGGCCGTGTGCTCCAGCGGGTAGTTGGCCCAGATGAAGAACGGCGTGCTGCGCTGCAAAAGCTGCAAATCGTTGTCGGTGGCGGCAAAGCTCGCGTCAGCCACATGCTTGACAAAGCTGGGCGCATGGTCGCCGGCCATGGCCACAATGACCTTGCGGCCGGTCTTTTCGTACTGCTCGGTAAAGTAGTCGCAAAGCTCCTGCACGGCGGCGTCGGTCATCTTGATGCAGCTCAGGTACTCGTCCATCAGCTCGTCATACTCGCCGTAGTCGGTGGCGGCGTGGACAATATCCAGCGAAGCATCGTTCATATCGTAGTCGCCGTGGCTCTGGATGGAGACTAAGAAGCTGAACCGGGGCTTGTCCTCGGGCATGGCCTCGTACATCTTCTCCCAATCCCGGTAGGTGGCAGAGTCGGTCTGGTAGGGGCGGTCGCCGTAGGTCTCCTTGGTGGGGAAGTCACTCTCAAAATGGGTCTCGTCAAAGCCCAGCGCCAGCCATGCGGAATCGCGCCGGTAGTTGGAGTTGGTGTAGGGGTGGGCGGCCATCGTGGTGTAGCCCAGCCCCTTCAGGTAGCTGACAACGCTGTTGGCGTTGTACAGGTTCAGCCAGTTGAAGGGCGTGATGCTCGGCATCAGGATCAGCGAGTTGGAGGTCAGCATCTCATACTCGGTCGAGTTGGTGCCGCCGCCCACATGCGGGCTGATGGTGTGGCCGTAGACTGCGTTGGTCAGGTTTTTGGTCACCGGCATAATGTCAGTGTCGGCCTTCAGGTCGGTCACAAGGTCAAAGTCGTAAAAGCTCTCGGACAGAATCAGCACAATGTCGGGGTAGTCCTCGGCGCTCTCGGGGCTGGCGGGGGCTGCATAGTCATCGGCCTTGCGGGCAAAGTTTACGGCGGCCGCATCGTTGTAGTTTTCCGGCTCAATGATGGGGTCGGCCATCAGGCTGGTGGCCTCGATCGTGCCAGCCAGATAGCCGTAGGTGTAGTAGGTGTTCTGCCATGCCCAGCCGTAGGTCGTCTTGGGCTTGATGCTCACCGGCCCAAAGTAGCCGAAGAACATGACCAGAAAAACACCCAGCGCACTGCCCGCTACGCGCACGATGCGTGCGGGCCAGCCTGCGCGTTTGGGCGCGCCCTTTGCCAGCAGGTGCTGCACAAAGACGATGCCGAGGATCGGCAGATAGAGCAGGGCGATTTTTACGACATCCTGCGTGATCTTGAGGGTGTAGCTGCCCATGACCTCGGCGGCGGTGCCCAGATTCAAAATGTCCTGGGGCATCAGTGCCGAGCCGTGCAGGTCGCGGGTGTAGTAGTTGATAAGCGCGATGAGCGTGAACACCGCGCCGGACAGCCCCGTGGAGAGGCTCCATCTGCCGCACAGTGCAAAGAGGATCAGTGTCAGGCAGAAGGCGGTCAGGGCGTTCAGCGGCGCGTAGAGCGGCCACTGCAGCTGCAAAAAGCTTTCGGTAACGCCATCGGACAATTCAAGCTGATAGCGGGAGATAAAGCCCACCGCGACAGCCAGCAGGCAGGGGAGTACCCCCTGCAGGATAAATTTCTTCCAGTCTATTTTTTTTAGATGTTGCATGGGTGATAAATTGATACCTTTCTCTATAATTTTGTACACAAAAATACATAATACATTATAACATGGCAGGGCAAAAAAATAAAGCCTCTCGTGAAAGAGGCTTTACTAAAATATTGCCTTGCTTCGCAGGGGCCGGGCATGCCCGGCTTTTACTCTTAAAACCGTAGGGGAGGGATTCCTTGCCCTTAGCACCATTTTATCTTGCTATAATCATTTCCGCGCGTTCTTCTTCCATATTACATACAGCCCCTCAAGGATCAGCGTCTCGCGGTAGGTGATGTCCGTTGCGCAGGTCAGCCGCACGCTGTCCGGCAGTGTGCCGGTCGCAACCACGGGGGCATCGGGGGCGTTCAGCGCCGCGCGAATCTGGGTTACCATGCCGTCAAGCATTGCAGCCGTGCCGAACACAATGCCGCTGTGCAGGCAGTCCGCCGTATTGGCCCCCAGCAGGCGGCGCGGGCGGGCCTCCAGTTCGACCTGCGGCAGCTGCGCTGTGTTGCGCACCAGCGCCGACAGCGAGCATTGCGGCCCCGGCAGGATCGAGCCGCCGACCAGAGCGCCCGAGGCATCCACAGCCAGCAGGGTGGTTGCTGTGTCGAAGTTGACCACCACGCAGGGCGGCGCACAGTGCTGCAGTGCGCCCACGATGGCGCAGAGAAGCTCGCCGCCCAGTTGGGCCGGGTTGTCCATCCGGATACGCACGCCGCTTTTCAGCCCGGGGCCGACCTCCATGATCTGGCACTCGCACATCTTGCGCAGAGCCTCCCGCAGCCGCGGCGTCAGCGCCGGCACCACGCTGGAAAAGATGACCGCAGTGATCTGGTGCGGCTCGGTGCCGTAGAGCGCAAGCATGTTTACGATTTTATACAGCAGCTCATCACTGCTCAGCGCGGTGTCTGCAAACAGCCGCGAGGAAAAGACCAGCTTGCCGTCCGGCGTGTACCCGCCAAAGGTAATGTTGGAGTTGCCGATATTGAATGCCAGGATCATGGATAGCCCTCATTTCAAGTGTGTTGTCTTTATACTATTATAATAAGGAACAAATTGCAAGAGCTTTCCACAAAGCCCTGCAACCGATGTTGAAAATATCCCCGTCCACCTCATCTACATCGCCAACCTTACCCTCCACCACTCTGTAGGGGCCGGGTATGCCCGGCCCGCAACCTACCCGATACTACGACTTGTGGCCAATGCGCAGCAAATCCCCAATATGCACCTTGCCCAAAAATCCCTCTCGAAATTTGTCAAAATAAACCGAAAAACCCCATTGACAAAAGTATGACCACTTGCTATAATAAGCAAGCTGTCCCGCGGCGGAAGCCGTGGCAAGCCCTTCTATCAACAGCTTGTACGCGTTTTTTGAAGAAAACTTCTTCAAAAAACTTTCAGAAAACCTCTTGACAATCAAG
>UQGL01000058.1 GCA_900540595.1 uncultured Oscillospiraceae bacterium
GAGGACTGGCCGCCCTACAATTCCCGAAAAGTACATGCCTGCCCTGCGGGGCGTCGGGGACGCCGCCCCCTACAGGTTGCGCACTTTTTTGTGTGCCCTCGCCAATTCCAAATATTCTTCCCCGTTCGCGCGTATTCCGGCAGCCTGCTCCGCACTGACCGGGCGCACGACCTTGCCCGGCACCCCGATGACAAGGCTGCCTGCCGGGATGACCGTCCCCTCCGGCACCAGTGCCCCGGCAGCGATCAGGCAGCCGTCCCCGATGACCGCGCCGTTCAGGATCGTGGCGTGCATCCCGATCAGGCAGTGGTCGCCCACTGTGCAGCCGTGGACGATGGCCCCGTGCCCGATGGATACCCCCTTGCCCACCTTGACATCCAGCCCGGGGCCTGTGTGCAGTACGGCGTTATCCTGCACATTGGTGTTCTCGCCGATGGTGATGCAGCCCGTGTCGGCGCGCAGCACCGCACCGTACCAGACGCTGCTCTCCTTCGCAAGGCGCACACAGCCCGCCAGCGTTGCGTTCTCCGCCACAAACGCCGCACCGTGATCGGCAGGGGAGCGCCCATTTATTGTGATAAAAGCCATAGGGTTTCTTCCTTTCGATACCGTCCTACGGGGCGTCCATATCCGCCCGCCCTCAACCATTATACCGCCGCAAAACAAAATTGCAAAGACCTAACCGAATATGATACAATATCCCTGTGAAATAAAAGGAGTTGTACTATGGCAATCAAAATGATCTGCAGCGACATTGACGGTACGCTGCTGCAATATGGCCGCAAAAAGCTGGCGGGAGAGATCTTTGACCAGATCCGCGCTCTGCATGACCGCGGCATCCTGTTCTGCCCGGCCTCCGGGCGGCAGTACACCAGCCTGCGCCTGCTGTTTGAGCCGGTGGCTGACTGCTGTGTTTTTCTGTGCGAGAACGGCGGCGTCCTGTTCAAGGACGAGCAGTGCATTGCGGAAAACCCAATGCCCCGCGCCTTGGCCGAGGAGATCGCCCACGACCTGTGGGAGCGCAGCGACGGCCAGGGGGAGGTCATGCTTTCCGGCCAGAACTGCGCCTACCTGATGGAGCGGGGCCTCGGCATGCTCGACCGCATCCGGTTCATCGGCAACCGGTACAGGGTCATTGCCGACCCGTCTGAAATTCCGGAGGAGATCGTCAAGGTGTCGGTCTATCTGCATGAGGGGGTCGCACCCTATGTCGATCGCTTTGTACCGCGCTGGCAGCAGGCCAACTGTGCGGTGGCCGGCCCTTACTGGATCGACACCACGACCGCAAACAAGGGCGTTGGTGTAGAATCGCTCTGCAGGGTGCTGGGCTTTGCCCACGATGAGGTGATGGCGTTCGGCGACAATTACAACGATGTAGCCATGCTGGACCTTGTCGGCACCCCCTACATTATGGACAGCGCCGCCGCGCCCCTGCGTGCGCGCTACCCCCTGCACACCCCCCGGCCGGAGGATGTGCTGCGCGAATTTCTGCAGAAATAGGGCATATATGCCGCCGCATGGACGAAACGCACAGCGCCGCACGAAAATTCTTGACAATCTGACCAAAATTTCAGCGCGTTTTCGGCCCTTTTTCCGTTGACGCAGACGGATTAGTATGTTATTATAATAACAGCTTATTGAATTGCACCGCACTCTATCTGCCGTGCATTTATGGGAGGAAAAAGCTATGAAAGAATTCACCTATACCATCAAAGAACCCGTCGGCATCCATGCGCGTCCTGCCGGCATGCTGGCAAAAGAGGCCAAGAGCTGCCAGAGCACCGTCACCATCGTTGACAAGAACGGCAAGTCTGTTGACGCCACCCGCCTGATGGCCCTGATGGGCATGGGCATCAAGTGCGGCGACACCGTCACCGTCCAGATCGAGGGTGCTGACGAGGAGACTGCCGCCCCCGCCATGGAGAAGTTCTTCAACGAGCATCTGTAATTCCGATTTTACGGCCGCGGCCGCCACAGCAGTACGGCGGCCGCGGCCTTTTATTTGATGAAAAGGGAGGCTCCCCCAATGATCACGATTCAAGGCAAGGGCGTTTCCGCCGGTGTCGGCGTTGGCCCGCTCTATTTTTACCGCCGCGCCACAGCAGAGATCAAGCGCTATACCGTAGAGGATACCGATGCCGAGTGGCATCGCTTTAAAGGCGCCCAGACCGGCGCCGTTGAGCAGCTGGGCGATCTGGCCGAGCAGGCCCGCAGGGATGCCGGTGACGAGGCCGCCATGCTGTTTGAAACGCACCAGATGATGGCTGAGGACCTCGACTATGAGGAGGCCATCGAGGACCGTATCCTCAACCAGAAGATGAACGCCGAGGCCGCCGTTTCCGACACGGCCGAGCAGTTTGCCGAGATGTTCGCCTCGATGGACGATGCCTACATGCAGGCCCGCGCCGCTGATGTCAAGGATGTCAGCCAGCGCATCCTGAGCATCCTCTGCGGCATCGTACAGGGCGGCATTGCCTCCGATGTGCCGGTGCTGCTCTGCGCTGACGATCTGGCCCCGTCCGAGACGATCCAGCTTGACAAGACCAAGATTCTGGGCTTTATCACGGCGGGCGGCTCCGGCTCGAGCCACACCGCCATTCTGGCCCGCACAATGGGTATCCCCGCCATCGTCGGCATGGGCGATGCGCTCAAGCCCGAGTATGAGGGCCGCGCCGCCATTGCGGACGGCAGCACCGGCGCGCTCGTCATCGACCCCGATGACGACACCCGCGACCGCCTGATGAAAAAGCGCGATGAGCAGCTGCGCCTCCAGCGTCTGCTGGAAACGCTGAAGGGTCAGGCCAATGTAACGAAGGACGGCAAGACCATCCGCATCTACTGCAACATCGGCTCGCCCGAGGATGTCCACGCCGTGCAGGTCAATGACGGCGGCGGCATCGGTCTGTTCCGCTCCGAGTTCCTCTATCTGAACACCAGCGATTATCCGACCGAGGATCAGCAGTTTGAGGCCTACAAGCAGGTCCTGTCCGACATGGACGGCAAGGAGGTCATCATCCGCACGCTGGACATCGGCGCTGACAAGCAGATCGGCTACTTTGATCTGCCGAAGGAGGATAACCCCGCCATGGGCATGCGCGCACTGCGCATCTGCCTGACCCGGCCCGAGATCTTCAAGACCCAGCTGCGCGCCCTCTTCCGCGCCTCCGCCTTCGGCAAGCTGGGCATCATGTTCCCGATGGTCACCTCCGTCTGGGAGGTCCGCGAGGCCAAGAAGCTCTGCGAGGAGGTCAAGCGCGAGCTGAAGCAGGAGGGCATCCCCTACAGCGAGGAGGTCCAGATCGGCATCATGATCGAGACGCCCGCCGCCGCCATCAACAGCGACCGTCTGGCGAAGGAGGTCGATTTCTTCAGCATCGGCACCAACGATCTGACACAGTACACGCTGGCCTGCGACCGCCAGAACAATGACCTGGGCCGCTTCTACGACCCGCATCATCCGGCCGTGCTGCGCCTGATCCGCCTTGTGACAGAGAACGCGCACAAGAACGGCATCTGGGTCGGCATCTGCGGCGAGTTGGGCGCTGACCTCGCCCTGACCGAGACCTTCCTAGCATTCGGTGTGGACGAGCTTTCCGTCACCCCGCGCTCGGTGCTGCCGCTGCGCAACGCCGTCCGCATGACCGACACCCGCGAGACCAGCGACCGCATTTTGAGCGAGCTGGATTCGGATTATACGGCACGATAAAATTGGTTTTATAAAATAAAGTGGACACCTGATGAAATGTCAGGTGTCCATTTTTTATGGGTGGCAGCGGCGAAGCAGCAAAGCCCCTCCGGTCATCGCTGACGCTCGACCACCTCCCCTGTGAGGGGAGGCTTTAAAAGGCTCCCCTTTCAGGGGAGCTGGCCGAGCCCGCGAGGCCTGAGGGGCTTTACCCATGTGCCGTCAGCACCACTTATTCCAACTCAAAATCCCCGGGCAGCAGCAGCTCCAGACTTGCATCCGGGTCTGCCACCAGCCGCTTGGACTGGTTGAGGATGGCCTTTTCCAGCGTATTGCGGGCCATACGGCCGTTGCCGTTCGTGGCGGCGTCCTCGGCCTGCTTGCGGTCAAAATAGGTGACCAGCGGCAGCTTGCAGCCCTCGTCCAGCGTGTAGCCCTTGCCCTTGGCGATGGAGAGCATGATCTTATACAGCTCCTCGCCGGTATAGTCAGGGAACTCGATCTGGTTGGGGAAGCGGCTGGCCAGACCGGAGTTGGCGCTCAGGAAGAGCTGCATCTCCTTCGTGTAGCCCGCCAAAATCACGACCAGATCATCGCGGTGATCCTCGATGCCCTTGACCAGCGTGTCGATGGCCTCCAGCCCGAAGCTGTCCTCCCCGCCGCGGTAGAGGGCGTAGGCCTCGTCAATGAACAGCACACCGCCCAGTGCACTCTGTATGACCGAATTCGTCAGCGGTGCCGTGTGGCCCACATAGCGGCCCACAAGGTCGGCACGGGTGACCTCGACCAACTGGCCGCCGCGCAGCGCGCCGATGGCCTTGAGGTATTTTGCCAGAATACGGGCGATCGTGGTCTTGCCGGTGCCGGGGTTGCCGGTAAAGATCATGTGCATGTTGACCTCGGCCACCTTGAGGCCCTGCGCCTTGCGGCGCTGCTGCGCCTGCACATTTTTGGCAATGTCGCGCACATAACTCTTGATCTCGTCCAGACCGATGATGGCATCCAGCTCCGCTTCGACCGCGTCCACATCGCCGCGGTACTGCCGGGGCAGCAGCGCCAGCAGGTCGATGGGCGCACCGCCGTCCACCGCCATGCACAGGCGGCCGTTCTCGGCGCTCAGCAGGGCTGGGGTGCCGTCCGCAGGCGGCGTGTCGGCATCCAGCACATACTCGGCGATGGCGCGGTAGACGGTCTCGCAGTAGTCTCGCATTGCCTGCATGCCGCTGGTCTTGCCGTACTGGGCGGCCAGCAGGTCGCGCACATCCGCCCCCATTGAGAGCGCCAGCCCGCACTGCCGGCGGGTGCGCTGCGCCAGATAATTCAGCTCCCGGGCGGCCACGGCGGCCAGTGCGTCGGGGGTGAACACCTCCGTGCGGCAGATGTCGCCTGCCACGGCGTCCACAAACTTCGCGCCGAAGCTGTCGGCCAGCGCGGCCTCACCCTTGTTGGAGTAGAAAACAAAATACTTGCCGCCTGCCTGCAGCTCCCCGATGGCGCCGGGGGCCAACGCCGTGCCCACATCTACCAGAATGCCGCGCTGCAGCACATACCGGCTGGACAGCGCCAGCGTGCCGTCCATCGCAAGGGTGGACAGCATATTCAGATAGTTGGCGGCGCAGCTCTCATAATGCTCAAAGGCCAGCACCTCGGCGTCCGACTGCAGCGCCGCGTACAGATCCTGCAGAAACAGCTTTTCCTGCGCGGGGCCGGGGTAGAGTGCCAGATCGAGCGTTTCAATGCGCGCACTGCGCAAAATGCCCCGGGCGGCCAGCTCCTCGACCACACAGCCCAGCGCATAGTGACGGCCGGTGCCGTTGGGGCCGCAGAGCAGCATCACGCTGCGCGCGCGGTCGGCCTCCTGCGCGGTCCCCAGCACAAAGGGGCGGCGGAACGCCTTGACCAGCGCCGACACAAAGGCATCCTGCCCCAGCACCTGCGCCCTGATCGTATCGGTCACGCCGGAAAAATCCGCCTTAGCGGGGGCTGCCGGGGCCGGGGCGGGTGCCGCCACCGTGCCGCCGAGCAGTCCGTCCTGCTTCAGCGATTTTGTCAGGTCGCTGCTCATTTTGCGCACGCTCTCGGCCGTGGCGGCACCAGCCTTCTGCACACCGGCCAGCACGCTCTCTGCGGCATTCTGCCGCTTTTGGGCGGCGGTCAGGGCATCCAACTGGGCCTGCATCTGCTGCACGGCCTCGCTGGCCTCGGCGGTCTGGCGGGGAGTGGCGGCGTATTTGCCGCCGCCCATCAGGCCGCGGACCCAGGCATCGTAACTGTCTTCCAGACTCATGATTCGTCCTCTTTTTCCGGGCCGATGCCCGCATCAGCCCCTGCAGAATTGCGGGGGAGTTTAACGGTGTAAAAGTCCTTGACGCTGCAGCCCGCACGGCCGCCGCCTGCACAGGCGCAGGCACACGCGCAGCTCGAAGCACACGCGCAGGCGCAGCTGCTTGCGCAGCTTGCATGGTTGGAGTGGCTGCGCCCCGTGCCGCCGCCGCGCGTCCTGCCGCCTCCGGACTGGTATTTTGCCGGCGGGTCGGTGCGGTGGTAGCCGCTGGGCGGGGGTGCCGCACAGGGCCGGCGGATCGTGTGTACCCCGTTGGTGTACCAGAACCAGTCATCGGGGTCGATGTCACTGCCGAAGCCGCCGCCCCAGTCGGGGGACCGGGCCGCCACCGCAATGATGATAATGGCCACCGCCAGCAGAAGGATGATCACCGTTGCCAGCACCCCGATGATCTCATCCGTGGTCATGCCGCTGTCGTAGTCATCGGTGGTCATGGCGGCATCGGGGGCAAAGGCTGCGGCGTTCGTCACAGGGACCGTCACATGCACATTGGCGGCCTGGCCGTGCTTCAGCGCGCCGAAATCCCAGGTCAGGTACTCGCCGTCAACGCCGGTGTTATCGGCCACAAAGCCATCGTAGCTGCGCCAGCGCACCTGCATGTTCTCAACGCTCAGATCATCGAACCAGCCGGGTGTGAAGTTGAAGGTTGCCGTGCCGTCATCATTTTTTGTAAACAGGTGGCTCTGGTGTACGCGGAACGCAAAACGGACGCTGCTCTCGCCGCCGTTCTGTGCCGCTACAGCGGGGGAGTAGTAGCGCTGGGTGAACACGACCTTGGCATAGCTGCCGCCGTCATCGGAATACTGCAGATCGTAGATCGTATCGGTCAGCGGGGTCATCTCGTTCACGCTGGAATTGGCCAGCCCGATCTTGACCCAGCTCAGATAGTCGGTCTTATCGCCGTCAATGACCTGCCAGTCGATGTCGTAGGTGATGTCGGCAGAGCCGTCCTCCCGCGGATCGACCGTCACGACATAGCTGCGGATATAATCCATATCGCCGTCCTCGGCGCAGGGGGCCTCGGTCTGGGCCGCCGCAGCGGGCAGGGCCAACAGCGCGCCGCAGGCCAGCACGGCACATAAAAGCGCCAGACGGCGCATAAATTGCATCTTCATCGGCAGCCCTCCTGCATCGGGGTATCGCCCAGCTGGCAACGCTGTGCCATCTTCGCGCTCTCCTCCCGGATGGCGCGGCACTCATGGCTGTGCCAGATGCGCGGCCACGGTGTGCGCAGCAGGTTGCCCAGCCCCTTGCCGGTCAGCCAGCTCTGGCAGGGCAGGACCGTACCGTCCGGGGCGATGGCCATATTGGACAGGCAGGCACCGCAGCTGGGGATCTGGGTAAAGCCGAGCGCCCGCAGCGTATCCTCGGGCAGCCAGCCGGGGCTTGTAAAACTGATCTCGATGCCGTTGGCGGCGGCATACTCCATCGCGGGGCGCAGCGTTTCCTCCAGCTCGGCGGGGGTCAGCCGCACAGCGCGGCTGGCGGCGGTATCGGCATTGCCGGCCGGGATAAGCCCGCTGCAGGTCAGATACCGTATGCCCAGCGTGTGGGCCAGCTTCACGACCGACAGATAGTCGCGGTTCAGGCTGCAGAGCGGCGTGTTCAAGCTGACATTCAGGTCTGCGGCCAGCGCGTTGTGGATGCCGTTGAGGGTATCATTGTAGCCGTCCACGCCGACCAGCTGGTTATGGATCTCTGCCTCGGCGGAATAAAAGGTGATCTGCACCGCATCAAGGCTGGCGGCGCGCAGATCCTTGCACATCATGCTGGTCAGCATCCGGCCGTTGGTGTTCAGCCGGGTCACAAACCACTGTGCCGCCTGCACCAGCTTGATCAGATCATGGCGCAGCGTAGGCTCGCCGCCGGTAAAGGTCAGCTGGGTGACACCCGCGCTGCGGCATTTTTCAATGACCGCAAGCCACTGGTCGGTGTCCAGCTCCGGCACGGCGGAAAGCGGCTGGTTGGCCGCATAGCAGTGCAGGCATTTCTGGTTGCAGTGCCACGCGCCGTCCTTGACCATTGAGCTGACCATCAGATCCATGCGGTGGGGCCCGACCATGCGGGACGCATACGCCGCCAGCTGCATGGGCTGGATTGTCAGCGTCGGTGTACCGCCCCGTGCAACGGTGCACAGGCAGTCCAGCATCGCCTGCAGGTCGCCCTCGATCTGGGCATACTCAGCCTTGCGGTAAATTTTGCGGGTGGCAGACACCGCCTGCGCCTGAATGGCCTCCCAGTCCTGCGGGCGTATCTCCTTGCCGGTGTAGGGATTCAGCGCTTCGATCAGGTTGGTCAGCAGGATCGCCCAGCTGACATTCAGCGGCAAAATGTCCTGCCCGTTCAGAATTGCTGTGAACGGTGTCTCACGGTCGGGCCTGTGGCAGGGCACCAGATGGATGCGCACCACGCCGGGGCCGTCCGGGTCAAGCGTGATATGCCGCACCCGGTTCAGATGACCATGCAGGAATCGGTGCTCCCGGTAGGTCAGATGTTTTGTATTTCTCATAAAAAGAGGTTCCCCTCGTCAATCGTAATATAGGGCAACACCGCACAATTCCCGCCTGACGGCTTAAGCACCGCTCCGGCGGATCTCC
>UQGL01000059.1 GCA_900540595.1 uncultured Oscillospiraceae bacterium
ACTCATTTCTGCGCAACGCCAGCGAGGGACACGGCATTATCAAGATGGGCAACAGCATGATACCGTTCTTCAATCTGGAACCCAAGGATACGGCGGTGTATAAGCTCATCACGACCAAACCGGGTGAGGCAACCGCAGAGAAATGATTTTGCATAAAGAAAAGGCGGACCGAAGCCCGCCTTAGAATTAGTGGCAGTCTAGTGCTGCCAGATATTGTTTTCCAGATCACGCAGACGCGCTTTGTAGTCGTTAATAAGCGCCTGCGTGTTTTCTGTATCCGGAAAGCTGACAATATAGCCGTCTTCGGATTCATGAAAGCCGACAAGGCCCGCATAACAGCAACAGCCGTCACGGCGGGTTAAGCCGTGACGGCTGTTTTGGAGATCAGCTGCGTGCCATTTCGTTTTTGCGGTCAGGCGCTGTTTATCTGCGGCGTTTCTTTTTGCGCATCACGAAAACGCCAGCCAGCGCCACACCGCCGACAATCGGCAACGCAACCCACCATACAGGGAGCTTTGTTGCGGGGGCAGTTGGCGCGGGGGTCGGGCTGCTGTCCGGTTTTGCGGTAGCAGTGGGCGCGAGAGCTGGGCTGCTCTCCGGCTTTGCGGTAGCAGCAGGCGCAGGGGTCGGGCTGCTGTTTGGTTTTGTGGCGGCAGCAGGCGCAGGGGGCGTGCTGCTATCCGGTTTTGCGGCAGCAGCAGGCGCAGGGAGCGTGCTGCTGTTCGGTTTTGCGGTGGCAGCAGGCGCGGGCGTCGGGCTGCCGTTCGGTTTTGCGGTGGCAGCAGGCGCAGGGGTCGGGCTGCTCTCCGGTTTTGGGGTAGCCGTGGGCGCGGGGGTCGCAGGTGCTGTGTCCTTTTCAAAAATCGCCTTGATTTCCACATTTCCGTCCGGCATGGTGAACTTATCGTTCTCGATAGTCACACCGCCGCTGACGACCTGCCACTCCTTAAAATGATAGCCCGTATTCGGTGTGGCGCTCAGGGAAATGTTCGTACCTGCCGCAGCGGCGGCGAGGTCTGCAGAAGCAGTACCGTTGCCGTCCGTCGTTACGGTGACAGCATACGTTTCCGCTTGTCGCGCTACCAAGGCAAGCTGCCGTGCAGAGAGGTTCCCGGAGCTGTCCTGCGCACGGATATACAGGGCATCGCCGTCTTGCCGTTCTTCCAGAGTTCCTTGGATTGCAAAGCTGCCGTCCCCTGCGGCATAAACGCTTTCGTTATTTTCCCCATAAAGGACTTCGCTGCCGGCGTCCGCCGTGCCGGTGATTTGATAACTGCCTGCCGCCCTGTCCGCGTAGAAGATCGGAGCGGAAAGGGTCAGCACAGGGGCGGTGGTGTCCCTGCTTACCAGCAGAAACACGCCGGTCACGTCCTTGCCCTTCACGCCGTTTACGCGGAGCATCAGCGTGCCGGTAAAATCGGGGATGGCAAAGGTGTTTGCCCCGTCCGATGTAAGGGGCGCATCGGTATCCATGCGTGTGACCGTAATGCTTTCGGCTTCCGCGCAAGTCACGGCAAGGGAATTGCTGCTGCCGCCCACATAGGCATGGTACACGCCGTTTTCGTCCGGCGTGCAGTCCTTACCGTTCACGGAAAGGGCAAGGTTCAGCGGCGTGTATTCCGGCAGGAAAACGCCGGAGGATTCGGTTTCTGCGCTGTAATACTTTGCGCCGTCCTCTGTCTGCGTGTAGGCGCTTACACCGACCTTGTAGGTTTCGTTCGCAGACAGATTTTTGGATTCCGCCGTTTCCTCGCCGCCCACGGTCAGAGCCATGTCGATGGAGGTAGTTTCCTTGTTAAGGTCGTAACCAAAGCCGGTATCGACCCAGCCACCGTTCTGTTGCTGATAAATCGTCACGCGGTAACCGTCAGCGTTATCTACCTGCTGCCATTCGGCGCGCATGACCTCGTTGCCGGCAGCCTCCAAATTAACGTGCGCAGGAGATTCCGGCTGTTTGGTGTTCGTATACGAGATTTTGCTGTTGAATTGGTTGCTGTCGATGGCAGCAAGCGCTTTTTCCATCACGCCGTCACCATCAAGATCTGTCTCCTTTTCTGTCATCAGGAAGGAGGTTACATAGTATTCGCCCGTAGGTGCCAGTGTGCCGCTTTTAGGAATGTTGACAGCAATATTTTCGGGATCCGCCACTATCTGCTCCTCGACCAGATAGTCCGCGCCGCCCTCGGCATTGGCAAGATACGTGCGCAGCACATACTCTGTACCCGTTTCGGCGTATTTGATTTCGCCCGACAGCTGATAATCATTCAAATTCAAGACAAGACTTTCGAACGGGGTGATGGCAACGCCGCAGGATTTGTCCGTCACAAGCGTAAGCGAGTTTGTGTTGACCTCGTAGGTGCCGCCCTCCGACAGCCGCAGCATCGCCATACGATATTCCTGTTCGTCATTCTTGTTCTTGAGGATGTCGGTGTCGGCGTTGATGGCAGAGTTTGGATCCCTTTGGCCGCCATCGTCCACCCAGTTGATTGCAATATCTTGGTTATTCTTTTTAATTGTTAAAGCATCCTTGATCTGCTGCTCGGTTACGGTGTTCTCAAATGCCAACAGGATATACGGTGTCTCGCCCGGGTTAGCGTTCACCTCAATGATTTGCGTGTTTGTACCACCGTTTTCCGCAGCATATGGATCTGCCGCAAGCAGCATGGGAACTGCCTCGCCGCTGTCTTCTGCAGCCACGGCCTGCACCAGCGGATCAACGCCCTTTGTTGACCAGTCCCATTCGGGCAGCTTGCCGAGCCACTTGGTTTCAATGTCCCAGCCGCCGCCTTTGCGGAAATCGGTTTGCACAATTTGCGGCACAAGCACCCACACGCGCGCGTCGAAGACTCCTGCATTCACACCTGTCATCGCGCCGAGGTAGACATCGACATTCTTAAACGCCTGCTTCATGCCCTCGCTGACGTTTGTGTTTGTGACGGGGAAGGTCGTCTGCCCGCCCACAATCAGATTGATGTCTGTGCTGGGAAGGCTAAGACCGCTGAGGAACGGGATGCCAAGGCTGCTCGGAATCTGCAGTCTGCCCTTGACAATACCGTTGGCGCCGATGCCGAGATACACGGTGTCCTTGTTTTGGTTTGCACCGCCGAACGCGCCCAGCTTGATTGCGGTGTTTATGTAAAAGATGTCCAGCGTCTTGCTTGGCAGATTGATGGCAAGTTCCTCCGAACCGCCGAAGTAGGTGCCCTTGTAGGTAACTCCTTTATAAGTACGTTCCTGCCCGTTGAGTTGGAGAGAATAGCCGAAGCTGTCGATGAACTGCGCATTCTTCCCCAGCCCGACGATGCCGACATCCGTTGCCTTGAGGGAAATTTCACTGGGGCCCAGAACGACGTTGCCTGTACCCTCAATCAGATGCATATAGGTACCCGCCAGCGCACCCCGCAGCTTGATGGGCGGGATGGCGAAGTAGTCGCCGTTCACGGTTTTTGCCAGATCCTTAAAACCCGCGCCGCCGCCGTTAAGCTGCCCGACGGGAACAGGCGGCACAAGGGGGATGCCAGGGCTGGACTTGACAAAGAACCACAGCTCGTCGGGAATGAGTGAACCGTCCTTTTTGCTGCGTTCCAGCGCCAAAGATGCTTCCGTTTCAAACAGGTCGAAGGCGTTTAGCTCCAGCTCAAAGGCATAGCGTTCCTCACCCTTGAAGGTGTTTACCTCGCCGCTGATGCTGGCAAGCTCCAGCGCCATCAACTTTGCGGTGTCAAAGCTGCCCGTGGCCTTTACGCCGTTGACCTTGAACTCATTTTTGCCGTACAAACCGTAGCCCAGCTTTTCCATCGAGAACTCGGCACCGTTGAAGATGGTTCGGAAACCGATGTCGCCGCTGAACACAAGGTTCCCTGCCGCATCGGCTTTCGCTTTTTCCAGCTTTACCGCGGCATAGGGAATGTCCACAAAGACGATGGCGTCGTTCTTGTCGGGTTTAATTTGGAACCCAAAACCGTCCTTTGTGAGCGAGATTTGCAGCTCATTTTCTGCACCGTTTTTCGGCTGATAGAACTTGAAGCTCGGCGCGTTCAGGCTCACGCCGCTGTGTTCGATCGTGCCGTCCTTTTTTATGACCAGCTTTCCGCTGCTCTTATTCCATGTCGCCGTGACGGAGGGCGAGAGCGTCGCCGCGCCGCCGGTAAAGGTGAATTCCGTTCCATTCTTGCTCTCATAATCGCCGCTGATAAGCGCAACAGGATCTCCGTACTGCTTTTTCAGCTTTTCCAGCGCGGCATTGTCCGCCACATACTCCACCGTCACACCGCCGTTTACGGCGAATGCGGCTAGCCGCTTGGCGTTGATGGCAGTATTCACCGCATCTGGCCGGGAGGGAACATTCTCCGTGCCCGCCTTGATCAGATCATGAAAGCCCCAAAGGAAGTGGGAGTACTCCTCCGAGCCGTTGGGTTCTTCAAACGTGAAGCCGGTATAGCTGTCACATTGCACCCAGGTATTCAGCGGCTTATCGCCCGGTGTTACGCTGACGGTTTGCGCCAGGGCGACACGAATCGGCTTGCCGCTGACGGAGGTGATATCCTTTTCATAGTAATCCGACAGCCCCACGAAGGGATTTGCCCAAGGGTAGCCGTCCGTGTAGACTTCGGTGGTGTAAACACCGTCCACATCGCCCCACTCGGAATACCCCTTGGGAACGGTTTTTGTACTTAAATCCTCCACGGACGCGGTGAATACCGAGTTTTCGGTGGTGATTTGCGGGTTCTCCCCTTCCGGCACGGTGGTACGGCTCATTTTAATAGCAGGGCCGCCCGGCTTTTCCAGCGTGGAGGTATGTCCCGTGGCGGTAAAGCAGTTGAACGAATAGCCCCATTTGAAATTGAAGTCACGATTCCAGTCCTGGGGCATACTGTCCTCGTCGATGCAAATCTCGCTGACCGACGCCAGCACGCCCCATGTGTCATTGGACGATGCGCCGTTCTCTTTGAGTTGGACAAGCTCATAGTAGACCGTTGCCTTTGCCTTAATAAGGCTAAGGGCGGCCAGCAGAGAATATTCCACCTTGATGGCATTCGCGCTGCCGTTCGGCGTTTTGGTCACAAATTCCGCTTTTATCGGCTCAGTCACCACGCCCTCTATTTTTTCCCTGCCTTGGTCATAGGTGATAAAGCTGCAGCGCGGTGTCTGCCCGATCAGTATGCTTTCCTCATCGGGCTTTGCAGCGGGCGCAACCGTGAGATAGGCATAGGTCCCCCACAATTTGCGAAACGTCATATGGATGTACTCGTTTTGCAGGGAAAGCGAGCCATCATTCAGCGTGACGGTTTTTACCGCCCCTTCGGACGGAAAAATGTCCCCCGCAAAAGCCGATACCTGCAAGGGCAGTGTGCCCAGCAGCAGGCATAGGCTCAAAAGCAGGGATAGAAATTTTTTCATGTTGCGTCCTCCTCGTGTTTTCTTTTTTGCTTTTCCCGTTCATGCAGCCGCATACAAACGACCGTCAGCACAACGGCCGCTGTGAACGCCGCAACGCCCACCAGCACATAGCCGCCCGCATCCTCCCGCAGCAGCATCGCACCGAAGCCGCCCCAGGCATCGGTCTGTCCCTGCCCGATGACCCTGTCCGCTGTCTGCAGCAGCACCGCAAACAACAGTATACATACAGCGCTCAGCCTGCCGATGCCGCGTTTCTGCCTTCGTCGGGTGTTTTTGCGTATCTGCCTTTTGACAAGCTCGACCCGTCTTGCGGTATCATACATATCGGGGAAGCCTCCTTTCCGGTATTGCCTAAGCGTGAAAAGTTCTTTCACCTATATAGGTACAAAAATTCGGGAAAACTCTCACCCAAAATGCAAAAATTTACAAAAAAATTAAGAGCCGCCCAAAGGCGGCTCCTAAGAAGCGGATATTCGGTTATTTCTTCCGTGATATGCGAATTGCAGACAGCTTTCCCGCCGTTACCAGCAGCACCGGCAGGGCGTAGGCGATGTACTGCGCTGCACCGCCGTAGGCAATCAGCAGGTTGTAGATGGCGTGCAGGGTGATCGCCGCGCCCAGCAGCCCGCAGGTTCCGGCAATCTTCAGCCATGTCCGCTGCCATGAGTAGGCAAGCCCGGCGCCCACAATAATACCGCACAAAACGTGCATGGCACCCGTACCGAAGCCCCGAAAAAAGATGAACGAGAATCGGTCGGCGCCGTTTTGGATGAGGTAGCACACGTTTTCAAAGGTGGCAAAGGCGAGCGCGACTGTGACGGCGGCGGGCTTGATTTTCTCGCTCTCCGGCTCAAACACCAGCAAGTAGAATGCCAGCGGCAGCAACTTCATAATTTCCTCCACCACAGGTGCGATCTCTGCCGTGGCGGCAAGGGCGTCTGCATGACAGACCGCCGCGAGAAAGGTGTTGATATAGGCCGAAAGCAGACACACGCCCATTCCGGCGATACAGAACACAAAAAAGCGAAGCTGCCGTCTGCCCATGCACAGGGCGGCCACCAGCAGCGGGGACACCATACAGAGGAAGATATTTTCAATGTAGGTCATAGTTCCACCGCCTTTCTTACCGCGGGCAGCAGCCCCAGCAGAGCAAAGGTCAGGAGCAGATCGCACCAGAATGCAGGGCTTGCGAAAGAGGCAGCCGACCAGAAGCAGCCCACCGTCCAGAGCAGATATTCCGAACCGACATAGCACAGCATACCGATGTGGAAATACCGCCGATTCCGCGCTTTGCCTGTCAGGGTGTTTGCATAAAACAGCCCCCGTACAGCGCAGAAGGACAGCCAGATCATCAAGCCGCACCAAATCAGGTTGGAGAGAACGTCCCCATACGTGCAGTAGAACACCAGCAGCGGCACGCCGACCAAAGGGGCGAGCCACGCTTTTCGGCAGCGAAAGCCGCGTTCCCCCGAATCGGTCAGCGTGACCTGCAAAATCCGCAGAAAAATCACGCTGGCGACCCAGCCGAACTCCGACACATAAAAGACTCGCGGTGTGGTGTTGAACAGCAGCAGGTACAGCGTCCAGTACAGCGATCCCAGGGCAAAGCAGCCGTAAAAGCAAAGCAGCAAAAAATACGCCTGTCTGCGTCTTTTTTGCCATGCAATACCCGAAAGCACCGCGCCGAGGAAGGTGGTCAATAATTGCAGCAGGTTCTCAATCAGCTCCATGCCGCCCCTCGCCTTCCCTATCCTGACTGTCCTCCCGATTTATCTGCCGAAGCCGGAAGCACAGAACAGTCACGCACACGCCCAAGAGAAAGGACAAAAGCCCGATGACAATATACCCCAGCGCCGCGCCGCCGCCATACATACTGGCGGCCGTTTCAAAGCCCGCGAAATCGCCGGGGCGGATCCCCGCAACCATGCCGGGCATGGCAAAGGACACACTCACGATCAGCACAAGGCACGCCGCAGCAGCAGAAATCGTAGTGATCGTACTGCGCCGCCGCTGTTCCCTGCGCTGTCTTGCGGCGATGCGCCGCTTTGTTTCCGCAAAGCGTTCTTCATGGCTCCGCATTTGTGATTCCCTCCCGTTCCAGTAATTTGCGCAGGCTCTCTTTTCCGCGATACACCAGATTGCTGATCTGCTTCACGGTTTTTCCCGTGACCTCCGCCGCCTGCGCGTAACTCATCCCCTCAAAATAGGTCAGATACAAAACCTCCCGATAGTCCGGGTTCATTTCACCCATACAGCCATGCAGAATGCGGTTGCGCTCCGCTGTGCCGATGACCTCCTCCGCCAGCTGCTGCCCGTCCGGCTCATCGGTCAGCGCGTCTAAGCTGAACATCAGCTTTCGTTTGCTTTTATGGCGCAGCGCCATGTGCCGCGCCGCCTTATATAAATACGCCTTGAAGCCGCCTTCCCGGATGCGGGGCTTTTTCGTGAACAGATAGGCGAACACATCCAGCATCAGTTCCTCCGCCTCGTGTATGTCGTGCAGGTAGCCGTCTAGGTACACAGTCAGAGGATCGCCGTATTTTTCCATCAGGGCCTCCAGCCCTGCGTCATCACCGTTCAGATATTGGCGATAAAAATCCCCGTCACTGACCATCGTGTCCCCCTCCTTCCTGCGATTCGTATGCGCCGTGCGGGTTATCGCGGTACTGCTGCGGCTGCGCAGCCCGCATTCGTGCGCCAGCTCCTCTAAACGCAGTTCCTCGTGCAGATGGGTGGAAATATACTGCAGGCAGTTTTTGATGACGGCGCTCTGTGCGCCGTCTTTTTGGTATCCACCACGCGGTTGCAGAAGTCCAACGGCACCGGGCAGAGTGTGTGCAGCTGTTCGCAGCATGGAAAAACATCCATAAAGCACTCCCTTTTCTCTCTAACTGTATCACAGTTCTTCCATTACAGTCAAGATATCGACAATAAATGCAAGGGCTGGCTACCGCTGCAAAAAAGGGCGGGCTTGTAATTTTTTGCAAAGGCTATTGAGTGTTGGAGCTTGTTCTTGTATTTGTGCTTGGCGGCGTCCCATTCATAAAAGCCGGTGGCGGGGATCACGCAGCGCTGGAAGGCAACACTGCGGCGAAACACCGACTTTTCCGTCACCGTTTCGGCGCAGCCATCAATGACATCGTATCCGCCCACCCGGAGTGCAGCGAAACCACCATCACCT
>UQGL01000060.1 GCA_900540595.1 uncultured Oscillospiraceae bacterium
TGCCGTAGTAGGCAACACCGCAGGGCCAGTCCCATGTCATGTCCATCCGCATCGTACGGTCCACGATCTTGTCGATGGTAGCCTCAATTTGGGCCTTGTCAAAAATCAGGTTTGCCATTGCTCTCTCCTTTTTAAATTGCGAATCCGCTTATACCAGCGCCACTGTCTTTCCGGCGGGGATCTCATAGTGGCGGCCGTCCACCTCGACCCAGATGGACTGGGCGTTGGGGTTGCAGACCTTATCGCCCGCGGCGGTGTACTGCAGGCGGGCGGCATCGGCCATGTAGTCCACGATCTCGATGTTGGTGGCGTACCAAGTGTCCTCGCGCCCGCCGGCCAGCTGGCAGAACTGCTCCATCAATGCCCAGTCCTCCTCGGTGCGGAACTCAAAGCTGTGGCCCCAGACATACATCATGTAGAGATACTGCGTCTTATACAACTCGACAAAGCGCTTGCCGTCCTCCAGCAGGTTGTGGGTGTGGTGGCAGGTGGCTTTCCATGTCATAAAATCGTGGGGCATCGCAAAGTCGTGGGTGTCACCCACCACGCGGGCGTAGCGGATGCCCAGCGCGGGCAGCAGGGCGGCGATCTCCGGTGTCCAGCTGCCGTTGGGGTAGGCAAGGCCGCGCACGGGGTAGCCCATGACGCCCTCAAGCTGCATACGGTCGGCCAGCACCTGCCGGGCGGTCTGGTCCAGCGGGCTGCGGGAGATGGTGGGGTGGTGGTAGGTGTGACAGGCGACCTCATGGCCCTTGTACAGCTCGACCCACTCGCTCTCCGGGATGCGCTCGGGGCGGGGCAGGCCGCCGTTCAGGTTAAAGGTGCCCCGGATGCCGTAGCGGTTGAACAGCTCGACAAGGCGGCGGTCCTCCAAACGGCCGTCATCATAGCTCATCGTCAGCACCTTATGCTTGCCGCCGGGGAAGCAGGTGTAAATGACCTTCGGTTCGGTGTAGTTCATAAACAAAACCTTCTTTTTTGTCAAAATTTATTTGAAATTCGCCCGCAGCACATCCAGTGCCGGGGTGGTATCCTGCAAAAGCTGCTGCACAAAGGCCTGTGCCGTGCGGCAGGCGCCGGCGTTTTGCTGGTGGGCGTTGTCCTGCTTTGCGCCCACCCACATATAGCGGGTCTTGCAGCGCTCAGCGCCAAAGGCGGTGTTGGCGGCGGCGGTAGCGGCGCCAAGGTCGATAAACGGCGCGCCGACCTCGGCGGCAAAGGCGCGCATCGCCTCGCGGTAGGCGGCAAACGAGGGGTGGCAGACACCGGCCTCGTCAAACTCGCGCATCGCCACGGGGGAGGCAAAGATGCACACTGCGCCGTGGTTGCGGGCAGCGTCCCAGAAGGGGCGCAGGCTCTCGCCGAAGGCATCCGCCGGGACATAGCGCTCGGCCTTTGCGCGGTTGGCATCGTTATGGCCGAAGCTGACCACCAGCAGATCACCGGGGCGGATATGCGCGGCAATGTCGTCCAGCCGTCCCTCCTCGCGGAAGGTCTTGCTGCTGCGGCCCGCCATGGCGCAGTTGTCAATGACAAGGCCCGGCAGCTCGTAGCGCATCTCCTGCGGGAAGGGGCAGTCCGCGCGGTGGGCAGCGCAGCATACCGCATCCCCCTGCGCCAGCGTGTGGAGCATCTCGCCCCAGCCTGTCACCGGCTTGTCCTCGGGGGCGTAGCTTTGCATAATGGAATCGCCCGCCATCCAGAGGGTGGGCTTGGCGTTCAGCTGCGGCAGCACATTGGCAAAATCCATGTCGCCTGCATAGTAAAAGGACGGGTAGCACGGCTGGTTGTAGCAGTTGTTCTGCCATGCCACGCCGCAGCGGTACTGTGCATCGTGCATCAGGGTAAACAGCTTGTGGGGGGTAAGATCGGTGGTGGTGTAGATGCGGATGGCGGTGTCGTCCGCCGTGCGCACCAGCAGCTCCTCACGGAAATCACCCAGCACATCGGCCACCAGACAGGGGTTGCCCTTGGTGCCGTTGTTGGTGGCGGTGCCCGCTGGCTGCAGCATGACGCCGTGGGTCAGATCGTTAATGACGCCGTATTGATCGCCGTGCAGATAGTCCGCACCATCGGTGATCTGGGTGGAAAGGTCGCCTGCCCAGTAGATCTTCATGTTGGTGCCGGGGGTGGGCAGCTCCAGCGTGCGGCCGTTTACATCATACACATCCTTGACCCAGACCTGCAGACCGCGGGTGTTCGGGTCGATCTTGCCGATCATGCAGCGGCCCAGATCCTCCTCGGCATATTCGCCAAAGCGGACATCGCCGGTCTCGGCGTCGCGCAGTGCCCAGCCGTAGGGGGCGCGCTCGCCCTCCTCATAAACATTGAAGATCTCCAGACCGGGGCTGTCAGGGTCGATGTCAGCCACATGCATCGCATCGCCGTGGCCGAACTTGGCGCGGGTTCTGCCGTCCGGCAGGGTGCCGTATTTGGAGTAGAGCAGGCTTCCGTCATGGTCGATGGCTGCTGCGCCGTACACAATTTCCATGCAGCCATCCCCATCAATGTCAGCAGTCGAAATACTGTGGTTGCCCTGCCCGGCCAGAATGCCGTACACAGGGTCGGTGCCGACAGCGAGATGGCAGCCGCTGTCGTTGAAGGGGTTCGCCATCGGCACAAAGCCGGAGTCGATACCCCATACCCTGTGAAAGCGGTTCTCAAAAAAGTCGTAGGCCGCCAGCGTGGCGCGGGTGTAGTAACCGCGGCAGGCAATCAGATAGGGGCGCTCGCCGTCCAGATAGGCCACCCCGGCGTTAAAGCGGTCCACACGGTTGCACGGCTCGATGCGGGGCATTGCATAATCGCCCCACAAAAGGCCGTCATCCACGCGGGGGTAGGGGTAGTCGATCGTGTCCAGCTCGGCGCCGTCCCCGCCGAACATCGTCAGGTACTCGGGGCCGTCATAGACAAAGCCCTCGAACCTGCGCAGCTCGTTTTTGGGGCTGCGGCTCGGCGCGTACACATCAAGGAAATAGTCGGCCAGCGCAAGGGCATCAGCCTCGCACAGGGGGTAGGCGTACTGCGGCGTAAGGCCGAAGCACTGCTCCACCGTGGCGGGCCAGCGGCCGTTTACGACCTCGGGGTGGGCGTGCCAGCGGCGGAACACCTCGGCCATATGCAGGCGGTAATCCTGCGCCGTGCAGACATAGTTGTCCGCGTGGCTGTACCCGGCGTCCAGATCCTTCTGCGGCATCGTGATATACCGGCGGGACAGCACGGTGCCGTCCGGTGCAAAGCGGGTCATCACGGTGCCGGGCGCGGTCTTGACAGCCATCTCGGCCCTGCCGTCCCCGTTGAAGTCGTACACCATAAACTGGGTGTAGTGCGCTCCGGCGCGGATGTTCTGCCCCATGTCCAGCCGCCAGACCAGCGTGCCATCCAGCTTATAGCAGTCGATAAAGCACCGCCCGGTGTAGCCCTTGATCGACACATCGTGGGAATTGTCAGGGTCCCACTTTACAAAATACTCGTACTCGCCGTCATTGTCAATATCACCCACACTCATATCGTTGGCATGGTAGGCAAAGGGCTCCCCGGCCGGGGTCACGCCGTCCGCCGGCTTTTGCAGCGGAAGCTCATAGTACCCCTTCTGCCACGGCTTTACGCCCCTGCAGGCGGGCCCTTCTACGCCGTTTACCAGCGGGGCCACGGCGTAGGTATCCCCGCTTGTGCCCTGCGCGTCAAGATAGTTTGTGCTGTCGGTCACGGTGGCCAGCCTGACCCCGTTTTTATAGAGCACAAAGTCGGTGCCGGTCAGGCCGGTGGCGTTGTGGCTGGTGACCTCGCTTTTAAAGAGCCGCCAGCTGATAAACACACCGGTGTTTACCGTGACAGCCACCAGTCCGCGGGACAGCGCCTCCAGCTGCTGCTGCAGCACGCGGCCCACGGGGGTCTGCACGGGTGTGCTTTCCTCCAGCAGGGCCCCGTTTTCTGCCAGCGCCTGCACCTTGATGTAATAGGGGATATGCGTTGAGCGGCAGAAGGTGAAAAGGCTTTCCCCGCTCTCGCCCGCCGTTTTGAACCGCACGGTCTCGCCAGAGCGGTCGCTCCACAAAATGCGGTAGCGGGCGGCCCCGGCCACCGGCTGCCAGCTAAGGGTGGTTTGGGCAGCCGTCTGGCTGCGCACAGAGATTTGCATGGACTTTCCCTCCATCATAAAAGAGCGCCGCAACATCCGCTGCGGCGCTCACATTCAATTAGGCTTTATCTGCTGCGTACAGGGCGTTGACTTCCTCAATGACCTGCGTGCCGCCGCGGGCATTCCACTGGTCGAAGGCAGCCTGCAGACCGGCCTCGTCGATCTGGCCGCAGATATACTGGGTGCGGGCATCGTCCAGAATTTGGACAAGGTCGCTGCCGCACTCGGCGTAGGTGTCGGACTGGGTCAGATAGCCCAGCGCGGGGTTGAACACGGCATACTGCACGTTGTTGGCAATGCTCTCCTCGTAAGCCAGCTGATAGTCAGCCTTTTCAAGCTGGTAATCGGGGTTCTGCTCAGTCAGGTAGGGGACATAAGGCACAGCCTGATTCAGACCTGCGTGCGGGCAGTTGGTGGTGTCGTACTTGTCGTTGGGAACAATCTTGCCGTTTTCGTTGATGTCATAGCAGATGTCCTTCAGGCCGTAGTCGGCCAGCGCCATCATCTCGGGGTCGCACATCTTGTCAAGGAAGTGCAGGCAGGCCTTGACATCCTCCTCGGTCTTGGCACCGGACTTGGTGATGAGGTAGAAGCCGTTGTAGCCGGTGGTGGCAAGGGTGTGGCCGTTGATGGGGCCGACAGAGGTCATGGTGGCAATCTTGGAGGCGTCGTTTACATCGGCAATGGCGTTGTCCTCAAAGTATTTCCAGATGCGCTTGGTGCCGTCCATCGTGTCCACAAAGACGCCGGTGACGCCCTTCTGGCTGTCGACCTGGAAGTTGGCAGTGTCCACAGTCGCCCAGTCGGGGCGGACCAGACCGTCGGCGTAGATCTTGCGCATCCAGTCAAGGGCTTCCTTATACTCAGCGGTCTGGTGTACGGGAACCAGCTTGCCGTCCTGCTCGACCCAGCCGTTGCCGCAGCCGAACCATGTCTGGATAATATCCCACGGGCCGGTGTATTTGCACATTTCCAGACCGTAGGTGTCGTTGGCACCGTTGCCGTCCGGATCGTCATAGGTGAACTTATAGAGCATGTCATAGACATCCTCGACCGTCTTGGGGGCCTCGGTGATGCCCACGGCCTCGGCCCAGTCGGTGCGGTAGCCCAGACCGTTACGGCCGATGGCGCGGGAGCGGGGGATGCCGATGATCTGGCCGTCCACGGTCAGGCCCTTCAGAACATCGGGGCTGATCTGGGACAGGTTGGGGTAGGCCTCGCTGTCCTGCAGGTACTCGGTCAGATCCCAGAAGGCGCCGCGCTTGGCAGCATCGGCTGCGTTGGCGTTCTGGTCCAGCGTCTTGGTTGCGGTCAGGATCATCGGCATGTTGTCCTTGTCCATCAGGGTCAGGCCGAACTTCTCGCTGTAGGTGTCGTTGGCCTCGGTGCGCCACTCGACATGGGTGCCGGTGTAGGCCTCGTACTTGGCGATGACCTCATCGGAATGTTCATTGCTCAGCACATGACCGGTGAAGTCGGGGATCATAAAGCTGACGGTGGGGGTGCCGGAGGCAGCGCTATCCGCAGAGGAAGCAGCGCCGGAAGCGGAGGTGCTGTCGGAGGCGGAGCCGCCGCAGCCTGCGAGCATGGCGGCGGACATCGCCAGCGCCATAGAGAGGGCAAGTGCCTTTTTCATTTTCGTTTTTCTCCTTTTTGTATAAAAGTGGTTGTATTGCTTGGTATCAGCCCTTGACCGAGCCGACCATGACACCTTGGGTAAAGAACTTCTGCACAAACGGATAGATGCAGAGGATTGGCAGGGTAGACAGCACCGTGGTGGCCATCTTGACAGCCTTGATGGGCGGCATACCGGCCGCGCCCCAGTCAAAGGTGGAATCCTCGGCTACCTGTGTGGTCAGGAACACCAGACGCCGCAGCACGATGGTGATGACCTCCATGTCGGAGTTGTTGATGTACAGCATCGCATTGAAGTAGCTGTTCCAGTGGCTGACCGCGTAGAACAGGCTGACCGAGGCCAGCACCGGCGCGGACAGCGGCAGGATGATGCGCACGAAGGTGATCAGATCGTTGGAGCCGTCAATGATGGCGGCCTCCTCCAGCTCCATGGGGATACCCTGAAAGTAGTTCTTGATGATGATCATGTTGAAGGCACTCATCGCCGTGGGCAGCCAGAGCGCCCAGTAGGTGTTGCCCAGATGCAGCACATTGACCACCATAATGTAGGCGGGGACCATGCCGCCGGTGAACAGCATCGTGACGATGACCATATTGATAAAGCCGTTGCGGCCCTTGAGGTAGGGGCGGGACAGCGGGTAGGCGATCGTGCAGGAGACGAACATATTGATCAGTGTGCCGATCACGGTGACGATCACCGAATTTTTCAGTCCGCGGAACACATCGCCCTGCTTGAGGATGTACTGGTAGGCGTTCAGCGATACATCCTGCGGGATCAGGAAGAAGGGACGCTCGGTCAGCTCGCGCTCGGTCGCAAAGGAGCCGGCCACCACATAGATGAAGGGCAGCACGCAGGCCAGCGCCACCAGCGCAATGATGACATACAAAAGAACCTGTACAGCCTGATCGCCGGGGGTGCGGGCTTCCAGCGTGCCGGTGGCGCGCACCTCGTCTTTCTTATGGGTAAAGGGCATTGTCATTGTAGCACAGCTCCCTTCTTTAGTACAGGCCGGACTCGCCGCACAGCTTGGCGATCTTATTGGCGGTGACGACCATCAGCATACTGATGGTGGACTTGAACAGGCCGGTGGCGGTTGCCAGCGAGTACTGGCCGCCCGTGATGCCCTTGGTGTAGACATAGGTGTCAAACACATCGGAGGCTGCGCGGTTCATCGAGTTCTGCATCAGGAAGATCTGCTCGTAGCTGGTGTTCAGAAGCTGGCCGACCTTCATGATCAGCATCAGGACAATGGTGCCGCGGATGGCGGGCAGCGTGACATGCCACATCAGCTGCCAACGGCCTGCGCCGTCAATCTTGGCAGCCTCATACAGCTGCACATCCACGCTGGACAGCGCCGCCAGATAGATGATGGTGCCGTAGCCGGTCTCTTTCCAGATATTCTGGCCGACGATCAGCGCGGGAAAGAGCTTGGGGTCGCTGAGCAGGTCGGGCGCATTCGCACCGAAGATCTGGGTCAGCACATGGTAGATGGCGCCGTCCGTGGTGGAGAACATCTGGAAAGTCAGCGCCGCCACAATAACGATGGAGACAAAGTGGGGGATGTAGACCAGCGTCTGCGCTGTGCGCTTGAACCATTTGCAGCGCAGCTCATTTAAGATCAGCGCCAGAATGATGGGGGCCGGGAAGGCGAAGAAAAGGTTGGCCAGCGAGATAGACAGCGTATTGCGGAACAGCGTCCAGAAGTCCGGGCCGGTGAAGAGCTTTTTAAAGTACTTCAGGCCGACAAAGGGGCTGCCGAACACAGATTCCAGAATCGTGTCACCGTTGAAGGGGCTGAAATCAGTAAATGCCATATACAGGCCCGTCATCGGCAGGTAATTGAAGATGATCATGTAGAGCAGCGCCGGCAGCATCATGATATATAACCAGTAATGCTGCATGAACGCCTTGCGCCATGTGTTGTGGCCCAGCTGTTTCTGGGCGCGGGCATTGGCCTTGCTCTGCTTGACCGCAGCGGTTTGTGCCATAAGCGTTTCCTCCTTGCTTTGTGTTCTCATCAGCCGGCGGCCGCGGTGCTTTGGTCGGGATCGCGGGCCCTCGTCATCCGGCGGCGGCTGTTTCGTTGCTTCCATTGTATCCCCTGCTCTGCGGATTTGGCTACAATCAAAAGCATGCGAAAATTTTCATTATATTTCACGATGCAGCGCAATTATCAATGCGAATTACACACAAAACAATCCTTATATCTACCGGCACTATCGTTTGCTGTTTCGGGTTGAAATTGTGAATATTTTATACATGGTGCCTGCCTGTTTTGTGCATTTTGACAAATGGCGTTTTTAGGGCAATACCGCATAATTCTAAGTGCCGATACGGCGAGCGAGGTGCGGC
>UQGL01000061.1 GCA_900540595.1 uncultured Oscillospiraceae bacterium
CCGGTGACACTTCGGGTATGAACCGAATGCTCTAGCCAACTGAGCTATACCGCCACATTTGTCTGTGCGCTCTCGAGAACGCTATATTATTATAGCCGACAGTGTCCCCTATGTCAAGTAGTTTTCCCCGAAAAATTTCAAAAAATACAAAAAAATCCCGCATTGCGGGTGCAATGCGGGAAAAGGCTCTTTCAAAATTACTTCTTGTTGGGCACCAGCACGGCCTTGCCGCCCATGTAGGGGCGCAGGACCTCGGGGATGGTAACGCTGCCGTCGGCCTGCAGGTGGTTCTCGAGGAAAGCGATCAGCATACGCGGCGGGGCCACGCAGGTGTTGTTGAGGGTGTGGGCCAACTGGGTCTTGCCGTTCTCATCCTTGAAGCGGATGCGCAGGCGGCGGGCCTGAGCATCGCCGAGGTTGGAGCAGGAGCAGACCTCAAAGTACTTCTGCTGGCGGGGGCTCCATGCCTCAATATCGCAGCTCTTGACCTTCAGATCGGCCAGATCGCCGGAGCAGCACTCCAGCTGGCGGACAGGGATCTCCATGGAGCGGAACAGCTCAACAGAGTTTTTCCACAGCTTATCATACCAATCCATGCTGTCCTCGGGCTTGCAGACGACGATCATCTCCTGCTTCTCGAACTGGTGGATGCGGTAGATGCCGCGCTCCTCGATGCCGTGGGCGCCCTTCTCCTTGCGGAAGCAGGGGCTGTAGCTGGTCAGGGTCAGGGGCAGCTTGGCGCCGTCCAGCGTCTGGTCGATGAAGCGGCCGATCATGGTATGCTCGCTGGTGCCGATCAGGTAGAGATCCTCACCCTCGATTTTGTACATCATAGCGTCCATTTCAGGGAAGGACATAACGCCCTTGACCACATCGCCGTGCATCATGAACGGCGGGATGACATAGGTAAAGCCCTTGTCGATCATAAAATCGCGGGCGTAGGCCAGCACAGCCTCATGCAGGCGGGCAATGTCGCCCAGCAGGTAGTAGAAGCCGTTGCCGGAGACGCGGCCGGCGGCATCGAGGTCGATGCCGTCAAAGCTCTCCATAATGTCAACATGGTACGGGATGGGATAGTCAGGCACGACCGGCTCACCGAAGCGCTGGACCTCGACATTGTGGCTGTCATCGGGGCCGATGGGCACGCTGGGGTCGATCATCTGGGGAATCGTGTACATGATCTCCTGAATCTTGGCCTGCAGCTCGGTCTCCTTGGCCTCCAGCTCCTTCAGGCGGTCAGCCTGCGCGGTGACCTGCTTCTTGATTTCCTCGGCCTCGGCAGCCTTGGAGGGGTCCTTCTTGGCCTGACCCATCAGGGCGCCGATCTGCTTGGACAGCTTATTGCGGTTTGCGCGCAGGTCGCTGGCCTCGCCGATGGCGGCGCGGTACTCGGCGTCAAGCTTGATGACCTCGTCTACGAGGGGCAGCTTGGCGTCCTGAAACTTCTTCTTGATGTTTTCCTTGACGGCGTCCGGGTTTTCACGGACAAAGCGAATGTCTAACATAATGGTACTCCTCTATTCAATATTTGCTTTTGTAGGGGCCGGACATGTCCGGCCTCGGCTTTACAAATAAATAGCATTTTATGGGTAGGCTGCGGGCGGGGCATGCCCCGCCCCTACAAATTGCCGGGCTTTCACCCCTCCGGGTCATACATTCCCAGCAGGCTCACAAACTTTTGCAGCATATCGTCGCTGTAAAAGTCGATCTTCAGCGAGCCTTTGCCGTCCTTGTAATCGACATGGACCTCGCTGCCGGTGACCTCCTTCAGTGCGGCCTCGACCTCGATGGCGCGCTTGGGGCGGGTGAAGTTATCCTTGACCTTGGGCGGCTTGGCGGGCTTGGCCAGCTTTTTGCAGAGCGCCTCGGTCTGGCGGACATTCAGGTTCTGCGCAATGACCTCGGCGGCGGCCTGCCGCATCAGCTCCTCGCCGGGCAGCCCCAGCAGGACCTTGGCGTGGCCGAAGCTTAGCTTGCCCTCGCTGACCAGACGGCGCACATCCTCGGGCAGGGCCAGCAGGCGCAGGCTGTTCGCCACGGCACTGCGGCTTTTGCCCAGCTTTTTGGCGGCGCTCTCCTGCGTCAGGCCGTATTTGTCGATAAGCTGACGGCAGCCCTCGGCGACCTCGATGGGGTCCAGATCCTCGCGCTGCAGGTTCTCGATCAGGGCCAGCGCGGCGGCCTGTTCATCGGTGACATCCTTGATGATGACCGGGACCTCGACAAGGCCGGCCAGACGGGCAGCACGCCAGCGGCGCTCGCCCGCAATGATGATGTACCCGGGGCCGACCTTTTTGGGGCGGACGGCGATGGGCTGCAGCAGGCCGTTTTCCACAATGCTGTCGGCAAGCTGATTCAGGGCATCGTCGTCAAACCGTTTGCGGGGCTGCTCCGGGTCAGGCTCGATCTCGCGCAGCAGCAGGGTGGAACCGGACGCTTCGCTTCCGGTATCATCGGACAGATCGGCAAACAGGCTGTCGAGTCCCTTGCCCAATCCGCCCATCTTTTTCTTGGCCATCGGCGTCCCTCCTTATCGCTCATTGTTTGCTAAAAATTCCCGCGCCAGCTCCATATAAGCCTCGCAGCCCTTGCCGTTCGGCTCATAGAAGTTGATCGGCATGCCGAAGCTGGGTGCCTCGCTCAGCCGCACGGTGCGGGGAATGACAGCCCGGTATACCTTGTCGCCAAAGTACTTTTTCACCTGCGCCACGACCTGCATCGTCAGGTTCAGCCGCCCGGAATACATGGTGAACAGCACGCCCTCGATGTCGAGGTGGCGGTTGTACTTCTGGCGCACGGTTTTAAGGGTGCCCATCAGCTCGCTCAGGCCCTCCAGCGCGAAAAATTCACACTGCATCGGGATCACAACGGTGTCCGCTGCACAGAGCGCATTGACGGTCAGCAGGTCGAGTGACGGTGCGCAGTCGATGAAGATGTAGTCATACAGCGGCACGACCGGCGCCAGCACCGTGCGCAGGCGCATCTCACGCCGCGGCACCGAGACCAGCTCTATAGGTGCGCCCGCCAGCTGCGTGTTGGAGGGCAGCACATCTGCGTTGTACTCGCTCTTGATGATGGCCTCGCGGACATCATCATCGTCGATCAGGCAGGTGTAGGTGTCGGCTTCGACCTTATTTTTTGCGATGCCGTAGGCGGATGTCGTGTTTCCCTGCGGGTCTAGATCCGCGATCAGGACCTTTTTGCCCAGCGCCGCCACACAGGCACTCAGGTTGACGGCGGTCGTGGTCTTGCCAACGCCGCCCTTCTGGTTTGCTATTGCGATGACTTTTGCCACGCCGTACCTCCCCTGTTTTCTTGCAATTTTCAGCGGCAGAGGCCGCTTATATCTATTATAGCACAATGGTTTGAGATAAAAAAGGGGTCGAATACAAAAAGTACCCCCGGAATGTTCCATGTGGAACATTCCGGGGGCAGGTTGGCTATAAAGGCAAAGCTGCAAAGCCCCTCAGGCCTCGTAAACTCGGCCAGCTCCCCCATAGGGGGCGCCTTTTTGCGCGGGCTTCGCCCGCGGGAAAAGCCTCCCCTTACAGGGGAGGTGGCCGAGCGAAGCAAGGCCGGAGGGGCTTTTCCCTCCTGCCACTGTGACAATCTCTCCCCTTTTCCTCACAGCTTCACCGCAAACTCGCTGTCCTCCTTCTTGGGGTCGTCCTCCTGTTTTCCCGCCGTGCCGTCACTGCTCACGGGGATGCGCACGATGTACTCAAGGCAGCCGTCATGCTTGTCACAGTGCGTGGTGGCCGCTATCCCTTTTTGGGTCATCAGATCGACCGCGTGCTGCAGCGTGTTCACAAAAAACCGTACATCCCGCACCATCGGGATCGTGCGGCGGCATGGGCTGGGGCTGCCCGGGGCCGCCAGCATCTGGTCCACCAGCCTGTCGGCCTGCCGCACGCTCATCTTATCGCGGGCCATCTTTTCCAGCGCCGGGGTGCGGCGGCTCTCCGGCAGGCGCAGCGCGGCGCGGGCATGGCGCTCGCTCAGGTGGTTGGCCGTGCAAAGCTGCTGCTGCTCGGCTGTCAGGGTCAAAAGACGCAGCTTGTTGGCCAGCGCGGGCTGGCTCAGACCCAGACGGCGGGCCGCCTCGGCTTGGGTGCAGCCCCACAGTCGGATGACCTCCTTGATGCCGCGCGCCGTGTCAAACGGGTCCAGCTGGCTGCGCTGCAGATTTTCGAGAAGTCCCAGCGCGGCGGATTCGCTGTCGTCATAGTCGGCAAGGATGGCGGGGACCTTTTCCAGCTTGGCCAGCCGGCAGGCACGCAGCCGGCGCTCCCCTGCCACAAGCTGATATTTGCGGATGCCGACTCGCCGCACGCTGATGGGCTGCAGCAGCCCGTTCTGCAAGATGCTGACCGCCAGCGCAGCGATCTCCGGCTCATCAAAGGCGGTGCGCGCCTGATAGGGTGACGGCTCAATGCAATCCACAGGCAGCATCAGGATGCGTCCCTGCTTCTGTATATCATTCTTCGGCAATTTCGTTTCCTCCCCTTGGGTTTACTGCATGCCTGCCGCAAAGCTGTGGGCCGGACATGCCCGGCCCCTGCAAAGGCAGCCTGCAAAAATATGCTATGCTTTTTCTACAAAAAGCATAGCATATTTTATACGCCCGGGAAAGAAAAATCGTTCGCCCGGTTATTCTGTTTTTTGCGCTGTTACAACGGTTTTTTTGCGATTTTTCCGCCGTTTCGGGGGTAAACGGTCGGAGTCTGCGATATTTTTTTGCAGAATACCAGCCCGCGTGCGCTGCCGTCCGGCAGGGTGAACTGGCGCGTTTCCTCGTACTGACCGCCCAGCTTTTTCAGGGCGTTGGCGGCAGCCTTCGCCTCGGCGTCTGCCTCGGGGCCCTTCATGGCGATGAAGCTGCCGCCGACCTTGACAAGCGGCAGGCAGTACTCGCTCAGGACCGGCAGCGCCGCCACCGCGCGGGCGGATGCGACATCAAACTGCTCGCGCCAGATTTTGCGGGCAGCCTCCTCGGCGCGCTCCTTGGCAAATTCAACACCGGTCAGCCCCAGCTCGGCGCAGGCGTATTTCAAAAAGTCCACCCGCTTGCCGGTCGGCTCCATCAGGGTCAGCTGCAAATCGGGCTTGTAGATCTTGGCCACGATGCCGGGAAAGCCCGCGCCGGTGCCGACATCCACCAGCTTGCCCTGCACCTCAGGCTGGGCCGCAAACAGCAGGCTGTCCGCAAAGTGGCGGTCCTCGATGCCCTCGGGGCTGGTAATGGCAGTCAGGTTGACCTTTTCGTTATAGCTGACAAGCAGCTCGGCGTATTTGTCCAGCAGGTCCAGCTGGGTACCGGTCAATTCAATGTTCCATGTGGAACATTTGGTTGCTAATCTGCTTTTATCAATCATTTCTTTTCATCTCCTTGCACAAAGGCTTCCCCCTCGGGGGAAGCTGCCGCCCGCAGGCGGCTGATGAGGGCAGACTGTATGTGGCTGCCCAGTTGCGGGTGAAATCAATATACTCGGCCCTCATCCGCCCTCGGGCGGGGCCTCGGGCACCTTCTCCCTCGCGGGAGAAGGCTCTCCCCAAAAGGCTTCTCCCTTCGGGAGAAGCTGCCGCCCGCAGGCGGCTGATGAGGGGCGGCGTTGTCTCTATTGTCCATTTATGGGGCTGCTGCGGAAACATCGCCCCTCATCCGGCCTCGGTCGGAGCCTCGGCCACCTTCCCCCAGAGGGGGAAGGCTCATTTACTATCCTTCAAAATCACAATACTCAGCTGTGCCAGATCGCTGGGCGATACACCGGGTATCCGCCCGGCCTGGGCCAATGTCCTTGGCCTGATCTTCGCCAGCTTTTCGCGGGATTCCAGCGTCATCGTCTCGATCGGCGCATAGTCGAAATCCTCCGGGATGACCACGCTATCATGCCGCTGGATGTCGCGGATGATGCGCTCCTCCCGCGCGATGTACCCGGCGTAGCGGATCTCCGTCTCGATGCGCTGCGCCATGGCGGGGGTCACGCCCTCGCCGCGGCCGATGACCTTTGAGATCAAGTCATAATTGATGTAGGGGCGGCGCATCAGCTCCATCGCCGTGCCGCCGATCTCGCCCAACTCGGCGCCCTCGGGGGCAGCGGCGCGCAGGTCGGCCAGCTTAATGCTGGTTGTTTCCAGCCGCTTCAGCTCGGCCTGCTTGACCTCGCGGTCACGGCAGAACATGGCCCACCGCGCATCATCAACCAGCCCGTATTCCCGGCCGATGGGGGTCAGCCGTTCATCGGCGTTGTCCTGCCGCAGGCTCAGCCGGTACTCGCTGCGGCTCGTCATCATGCGGTAGGGGTCCAGCACACCCTTTGTCACAAGGTCATCGACCAGTGTGCCGAGGTAGCTTGTGTGCCGCGCCAACACCAGCTCTTCTTTGCCAAGCGCATGGCGGGCGGCGTTCAAACCGGCCAGCAGGCCCTGCGCGGCGGCCTCCTCGTAGCCGGAGGTGCCGTTGAACTGCCCGGCACCGTAGATGCCGCCCACGACCTTGCTTTCCAGCGTGGGCTTCAGCGTGGTGGGGTCCACGCAGTCGTACTCGATGGCGTAGGCCGGGCGCATGATTTCAAGATGCTCAAAGCCGCGTATCGTGCGGTACATCTCGTTCTGCACAGCCTCGGGCAGGCTGGACGAAAGCCCCTGCAGGTACATTTCCTCGGTATCCTCACCGCAGGGCTCGACAAAGACGGGGTGGCGCTCCTTCTCCTTAAAGCGCACGACCTTATCCTCTATGGACGGGCAGTAGCGCGGGCCAACGCCCTGAATATCCCCGCCGTAGAGCGGCGAGCGGTGCAAGTTGTCGAGAATGACCTTGTGGGTCTCGGGGTTGGTATAGGCAATGTAGCAGTTGACCTTGTTGTGCATCGGCACGCGGGTCATAAAGCTGAACGGCTGCAGCTCGCTGTCCGGGTCGCCGGGCTGGCACTCAAGCTTGTCAAAGTCGATGCTGCGGCGGTGGACGCGGGCCGGTGTGCCGGTCTTGAACCGGCGCAGCGTAAAGCCGTGCGTGATCAGGTCGCGGGTCAGCGCCGTAGCGGCATGGGTGCCGTCGGGGCCGCTGTCATAGTGGGCATCGCCCACAAAGATGCGGCCGCCCAGATTGGTGCCGGTCGCAACCACGACCGCCCTGCAGGCATAGTAGGCGTGCAGGTTGGTGTAAACGCCGCAGACCTGCCCGTCCTGCAGATCAACGCCGACGATCTCGCCCTGATGGATGTCAAGGTTGGGGGTCTTTTCCAGCGCGTGCTTCATCCAGATATGGTAGCGCTTGCGGTCGGTCTGCACCCGCAGGCTGTGTACGGCCGGGCCTTTGCCCCGGTTGAGCATACGGCTCTGCAGGTAGGTCGCATCGGCGGCAAGGCCCATCAGGCCGCCCAGTGCATCGACCTCGCGCACAAGATGCCCCTTGGCCGTGCCGCCGATGGACGGGTTGCAGGGCATATTGCCGATGAAATCCAGCGACAGCGTGAACACCGCCGTCCTGGCCCCCAGCCGTGCCGCCGCGTGGGCAGCCTCTATTCCCGCATGCCCCGCGCCGATCACGATGACATCGTAGGTTCCGAGTTTATCCATATACTTTCCTTCTTACCCTATCTTTTGCAGAATATCCTCGCAGACTCCTGCGAAATTTGTATCCAGTTCATTGTTGCCATAGCGCAGCACGCGGCAGCCAATGCTTTGCAGATACGCCGTGCGATGTGCGTCATACTCGGCAGCCTGCGGTTCGGTATGCTGTGCGCCATCCAGCTCTATTACCAGTTTACACGATGGAATATAAAAATCAACTATAAAATTGCCAATCATTTTTTGACAGTGGACCGTTTGCGGGAGATTTTTCAGAAAGTCATACCAAAGATGCCGTTCCTGCCGGGTCATTTCTTTGCGGAGGGTTCGGGCATTTTTGCGTAACGGATCTATGGTTTTGATGCCTTTCATAGTTTGCCTCCACTTTCTAAAGGCTTCTCCCCCCGGGGGAAGCTGCCGCCCGCAGGCGGCTGATGAGGGGCGTCTTGACTCTATTGCCCTTTTACCGAGTTACCGCCGGAAACTCGCCCCTCATCCGGCCTGCGGCCACCTTCCCCCAGAGGGGGAAGGCTCTCC
>UQGL01000062.1 GCA_900540595.1 uncultured Oscillospiraceae bacterium
AGCTGCCGCACCTCGCTCGCCGTATCGGCACTTAGAATTATGCGGTATTGCCCTACAATTCCGGCTTACAAATTTGTAAAACATTTTCGCGGCTCTTGTGTGCGGGGGCTTTGTGGCGTATAATAACAGTGTATAGTTTTTAGGAAAAGAGAAGCGAGGCTTTTATGGCTGATTTTTATACCTACCGCAGTGAGGTTGCCGGCAAGCGGCGCAAGCGGAAATTGTTTTTGGCCCTGATCGTGCTTCTGGCGCTGCTCTGCGCCGGGGCCGGGTTTTACTGGTTCCGTGACAACGGCACCCCGGCACCGCAGGAGGCAGACAGCGCCGCGGCACAGCCGACTGCGACGGCGGAATCTACGATGGCCCCTACGGCCGCACCGACCCAGCAGCCCATCGCCGAGCCGCAGCGCCTTGTGCAGAACGTGGATACCGCCGTGTGGGACAAGTCCGAGCCGGTCGCCCAGACCATAGATACGGAGTTTCTGAACACCGACCACCGGATGGTGGCGGTCCCGATGCTGGGCACGGTGACGAAGGACTACTTCAACACCGTGACCTTTGCGGGGGACAGCATTGCCTCCGGCCTCGGCATCTATGACACAGGCTACCACAATGCGCATTATGCAACCTATGTCAGCGCGGGCGTGCAGACCTTTGTCAACAATGTCAGCGTCAAGAACGCTGTCACCGGCGCGACCGAGACCCCGATGGAGACCATTGCAGCCAGCCAGCCGGACTATCTGTATATTCTGGTCGGCACCAACAATCTGGTTGTGCAGGGCAGTGAGGACAGCTTCATTGCCTACTATGAGCGTCTGATCGACATGCTGCGCGAGCAGCTCAACCCCGGCGTCATTCTTTATATTCAGGCCATCCCCGGTGTGCAGGAGACGGTCGCCGCGTCCAAGCCGGGGCTGGACAACCAGCGCATCGCCACCGTCAACGATCTGCTGGCCAATATGGCGCTGCGCAAGGGCTGTTACTATGTCAATATCCGGGAGGCCCTGACCAACACGGCGGACGGCAGCCAGATCGATGACTATGCCACCAAGGACGGCGTGCATTTTAATGCGGCGGGCTATCATGCATGGGCCGAGTATCTGGCCACCCATACCGTCTGGAACCGCCGCAGCGTGTACAGCGGCGAGAACCCTTATTATATCTACGGCGCATAAAGAAGTATTTTGTACAAATCCCCTGCAGGGTGTAAAAAACACCCTGCAGGGGAATTTTTTGTACAGCTGTACGAAAAACACCTCGATATATGTCGAACTTGTACAAAACGAACAGGCAACATACGAAAATTTTAGCGGAATATTACACAAAAACCCTTGAAATTCCCGCATGAAACATGTAATATAGATACAGAGATCATACAAAGTCGGTGCATTGTACCCGGTACAGCACCGCCAAAAGGGGAGATTATGTTGAAACAGCGCAAAGAAACGCCAAAAAGCTCCGATCTGCCCATTTATCTGTTCAAACAGGGCAACAATCAGGAGGCTTACCGCTACTTTGGCGCCCATCTGTGTGAGCAGAACGGGGAGGCCGGCGTGGTGTTCCGCGTCTGGGCACCGCATGCCAAGGCCGTTTCCATTGTGGGCGACTTCAACAGCTGGACGCCCGGTGAGCATCCGATGGAGATGGTAACGGACGGCATCTGGGAGCGCTTTGTACCCGGCATCAAGCAGTTTGATGTTTACAAATACTGCATCACCACCCCGGCGGATGAGCTGGTCTATAAGGCTGATCCGTATGCCTTCCATACCGAGACCCGCCCCTCCAACGGCAGCAAGGTTTATGACATTGAGGGCTATGAGTGGGGTGATGCCGCCTGGATCAAGGATGAGCAAAAGCGGGATGTGATCAACAGCCCGATGTCCATCTATGAGCTGCAGGTCGGCAGCTGGAAGATGAAGGACCCCGAGAACGGCGTCCCGTACAACTATGCCGAGCTGGCCGAGGAGCTGATCCCGTACATCAAGGAGATGGGCTACACCCATGTGGAGCTGCTGCCCATCACCGAATATCCGTTTGACGGCAGCTGGGGCTATCAGGTCACGGGCTATTTTGCGCCCACCAGCCGGTACGGCACCCCCAAGGATTTCATGACTCTGGTGGATAAGCTGCATCAGGCGGACATCGGCGTCATTCTGGACTGGGTCCCTGCCCACTTCCCGAAGGACGGCTACGGCCTGTACATGTTTGACGGCGCCCCCTGCTATGAGGACCCCAACCCCCGCCGCGGCGAGCACAAGGAATGGGGCACGATGGTCTTTAACTACGGCATGAAGGAGGTCGAAAGCTTCCTGATCTCCAGTGCCATGTTCTGGGTGGATCGCTACCATGTGGACGGTCTGCGCGTGGACGCCGTGGCCAGCATGCTCTATCTCGACTACAACCGCAAGGACGGCGAGTGGGAGCAGAATGTCAAGGGCGGCAAGGAAAATCTGGAGGCCATCGCCTTCCTGCAAAAGCTGAATACAGCCATTCTGGGCCGGTATCCCCATAAAATGATGATTGCCGAGGAATCCACGGCATGGCCGCTGGTCACAAAGCCGGCTGCCGATGGGGGATTGGGCTTCAACTTCAAGTGGAACATGGGCTGGATGAACGACATGCTCAGCTACATGAAGACCGACCCGCTCTTCCGCGCGGGCAACCACGGCAAGGTCACCTTCAGCTTCTTCTATGCCTTCAGCGAGAATTTTGTGCTGCCCATCAGCCATGATGAGGTCGTACACGGCAAGTGCAGCCTTTTGAACAAGATGCCCGGCGATTATGAGGAAAAGTTCGCAAACCTGCGCACCTTCTTCGGCTATATGATGGCCCACCCCGGCAAGAAGCTGCTCTTTATGGGGCAGGATTTCGGCCAGTTCATCGAGTGGGACGAGAAAAAGCAGCTGGATTGGATGCTGCTGGGCTATGACAAGCACCGCGAACTGCAGGGCTATGTCAAGGATCTGAACCACTTCTACCGCGAAACGCCCGCCCTGTGGCAGGTGGATTACAGCTGGGAGGGCTTCCAGTGGATCGTGCCGGATGACAGCAAGCAGAGTGTGATAGCCTTCCTGCGCCGTGATGCGGCAGGGAAGATGCTCCTTGTTGTCTGCAACTTCAACCCCGTGCTGCGCAAGGATTACCAGATGGGCGTGCCGAACCCCGGCAGCTACAAGGAAATCCTCAACTCCGATGACAAGAAGTACGGCGGCTCCGGTGTCACCAACGGCACGGTCAAGAGCGAGAAGGGCCCGATGCACGGCTTTGACCAGCATATTTCGCTGACACTGCCGCCGATGTCCACCCTCTACCTCAGTGTACCCGCAGCCCGCAAGCCGCGGACCAAGAAGGCGGATGCTGCTGACAAAAAGGCGGCAGAGCCGACAAAGCCCGCTGCCAAAAAGGCAACGAAAGCCACTGCAAAGGCCGCTGCCCCTGCAGCACCGGCCAAGACGGAGGCAGCCCCCAAACGCCGGGGACGCCCGCCCAAAGCCAAAACGACGGTATGACCGCCTTTGGATAAAAAGCATCACCGCAAAATCCCTGCCCTGCGGGCATAAGCATCGCAGCAGGCGGCAGCCGAGAGTATGCGGTAATGTCATAAAGTTAAAAACGGCATACGCCGAAATTTAAGGGGAGAAATCTTATGGCTAAAGAAATGATCGCAATGATCCTGGCAGGCGGCCAAGGCTCACGCCTCTATGCGCTGACCCAAAAGCTCGCCAAGCCGGCCGTTCCGTTTGGCGGAAAATATCGTATCATCGATTTTCCGCTCTCCAACTGTGTCAACTCCGACATTGATACCGTCGGTATTCTGACCCAGTATCAGCCGCTTGTCCTGAATGAGTATATCGGCAACGGCCAGCCTTGGGACCTGGACCGTCTGCACGGCGGCGTACATGTCCTGCCGCCCTACCAGCAGGCCAGCGGCTCTGACTGGTACAAGGGCACCGCCAACGCCATCTATCAGAACCTGTCCTTCATTGACCGCTATGATCCCAAGTATGTCATCATCCTGTCCGGCGATCAGATCTGCAAGCAGGATTACTCTGACTTCCTGCGCTTCCACAAGGAAAAGAACGCAGAGTTCTCCGTTGCCGTTATGGAGGTGCCATGGAGCGAGGCTTCCCGCTTCGGCCTGATGGTCACTGACGAGGACGACCGCATCAACGAATTCCAGGAGAAGCCGAAGAACCCGAAGTCCAATCTGGCTTCCATGGGTATCTACATCTTCAACTGGGATATCCTGAAGAAGTACCTGACCGAGGATGAGGCTGACCCCAACTCCGAGAACGATTTCGGCAAGAATGTCATTCCCAACCTGCTGAAGGACGGCCGCCGTATGTACGCCTACCACTTCAGTGGCTACTGGAAGGATGTCGGCACCATCGGCAGCCTGTGGCAGGCCAACATGGAGGTGCTGGACCCCAAGCATTCCGGCATCAACCTGTTCGATGAAAACTGGAAGATCTATTCCCGCAACACCGGCCGTCCCTGCCAGCAGATCGGCAGTGACGCCACCATCGTCAACTCCATGGTATCCGAAGGCTGCAAGGTCAACGGCACGGTCAACAACTCCATCCTGTTCCCCGGCGCCGTTGTGGAAAAGGGTGCCACCGTTGAGGCAGCCGTTGTTATGGGCGGCACTGTCATTAAGGCGGGCGCATCCGTCAAGCACTGTATCGTGGCGGAGAATGTCACGATCGAGGAGGGCGCCACCGTCGGTGCCATGCCGGAGGGCGGCCTGAACATTGCCGAGCCCGGTGATGTGGCTACCGTTGGTTCCGGCGTTGTCATCGGTAAGGGTGCAACGGTCGGCCCCAAGGCAATGGTTTCCAGCGATGTAAAGGATGGTGAGGAACAATGGTAAACAGCAATGTAAACGCTCTCGGCGTCATTTTCGCCAACACCTATGATAACCTCGTTCCCGAACTGGTGGCGGAGCGCTCGATGGCCTCCATCCCCTTCGGCGGACGCTACCGCCTGATCGACTTCACGCTGTCCAGCATGGCCAACGCCGGCATCGACAATGTGTCTGTCATCGTGCGTAAAAACTACCACTCCCTGATGGATCACCTCGGCGCAGGCCGTGAGTGGGACCTGACCCGCAAGCGCGGCGGCCTGAACATTGTGCCTCCCTTTGCAGAGCGCAGCGTCAAGCTGTACTCCGGCCGTGTGGACGCTCTCGAAAGCATCCTGAACTGGCTCGAGGATCAGAAGGAGCGCTATGTCATCCTGTCCGACTCCTACATTGCCATGAACTTTGACTTCGGCAAGCTGGTGGACGCCCATGTCAAGTCCGGCGCTGATGTCACGATGGTCTACAACCGCGCCCCCATCCCCGAGGGTGCCCGCAGTGATAACTACACCATCCGCACCGATGAGAACGGCCGTGTGACCGAGATCCTCTCCAATGACTACCGCATGGGCGAGCAGAACCTCGCCATGAACATCTATGTCATTGAGCGCGAGAGCCTGATCCACCTGATCCACGATGCCTCTGTCCGCGGTCTGGTCTACTTTGAGCGCGACATTCTGGCCCGCAACCTCAAGCTGCTGAATGTCCAGTCCTATGAGTTTGACGGCTATGCGGCCCGCATCTCCGACATGAAGAGCTATTTCGATGAGAATATGCGCCTGCTGCAGGACGGCAGCATGAACGCACTGTTCGGACCGGCCCCCATCTACACCAAGATTCGTGACGATAACCCGACCCGTTATCTGCAGGGCAGCTCCGTCAAGAACAGCCTGCTGGCGGACGGCTGCGTTATCGAGGGCACCGTGGAGAACAGCGTGCTGTTCCGCGGCTGCAAGATCAAGAAGGGCGCTGTCGTCAAGAACTGCGTGCTGATGCAGGATACCGTGGTCGAGCCCAACGCCAATGTTGAGTATGTCGTGACCGACAAGAATGTCCACATCACGGAGGACAAGAAGCTTGCCGGCACCGACACCTTCCCGGTATTTATTGCTAAGAACCACAGCGTATAACCGGTACGCCATCCGCACCGGCGGTCCGCCGCCGGTGTTGGGGGAGAAATAACGCTCATAGAGGTCGAACTCCCTCTCCCCGGAGCCGGCTTTGATGAGAGGGCGGGGGAGAGCAGAAGCTTTCCCCCGCTCTCATTTTGTGAAATTCGCACGGAGGTGCTTATGAAAATTCTGTATGCAGCCAGCGAGGCTGCCCCGTTTGCCAAGTCCGGCGGTCTGGCCGATGTTGCGGGCGCTCTGCCCAAGGCACTGGTCCGCGATGGCATTGATGCCCGCGTGGTCATGCCGCTGTACGGTGATCTGAAATTCAAGGATACGCTGACCTATGTCACCAACTTCAGCGTGCCGGTGGGCTGGCGCAGCCAGTACTGCGGTCTGTTCAAGGCCGAGCGCGATGGCGTGGTCTACTACTTCATTGATAATGAGTATTACTTCAAGCGCAGCGGCCTCTACGGCTTCTACGATGACGGCGAGCGCTTCGCCTTCTTCTCCCGCGCGATTCTGGAGATGCTGTTCTACACTGACTTTGAGCCGGACATCATCAACTGCAACGACTGGCAGACCGCGCTGACCCCGGTTTATCTCAACCTGTACTACCGCCATCTGGACAAGTTCAGCCGCATCAAGACGGTCTTTACCATCCACAACATCGCCTATCAGGGCAAGTATGGCCTGGATATTCTGGAGGATACCTGCGGCATCGGTGCCCGCGACGCCCATGTGGTCGAGTATGACGGCTGCGCCAACTTCATGAAGGGCGCGATCGAGTGTGCCGACAAGGTGACAACCGTCAGCCCCACCTACGCACAGGAGATCCTCGACCCGTGGTTCAGCCATGGTCTGGACGGCCTGCTGCGCCAGAAGCAGTATAAGCTGTGCGGCATCCTCAACGGTATTGATGTGGATGTTTTCAACCCCGCGACCGATCCCGACATCGCCAAAAACTACGATGCCGAGACCTTCCAGGATGGAAAGGCAGCCTGCAAGGCCTACCTGCAGGACGAGTTTGGGCTGCATAAGGACGGCAGCCCGGTCATGGCCATGGTCACCCGTCTGGTTGGCCACAAGGGTGTGGATCTGGTTCAGGCCATTGCAGAGGGCCTGCTGCAGCAGGGCATCGAGCTGGTGGTCCTCGGCTCCGGCGAAGCCCAGTACGAGAACTTCTTCAATGAACTGTGCGCACGCAATCCGGGCCGTGTCGGTGTCTACATCGGTTTCAACGCCAAGCTGGCGCAGGAAATCTACGCCGGCGCAGATATGTTCCTGATGCCGTCCCGCTCCGAGCCCTGCGGTCTGGCGCAGATGGTCTCCTGCCGTTACGGCACGATCCCCATCATCCGCGAGACCGGCGGCCTGAAGGACTCCATCCGCGACTCCGGCGATGGCTACGGCAACGGCTTCACCTTTGCCAACTATAACGCCCACGAGTTGTATGAAGCCTGCTGGCGTGCCAAGGAGGGCTACTGGCAGAAGGATGGCTGGCCCGTGCTGGTCAAGCGCGCCATGGAGTGCGATTTCAGCTGGTCCAACTCCGCCAAGAGCTACGAGGGCCTGTACAATGAGGTCGTAAATCTCTGGTAATCTGCAAATAAAAAGCGGTCGTCTGTCAAAAAGCAGACGGCCGCTTTTTTGCGGGAAAAATATCACTTTTTTTGCGAAAAAAAGCTTGACATTTACCGGGCGTTTGGCTATAATAATACCTGTCGTCAGGCCAACGGCCAAGGCGAAAACAAAATATGCGGATGTGGCGGAACTGGCAGACGCGCTAGATTCAGGTTC
>UQGL01000063.1 GCA_900540595.1 uncultured Oscillospiraceae bacterium
GTCGCAACAGCGGCAATTTTCTTTGGTTCTTTCTTTTGTTGGCAAAAGAAAGAACCACCTCCCGGGAGGATGCCGTCAATCCTTTAGCCACGCCCTTGCCAGCGCCTGTGCCACGGCCTGCACATCCTCCTCCCGCAGTGCGGAATAGCCCGCAACCACGGTGTCAGGCCGGCACAGCTCCGGCCGGGCCAGATAATACTCGCTCAGGCCGCGCAGCCGCACGCCCTGCCGGGCTGCCGCCTCGACCATAGCGCGCTCGCCGCCCGCGCCGGGCAGCGTCAGCAGAAAGTGCAGCCCGCTGTGTACGCCGTCCAGCTCTGCGCCGGGCAGCGCTGCCCGCAGCGCCGCCGCGAACGCCTCCATCCGGCGCTTGTAGGCAAGGCGCATCCGGGCGAGATGCCGCGTAAAGTAGCCCCCCGCCATAAACTCGCAGAGGGTCTGCTGCTCAAACCGGCTGACCGTGTTGGCGTAGGTAGCAAAATCGCGCCGGTAGCGCGCCAGCAAGCTTTGGGGCAGCACCATGCAGGCGATGCGGATGCCCGGCGCAAGGCTCTTGGAAAAGGTCGTCAGGTAGACGACCGGGCCGTTGGGGCCTGCCATGCCCTGCAGGCTGGGCAGCGGCCGCGTGTCAAAACGGAACTCCGAGTCGTAGTCGTCCTCCAATATATACCGCCCGGGCCGGGCCGCCGCCCACGCCAAAAGCTGTGCGCGGCGGGGGGCGGGCATCGTGACGCCGGTCGGGAAATGATGGCTCGGCGTCAGGTAGCAGAGGTTTGCGCCGCTTTTTTCCAGCGCATCGGCGGGCAGACCCTCGCGGTCGATGTCCACCAGCGTGCAGGGGATGCCGCTGTTCTGCAAGACCGTCCGCGTGCGGGAGTAGCCGGGGTTCTCAATGGCCGCCATGCCGTCCCCGAACAGATGCGCAAGGCAGCCGAGCAGATACTCGATGCCGGCGCCCACCACGATCTGCTCCGGGGTACACTCGACACCGCGGTAGCTTGACAGATACGCCGCGATCTGCGCGCGCAGCGGGGCATCGCCCTGCATCTCGCCGCGCTGCAGCAGTTCGGGCCGCTGGTAGAGCAGCTCCTTCTGGATGCGCCCCCAGCTGCGCGCCGGAAAAAGCGCCGTGTCCACGCTGCCGATCGAAAGATCGTACAGCGGCGCAGGCTCGGCCGGGGCGGCAGCGGCGGGCGTGGCGGCGGCGCGGCGCACCCGGCTGTGCAGCATGCCGTAGGTCTTTTGCACATAAAATCCGCTGCGCGGGCGCGGCTCGGCCAGCCCCTCGGCGGCCAGCATCTGGTAGGCGGCATCCACCGTGTTGACGCTGACCCCCTGCTGGGCGGCCATCGTGCGGCGGCCCGGCAGCGGGGTGCCGGGCGCGCGCTGCCCGGTGCGGATCTCATCGGCCAGGGCGGCATACAGCTGCTCATACAGGGGGGTCTTTGTGCTCGGGTCCAGTTCTATCATGGCAAGCCCTTTCTTCTGGCCCCATAAAAAAGTTTAAAACTGGGCATTTATTTAGAGCCAGAAATCAGTATAATAAAAACATACCTTCCCGGAAGGAAAATGTCAATAGAGGAGTAAGGAATCATGTCTACCGCAATGATCTGGCTGCTGCTGTTTATCGTAGTGGCTTTGGCACTGCTCATCGCAGCGCTGACAAAAACCAAATTCACCGTGCAGAAGATCAGCATCATCGGCATCATGGCCGCGCTGAGCTTTGTCGCGTATGAGTTTTTCCGCATCCCGAATGTGCTGGGCACCGGGTCCAGCTTTCATCTGGGCAACACCTTCACGGCGCTGACCGCCCTGCTGCTGGACGGCGTTTCCGGCGGTCTGGCCGGTGCCATCGGTCTGGCGCTGGCCGACATTATGGCCGGTGATCCGGGCTATGCCGTCACGACCTTTATTTTGAAATTCATCATCGGTCTGGTCTGCGGCGGCGTGGCGCACAGGATCATCCACCTGCGCAGCTTCCCGACAGGCAGCAAGCTCAAGTACATCGGCGCGGTCACGGTCTCTGCGTTCAGCGGCCTGCTGGTCAATGTCTTTACCGACCCGTTCATCGGCTACTTCCGCAACCGCTATATCTTCGGCCAGCCTGCCGAGTTCGTCAGCGTTGTGACCAAGATCTCCAGCGGCGTCACCCTTGTCAACTCGCTGCTGTCCACCGTCTGCGCCGTGCTGCTCTATCTGGCACTGCGCCCCGCGCTGGAAAAGGCACATCTGCTGCCGAAAGACTGACGCTATCCTCCTTTCTGTTTGCCCCCGCCCCGGCGGGGGTTTTTGTTTTTGCCGTCAAATTATGTAAAAATTGCAAAAAGACTGGCGCTCGGCGGCGAAATGGTGTAAAATGGGTTTATATGTTTTGCAGCAGACACTATGCTTCACCGCGAAAGGACCCACCACATGGCAGGAAAAACCAAACCGAAAAAAAAGCAGCCGCTGGATACGCGCAGCAAAATGTATCTGGTGCTGGCCCTGTGCAGTGTGATGCTGCTGGTCTGCATCGGCATTTCGCTGGCGCTCATCGGCTGGCTGCCGTTCGGCAGCGCCGCCCCGCAGAGCGTTTCGACCGTGGACAGCGAATCCATGGTGACCGAAAGCGGCTACAACAAAGAGGAAAACACCATCGACACGCAGGCCTACACCTCGACCATTCTGGAGCAGAGCGCCGATGCCGGCGAAAGCTACATAGACGAGACCCTCTTTCTGGGGGACAGCAACACGGCCCGCATGTACCGGATGTTCGATTACTGCAGCTATGACAACGCCATCGGCTCGGTCGGCATGAGCGCCAAATCGCTTGCGAGCTTTGCCTGCGTACAGCTCAGCACCGGGTCCGGCTACCTGACGATGCCTCAGGCCGTGGCCAAACTGCAGCCCCGCCGGGTCATCCTGACCTTCGGCACGAACGATCTGAATCCCAACTACAAGACCGCCGATTTCATCAAAAACTACCAGACCGGCATTGAGGCGGTCGTCACCGCCTACCCCAGCGCGGACATCATCGTCAACGCGATCCCGCCGATCGGCCAGCAGCATTCCAACCAGAGCCTTACCCAGACACAGGTGGACGAATTCAACAAGGCTCTCGTGGAGATGTGCAAGGAAAAGGGCTGGAAGTTTCTGAACAGCGCCGAGGCCCTCAAGGACAGCACCACCGGCTACGCCAAGGCCGGCTATGTGGAGACGAGCGACGGCATCCACCTGACCCGCACGGCAATGGACGCGCTGTTCAGCTACATCCGCACCCACAGCTATATCACGGAGGATGACCGCCCCGCGCTGACCACCATCCCCAAGCATACCGGCGATAAGGACGCTGTGGTCTACACGGTGCCGGTCGTTGTACCGGCCGAAACCGCCACCCCCGAGCCCGAGGCGACCGAGGCACCGGCCAGCAGTGAGGCCGAGGCCACCGCCACCCCGGAGCCTGAGGTGACCGCGACACCTGAGCCGACTGCAACGCCGAGTCCCACACCCGAACCGACTGCAGAGCCGACACCGCCCCCCACGCCTGAACCGACCGCCGCCCCCACGCCCGAGCCGACCGCGGAGCCGACACCCACGCCCCCGGAGAGCACCTCCAATGCAGATGTTCCCGCCGGGAATGACGGAACGCAAACCTCATAAAAACACCGACCCCCGCAGCACCTGACGCTGCGGGGGTCTTTTTCTTATGCTTGTTTGCCGAGCAGCTCGGTGCGGATATACCGGAAGCAGGCATCCTCGCCCTCATCGCGCAGGATCAGCAGGCAGGTCTCCAGCTGGCGGCGGGTCTCGGGGTGCAGGATGTAGTGATCCTTGCTGCGGTCGTAATACTCCCATGCGGCGGCATCGGTATAGCTTGCGCCCTTGTAGTTTTTGCTGGCGGCGATACGGTCGCAGACCATCTCGGCCACATACCGTTCCGGCATACGCATACCGGCCATGGCATGGTCGCCGTTTGGGGCGTAGTCGATCCAATATTCCAGATGGTGCTTATTGCGGCCCTTGTGGTGCAGCCATGCGGCGCTGTAGCCCTCAGTCTGGCGTTGGGCGTTGTTGGGGCTGCAGGTACCCTGCCAGTATTTGGCCCCCGCCCAGAACTCGACCGGGGCCAGCTTGCTTAAATCGTGGGTCAGGCCCTGCCAGTACAGCCCGCAGCGGAAGCAGTTCTTCATCACCAGCATTTTATGGTGGTGGATGGTCCTGTAATGTTTAATGGGATGCCACAAGATCTTTTTTCCTCCCCCGGATAAGCAGTGCAGCCAGCGCCGGCAGCAGCATACAGCTGACCGGCACAAAGGCAAAGTGCCACAGCATCGGCACAAGATGGGTATGTATGGCGGCGTGCGCCTTGGAAAGCACCATCCACGAGGCCGGGGCCGCAAGGCTGAGCAGCCATACAACGCCCAGCGGCACAAGCTGCGCCGCCACGCCGCGCCGCAGCGCGATCACCACGCTGACCGCGCCGACCGCCAGCCCGAAAAGGAGCAGCTGCCCCGCCGTGACGGCAGCCGGCCCCAGCTGAAGCACCGGCTCGGTATCCAGCACAAAATACTGCGCCAGCACCTGCCCGATCGTGACTGCCCGCACCGCATCGTCCGTCAGGCTGATGCGGTCGGTGATGGCCTCGGCCATATTCTGCCAGGCCGCCGCCGTGCTGCCGAAGCAGAGGCACTCCTGCCCGAACCAGAGCACCAGCGCCGCTGCCGCACCGGTCAGTGCAGCCGCGCCCGCACCCACGGCACGGCCCAGCCAGCGGCAGGCCCGCTGCGGGGCCTTTTCCACACAGTATGCCTTTGCCGCAGCGTAGCAGAGCGGTATCTCGCACAGGATCAGGAAGGTCGTGATAAACTCAAACCCGCACATGCAGCGCACCAGCACGGCAAGGCTGACCAGCGGCCAACACCAGCGCGGGGTGCGGCCCCGGGCGCAGGTGCAGCGGCAGAGCAGCAGCACAGCCAGCAGCGGCAGCTGCCAGGTCCATGGCACCCAGTACAGGTCCTTCATGCCGCGCTGCAGCCATGGGGCCAGCAGTATGGCTGCCATCCAGAACGCGGCCGGCAGCACGCCAAGCTCCTGCCAGACGGCCAGTGCCGTCAGCAGCTGCACAGCGTAGAATAGGGTGCTGTTCACCCAGTAGAGCGCGGTCTCCCGGGCGGTGCCCTCCGGCAGGAATACGCGCAGCAGCCGGTTCAACCCGCCCAGCGCCCAGCCCTGCAGGCCGGACTGGTGGGTGTAGGGGCGGAACTGGGCCGCATCGGCGGGGGTATCCTCCCGGAACCAGCTGCGGTTCTGGTCATCGCTCCAATCCTCGGTATACACGCCCAGAAAGCCGCCGGGCGCACGCTGGCCCTGCTCCATCTGGTGCATACGGCCGTAGATCAGCGTCTGCGAGCCGGTGTCCCACACGCCGGTGCGGTAGGCGCTTGCATTGTGGCGCACAGTCGTCAGCAGTGCCGCCAGCGCCAGCACGGCCAGCAGGGTGAGCACCGTGCGCAGGGCGGCGGGCAGGTTTTTCCATTTTTTCTGCAGCATGGCGATCATCTGTCCCACTTATCGCACAGCGCCGCGATCTGGCCCGCAAATTTTGCAAGGTCCTTGTTGGCACCGCCCTGATTGTGGCGGATGACCTCCAGCAGGCGCTGGCCCATATTGTAAAGTCGGTCGTAGGCCGCGCTGGTGCGCACAGCGGCGGCCGTCTTTGTGCGGAGGATCTTCTGGGTGTTGCCTACCTCGGCGCAGGCGACCCGCCCCTCGGCCGCGATCCAGATCGAGCCGTTGTAGGGGGCCTCGGCCTCATAGCCCTCGCTCTTGAGATGGTCCGCCCAATGCTCGGCCACAGCGTCCTCACCGTGGTTGACAAAGATAAAGCGCGGCTTTTCGTCAAAGGCGCGGAGCCATTCCTCCAGCCCGTCCTTGTCCGCATGGCCCGAAAGCCCGCCCAGCTGGGCGATGCGCGCCCGTACCTGCACCGGCTCGCCGAAAAGCTTTACCTCCTGCGCACCGTTGACCAGCGCGTTGCCCAGCGTGCCGGGGCTTTGGTAGCCCACAAACAGCACCGTACACTCCGGCCGCCAGAGGTTGTACTTCAGGTGATGGCGGATGCGGCCCGCATCGCACATGCCGGCCGCCGAGATGATGACCTTGGGCGTTTCATCGCCGTTGATGGCCACCGACTGCTCCTTCGTCTCGCTGATATACAGGCCGGGGAACTGCAGCGGGTTTTCACCGCTCTGCACCAGTGCAAGCGCCTCCTCGTCATAGCACTCGGCAAAATTTTCGCGGAAGATCGTGGTGGACTTGCTGGCAAGCGGGCTGTCCACAAAAACCGGGAAATTGCCGTGGCCCTTGATGCGGCCCTCGGCCTTGATCTGGCGGATGAAATAGAGCAGCTCCTGCGTGCGTCCGACCGCAAAGCTGGGGATGACCACATTGCCGCCCTTGTCAAAGGTGGACTGCAGTATACCGCTCAGCTCGCCGAGGTAGTCCGGCTTCGGCCCGTGGCTGCGGTCGCCGTAGGTGGACTCCATGACCAGATAGTCGGCATGGCCGGGGTTGGCCGGGTCACGGATGAGCGGCTGATGCCTGTTGCCGATATCACCCGAGAAAACGATGATCTCCGGCGCGCGGCCCGCCTCTGTAATGCGCAGCGAGATCGACGCGCTGCCCAGCAGGTGGCCCACATCGGTAAACCGCATCTCCATACGGCCGGCAGGGCCGTCAAACAGGGTCTGCCATGCCTCATAGGGGCAGGACACGAACTGCTTCATGACGTTTTGGGCATCCTCGACCGTGTAGTCCGGCTCGATCATCTCGGCGCCGCTGCGCATCGCCTTGCGGTTTTTCCACTCGGCCTCCTGCTCCTGAATGTGGGCGGAGTCCTCGAGCATGATGCCGCAGAGGTCGCGGGTGGCCTCGGTCGTGTAGATGGGGCCGCGGTAGCCGTTTTTGTACAGGTACGGGATGCGCCCCGAGTGGTCGATATGGGCATGGGTCAGCAGCAGCGCCTCATAGGTGCCGGGGGCATAGGGCAGGTCGGCATTTTCGTAGACATCGCGGCCCTGCTCCATGCCGCAATCGATCAGGATGCGGTGGCCCGCTGCCTCCAGCTGGGTGCAGCTGCCGGTGACCTCACGGTCAGCACCTAAGAATGTGAGTTTCATGTGGGTCCCCCTTTGGTCAAATAATACATATGTTTGGTGGGCGGCGGGTGGGGTATAGGGATATTGGGCAAGGTGCGATGCGGGGCGTCGAGGACGCCGCCCCCTACAGCTAAAGGATAAAGGAGTTCTAAAGGCACAGTGCGGCGGCCTGAGGGCAGGCCGCC
>UQGL01000064.1 GCA_900540595.1 uncultured Oscillospiraceae bacterium
ATCTGCCGCACCTCGCTCGCCGTATCGGCACTTAGAATTATGCGGTATTGCCCTTGTGCGATTGCAAAAAATGTGGTAAGATAACATTGATTCTTTAATGATAAAAACTGCCAACAAAATAGCGTCTTGACATTGAAAAAATATTCCGGGGGGGGGTACTCTGTTTGAAAACCGAAACAGAACACAGCCGCGAGGCTGAAAATCATCTGCACACCTTTGTGCAGCAGGGCCGTTGGGAGCGCTGCGCCCGCCACTGCCGTTCCATGCAGCGGCGGTATGCACTGTGCTGTGACGAAAAATTTGTCTACGGACTGGACTACGCCGAGGTCATTGAGCTGATGGAGCTGTGGCTGTACTGGGCGGCACTGCAGGACCTGTACGCCCTGCCCGGCATCTGTGAGGGCGGGGCCTTTGCCACTGCGGAAAAGACGCTTGCGGCCTTTATAGACGAGGGCGAGGCCGCGGCCCAGCGGCAGAGAGCAGCCGATACCTACCGCGCTTTTCGGCAGGAATAGTGCCGTACACAGAAATTTTACACCCCTGCTGCGGCAAGGCGGTTAAAAATATATCAAAAACACTTGCGCATTTTCGGTTTTATGCGTATAATAAGGATAAACCCCTTGGGGTGCGGTGCGCCCCGCCAAAAATGTGAAACATACCGAGAGGAGCTTTTACTATGGGTTTGGGTAAAAAGACCATTGACGATGAGAACTACGCCGGTAAGCGCGTACTGGTTCGCTGCGACTTCAACGTCCCGATGAAGGACGGCGTTATCACCAATGATAACCGCATCAATGCCGCACTGCCGACGATCAAGAAGCTGATCAACGACGGCGCTAAGGTCATCCTGTGCAGCCATCTGGGCAAGCCGAAGAACGGCCCCGAGGCCAAGTTCAGCCTGGCCCCCGTTGCTGTGCGCCTGAGCGAGAAGCTGGGCCAGCCCGTTGTCTTTGCCGATGATGACACTGTTGTCGGCGAGAATGCCAAGGCTGCCGTTGCCACCATGAACAACGGCGATGTCGTTCTGCTGCAGAACACCCGCTTCCGCAAGGAGGAGACCAAGAACCTGCCTGAGTTCAGCGAGGAGCTGGCCAGCCTGGCCGACGCTTATGTCGATGACGCCTTCGGCTCCTGCCACCGCGCCCACTGCTCCACCGCCGGTGTGACCGACTATGTCAAGGATACCGCTGTCGGCTACCTGATGGAGAAGGAGATCAAGTACCTCGGCAACGCCGTGAACGATCCCGAGCGCCCCTTCACCGCCATTCTGGGCGGCGCCAAGGTCGCTGACAAGCTGAATGTCATCTCCAACCTGCTCGAGAAGGTCGATACCCTGATCATCGGCGGCGGCATGGCCTACACCTTCCTGAAGGCACAGGGCTATGAGATCGGCAAGAGCCTGTGCGATGACTCCAAGCTGGATTACTGCAAGGAGATGATGGCCAAGGCGCAGGAGAAGGGCGTCAAGCTGCTGCTGCCTGTTGACGCTGCCTGCATCAAGGACTTCCCCGATCCCATTGATGCCCCCATCGAGACCGTGATCGTCCCTGTCACCGCTATCCCGGCTGACATGGAAGGCTGCGACATCGGCCCCGAGACCATGAAGCTGTTTGCTGACGCCGTCAAGGCCAGCAAGACTGTTGTCTGGAACGGCCCCATGGGCGTGTTTGAGAACCCGACCCTCGCTGCCGGCACTCTGGCTGTTGCCAAGGCCATGGCAGAGAGCGATGCCACCACCGTCATCGGCGGCGGTGACTCCGCTGCGGCTGTCCAGCAGATGGGTCTGGGCGACAAGATGACCCACATCTCCACCGGCGGCGGCGCTTCTCTCGAGTACCTCGAGGGCAAGGAGCTGCCCGGCATCGCCGTCATCCAGAAGGCCTGATTTTTTAAGAAAACCGCAGAGCGCGGCGGCCAAGCCGCCGCGCCCTTTTTCGCTTACACAAAAAAGAGCAAGATAAAAAATAATAGATAAAAGATAATAAAAAATGTGGAGTTTTGGCCTAAAGGCCAAAACAAAATCGTAGGGGCGGATTCCATATCCGCCCGCAGTACTTGCCGTAAGACTGCACGGGCGCATATAGAATGCGCCCCTACGGCGGCAGTGTATTTTGAAGCGGTGCGCAGCACCGCGGCCCACCATTTTTATTATCTATTATCTTTTATCTATTATCTATTCTAAGAAGGAGTAATTACCATGGATAAACAGAATCGTAAAGCTATCATCGCCGGCAACTGGAAAATGAACAAGACCGCTACCGAGGCTAAGGCCCTCATCAGCGAGCTGATCCCTGCTGTCAAGGACGCCGGCTGCGAGGTCGTCATCTGCGTTCCCTTTACCGATCTCGTCACCGCTGTCGAGATGACCAAGGGCACCAACATCCATGTCGGCGCTGAGAATGTCCACTTTGAGAAGTCCGGCGCCTTCACCGGCGAGATCTCTGCCGATATGCTGACCGACCTCGGCGTTGAGTATGTTGTTATCGGCCACAGCGAGCGCCGCCAGTATTTTGCCGAGACCAACGAGACCGTCAACAAGCGCACCAAGGCTGCTCTGGCCGGCGGCCTGAAGCCCATCATCTGCGTCGGCGAGAGCCTCGACCAGCGTGAGCAGGGCGTGACCGAGGAGCTGGTCCGTATGCAGGTCAAGATCGCGCTGAACGGCGTCACCGCTGACGAGCTGAAGAATGTCGTCATCGCCTACGAGCCCATCTGGGCCATCGGCACCGGCAAGACCGCTACCGCTGATCAGGCCGAGGAGGTCTGCGCCGCTATCCGCAAGGTCGTCGGCGAGCTGTACGGCGAGGACGCCGCTAAGGCCCTGACCGTCCAGTACGGCGGCAGCATGAACCCGAAGAACGCCGAGGAGCTGCTGGGCAAGCCCGATGTTGACGGCGGCCTGATCGGCGGCGCTTCCCTGAAGGTTGACCAGTTTGCGGTCATCGTTGACGCTGCCACGAAGGGCTAAATCCCTTACAAAAAGGCTTCCCCCTTGGGGGGAAGCTGTCACCGAAGGTGACTGATGAGGGGCGACCTTGCCACTATCTCCCGCTTACGGCTCGGCAAGGTACGCTCGCCCCTCATCCGGCCTTCGGCCACCTTCCCCCCCAGAGGGGAAGGCTTTAAACCACACAAGGAGTTTCAATTCTATGTCTAAAAAACCTGTTATGCTCTGCATCATGGACGGCTTCGGCTGGACGCCGGACGAGACCTACGGCAACGCCGTGGCTGCCGCGAACAAGCCGAATCTGGACAAGATCTTTGCCAATTACCCCATGACCACCATCGAGGCCTCCGGCATGGCTGTAGGCCTGCCCGATGGCCAGATGGGCAACTCTGAGGTCGGCCACACCAACATGGGCGCAGGCCGCATCGTCTACCAGCAGCTGACCCTCATCACCAAGTCCATCAAGGACGGCGAGATGTTCAAGAACCCCGTGCTGGTCAAGAACATGAAGGCTGCTATCGACGCCGGCAAGGCCATCCACCTGATGGGTCTGGTCGGCACTGGCGGCGTCCACAGCCATGCCGACCACTGGTTCGGCGTGCTGGAGATGGCCAAGCACATGGGCGCGAAGGATGTCTACCTGCACTGCATCATGGACGGCCGTGACACCGACCCCCACAGCGGCAAGGGCTTCCTTGCCGACCTGCAGGCCAAGCTGGACGAGCTGGGCATCGGCAAGATCGCCAGTGTCTCCGGCCGTTATTACGCCATGGACCGCGACAACAACTGGGACCGCGAGGAGAAGGCCTACGCCGCCTTTGTCTACGGCGAGGGCAACCACGCCGCCAACGCTGCCGAGGCCATCGAAGCCAGCTACGCCGCCGATGTGACCGATGAGTTTGTCATCCCCGTTGTCACCTGCGAGGGTGGCCGCGTGCAGGACGGCGACACCGTCATCTTCATGAACTTCCGCCCCGACCGTGCCCGCCAGATGACCCGCATCTTCTGCGACGACGCCTTCACCGGCTTTGAGCGCCGCGGCGGCCGCAAGCAGGTCCACTATGTCTGCATGGCTGAGTATGACGCCACCATGCCTAACTGTGAGGTCGCTTACCCGCCGGTCGAGCTGAAGAACACGCTGGGCGAGTATCTGGCCGCCAACGGCAAGACCCAGCTGCGCATTGCCGAGACCGAGAAGTATGCCCATGTGACCTTCTTCTTCAACGGCGGTGTTGAGCAGCCCTGCGAGGGCGAGGACCGCAAGGTCATTCCCAGCCCGAAGGTTGCCACCTACGACCTCAAGCCCGAGATGAGCGCCTATGAGGTTGCTGACGAGTGCAAGGCCCGCATCGAGAGCGGCAAGTACGATGTCATCATCCTGAACTTCGCCAACTGCGATATGGTCGGCCACACCGGCGTCTTTGATGCTGCTGTCAAGGCTGTTGAGGCCGTTGACAAGTGCGTGGGCGAGGTCACCGATGCCGTGCTGAACGCAGGCGGTGTGGTATTCCTGACCGCCGACCACGGCAACGCCGAGAAGATGAAGAACCCCGATGGTTCTCCCTTCACCGCGCACACCACCAACGTCGTGCCCTTTGCGGTCATCGGCGCTGGCGACGTGAAGCTGCGCGAGGGCGGGTGCCTCGCGGACATCGCCCCCACCATGCTGCCCTACATCGGTCTGCCCGTCCCGGCAGAAATGACCGGCAAGAGCATTATTGTGGAATAATTTAACAACGCATCCCCGCGGCGGGCCGTTTGGCCTGCCGCTTTTTTGTGTTTGTAGGGGCCGGGCATGCCCGGCCCCTACAAATACACCGTCTACCCTTGCTATTTTCCCGCAAATGCGATATAGTTATCTTAACTAAACATATCCGATTTAGGAGAAACCGCATGAAACAACAAACAAAGGGCGGGGTGCTGCATAAGCTGTGGCAGAGCCTGCCGTGGCTGTGGATGGCCGCAGCATACCTGACGGATCTTTGGTATCAGCTTGTGCCGGGCCGGTGGATCGTGGATTCCGATCTGGCATCCGAGATGATCCTTGCGGACCTGCTGAACCGCGAAGGCTCGGTCATCAGCCACAACTGGTTCTACTCGACCGAACTGAAGGTCGTCAACCTGCAGTGGTTCTACCGATTGGGTCTGCTGCTTTTCCCCGATGATTGGCATCTGGCCCGCACATTCGGTATGGCCATTGCGCTGGCGCTTTACGCGGCAGCCATGCTGTTCTTTGTCAAATGCGCAGGCCTTGGGCGGTCCGGCCTCTGGATGGTCGGCACGCTGCTCTGGCCCTTCGGGCAGCATTATCTGGTTTATGCTATCTATGGCGGGTACTATCTGGTATATACCTTCTTCTATATGCTGGTGCTGGCGCTTGTGCTGCGCAGCCTGACTGCCGACAAAAAGCACTGCGCCTTGCAATGGCTGCTGGCCTGCCTTATTACGGCGGTGGCTGGCATGAACGGCGTCAAGCAGCTTATGGTATTCCATGCGCCGCTTTGTCTGGCAGCGGCGGTGCTGCTGGTCATGGCGCTGCACGGCAGCGATAAGCCGGACTGGAAGGGCGCTCTGCAGAGCTGCCGCAAGGAGGTTCGTCTGCTGGCAGCCTCTGTCGTGACGGCGGTGGCCAGTGCGGCGGGCTACTTCGTCAGCAATGCGGTGCTGTCCCGCCTGTACGACTTCAAATCCTACAATTTCATCACATGGGACCGGGACGAAAACTGGTTTACGCTGGACCGGATCCTGATGGACTTCTTCCATGAGTTCGGCTACCAGAACGGCTCCGGCGTGTTCCACTTCGGCGGTATTGCGGCGGGTATCGGCCTGCTGCTGGGCTGCTGGATGTTCTTCTGCATCGTGCGGCTGCTGCTGCGGCTGGATAAGCTGCAGCTCAACGACAAGCTGCTGGTGCTGCTGCTGGTTTGTATGCTGGCGGTCTGCGGCATGTGCTATGCCTACTTCCACGAGTATTATCTCTACTTCTGGCTTATGAACATGCCGGTGGCCATTGCGGTCATGGCGGTGGAGATCAAGACCGAGGATCTGCACCTGCCCGGGGCGCGGGGGCTTTTGGCTGCTGCGCTGGCGGCCTGCTTTACGGTTTGCGCCGCCAATACGGTGCGGCAGGAGCAGGAGCACCCCTACCTTGCGCATAAGGGCTTGAAAAACGCCGCCGACTGGCTGGTGGAAAATGGCTACACCGAGGGGTATTCCACCTTCTGGAACGGCAATGCGATGATCGAGCTGACAAGCGGCAAGCTGGATGTCTGGACGATCGCCAATCTGAACAGCCTGGTCGTGCCCGACTGGCTGCAGCCCAAGGAGCATCTGACCACCGACCCGGTGCATCCGTTCCTGCTCATTGATACCGAGACCGACTACGCCGCTGATGACGCGCAGCTGGTCAAATACGGCAGCTGCACCGAGGTCTACAACGATGGACGCTATGTGATCTATGACTTCGCCGATGCGGCCGCCGCGCACGAGGCAGCCCAAGCGGCGGAGGCAAAGCAATAAGGGCAATACCGCATAATTCTAAGTACCGATACGGCGAGCGAGGTGCGGCAGGTGCTAAGCCAAAAGCGCAGATAATACTGGATGTCTTATCGAGCATTTTGGCAACG
>UQGL01000065.1 GCA_900540595.1 uncultured Oscillospiraceae bacterium
GTGGGTCCTGGGTTCGAGTCCCCGATGGTGCACCAAAAAGATACCTCGCAAGAAGCTGCGGGGTATTTTTTATTGCTGTTTTCCGGAAAGCAGGAGCTTGGTGCACCATCGGGGACGAGAACAGCTCGTGTATTTCAGGCTGTCAAAAAACTCTTGTTGGGGCGGGCATTGCTCGCCCGTGCCCGTTTGTCTGTGAAACAACTTCCCCGGATAAAACATTGCTGCGCCAAGTCGGCGGGCGACCAATGGTCGCCCCTACACATTCAATAGGCTAAGAAGGTGATTTTTAGAGCGCGGGGTTGGGGGGGAATGTTAAAAAAGATGGAACGGCTAAAAAATATAAGACTTGCTGCCATAAAAAGAGAAATCCCCCAATACCTTTCGTATACTATGCCTGCAAACGGCAGATACTGAAAGGGATTGGGGGATTGCTATGAAGATCGTCTTTTACGGGACGCGGGAGTATGACCATTACTACTTTGATGTGCTGGCGGCTGACCCGGAATATGGCTGTGAGATCAGGTTTTTAACGGCGAATCTCGATGCGGATACTGCGCCGCTGGCGCGAGGCGGGGACGCGGTGTGCGCGTTTGTCAATGCGGATTGCTCGGCTTCGGTGCTGGAAAAGCTGGCGCAGGCGGGCATCCGCTGCCTGCTGCTGCGCTGCGCCGGGTACAATCATGTGGATCTGCCGGCGGCGCAGCGGTACGGCATCACGGTGCTGCGGGTGCCGGGCTACAGCCCCGAGGCGGTGGCCGAGCACGCCATGGCGCTGGCGCTGGCCGCGAACCGCCGCATCTGCAAGGCGTATATCAAGGTGCGCAACAACAATTTTTCACTTGATGGGCTGCTGGGGTACAACCTGTACGGCTCGGCGGCCGGTATTGTGGGCACGGGGCGCATCGGCGCGGCGATGGCCCGTATCTGCTGCGGCTTCGGCATGACGGTGCTGGCCTGCGACCAATACCGCAACCCTGCGCTGGACGGCCTTGTGCGGTATGTGGGGCTGGAGGAGCTGCTGCGTACCGCAGATCTGGTCAGTCTGCACTGTCCGCTGACGGCGGAAACCTACCACATGATCAACGCTGAGACGATCCAGATGATGCGCGACAGCGCGGTGCTTGTCAACACCAGCCGGGGCGGGCTGATCGACACGCGGGCGCTCATCAATGCGCTGCGCAGCCGCAAATTTGCCGGTGTGGGGCTGGATGTCTATGAGGATGAGGACGGTCAGGTGTTTGAAAACTTCTCCGACGATGTGCTGCGCAATGAGATCGTGCCGGTGCTGATGAGCTTTCCGAATGTGGTCGTGACGAGCCATCAGGCGTTTTTTACCCGGACCGCGCTGCAGAGCATCGCCATCACAACGATGGAGAACGCGCGGGCATTTGCGAGAGGGGAAAAGCTGGTGAATGAGGTGAAGGGGTAAGCAGGGCAGAAGGGCGGTAAAGGCAAGGCTGCGGGAATCCCTCCGGCCTCGCGGGCTCGGCCACCTCCCTTTGACAAGGGAGGCAAAGCTGCCGGGAGGGATGAATCCCTCCCCTACAGGGTAAAGATAAATTTGCAATACAGGAAAGCTGCGGGCTGGGCATGCCCGGCCCCTACCGTGCGGCGCAGATTTCCCAAAACAAAAAAGCCACTGCTTGCGCAGCGGCTTTTTTGTTTTTATACAGCAACTAGAGGATGGCAGGAATCAGCGGTTCTTCTCTTCGTCCAGACGATCCAGCAGATCCCAGACGCCGAGCATGTACTGCACGCCGAGGGCGCGGTCGTACTTGCCGTAACCGGGGCGGCAGTTGCCGGGGCCTTCCTCCCACAGCTGACGGCCGTGGTCGGGGCGGATGCAGCCGTCAAAGCCGCAGTCGTGGTAGGCGCGCAGGATCTCGATGATGCCGGTCTCGCCGCAGCAGTCGCGGTGGGCAGCCTCGGAGAAGTCACCGTTCTCGAAGTGGTGGATGTTGCGCACATGGGCGAACGGGATGCGGTCGCAGTGCTTGCGCACGATGGCGGCCACATTGTTGTTGGGGTTGGCGTTCATGCTGCCGGAGCAGAGCGTCAGGCAGTTGTACGGGTCATCGACCATCGTCAGGAAGCGGTCAATGCTCTCGGCGTCAACCAGCAGACGGGGCAGGCCGAAGATGTCCCACGGGGGATCGTCCTGATGGATCGCCATTTTGATGTCGCACTCGCGGCAGGTGGGCATGATCGCCTCAAGGAAGTACTTGAGGTTATCCCACAGCTTCTCCTTGGTGACGGGGGCGTAGGCCTTGAACAGCTCGTCCAGCTTGGCCATGCGCTCCGGCTCCCAGCCGGGGAAGGTCATGTTGTACTTCTCGGTAAATTCGAGAATGTAGTTTGCCATGCCCTTGTAGTCGTCCTTGATCAGGTCCTTCTGATAGAACAGGGCGGTGGAGCCATCGCCGACCGGGTGGAACAGGTCGGTGCGGGTCCAGTCAAAGATGGGCATGAAGTTGTAGCAGATGGTCTTGACGCCGAACTTGGACAGGTTGCGGATGCACTGCTTGTAGTTCTCGATGTACTTATCGCGGGTGGGCAGGCCGATCTTGATGTCATCGTGGACATTGACGGACTCAACGACGGTGGCGCTGAAGCCGGCCGCGTGGATCTGGTCTACGACCTCCTTGATCTCGGACTCCTCCCAGATCTCGCCGGGCATTTTGCTGTGCAGGGCCCAGACGATCTCCTCAACACCGGGAATCTGCTTGATGTCGCTCAGGGTGATGGGGTCATTGCCCTCACCATACCAGCGCCAACCCATTTTCATAGACATGTGGTGCTCCTTTTGTTTGTATAGTCGTTTGCGTAGGGGCGAGGCATGCCTCGCCCTCAAGTTTCCGGTTGCAAACCCGTGAGCGGGTTATAGATTTTATGCGGCGGGCCGGACATGTCCGGCTCCTACAGCGTAGCTGCAAAGGCTTCCGGGTCGATGCGAACATCGACCTCTACGCGTAGGGGCGGATTCCATATCCGCCCGGAAAGGCTGCGTTGGCCGCAAGGTCCCGCGGCGGCCAGAGGGCTGGCCGCCCTACATATGACCCGGGAAGGACCGCTGGCCTGCGCGGCGTCGGGGACGCCGCGCCCTACAACAACGGTGCAATCAGCCGTTCACGGCCTCGTGCAGGGTCTTGCGGACGGCACCGGCACCGGCAATCTCGGCCTTGAAGTAGGCCTTGATCTTGTCAGCCAGCACGGTCTTGGTCAGATCGGTGCCGAAGATGGAGGCGTTAGACAGGATGCCGTCCAGCTGATCGGTGACGGTCTCCGGCTTGCCGAACTCAATGCCGGCGAGCTTGGCCTGCAGGTCGTCCTTCAGCGGGTCAGCGGAAACCTCAAAGGCGTTGCCGTTGTCGTCGATGGCCAGCAGGTAGCGCAGCCAACCGGCGATAGCCAGAGGAATGGAAACGAGGCTGTTCAGGTCGCGGCCCTCGGCGATGTAGCTCTTGATGGTCTCGCCGAAGCGGATGCCGACCTTCTGAGAAGTATCGGTTGCGATGCGCTGCGGCGTGTCGGGCATGAAGGGGTTGGGCAGGCGCTGCTCGATGACCTCGTCAATGAAGGCCTTGGGGGCCAGGATCTTCGGGTCAACGACGACGGGCAGACCCTCGACATAGCCCAGGCGCTTGATCAGGGCAACGATGTCCTCGTCCTTCATCTCGGCGCAGATCAGGTCGTAGCCCAGCATGCAGCCGTAGACGCTCATGGCGGTGTGCAGGGGGTTCAGGCAGGTGGTGACCTTCATGCGCTCGGTCTTGTTGACGGTCTCGCGGTCGGTCAGGTAGACGCCGGCCTTCTCCAGTGCGGGGCGGCCGTTGGGGAACTTGTCCTCAACCACAAGGTACTGCGGGCGCTCGGCGTTGACAAAAGCAGCGATGAAGGTGTTCTTGGAGGTGACGATGGGAGCCATGCCCTCGATGCCGTCCTTCTCCAGAGACTCCTCGACCATCTTGTGGGGGCGCGGGGTGATCTTGTCGATCATGGACCAGGGGAAGGTGATCTTGCTCTCATCGGACAGGTAGTCGATGAAGTCCTGACCGACATAGCCCTTCTCCAGCCATGCCTTGGCAACGGTCATGACGCTGGCCTGCAGCTTCTCGCCGTTGTGAGAGCAGTTGTCCATGCTGACAACGGCCAGCGGGGCGGCGCCGTTCTGGAAACGCTCCAGCAGCAGGGCGGCGACCATGCTCATGGCGTGGCGTGCGTGGGCGGGACCCTCATCGATGTCGGCCTGCACAACGGGCATCAGGCTGCCGTCAGGACGATACAGGGCGTAGCCCTTCTCGGTGATGGTGAAGGAGATCATCTGCAGGCCGGGATCGGTGAAGATCTGCTTGAAGCGGGCCATCATCTCGGCGTCGGCAGAGTTGGCGCGCAGACCCTCGGCCACAGAGCCGATGATCTCGCGGCTGGTGGTGCCGTCCGGGTTCAGGGTGACATTCATCGTCAGGTTGTCATACGGGGTGTAGATCTTGTCGATGATGTCGTAGTCGAAGGTGTCGGCTGCGATGATGCCGCGGTCGGCCAGACCCTCGTTCAGCAGACGCTGCTGCAGGGCGGCGATAAAGCCGCGGAAGATGTTGCCGGCGCCGAAGTGGACCCAGATGGGATGCTCCTTGGTGGCGGCGGTCATGGCGGCATGGTCAAATGCGGGCAGCTTGACGCCCAGCTTTTCCCACTCAGCCTTCTGGTTGACGATGGAAGACGCGTTCATCTGCATAATGATTTGCTCCTTTTGTTGCTGTTGAGGGAGTGGTCCTATATGCCACTCGCGATAGTTTCAGTATAGCACGCAACTTTTCGCAAGAAAATAACCGTAGTTGCTTGAAAAATTGTAAAAATTGCGGTAAACTAAACCTAGCATCGAAAAAGGCTTCTCCCATGGGGGAGAAGCTGCCGCAGAAGGCGGCTGATGAGGGGAGAACTTGCCGCAAAAGCCCTTTTACGGGGCGGCAGCGGCACAGCCGCCCCTCATCCGGCTTCGCTTCGCTCAGCCACCTTCCCCCGGAGGGGAAGGCTTTTTGGGAGTCACCTATGTCAAACTACAACCCCTACACCAAACGCCAGACGATGATCGCGCCCGACTATGAGGTCTACCGCTACCGGTCTACCTACATGAACGAGGTTGAGCTGCACCACCATGACTTCTATGAGGTCTATCTGCTGCTGCGCGGCCGGGTGGAATATATCGTCGAGAACCAGCTCTACCGTGTGCGCCCCGGTGACTGGATGCTCTGCAGCCCGCTGGAGCTGCATCAGGCCCGCATTGCCACCGATGCCGATGCCTATGAGCGGATCGTGCTTTGGATTGCACGGCCGTATCTGGAGGGCTTGTCCACCGCGCACACCAGCCTGACCCGCTGCTTTGACACCACAATTCCCGGCCATACGAACCTGCTGCGGCTGCCCGGCGCGACCGGCGCGCCGCTGCGCACCACGGTGGACAAGCTGTGCGCTTTGAAGGCAAGCAAGGATTACGGCAGCGACCTGCTGGCCCAGAGCGCCCTTGTGGAGCTGCTGGTCGGGCTGAACCGCGCCGCCGCTGACCGCGGGGATGCCCGGCCTGTTGGCACGAGCGATCAGGTGGTGGATGCGGTGCTGCACTACATCAACGAGCATTACAGCGAGCCGCTGACCCTTGACCAGCTCTCGGAGAAGTTCTTCATCAGTAAGTATCACCTGCTGCGCAAGTTTGATGCACAGGTCGGCACGACCGTACACCGGTATATTTTGCAAAAGCGGCTGCTGAACGCCAAGCAGCTGCTTGCAGGCGGCGTGCCGCCGAATGAGGTCTGCCAGTACTGTGGCTTCGGCGATTACGCGAATTTTTACCGTGCGTTCCGGGCCGAGTACAACCAGACGCCGAGACAATATATACAGTCGGCGAGGGGGAAGTGAGCGGCTGAAGGATTAACGGCAGTCTGCCGGGAACTCCTACTTTCTTTTGTGACCAAAAGAAAGTAGCAAAGAAAAGTCCCGCTGTTGCGGATGCAGCGGACCCCGCCTTAGGGGCTGCACGCCCCTAAGAACCCCAAAGGGGAGGTCGGAAGGGGCGGGGGCTAAACGAAAGCAGTATTACTTTTCGTTCTTAACGCCCCCGCCCCTTCCTCCACTTTTGAGTCGGGTGTTGCGGGGTTGCGAGCGAGGGGCCACAGTTGAGCGGAGCAAAACTGGGGTAGTGAGCAATGCTTGCCCCTGCGGGGCAAGCAACCGCACGAGCGG
>UQGL01000066.1 GCA_900540595.1 uncultured Oscillospiraceae bacterium
GCGGTGCAAACATGATGAAGACCGATGTCAAACAGACGGACAACGGCTACGAAGTGGCCGTTGATCTGCCGGGCTGCAAGAAGGACGATGTTCAGATGGAACTGAACGACGGCTACCTGACGATTCAGGCAGTGCGCAGCCACAGCAATGATGAGAAGGATAAGGACGGCCACTATCTGCGCCGTGAGACCTTCTCCGGCACCTGCGCCCGCAGTTTCTATGTGGGTGAGGGTGTGAAGAAGGAGGACATCCACGCCAAGTTCGAGGATGGTATCCTGCACATCTCGCTGCCTGCCCCTCAGCAGACGAAGGCTTTGCCTGAGAACCCGAATCTGATTGCAATCGAGTAAAACGCCGGCCATGTGCGCCAAAGCACAACGCACATAAGATGCCCCGGAGAGCTGTTAAGCCCTCCGGGGCATTTTTTGTTATACAGCGCGCAAAGCCCTGACAGAGATTTTACCTGAATTTGATTGTATCCCTGCAGCAGTTTATTCAAGCAGGTCACCCCTGCGCCTGATAAACAACCTCAAAATATTCGCAAACGCATTTCATGCTCTCGTCAAAGGTGGTGCCGATCTCCGCACAGGCGGTCTCAAACGCCTTACGGTGAACCTCCCGCCATTGCGCGAGCGTGCCGTCCCCCTCAGCCAAAGCGCAGTCCTGCGTTACCTCTGCAAAGGGGATGATCTCAACCTTGACGGTGCGGGTAATGCAGCGCGGCTGCATCTGGCTGTCAAGCACTACGGTGTGGTCCCCGGTTTTGGGCAAAAGCTGCATCTGGGCCTGAAACAGGCTGTACAGGCCGGTGTTGGCGTGCTTTTTGCCGCTTATAATGCTGTCCAGTATCTCATCGGTGCCGTTGCTGTCGTAAAAGCATACCGAATAGGCCGGAATATCCAGCCCGGAATCCCTGATAAACTGTTCGATCTGATCCATAGTACCCCCCAATAATTATTATAATGATACAACACCCATACCGGAAAGTCAATCAGGCAAAGCCCCGATTATGTAACCGCAGCGGGCCGTGCATGCAATGCGTAAAATTGCGGAAAGCGGAATTATAATCAAGTTGATGTAAACAGATGTATAAAAACCCTTGCCCGGTCAAAAAATGCGCAATATTTGCTGGGAAATTTCTATAACGCTGCCAAATTTTGGTTGTGCAAAATAAAAAACTGTGTTATTATATAAAATAGTTGGTTGCGGTTTATCTAAGAGTAAGTCAAGGATGTAATGAATGACAGGCCCTGCAGCCGATATTTACCTGAAGGGGAATTTGAGTGAAAAAGAAAAGATGGAGCCGCCTGCTTGCCCTGCTGCTTGTGCTGGGGCTTAGCGTGTCGCTGCTGGCCGGCTGCGGTGCAAAAAGCACAGAAGCCGCAGCGTCCAAAGAGGATGCCGAGACTATACAGGTCTACCTGTGGACAACAAACCTCTACGATACCTACGCGCCCTATATCCAGTCCCAGCTGCCCGATGTGAATATTGAATTCATCGTGGGGCATAACGATCTGGATTTCTATAAATTCCTGCAGGAAAACGGCGGTCTGCCGGACATTATCACCTGCTGCCGCTTCTCGCTGCATGATGCCGCGCCGCTCAAGGGCAGCCTGATGAATCTCGCCATGACCAACGAGGCGGGCGCAGTCTACAACAACTATCTCACCAACTATATGAATGAGGACGGCAGCATTAACTGGCTGCCGGTATGCGCCGATGCGCACGGCTTTGTTGTCAACCGCGGCCTGTTTGAAAAGTACGATATTCCGCTGCCGACCGACTATGACAGCTTTGTCTCTGCCTGTCAGGCGTTTGCGCAGGTGGGTGTGCGCGGCTTTACGGCGGATTATGCCTACGATTACACCTGCATGGAAACACTGCAGGGGCTGTCTGCCTCGGCGCTTGCCTCCTCCGCAGGGGTGAAGTGGCGCACGGCGTATTCCGACCCGGCCGATACGACCCGTGTGGGGCTGGATGAAACGGTATGGCCGCAGGTGTTTGCGCGGATGGAGCAGTTCATCACCGATACCGGACTGAACCGCAGCGACCTTGAGAATAACTACGATGCGATTGCAGAGTTGTTTGCAAATGAGCAGCTTGCCATGTATTTTGGCAACTCCGCCGGTGTGCAGCAATACCGCGACCAGGGGTTGGACACGGTTTTTATGCCGTTTTTTAATGATAACGGCGAGAAATGGCTGATGACCACGCCGTATTTTCAAATTGCGCTGAACCGCGAGCTGGAAAACGATGAGGCGCGCCGCAATAAAGCCATGCGGGTGCTGAAGGTCATGATGTCGGCCGATGCGCAGAATCTTGTCTGCGCCGGACAGGATACCTTGAGCTACAGTCAGGATGTACCCCTGCGCTTTACCGATGCGCTGAGCGAGGTGCGGCCCGTGGTTGAAGAAAACCATATGTATATCCGCATTGCCTCCAACGACTTCTTTGCCGTCTCGCAAGAGGTCGTTTCCAAAATGATCGCGGGCGAGTATGATGCTGCGCATGCCTACCGCGCCTTCAATGACCTGCTTATTGAGAAAGAGCCTGCGCCCGATGAAACGGTCTTGACCGTACAGAAGGGCTATTCCAGCATCTTCCACAAAAACGGCGGCAATGCGTCTTATTCAGCTATGGCCAATACGATGCGCGGCATCTATGGCACCGATGTGCTGATTGCCGCTGCCAACAGCTTTACCGGCAGTGTGCGGCAGGCGGAGTATACGAAGAGGGAAGCCGCCGCCATGGTAATGCCGAACGGCCTAAGGTCCTATCGGTGCGAGATGACCGGCGCTGAGCTGAAGGAAACCGTCAAGGCCTTTGTGGAAGGCTATGAGGGCGGGCTGCCGGTATTCAACCGCGGCTCGCTGCCCGTTGTCAGCGGCATTGCCATTGAGGTACAGGAGAACGGCGGCAGCTATACGCTGACCGGCGTTACAAGAAACGGGCAGCCGGTGCAGGACGACGATACCTTTACCGTGTGCTGCCTTTCCACGCCAAAGTATATGGAACCCCTGCTGGCGGACGGAGGCAGCGCCTTTGAAGAAGAGGAAAACACCGTCAGAAATGCATGGCTGGACTATGTTTCCGCAGGCAGCGCACTTCTTGCCGAGCCGGAAAGCTACATCGTTTTGAGGGATGAAAATGGCTGAGCAAAAGAACGGCGTCCAGTTTAGCCCGCGCAGGAACAAGCATAAGAAGCACCGCATCAAAAGCTGGCTTGCCGCAGCGGCCGCCGTGCTGCTTGTGGTGGCTGCACTGGTTATTGCCGGTATCCAGTATTCAAAATTTGTGACGCAGACGATCTATGAGGAGAGCACCGCCCATCTGGTGGAGGTTTTGCACCAGTCCAACAAGATGCTGAATGAAACGGTCAACAAGAATATGACCTATCTGCATATCTGGTCCGGCTCTTTACAGCATCTTTCCGATGAGCGAGAAATCCGTGAGTTTATCGAGACCGCTCGGCAGGAAACCGGATTCACCGAGTTTTACTTCCTCTCGCCGGAGGGAAATTATATGACCGTGTCCGGCGAGACGGGCTACCTTGGCCTGCAGGGCGATCTGGAGGAAAATATCTCGCAGGGCAACGATATAGTCATGAGCGCCGTCCTGCCCGGCAAGCCCCAGATGCTTGTATTTGCCTGCCCGGAGATACGGGGCAGCTATCAGGGCTTTGCCTATAATGCGATTGCTGTTGCCTATAATAATGAAGCAATCGTGCAGGTGCTGGATATTTCCGCCTTTCAGGGCAGCGCTATCTGCTATGTGGTCCACTCCGATGGGCGCATTGTCATCAATGGCAAGGCAGACCCGGAGTATGCCATCTACAACCTTTTTGCTGTCCTGCAGGAGTATTTTGACCTGACGCAGGCAGAGACACGAGCGCTGGCAAGGGACTTTGAGCAGGGAAACAGCGGCTCAACGCGGGTGACGCTTGACGGTGTGAACTATTACCTGACCTATGTAAGCGTCAATGTGCAGGATTGGATGTTGGTGAGCCTTGTCCCGGCTGACATCGTAAACGCCGGCATGAATACGCTGCAATCCAGAACCGTTCTGATCGTGACGGCCTTTGCGCTCTGCCTTGCGGTGCTGGCCATCCTGCTGATCCTGCAAAAAAGCCGTGTCAAGCTGCGCCGGAAAAATACTGAGCTTCTCTACCGGGAGGAGCTGTTTGCAAAGCTCTCTCTGAATGTGGACGATGTGTTCATGATGGTGGATGCAAAGACCGCTCGGGTGGATTATGTCAGCCCGAACATTGAGCGGCTGCTGGGCATCCCGGGGCAGAAGGTGCGGCAGGATATTGAGGTGCTGAAAAACCTGCACCCGAAGGATGCCCCGGACCAAGAAATAGATTTCTTGGCGGGCCTTATAAACGGACAGCAGCGCGAATGGAACTTTGATTTTATTCATCAGCAAACAGGGGAACACCGCTGGTTCCATAATATTGCCATGGGCAGTGAGGTCGAGGGCAGGCGCAAGTACATTCTTGTGATGTCGGACCGAACCGCCGACAAGAAGGTGAACCAGGCGCTCTCGGAGGCTGTTCATGCAGCGGAAACTGCCAACCGTGCCAAGAGCACCTTCCTTTCCAATATGTCCCACGACATCCGCACCCCGATGAACGCCATCATCGGCTTTACCACGCTGGCTGTCAGCAATGTTGACAACAAAGAAAAGGTGCGGGACTATCTGGGCAAGATCCTCGCATCGAGCAACCACCTGCTTTCCCTTATCAACGATGTGCTGGATATGAGCCGTATCGAGAGCGGCAAGATCCATCTGGACGAGACCGAGGTGAACCTGTCCGATGTGCTGCACGATTTGAAAACCATCGTCAGCGGGCAGATTCACGCCAAGCAGCTTGAGCTGTACATGGACGCAATGGATGTCACCGATGAGGATGTCTACTGCGATAAGACCCGGCTGAATCAGGTGCTTTTGAACCTGCTGTCCAACGCCATCAAGTTTACACCTGCCGGCGGCACGGTCTCGGTGCGGCTCAAGCAGCTTACAGGTAAAAAGCGCGGCTGCGGGCAGTATGAGATCCGCGTCAAGGATAACGGCATCGGCATGAGCCCGGAGTTTGTCAAAAAGATCTTTGAGCCGTTTGAGCGCGAGCGCACCTCCACGGTCAGCAAGACGCAGGGCACCGGCCTTGGTATGGCCATCACCAAAAACATCGTAGACATGATGGGCGGCACGATAGAGATCCAGACGGAGCAGGGGAAAGGCACGGAATTTATTGTCTGCGTGCCGCTGCGCATCCAGTCGGAGCGCAAACCGGTCGAGAAGATCGCAGCGCTGGAGGGCGTGAAGGCGCTGGTGGTCGATGATGACTTCAACACCTGCGACAGCGTGACCAAAATGCTCATTAAGGTGGGTATGCGCTCGGAATGGACGCTCTCCGGCAAGGAGGCCGTACTGCGTGCGCGGCAGTCGATGGAGATGGGCGATGCCTTCCATGCGTATATCATCGACTGGCGTCTGCCGGATATGAACGGCATTGAGGTCACCCGCCAGATCCGCAGCCTTGGCGATGATACGCCGATTATTATTTTGACTGCCTACGATTGGTCGGATATTGAGGTGGAGGCCAGAGCCGCCGGTGTTACGGCGTTCTGCTCGAAGCCGATGTTCATGTCCGACCTGCGCCAGACGCTGATGACCGCCCTCGGCCAGAAGGTGACCGGGGAGGAGGAAGAACTGCTCCCCAACAAGAGCGAGGATTTCAAGGACAAGAAGATTTTGCTGGTAGAGGATAACGAGCTGAACCGTGAGATTGCGATGGAGATTCTGGGCGAGTACGGTTTCCAGATCGATACGGCTGAAAACGGTGCTGTGGCCTTGCAAAAGGTAAGCACCTCCGTGCCGGGCTGCTATGATCTGGTGCTGATGGATGTGCAGATGCCGATCATGGACGGTTATGAGGCCACGCGGCAGATCCGCGCGCTGGAAAACCCGGCCCTTGCCGGCATCCCGATCCTTGCCATGACCGCCAACGCCTTTGAGGAAGATAAAAAGAGCGCCCTCGACTGCGGCATGAACGGCTTCCTGTCCAAGCCGATCATCATGGAAGAATTGGTGCATGAGCTGCAGAAGATTCTGTAAAAAAACAAATAGCAAATAAAATTGCGGCTGTATCGTAAGATACAGCCGCGCTTTTGTATATAGGCAATACCGCATAATTCTAAGTGCCGATACGGCGAGCGAGGTGCGGCAGCTG
>UQGL01000067.1 GCA_900540595.1 uncultured Oscillospiraceae bacterium
GATCCGCCGGAGCGGTGCTTAAGCCGTCAGGCGGGAATTGTGCGGTGTTGCCCTAAGCATCCATCGACAACGCGGCTCGCCCGGCGGGCCGCGTTGTTTTTATGAGAGAGGTACACTATGAGAAAATGGCAGGCATTGGGCAGCGCTGCAGCGCTGCTGGCGGCACTGCTGCTGGGGGGCTGCAGCGGGCAGCAGGCAGCGGCCACGCCGGAGCAGGCGGCCACGCCTTCCCCCGCAGCTACGGCAGAGCCGACCCCCGTTCCGGCCCCGGCAGGCAACCCGCTGACCGGTCTGGAGGACGGGGACTATACCGGCAAGCGCCCGGTCGCTGTGACGCTGCGCACGCTGGACGGTGCCCAGCCCCAGTGGGGTGTGGCTGCCGCCGATGTGCTGGTCGAGGGTGTGACCGAGGGTAATACCGCAGGGCTGATGGCACTCTACGCGGATGTGGACCGCATCAGCAAGGCAGGGCCGGTCGGCCCCGGCCGGGATCTGTTTCTGCAGGTGGCACTGCCGCTCAACGCCGTGCCGGTCCACATCGACAAGAACATCTATGCCTCCAACCTGCTGAACACCCTTTCGTATCAGGATCTGGACGGCTATCACATCGGCAAGGCGGCCTTCGCCTTTGATCAGGGCCGTCAGGACGCGGGCTACCGCGAGGAAAACTGCTTCTACACCACCGGAGAGCTGATCCGCGCCGGACTGACGAGCTACGGCACCGCGCCGGAGGGCAGCAACACGCCGCTCTTCCGCTTCGGTCTCCGGCCGGAGGTCACCCCCGAGAACCGCAACGGTATGAACCTGACCGTGACCTTCTCGCCGTCGGACAGTGAGCAGCTGAACTACAACACCGGCACCGGCCTGTATGAAAAGCTGAACAGCGACGGCTCCCCGATGACCGATGCCGACAACGGCCAGCAGGCGGCCTTCACCAATGTGTTTGTGCTGTATGCGTCCAGCGGCATCAAGGATGATGGCTACACCCGCCAGTATGATATGACCGGCGGCACCGGCCTCTACCTGCAGGGCGGCGCGTGGGAGCAGATCCACTGGACCAAGGAGGATGCCACCGGCCCGTTCAGCCTGACGGCTGCCGATGGCACGCCGCTGACCGTGGCCCCCGGCAAGAGCTTTATCGCCATCTGGGGCGGCTACTATGGCCAGAGCCTGAGCCTGACTGCCGCCGATGGCAGCGCACAGACCCTGCCCGAAAAGCCCGCCCTACTGGAGAGCGGTGTCCCCGATGACGCCGCAGCGGCCGCCGAAGCCGAGCTGCGCGGCGCACAGGAGCGCATTGACGCGCAGGCGGCCGTGGATCAGGCAAACGCGGATCTGGCCGAGGCCCAGAGCGCACTGGAACAGGCCCAGACCGCGCTGGACGCCGACAGCGAAAACGCGGACCTGCTTGCCGCCCGCGATGCCGCCCAGGCCCGCGTGGACGAGCTGAACCAGACCATAGCCGAAAAGCAGGCCATTCTGGACGCCGCCCCCGCAGAGACCCCGGCCCCGGAGGCACCCGCCGAGGAAGAACAACCGGCAGAATAAAAACAACTTGCAAGTGGCGTCGAGGACGCCGCTACCTGCAAATAAAAAATGCACCCGCTTTACCCAAAGCAGGTGCATTTTTGTTTGGAATTTCTGCTTCCTTCTTTGTAAAGAAGGAACAAGATCCCGCGTTATTCCATCCCGTCCAGATAGCCGTGCGGTACAACATCGTAAGCCTCGGCCAGATGGTCGCGCATCCACATCTCGGCGTCCAGCCGCACGCTGTAGCCCGCGCCCGGGTCGGTCATCCACTCCTCCGGCTTGCGGAAGGGCAGGGCGTGCTGGGACAGCATATTCATAATGACGCCGCCGTGGGTCACGCAGGCAGCCTCCTCGGTGTGGGTGCGCAGCATGTACTCAAACATCTTCATCAGCATCGACGAGGTGCGGTTGAAAAACATCTGCCGGTCCTCGGCACCCTCAGGCACCGTGCGGCTGGTGGGGTCCATCCACTGGGCAAACTCCGGGTCCTTTACCAACTCCTGCACGGCGCGGCCCTCAAACTTGCCAAAGGCCATCTCACGCAGGTCGTCCAGCTCGATCTGCCGCACGCCCGGGAACAAAATCTCCGCCGTCTCGGTGGCGCGCTTCATCGGGCTGGTGAACACCAGCGGCACCTGCGGGTAGTCGAAATCCTTCTTCAACGTTTTCAGCTGGGCGCGGCCCTCGGCGCAGAGCGGCAGATCACTGCCGCTGCCGATGTAAAGCCCCTGCAGGTTGCCCTCCGTCAGGCCGTGTCGGATCAAGTGAAGCTTATAATATTTCACGGTATGTTCTCACTTTCCTCATGGTTTCACCTATGGCGGTGCTGCGCGGCTGCACAGTACTGCATTATCAGCATACCCTAAAATCAGCCCCTGCGCAACCGCAAAAGATTACAATTTGGTTACAACCGAAGCAAGGTACACCGAACTGCCAAATTTTGGCCACAATATTTATAGCTGTACCCGCTGTAGAATGACTAAATGTAGGAAAAAACGCGCAGTTCGGCGTTTTGACAACCAAGGCAGCACAAAATCTGTCGAAAATTCTGGTTTACAAAGTGTTTTCCACCCGTTATAATATACAGCGTGTAGAAAATACGGCAGGGGCACTACTGCGGCCCGGCAGCAATGCCGGCACTGCCCCGGAACAGGATATACGGATCATGGGGATCGAATTCAATCGCATTATCACGCTGCTGCGCAAGGAGCGCGGCATCACCCAGAAGCAGGCGGCACAGGATCTTGGCATCAGTCAGGCACAGCTCTCCCACTATGAGAAGGGCATCCGTGAGTGCGGCCTTGCGTTTGTGGTGCAGGTGGCGGACTATTACGATGTCAGCTGTGACTATCTGCTGGGCCGCAGTGCAGAGCGCAGCGGGCAGACCATCTCAGTCGAGGAGCTGCCAGAGGGAAACTCCGCCACCGGCGGCAGCGTCTATCGCGGCAGTGTGCTGCCCACGATGTACAAAAAGCTTATCGAAAACTCGCTGGACATCCTCTATGACAAGCTGCAGGAAAGCCGCGACAAGCAGCTCGTCGTGGGCGTCAGTGAGTACTTGATGCTGGCCGTCTACAAGATGTTCCGCCAGATGTACGAGGCCTCGCCCAAGAATGTCAGCGGCATGTTCCGCATCGGCTCGGCGCGGTGGAGCAGCAGCGCCGATGCCGCCATGAGCGTGGCGGAGGGTGATCTGTCCGCCGCCCTGACCGGGGAGGACGGCACCCGCGACAGCCTTGAGCCTGCCACGCTGGCCCTCAGCACCGATCAGCTGGCACGGGACTATCCTCGCCACGCGACAAGCCTGTTCAACCTCGTCAAAAATGCCGAGGAATCGATGCGCGGCCTGAAAAAGGGCGAGTGACCCCCGCTGCACGATACAAACCAAAAAGAGAGCGTACCGGCCTGCAGGCTGGTACGCTCTCTTTTTAAGGACGCGGCCGCTTATTTCGACAGCGCCTTGCGGCAGACGGGGCAGATATACTTGCCGTGCAGCAGCACCGCATCGGGCGAAATGTCGCCGCAGAATACGCAGCTGCCCTGGGCGTGGTACTTGCGCAGAACGATGGCCTCCCCGTCGGTAAAAATCTCCAGCGGGGTGTCCGGCGTAATGCCGTAGGTATTGCGCAGTTCCTTCGGCAGGACCACGCGGCCCAGACTGTCAATGCTGCGAACGATACCGGTAGAAATCATTTTGGTACCTCCTGTTTTGTATTCCGGCACAGTGTGTCGAAAAACGATGCTCGACTGATAGACTTGTCGAAGCTGTACCCCTATTATACGAGTTGTTGGCAGCGTTGTCAATATTTGGCAAAAATAAAATATGCAGATACATCGTTTTATTTTTGAAAGCTGCAATGAAAAAACGACAAAACGGACAAGTTTTTCATATATTGCAACATTTTTACATTACAACAGTTTTGACACGGGTTGAACATATGTACAAAAAAGCGATGCGCCCGCGCGGGGCGCATCGCCATATACCTATTATATAAGGATGCCGTTGCAGTGGTCCACCTCATGCTGGATGATCTGGGCAGTCCAGCCGGTGAAATTCTTTACATGGGTCTGCATCGCACGGTCCTGCCACTGGACCTTGATAGTCCTGTGACGCCGCGCCCTGCGCTGCCCCTGCAGAGAAAGACAGCCCTCCTCGGTGAGGTAAGGACCCTTGCGGTAGACGATGACCGGATTGAACATCTCGCAAGGCGTGCCCTCGTTGTCAAAAACAATGAGGGCTTTGTTCACGCCGATCATATTGGCAGCCATGCCGACACAGCCGTCCTTGTGGGCGGTCAGCGTGTCGAGCAGGTCATCGGCAACCGACAGGTCACCGGCATCTGCAGGCAGCGCCTTCTGCGCCAGAAAGACCACATCGGTCATCAGGGGACGAACCATAGAAATAACCTCCTGCGGAATAGAATAGTATACCTTTATTATAGCGCAGGGCAGGCACAAATGTAAATGTCAGTAAGGCAGGGGGCCTAAGTATCCGCCAACCTGCCGGCATTGGAGCAGTACCGTGCGGCAGGATTCATCGGCCCGGCGCAGATATTCCTTCTTGCGGGCCAGATCTCGGCGCTGCTGCTCCTGCATCGCGCGGAAATGCGGGCAGGATTTGTGGCACCCCTGGCAGTACGAATGACAGTTCTTCTGGCATGGAAGCATGGAAAAACACGCTCCTTTCAGTGGATCAGGTAACAGAATCAGAAATCGGCTGGTACAAGATATAGTAGAAAAGAACCGTTCTTATGCCTATAGTATACACCATTCCGCATGTCACATCAAGGGGAAACCTGTAAGGATCCTGTAAAGCTTTGTAAGTATTGCCCAGCCTATATCGCTCACAAATCCCCCACCACCCCGTAGGGGCGGCATACATGCCGCCCGCGCACCACGCCAATACCACCAACCTCACCCTCCACCACCCCGTAGGGGCCGGGCATGCCCGGCCCGCAACCTATCCGATACCACAACTTGTGGCCAATGCACAACAAATCCCCAACATGCACCTTGCCCAAAAATCCCTCTCGAAATTTGTAGAAAAAATCAAAAACAACCCTTGACAATAGTCATACACATTGCTATAATAAGCAAGCTGTCCCGCGGCGGAGGCCGCGGCAAGCCCCTCTATCAACAGCTTGTACGCGTTTTTTGAAGAAAACTTCTTCAAAAAACTTTCAG
>UQGL01000068.1 GCA_900540595.1 uncultured Oscillospiraceae bacterium
TGACCGCGCAGGGTATCGGCATAGCCAAAGGGCACGATGTCGATGGCTTCCACCAGACGGTCCCGCATCCACAGCTGCACATCGGTCTGCACGGTGTAGCCGCAGCCGGGGTCTGCCATCCACTGCTCCGGGCGGCGGGTGGGCACCGCGCGCTGGCTGAGCATGCTCATGATCACGCCGCCATGGGTCACACAGGCTGCTTCGGTCACATCCATGCGGATCATATACTCAAACAGCTTCATCAGGCTTTCAGCGCAGCGGGCGTGGAACTGGTCGGTAGGCTCTGCGCCTTCGGGCACATAGCCGGAGCCGGGGGTGATCCACTTTTTAAAGTCCTCGTCGTGCACCAGCTCCTTGACCGGCTTGTTCTCAAACTTGCCAAAGCCGGCCTCCCGCAGGTCGTGCACGGTAAAGGTGTGCTTTGCATCCGGGAACAGGATGTTGGCTGTTTCCACCGCGCGCAGCAGCGGGGAGGAGAACACGGTATCCACCTGCGGATACTCGAACCGCTCTTTCAGCTCATTGAGCTGCGCGCGGCCCTCGTCGCACAGAGGGATGTCGGTGCCGCTGCCGATGTACAGGCCCTGCAGGTTGCCTGCAGTCATGCCGTGGCGGATGAGATGAAGCTTGAACGTTTTCATGGATAGTGCCTCTCTTTATCGCTGTGCGGCGGCACGGGAACGGGCGGCAAAACCCGCTGCGGAGAAAAAATCTGGCAGAAAAACGTGTCGTCTGCCAGATTTTTTGCTCTTTGGCGGCAGCCGCGGCCCCGCGCACGCCACAAAATGTATGCGTTAATACCTATAGTTTAGCATAGATATGGTGTCCAGAGCAAGTCTTTTGACAAAAATGACGAAAATCAACGAAAAATATCGTCACTTTTCTTGCTTTACAAAAGGTTTTCCGTTGTGTATAATCAACCTGCTGTAAACCAAAAACAAGGATGTCCCCCTATATCGAACTTTGAGGAGCCAAAAATCATGGAATTCAACCGTATCATCAAGCTGCTGCGCAAGGAACGCGGCATCACCCAGAAGCAGGCCGCCGAGGATCTTGGCGTCTCGCAGGCGCTGCTGTCCCACTACGAAAAAGGCATCCGCGAATGCGGCCTGGACTTTGTGGTGCGCGTGGCAGACTATTATAATGTTTCCTGCGATTATCTTCTGGGCCGCAGTGCAGAGCGCAACGGCATGATGCTCTCGGCAGAAGACCTTCCGAACCCGGACAAGATGAAGGACAACATCTACCACGGCAGCGTGCTGCCCACCATGAACAAAAAGCTGATCTCCAACGGCCTGAACGTGCTGTACGCCAAGATCGGCCAGTGCCACAGCAAGGCCCTTACCACCGAGGTGAGCGCCTACCTGATGATGGCCGTAGCCAAAATGTTCCGCCTGCTGTACTCGGCCGAGCCCCACAACGCCGCCAGTATGTTCAGCATCGATCCCATCCGCTGGCGCGGCTGCTCCGATGCCGTGATGCGCATGTCCGAAGCCAATGTGGAAGCCCTGCTGGACGGACAGGATGTGAACGGCGGCGAGGGCGTAAAGGACCCGGCCTGCCTGACCATGACCACAGAAAGCCTGACCCGCGAGTTCCCGCTTTATACGCCCAGCCTGTTAAATCTGGTCAAAACCAGCGAAACACATGTGAAGGGCCTTACCCACGAAGGGTGATATTCCTGTGAAAAAGCTGTAAATTCAGCCCCCAAACCCTTGCATCTTTCGGGCAGAAAGGGTATAAACAGAATAGAATATTCTGGAATACGGTTTTTCCTATCAAAAGGAGGATTTATTTTATGTCCAACTCCATTTCCCGCCGTACCTTCCTCAAGTGCACCGGCGCATCCGTTGCTGCTCTGGGCGCAGCAAGCCTGCTGGGCGGCTGCCAGCAGAATGGCAGCGCCACCATCGTGGATGTCAAGGTCGGTGATAAGGTCAGCAACTGGAACGGCCTTGGCGTTCAGCTGACCAGCCTGTTCAACATTGATACCGCACCTGCACAGGCCGGTTACGAATACATTGCTGTTCTGGTCACCGTGGTCAACCGCACCAAGAACCAGACCTTCAACATCGGCGCACAGAATCTGGCCGAGATCAACGCTGCTTATCCCGTGCCCCCGCAGGAGAACGTGGATGCAAACTTCCACGCACTGGCAGCAGCTTCTACCGATTTCTCTGCTTCCTGCGACGGCCAGAGCGTGGAGTGCGGTGCCAACATCTCGCTGTACAACTCCAACTCTCAGACCTTCTCGGATTCCACCAATCTGCCCCCGCAGGGTACCGGCTATCTGCAGCTGATGCTGATGGTCCCCAAGGGCTGGCAGCAGCTGAGCGTTACTTACATGCCCACCTTTGCAGCAGATAAGACCATGACCTTCGTCATGACCGCTGCAGACGTGACCCGCGCCTGATACGCGGCCCGCACAGGACGAAATTTCGTCGCAAAACAACGTCACAGCTCAAAATTTCATCATTTTATTTTGCCAAAAGGCATTGACATCCGGCCCGGTTTCGCCTATCTTATAGGTAATGCCGCAAGGCCGTACTGATCTGCTTTTTAAAGGAGGAACGAACATGTCCTATACATTCTCCCGCCGTGACTTTATGAAATATACCGCTCTTACCGCTGTTGCCATTGCAGGTTCCGGCATGCTGACCGGCTGCTCCAACCCGAACCGTCCT
>UQGL01000069.1 GCA_900540595.1 uncultured Oscillospiraceae bacterium
TCAGCACTTCACGGTCATCATGCACATACACAAACGGGTTGTAACAGAACGATGCGGCAGGGTTTATGAGGTCAAAAACGATAACCTCATACCCTTTTTGCTTCAACAAATTGCCAGTCTTACGCAAAATTTCAGCCTTGGGATCTGTAATTACCATAGAGCAGGCACATTCCAGTACATTCGGCACGCCGTAGGTTCTGGTCTTGCCTGCACCGGAGCCGCCGACAATGAGGATGTTCGTGTTATGCTTGTGTTTGTAGCCGTCGATTCCAATGTGGAAATGCTGGGTCAGCAGCAGGTTCGGTCCTCGCTTGTCCATGTAGAACTTGTTCAAGCGGAACACATCGCCCCAAGCCGCCGAGCCATGCTCCGCGCCGGGGCGGGTGTTCTTCTGATCCGTCACGGTCACGATAACCACCACCGCGTAAATCACCGTAAACACAAGCAAAAAGCGTGGGCTGTCGCTGACCCACGCCAACGCAAACGGCTCTGCCAGTGCGCTGTTCAGCGCATCCAGCAAAGCCGTTATCTTCATGCCTGGCTGCCAACGGCAAGCCACCGCCAGTGCCGCCCTCCATACAATGGGCAGCGGCAGCAGCCAGACCCACCAAGGATTCTTTCTTCCCGGCGTGGTGGACTACCTTTCCTCACCGCGATAGGGCGGGCGTTTTGTACGCTCGGCATTCCATGCCTGACGTTTTCTCCACAACTTCGGCAAAACTACGGAAAAGTCCTGCGGCATACGTTCCGCCTTGATTTGCGGCAGATTTGCAAACAAATCGCTTTGCAGCGTTTTCCATGCAACCTTATCCGGCATATTTTGAGTATAGAATTCGTTGTAGCTGTACGCCAGCCCACTGGTATCTATGTAGTGCTTGACTTTCGTTCGCAGCATTTGTCGTTCCCATTCGGTTTCCGGCGCACGGTGGGGTGCAAGCTGTTCCTGCATAATTGCCTGATGTAAATCGGCAGACGATTTCAGCAGAGCCGGATACTTTCGGAATAACTTGGCGGCAATTCCTTCCTTTTCAAAATAGGTGTGCAGCTTCTGCCCCGCGTAGGCATAGCACGCCACATTCCCGCATCCCATCCACTCAGTATCTCGGAACGGAATGTTGAGCGCCGCAAGGTTATCGGGGTCAATCAGCGTCTGCCGATAAGCATCGTACCCCTGCATAATCAGCCAGTTACGAAAATCGGTAAATCTGTCATCCGAACTGCCGTCATTGATGATGCAGGCTGCTGCGACCATTTTGGGAAAGTTGGCTTTATTGCGATAGCTTTGCCATACGCAATCAAAGCCGAGCAGTTCATCCTGCGGCAATTTGATGAGTTCCGTGTAAAGGAACTGTTTCACGGACGCTTCATCCTGCATATCCGCTTTGGCGCGGACTCGGTCAATGATCGACCAGAATTTTTCCCATTCGTTCATTTTACATTCTCCTGTTCTTAAGCTGAATTTGCAACCGCTTTTTGTCATTGATAAGTTGTTTTTCGATTGCAAAGCAAGCATATCACAAGTGCGATGACAAAGCTATTCACGAAAACCAACGATAATGAGATGCATAACTCGGCAATTATGCCCATAACCAACAATTTATGATTTTATGTTTATTACCACATGGTAATCACCACCTTAAAGTGAAGCTAAAAAGTTGATTGCGGAAGGCGGAATTATATCTGTTGCTCGGGTGCGAGAAATTGCCCCCGTCAAAGTGACTGCCTGCAATTCCTCCCGCACAACCTTGCGGATGCTTTTCTCCAGCCTATCTGTCTGCTCCGTCGCAAGAATGGCTTGTACCAGAAACTCCTTGCGGCGGGCTGACGGCATCTGCTGCAGCAGCTCCCATGCGCGGCGGTGTTGCGGGTCGCTGAGGTTCGGGCGGAAAACATACTGCGGTCGTTTCATGCCTCGCTTTTACGGCGCGACACGGCGGCCAACGCGCGCTCGAATCCGACCGCGTTCACCTTGTCGTCCAGCAGGAAAATCGTCTTACAAAGGCCGTCTTTGGGGCTTAGGTGACGGCTCACCACCGATGCGCCACCGCCCAATAGCACGGCGGGGATGGCGTGCAGGTCGAAGCCGGCTTCCATAGTGGCAGACAGCAGATGCTCTGTGTACTTGCGACCTTGTTTGTTCACAATGTCGCGCACCGTATCGCTGACTGTGCAGGGCTGACCCGCCAGCATATTTTCGATTTGGGCATCCGTCAGCGACAGCCCGGTTTCCCGGCGCACCTGCTCCCGAATATCATCCACGCAGCGGATCATGCCGAGTTCCAAGCTGTGGGCGGTGTCGGCCACAGGAATGGCATTGTCTATGCGCATAAGGTCTACTGTCCAGCCGCCCAGATCCATGAGGAGCATGGAGGGTTCGTCTTGCAACAAACCAGTTTCGGTCATAAGGGAGGCGTAGCCTTGGGGGAAGATGGCAACTTCTTCGATGGTAATGCTGTACTCCACGCCCTCGAATTTGAAATTCACGGGCTGGTTGCTCCGCAGCAGATAATCTTTGAACTTGGGTTTGTCGCGTCCGAAACTGGTCAGCGGCA
>UQGL01000070.1 GCA_900540595.1 uncultured Oscillospiraceae bacterium
GCCTTTAGAACTCCTTTATCCTTTAGTTGTAGGGGGCGGCGTCCTCGACGCCCCGCAGCTGCGCCATTATAGCCGCTTTCCCTTATCTGTCCCTCTTGTTAAAAAACTAACCGCACGGATTTTGCGCTTTTTGCCTTGCAATTCGCCGCGTGATGCGGTACACTTAAGCTAACGAATTACGGCAAAAACAGGAGGACTTCCAAATGGAGCACAGCAATCCGATCCTGATGGGCAACAACAGCCCGCAGAAATTCATCACTATCGGCGAGGTGATGCTGCGACTGACCCCGCCGAATTATGAAAAGATCCGCATGACCTCCACCTTTGAGGCTAGCTACGGCGGCAGCGAGGCCAATATTGCGCTGGCACTGGCCAACCTTGGGGTGGATTCCACCTTCTTCAGCGTGGTGCCCAACAACTCGCTGGGCAAAAGCGCCGTGCGCTGGCTGCGCTGCAACGATGTACACTGCACGCCGATGATCCTCTCCACCAAGGAGGAGACCCCCAGCCATCGTCTGGGCACCTATTATCTTGAGACCGGCTACGGCATCCGCCCCAGCAAGGTCATCTATGACCGTATGCACAGCGCCCTGACCGAGTACGACCTGAGCAAGGTCGATCTTGATGCGCTGTTTGACGGCTTTGACTGGCTGCACCTGTCCGGTATTACCCCGGCACTGAACCGCAACTGCGCCGACTTTATCCTGCGTTGCCTCAAGACCGCCAAGGAAAAGGGGCTGACCGTCAGCTTTGACGGCAATTTCCGTTCCACCCTCTGGTCTTGGGAGGAGGCCCGCGACTATTGCACCCAATGCCTGCCCTATGTGGATGTGCTGTTCGGCATTGAGCCGTACCACCTGTGGAAGGATGAGGAGAACCACGCCAAGGGCGACTGGAAGGACGGCGTCCCCCTGCAGCCCAGCTATGAGCAGCAGGATGAGATATTCCAGCATTTTATCGACCGTTACCCCAACATCAAGTGCATTGCCCGCCATGTGCGCTACGCCCATTCCGGCAGTGAAAACAGCCTAAAGGCCTTCCTCTGGTATGAGGGACATACCTTTGAGTCCAAGCTTTTCACCTTCAACATCCTCGACCGCGTGGGCGGCGGCGATGCCTTTGCCAGCGGCCTGATCTACGCCATGATGCACGATTACAAGCCAATGGATATGGTCAACTTTGCAGTGGCGTCCAGTGCCATCAAGCACACCATCCACGGCGATGCGAACATCACCGACGATGTGGACAGCATCCGCAACCTGATGAACATGAACTACGATATCAAACGGTAAATCGTATATAAAACGCGCCGTCCCGGGTCTGGGACGGCGCGTTTTTGTTTGGGAAGCCTTCCCCCTCGGGGGGAGGTGTCTGCGGCCCCCGACCGCAGACGGATGAGGGGCGGCGTTTCCGTGATTGCCCGGGAATGGGCTGCCGCGGAAAGTCCGCCCCTCATCCGTCCGCTTTGCGGACAGCTTCTCCCCCGGGGGAGAAGCCTTTGGGCAGCAGTTCTGCATTCAGCCCCGCCCCGATAAACAGCAGATTGATGATCACATACAGCCACAGGATCAGCAGGATCACCGCCGTCAGGGAGCCGTAGATATACGACCGCCGCCAGAAATGCGCAATGTAAAAGGAAAATACCCGCGAAAAGATCAGCCACCCGGCTGTGGCAAAGATCGTGCCCGGCAGCTGGCTGCGCAGCGTACGCCGCCCGCCCGGCACATAGGTGTAGATCAGCAGCAGCAGCACAAAAAGCAGCGGGATCGTCACGAACCGGCCGATGTCGGCCACCCGCTGCAGATGATGCACCACCGCTGCATAATGCCGGAAAAACGGCAGCGTGTCGGCAAAATGCGCAAACAGCGACCGCATACCCTGCAGGGCCAGCATGACGAGCAGCAAAAGCTCAAATACAAAGGTGTACCCGATGGCGAGCAGCCGGTTCAGAAAGGTGCGGCGGGAACCGGGCGTCAGCCGCTGCAGCCCCACCTGCAGCGCGCTCACACCGCCGGACGCCGAGACGATGGTGGTCAGCACGGCCAGCGAGGCCACAAACTGGGCCGACTGGCCGCTCAGGCTCTGCAAAAGCTGCACGGCGGCGGACTGGATCTCGGGGATCGGGGGCAGAAAATCCGCCAGCAGCTCGGCCACACCCTCCACCGAGAAGGCGGGGATCAAATTGACAAGCAGCAGCACCCACATTAAAAGCGGAAAGGACGCCGTGAGCAAAAACAGCGTGGCCGACCCGGCGTAGACCGTCATATCCAGTGCCAGATAGCGGCGCAGCACGGCCAGAGCGGTGTTTGTCCAACGGGTCAGCTTCGGCTTCATGGCAGGCTCCTTGTCTGTGCGGGCGGTCTTTCGATATATAGTTCATTATAGCGGATTCCGCTGCGGAACGCAATGTTCATGCGGCGGATTTTGTTTGGCCGGGGCTTGGGCAACACCGCACAATTCCCGCCTGACGGCTCAAGCACCGCTCCGGCGGCTGCGGCACGGCATCTGCGTTGCCAAAATGCTCGATAA
>UQGL01000071.1 GCA_900540595.1 uncultured Oscillospiraceae bacterium
CAAAGGGAAATATTGATTACAGCTATATTGAAGGTATCGTAGAATAACAAAAATTCCAGTTTGCCGTACAGCGCCAAACAGCGGAAAAGCCCCTGCATTCCAAAAACGGATGCAGGGGCTTTTTTGTTTACTTCAAGATAATTTCGCCGTTTTCACCGGCATCCACCACAAGGGTGCCGCCGGAAGCAAGGCTGCCGTCGATCAGGCGCTCGGCGGCGGGGTCTTCCACGGCTTTGCGAATGACGCGGCGCAAATCGCGCGCACCAAACTTGCCGCCCTGACTCTTTTGCACCAGAGCCTTGAGGGCTGCCGGGGTGTAGCTGTATGCGATCCCCTTGGCCTCCATGCCGGGCTTGTACTCGTCCAGCATCAGGGCCGCGATGCCCTGCAGGGTCTCCTCGGTCAGGGGCTTGAAGGCGATCACTTCATCCACGCGGCCAAGGAACTCCGGCCGCAGGAACTGGGCCAGCGCCTTGCGGGTCTTTTCCTCGCTGAGCTGTTCCTCGCTCTTATTGAAGCCAAGCCCACCGGTACTCTGGTCGCTGCTGCCGGCGTTGGAGGTCATGCAGATGACCGTGTTGGAAAAATCCACCGTGCGGCCCTGCGCATCGTTGATCTTGCCCTCGTCCAGAATCTGCAGCAGAATGTTCATGACATCCGGGTGCGCCTTTTCGATCTCGTCGAACAGCACCACGCTGTAGGGGCGGCGGCGCACCTTCTCGGTGAGCTGACCGGCCTCCTCGTAGCCCACATAGCCCGGAGGCGAACCGATCATGCGGGACACCGCGTATTTTTCCATATACTCGCTCATGTCCAGACGAATGAGCGGGTCGGGGCCGTCGAACAGCTGATTTGCCAGCTGCTTGACCAGCTCGGTCTTGCCCACGCCGGTGGGGCCCACAAAGATAAAGCTTGCGGGACGGCGGCGGCCGGAAAGGTCGGCGCGGCTGCGCTTGATGGCCTGCGCTACCAGATGCACGGCCTCGTCCTGCCCGATGATCTTCTTTTTCAGCTCGCCCTCAAGGTTTGCCAGCTTTGCGAACTCGGTCTCCCGAATTTTGACCGCCGGAATGCCAGTCCACAGCTCGATGACCTTGGCCACATCGTCCATGGTCACCTGGATCTCGCTGGCAGCAGCCTGCTTTGCGGGCAGGTCGGCTTCGAGCTTTGCAATGCGGGTCTTGCGCTCTGCCACACGCTCGTAGTCGATGGGCTCGTTCACATCCGCATTCTCCATCTCGGCTTCTTCCTGCTTGAGGGCATCCAGCTCCTTCTGCATCCCAAGATACTCGGAAATGACCGGGTGGGCCAGATTGCAGCAGGCGCAGGCTTCGTCCAGCAGGTCGATGGCCTTATCGGGCAGATAACGGTCGGTGATATAGCGCTCACTCAGGGTGACAGTGGCAGAAAGCACATCGGCAGGCACCTGCACATGATGGTGCTGCTCGTAGTAGTGCTTGATGCCGTTCATCACAGCAAGGGTATCGGCCACGCTGGGTTCTTCCACCCGCACAGGCTGGAAACGGCGTTCCAGCGCCTGATCCTTCTCGATATACTTGCGGTACTCGTTGAAGGTGGTGGCACCGATGACCTGAATTTCACCACGGGAGAGGGCGGGCTTCAGGATATTGCCCGCGTTCATGGCACCCTCGCTCTCACCGGCAGAGGTGATGGTGTGGATCTCGTCGATGAACAGGATCACATTGCCTGCGGCCTTCACTTCGCTCAGCAGGCCCTTGACCCGCTGCTCGAACTGGCCGCGGAACTGGGTGCCTGCCACAAGGCTGGTGAGGTCCAGCAGATAGATCTCCTTATCCTTCAGGCCGATGGGCACATTTCCCTTGGCAATGCGCTCCGCAATGCCCTCGGCAATGGCGGTCTTGCCCACACCGGCTTCGCCGATCAGGCAGGGGTTGTTCTTCTGGCGGCGGCTCAAGATCTGGATGGTGCGGTAAATTTCGCGGTCGCGGCCAATGATATCGTCCAGTTTGCCTTCCCGGGCCTTGCGGGTCAGATTCTCACAATAGGTATCCAAAAATTTGCGCTTAGGCGGTTTTTTGCCGTTTTTTCGGTCGGCCTTTTTGTCGCCATCCTTCTTCTCGCTGCTGGTAAAGCCCAGCGGGAAGGTGGCATTGCTACCGGGGATCAGATCTTCGTCCATGCTGTCCGGGTCAGCATCCTCGCCGCCGTTCG